>JAUNJN010000001.1 GCA_030533235.1 Eubacteriales bacterium | reverse complement strand
ATTGAAATATATGGCTGTTAAATATTGTGACATTTAACAGCCGAAGTAATATAATGGTTGTTCCCTGCTCGTTTGCGTATTTAATCTTTTCCATAATAAAATTGCGGGACTGTGGGTCAATACCAACAGTTGGCTCGTCAAAGATTAAAAGTTCCGGCTTGTGTCCGAGTGCACACGCAATATTGAGTCGACGCTTCATACCTCCGGAAAATGTTTTTGCAAACATATTTCTCTTATCCTTCAATTCTACAAACTCAAGTGCCTCATCCACGGCATCCCGAAGTGCTTGTCCCTTCACATTATAAAGCGAGGTAAACAGCTCCACATTTTCCCATGCCTTTAGATTTCCATGGATTGCAAGTTCCTGCGGAATATATCCGATCTTCGACTTGATTTCCTTGTTGTTCTTTTTCATATCCATTCCAAACAATTCGATGTTGCCGGCGGTAGGCTTAAGCAAAGAGCAAATCATATTCATTGTCGTAGACTTACCTGCTCCGTTCGGTCCCAAAAGTCCAAACACTTCACCTTTTCTTATTTCAAGCGACACATGATCAACGACCGCTTTGTTATCAAACTTCTTTGTCAAACCATCTGTTTTCAGTATTATTTCATTCATTGATTTTTCCTCCCTCTTTTTTACATCCTTATACTAACAAAAAAAACCTATCGTATGCCAGTGCCGAAAGAAACAAGTTCCATATGACTTTCGTCATGGCTTCTGCATATTTCCGAACCCTATAAAGCTTCGGATGTCAAAAGCCTCTGCTGATACAGTGCCTCGGAAGATTGCATAAATAAAAACGCGACAAGTTATGCCGCGCTAAATACAATCCATTATTGTTGAATAAATGACAGATTCCAAACTCTCTGTGTGATATAAATATATTTTCTGTCCTCTGTCTGCCATACGTTATAACCGGATATTATCTCTTTACTATGTGACTTCATTATGTTGTCAAATCCATGCGCTGTTTCCGTCAATCTCGGAAACGTAATCGACGTTTCAAATGACTCTTCCAAAATCATACCAACCGATTCATCCACGAATCGCGACTTGTCATCATCGTTCGGTGTAGGATCCACGATAAATAGCTGTCCCCCTTTTTTCAAATCCCTTTTTTGTTGCCTCAATACTGGCTTTCATATCCATACTGATTCCTCCCATCCAATCAACAATCAGGCTTTCCACGGTTTCTTCCCATCCAACCAACCGTTATCTCTCCAATGCTTTGACTCGTTTACAAAATAATCATCGTTCTCGGATTTCTTTTTTACAGAAGCCTTCGTACGTTAATACACATTAACTTTTTTCGTATTGTAATGTCTTCAAATAAAAATGTCAAATAAAAAATAAAAAAAGATAAGAACGGAAAATGGTTATGCATTTTCCATTCTTACCTGTTGCCCCTTTACAAACGGGTTATTTTATTAATCAATCGTAAACCGGCCAATGATTCCGTTCAAGCTCGCAACAAAACGTTTACACTCGTCAACCTTATCTGCAGTGCTTGATGTTTCTCCTACCATATCCGATGTCTTTTCTGCAATGTCGGAAACGCCATCGGCCGCCTCTCCAACCGTACAGTCAATTGTTGTTATTGCATCGATAATCATTGCCATCTTCTCATTCAAAGAAACAATACCCTGCTTGATATCATGCATACTGTCCTTAAAAGCATCCGCATCCTGCTGATACTGAATACTAATCTGTTCAAAACTGTCATAGTCAGACAATACATTTGTCTCCAAGAACGAAATAACCTCACATAAGCATCCTGCCATATTATCCACAGAGTCATGAATCTCATTCACAATTAAATTGATATCACCAACTGCATCCGATGTCTGAGTTGCCAGCGTACTAATCTCCGATGCAACAACCGCAAAGCCACGACCGGTTTCTCCTGCACGAGCAGCCTCAATGGAAGCATTTAGCGCAAGTAAGCTTGTCTGCTCGGAAATGGACATAACCGTCTGTGTAAGCTCATTAATCCTTCCGACTGCTCTCGAAGCCGCTATTGCTATCTCTGACTTTCCTTTCACATCTGTAAACATAGCCATTGCCGTCTTTGTTGCCTGTTCGGTCGTCTTACGAAGCTTTGTTGCTCGATTCATAACAGCCGCCGACATATCCGCACCTGCAATTGTAAGTTCTTCGATTTCTCTCGACCCCTCCTGCATCTGCCCTATATTATCAACAATTGAACTCGTCGAAGCTGATGTTTCTTCCATTCCGGCAGCAAGCTGCTCGCTCGTCGCCGAATTATCCGTGCACATATCATTTACCTTTGCTGAAATACTCAAAAGTTCATTGACGTTACCATCAATACTATCACTTGCCTGCTCAATATGGCTGATAATTTCACGAAGATTTGTACGCATTCCTTTAAGTTCTCTCGCAATAATACCAACCTCGTCTGTACGTTTGGAAAGCTTTTCGGACATTTCATCCTCTTGGAAATTGAAATTAGCAGTATTACGAATGCCCGGAATCACATCATCTAACACGCTCATCATCTTATATACCAAAAGAACTCCGATTACACAACAAACAAGTCCTAAAACTATCGAAATAATTATCATACTATGCTTCATATTGGTTACAGGCTTCATAAAAATATCATAATCTGCCGTAACAACAACTATATTGCCTTTGCTGGTTAATGCATAACCCGCAAGCTTATCCGCACCCTTATACTCGTATACGACAGCTGCATTTTCAACAGTTTTACCTGCCTCTAAATCGGCAACAATTCCTTTGACTGCTGCATTCTCAACCGGTTTTCCGATTTTTTCGGCATCCTTATGATAAAGCATTGTTCCATCCGGACCTACCATATAAGCATACGAACCTTCTACACCGGAAATTTCAATGGATCCAATCAGACTGTCGTAATCAATTTTCATAAATGTATCGTAATCCGCCGTCACAATTACGATATTACCGGACTTTGTAAATGCATAGCCGGCAAGCTTCATTGCCCCTTTATACTCATAAATAATTGAACCATTTTCTACCTTTTTTCCGGCAGCAAGTTCAGCAACAATTCCCTTCACTGCTTCGTTTTCAACCGGTTTCCCAATCTTTTCGGCTGACTTATGATACAGCATCGTTCCATCCGGGCTTACCATATAGGCATAAGAACCTTCTACGCCGATAATCTCTATTTCCCCTAATGCCTTTTCAAGATCCGCGATTGTCAGCTTATCTCCGGATTTCTTTGACTCTTCGATAACATTTACAATGTCTGCTGCCTCCTGTGCCATATTCTGCGCATAATTACCATATGTACTTTCTCCGAGATTTACAGCAAAATCAATTCCGTATACCGCCTCCTCTGCCAGATTCAATGCATAGGACATATACGTTTTTTTCATTGTATCTGTTGATTTCTTAACAGACAATGCAATAAGCACAGTAACTGTAGTAACTACAACAGCAAACACCAATATGCCAACCTTAGTACTCATCTTCGAAAAGAATTTTAATCCTTTTCCCTTTGTTTGATCGAGTTCATAGTTTTTCATATTACCCTCCACATTATAAACCCCCTAAATGTACATAACGAAATAATTATAACATTATTCAACAAATTATTCCATATACATTTGTCGATTTTTATAGCAAAAAAGACCGTCGGACAAAAATCCGATGGTCTTTTTTACTTACTTTGCCGATTACTCTTCGTTCTTTGTGTCAGCCTCTTCCATTGTATCATCCTCATCAAAGAAGCTGTCATCAAAATCATCATCAAAATCGTCAAAATCATCAAGGTAATCCGGAGTAAGATACTTATATACCGCTACACAGATACCTACGATAATTGTAAGGATACCTACGATTAAAGCAACGGATAAAAATGCGTTCTTTGCTTCCTTTACGCACTCATCCTCTTTTACGATTACTTCATCAACCTTCTTCATATCTGTTACCTCCCAAAATTATTTTATCGCATAAATCAGACATTTTGCCTGTCCGATGCTTGCCTATTGGATATTATAACACTTTTTCAAAGTAATTACCATACCTAATAATACTTTCTTTGGAATACAAAACAGTATATTGATATTAGTTTGCTTCCTTTGCCGCCTTCTTAGCAGCCTTAGCCTCAAGCGCCTTATCTGTCGGACGTACCAATACAAGACAGATAACAAGTGAGAGAATATACAGTGCCAATGTAGCATAAAGAATATTCTGCATACCTTGTGTATTAATTACCATTGTTTTTCCATGATAATCAATAATTTTCTCTTCACCGCCAAAATTCTTGATGATAAAAGCAGCAAGCTGCGGGCCGGCAATACCTGCAAAGCCCCAAGCAGAAAGCGTAATACCATGAATAGCCGAAATACTACCCATACCATAGTGATCGGAAAGAAGTGTTGGTACATTTGAGAATCCGCCACCATATCCGGCATTAACTACCATAATAAGTGCCACTACAATAACAGCAAGAATCTTACTATCTTCTGCATTAACAATACCGTTTGTTACAAGGACAATTGCTGTAAATGCAATGGAAAGAATGAAAATCATCTTGTAAACAGTATTTCTATCCTTCATTGTATCAGCCCAGGCTGAAAAACCTAAACGGCCGCCTGCATTAAATACGGCCGAAACAGCACCAAGTGTACCTGCAATTGAGATAAATCCTACAGTAATAAACAACTGCTTTTCGTAAGAGATAATCGCAAGACCGCAAGTAATATTGATAAAGAACATAAGCCAAATACCAATATAGTTTGTGATAGGCTTTGTCTTAAGAACTTCCATGATGCTTGGCTTCTTCTCATTACCGGATGGCTCATGCCAGCCTTCCGGTTTCTTAAGCAACAAATGTCCCGTGAACATCATTACAAAATAAACACCACCAAGGATATAGAACATCTTATCAATATCCATGCTCTTCTGCATAGCCTCCATAATCGGTGCACCGATAGCCTTAGCAGCACCGAAACCGGCAACCGCAAGACCTGTTGCAAGACCTTTACGATCTTCAAACCACAACATAAGTGTTTTAACCGGTGACAGGTAACCTGTACCAAGACCAACACCCATGATAAATCCATAACATATGAAGATACCAATAAGAGCAAGAGGACTCCTGCTACCCGCACCTCCATCAAACTGATTTGCACCATACTTTACGAAGAAGCCGGTACCAATCATACCTAGTGAGAAACAAATTGTAGCAATAAGAGATGACTTATGTATATCCTTCTCTACTACACTACCAAGAAATGCTGCCGACATACCAAGGAAAAAGATTGCTAAACTAAATGCCCAGTTTACAGTCTTTACCTCATATCCAATCTGATTTGCAATACCTGTACTTACATATGACCAACAGTATACTGTACCGATGGAACAATGAAGCAACAATCCAGGAATTGCTGCGCGGACCCACTTGTTTGAGCGCCATCCGCCTGCTTTTTTTTCTCTCTCTCCCATTTCTTTTTACTTCCTTTTGTATATTTTTTTTGAACACGCCATCCACATACTTGTAATCGCGTGCCAAACCGAATGAATTATACACCTTTTTGGCTAAATATTCAACTGTGAAACATCATTTTGCACAGTTTTTGCACAGTTTTATAGCTTCTTCATCTTCACAAGTGATGCAAACATACGCTTCTCGCCGACACGTTCAAAATCGACCGTAATCTCTTTATCACTGCCTGCAGGTACAATCGATGTAACAACGCCCTTGCCAAACTTCAGATGCTTAACCGTATCACCCACCGCATAGGAATCGTTCGCCGAAGACATTGCCCCACCCATAGGAAATGCCTTTCCAAACCCGGGATTTGCAGACGGATTTGACTTTTTGATATATGGATTATTCTGGGCATAATTATTTGAGGTCATCTTTGGTCGTCCATATCCGATGTTATCAAATACTTTGCCAACAGAGGATGCAAAACGTTCATTGCTCTCTTTTTCAATATAGTCATTCGGAATTTCAGAAATAAACCGTGATGTTTGACAATAATTTGTCGTACCATGCATCATACGCTGACTTGCTGCAGACAAATAAAGCTTGGTCATTGCTCTGGTAATTCCGACATAACAAAGTCTGCGTTCCTCCTCCACTGCATCCGGATCGTCCGAATCCATGGACATCTTACTTGGAAACAGTCCCTCTTCCATGCCACCGATAAACACATACGGAAATTCCAAACCTTTCGCACTATGTAAGGTCATAAGTGTCACCTTCGGTGTTGCCTCTTCACTGTCCTCCTCACTATCAACATCTGCAACCAACGCAATTTCTTCCAATAATTCCGTGAGATTCGGATATTCAGCATCTTCTTCATATTTGACAATCTTATTTTTTAACTCTTCTAAGTTTTCAATACGAGCTTTTGCTTCATCTGTCTTCTCCGCCTGCAGCTCTGTCAAATATCCTGTCTGTTCCAGAATCGCATCATAAACTTCACTGATAAACACTCCTTCAGACAACATACGCTTAAAGCCTTCCATCAAATCTGTAAAGCTTCGAATCTTTTCCGCAACACGACCCATGCCCGGCACCTCATCGATATCTAACAATGCATCGTATAAATTGATATCGTTATCTACCGCAAACATTGATAGCTTATCGACAGATGTAGCACCAATTCCTCGTTTCGGAACGTTGATCACACGTTTTACCGCTTGGTCGTCACTTGCATTGACAAGCAGCTTCATATAGCAAATAATATCTTTAATTTCCTTACGTGCATAGAAATTCTGACCTCCATATACCTTATATGGAAGATTTTCATAAATAAGCTTCTCCTCTAACACTCTCGATTGTGCATTCGTACGGTACAAAATTGCAACATCATCCAGTAAGACGCCTTGAGATTTTAACATCTTGATCTTTGATGCAATACCGATTGCCTCTGCATGCTCTGTATCATACTGTTTGAATGTAACCTTTTCACCTTCATCCTGTGCAGTCCAAAGTGTCTTTTCCTTTCTCCCTTCATTATGGGCAATTACACCGTTTGCCGCATTCAAAATGTTAGAGGTCGAACGATAATTCTGCTCCAGTTTTACAACCTTTGCATCCGGATATATCTGTTCAAAGTTAAGAATATTGGTAATATCAGCACCTCGGAACTTATAAATACTCTGGTCGTCATCGCCTACCACACAAAGCTTTCTATGCTTTGCCGCAAGCATCTTTACAAGGATAAACTGTGTATAGTTTGTATCCTGATACTCATCAACCATAATATAATGAAAACGTTCCTGATACTCTGCAAGTGCATCCGGACATGTTTCAAACAAAAAGATTGTCTGATAAATCAAGTCATCAAAATCAAGTGCATTGTTACTTTTCAATCTGCGCTGATATTCTCTATATATAGAAGCAATTTGCTGATCCCGATAGCTTACTGCATGCTCACGTCCATAATCATCCGGTGACATATACTCTTCCTTCGCCTTAGAGATTACCGAAAGAACCATTTTTTCCGGATACAGCTTCGGATCAATATTCAAATACTTCATCGCTTCACGAACAACAACTTTCTGTTCATCTGTGTCATAAATTGTAAAATCGCTGTTGCCCCCGATTTTATCGATATGCTTACGCAAAATACGTACACACATTGAATGGAACGTACTAATCCAAACGCTTTCCGCCCCATAGCCAACGATTTTATCCACACGCTCTCTCATTTCTTTTGCAGCCTTGTTGGTAAATGTTATCGCCAAAATATTGTAGGGATTTACCGATTTTTCATCAATGAGATATGCGATGCGATGGGTAATTACACGGGTTTTTCCTGAACCCGCACCCGCAAGAACAAGCAGAGGCCCGTCGATATAACAACAGGCCTCTGCTTGCTTATCATTTAAATTCGGCAATTCTTACTGAAGTCCCATCTTGGCCTTAAGGGCTTCTAACTCGTCCTTAACTGCCGCATCCGGAGCTGCATCATACTTCGCTGCTAAAGCATCTACGCCGCTCTCCTCTGTTGTAAGGTTTAACTCTGACATTGCATTTGCCTGGTCAAGCATGCTGTTTGCTTTTGCTTCCATACGCTCAAATGCACTGATGCTGCTTGATGAATCTGTCATCGTAGATGTCATCTTGTTAAGCTTCTGCTGTGTCTTGGCAACCTTCATCTTTGCCTTAATAGCATCTCTTCTCGCATCAAGCTCGTTGATATCCTTTACAAGCTTATCATGCATCTGACGCATCTTCATAGCGTTTGCTGCAGCAACATCATATGTCTGCTGTAAGCTTGCCTGTTTTGCTGTCAGTGTATTCTTCTGTTCAAGGAACTTCATGGCATCTGCTTCGTTACCGGCTAAAAGTGCCTTCTCAGCATAAGTCTGCATCTTAGCAATCTCATTGTTACACTCATCAAGCTCTCTCTTACATCTTTGCTCATCTGCCATAACAGCGGCTGTTTCCTGCTTAACCTCTCCCAAATCCTTTGTAAGATTACGCATTGTCTGATCAATCATCTTCTCCGGATCCTCACATTTGTCAAGCAAAGCATTGATGTTTGCTGCCATAATGTCCTTAAATCTTGAAATAATTCCCATAGTAAATGTCCTCCTTCATATATGTATCCCTATTGATAGGTCAAGTATAGCATAGGTTTCCATCACGAAAAAGCCACAAAAACCTACATTATCTTTGTATTACTGCTGCATTCGTGCAAGAACTGCTTTATAGGTCTCAATTAAATCTCCAATATCCTGACGGAACACATCCTTATCGTATTTCTGGTTTGTATCAACATCCCAAAGTCTGCATGAATCCGGTGAAATCTCATCTGCAAGGAGAATCTCGCCATCCTCAGTCTTACCAAACTCAATTTTAAAATCAACAAGCTTTAAGTTGAACTTAAGGAAGAACTCCTTTAAGAGCTCATTAATCTTTAATGTTGTTGACTTTACATATGCATACTCATCTCTTGTAATAAGCTTGAGTGCAACTGCGTGATCCTCGTTGATAAGCGGATCGCCGTAATCATCATTCTTGTAGCTGATCTCAAAAATCGGCTCCTCCAAAACGATACCCTCCGGTGCACCAAGTCTCTTACAGAAAGAACCGGTTGTAATATTACGTACAATTACCTCAAGAGGGAATATTGTCACCTTCTTTACACGAATATCACGGTCATTTAACTTTTCAATCATATGTGTCTTGATGCCGGCTTCCTCCAGCATATCAAAAATAATACCGGAAATTGTATTGTTCAGTACACCCTTACCTGCAAACTGATCATGCTTTACACCATTTCCGGCCGTTGCATCATCCTTATAATGAATAATGTACTCATCTGCCTTCTCTGTCTCATATACCTGTTTTGCTTTTCCTTCGTACAATAACTTACCCATTGCCATGTTCTTTGTCTCCTTTATGTATAATTATTCATTGAATTTACTAATCACATCTGCATTTGCCTTCATAGCAGCCTCTTCCATCTGCACACGATCAGCTAACAGCTTTTCCTTGAGGGAAGGATTTGAATTTGCCATAATCTGAAGTGCCAAATACGCTGCATTCTTACTGCCATTTATTGCAACCGTAGCAACCGGAATTCCCGGTGGCATCTGAACGATTGACATAAGGGCATCCATGCCATCCAAAACAGAACCCGAAAGAGGTACACCGATAACCGGAAGCACGGTCTGTGAAGCAACAACTCCCGGAAGTGCTGCTGCCATACCTGCTGCCGCGATAATAACTTCCGTACCATTTTGATTTGCCTCTTCCAAAAATGCGGACAATCCTGCATGCGCACGATGTGCAGACAAACATCTTACATCGACCGTCACACCATAATCCTTAAGTATTTTCACGGCAGGTTCTACTTTCTCGAGATCGCTCGTAGAACCCATAATGATTGCTGTTCTCATAATTTATCCCTTCTTTTAATAAATAATTCAACAACTTATTGTATCGCATTTGTACGCATATTGACAATAGTTTCTTACACTTTTACAAAACAATTTTTATTTTGTTATAATCTGTTTTACAATCGGTGTTGCAACAACCGGCGTATCCGAAATCGTATATGCCGAAACCAATCGCTTCGAAGCTTCGGCGACCACTGAATCACGGTTCGCATGCAAATATGCAAACACTTCTCCCTTTTCAACATAATCTCCGATATGCTTATGAATATCGATTCCCACCGATAAATCAATAATACTGTCCTTCGTTTCACGTCCGCCACCTAAAATCAGACTTACCATTCCGACTTCACTCGTATTACACGAAGCGACATATCCGGATTTCGGTGCATAAACCGGCACGATACAGGAAGCCTTCGGAAGCTTATCTGTATTATAAATGCAACCGGCATCTCCACCTTGCGCACCGACAAATTCAGCAAGCTTATCGAGTGCCCGTCCGCTCTCAATAGCTTCCATACATGCTTCTCTTGCCTTTGTTTCATCGGTTTCTTTTCCGGATCCGATCAACATATAGGTTGCCAAAGACAATGAAACCTCAAGCAATCTTGCTATTCCCTTTTGTACATGATTTTCATCATTCGATAAGTAGTTTTTTACATCCTTTATCCTAAGCACTTCAATTGCTTCACAAACCTCAAGTGCATTACCAACCTTACATCCAAGCGGCTCATTCATATCAGTAATGATGCCATAAGTGCGTTTTCCCGCCATATTACCGATTTCAACCATTGTTTTTGCAAGTGCAATTGCATCCTTTTCTTCCTTCATGAACGCACCGGATCCGCATTTGACATCCAACACAATAACATCTGCACCTGCCGCAAGCTTTTTACTCATAATACTTGAAGCAATAAGCGGTAAACTATCAACCGTAGCCGTAACATCCCGGAGCGCATAAATTTTTTTATCAGCCGGAGCCAGATTACCGGTCTGCCCGACAAGTGCAAGCTTAATCCGATTAACATTTGAAATAAATGTTTCCTCAGAGATAGAAACATGAAACCCCGGAATGCTCTCAAGCTTATCAATCGTTCCGCCGGTGTGTCCTAAGCCTCTGCCACTCATTTTTGCAATCGGTACTCCACACGACGCAAGAATCGGAGCAACAATAAATGTCGTCTTATCTCCGACACCACCTGTACTGTGCTTGTCAACCTTGACACCCTCGATGGCACTTAAATCTAATCGCTCCCCGCTGTCAGCCATGGCAGTCGTAAGAAACACCGTTTCCTCCTTGGTCATCCCCTGATAATATACACACATGAGCCAGGCCGACATCTGATAATCCGGAATCTCTCCTTTTGTAAAACCGGATACGATATATTCAATCTCCTCTTTTGTGTGAATTCCGCCGTTTCGTTTTTTCATGATTAAATCGTACATTCGCATGTCATTCACCCCCGAATCATATCAAGAAAGCTTTTTCCAATCGCATTTGATGGTTTCAAAAGTGTGTAATCCGTTTTATTTTCGAGCAGATATTGCTTGATTGTTTGTCCGATATCCGCAAAACATTCCCTTGTTTCTAATGAAATATTCCCGGTTAGCTTCTTACCGTATAATAAAACCGGGATATATTCTCTCGTATGATCGGAACCTTTATATGTCGGATCGCATCCGTGATCTGCATTAATCACAAGCAGATCATCCTCCTTTAGCATTGGTAACAATTCTCCAAGCCAGGCGTCAAACGCTTCCAATGCTTCTTTATATCCCTGCAAATCTCTCCGATGTCCATACACCATATCAAAATCAACCAGGTTGGTAAAAATGAGTCCTTCAGAAACTTCATCAACAAGCTGTTTTGTTTTAGCCATTCCATCCGTATTATTGTCGGTGTGTATATCTCTTGTGATTCCGACACCATTAAATATATCACGAATTTTACCGACTGCGATTACATTTTCTCCTGCGTCCTTCAGATGTACCAAAACATTATCAGCGCTTGGATTTAATGCATAATCTCTACGATTGGATGTACGCTTAAATCCATCCTCCGTTTTTACAAAGGGTCTCGCGATTACACGACCCACGCCATGTTCTCCCTGCAACATACCTCTTGCGATTTCACACATCTCATAAAGACGTTCCAATCCAACCTTTTCTTCTGAAGCCGCAATTTGAAATACCGAGTCCGCTGATGTATAAACAATCGGATATCCGGTTTTCATATGCTCTTCTATATATTCTTCAATAATCGGGATTCCTGACGCAACCTTGTTACCATATACGGCACCGCATCCTGTTTTTTTGATAAACGATTCTATCACATCCTGCGGAAATCCGTTTGGATATGTTGGAAACGGATTCTTTGTATGAATTCCTACCATCTCCCAATGTCCGGTCGTCGTATCTTTTCCCTTGGATGCTTCCACTGCACGTCCGTAACATCCTATCGGCTGTTCCTTTGCATTCTTTTCTTGAAAGGACGTTCCTTCAATCGCAAACAATCCAAGCTTTCGCATAGTATCAAGTCGAATATCCGGATAAGATTTAATAATATGTCCGAGCGTATCAGCACCGTCATCGCCAAAGTCTGCCGCATCCGGCAAGCAACCGGCTCCGACACTGTCTAAAACAATCCAAATGACTCTTCTTCCCATAACAACACCCCCATATGATTGTTTTTATTGAAACGGCCTATTTAACTCTTCCGTTCCCGGTAAAACAAACCTTCCGTTTTCTATCAATGCGATTTGTGTACCATCTTCTTTTACTGCGTAAATTCCTCCGATTTCCTCATACGGAATTGTGATATCCGTATGACAGTTAAAATATGCCTGACCGCTAATCTTACTGTCACTGGCTGTACGAAGCATCGAACACTCATTATCCTTTGCAACAATCTCTTTTCCGTCCGGATTATAAAGTCTGTTGTCCTCGCTATAGCTGTAACACGTATCACCTACCGCAAAATGCGGCCCCATTTTTTCAACAATTAAAATCGGTAGCTTATACAATATGTCAAACTTGTGTGCCATCACATATGCAGTCGTATTTGTACCGATTGCAAACTCACCGATTGGCAATGTCTCGTGATTATACAGAAGATTTTCCTTAATGAACGCTTTGTTCTCATCTTCACTCTCAAAATTCTTACACGTATAATCTGCTATCCTGCCATCCACAAACCGAATTTCTAAGTCATTATATTTCAAATCCCCCAGGTATACACAGCTCACATGCAAAACTCCGTTTGTGCCTGCCAATACCGGTGATGTAAATACTTCCCCTACCGGAATATTTACATCCGCAAGACAGTTTTCAAAGTTTGTTTCCTTTGTTTTATCAATCTTATGAAGCATAACCTTCATATCTGTCTTATTGTCCCCACATCCGACAACGTGCACATATACTGCCTCGTCTAATGTATCAATCAAGCTTTGCTGAATTTTTCGATATAATTCATTATCCAATGTGTTCACACGTACGATCTCAGCGAATATTTCCTCAAAATTCGAACCAATTTCCGGAATTGGATATGCAATAATTGTAAAGCTGTACTGATCTCTCGGAATATATCGATTGGAGAGTTCTGCAGATTTTGACATGAATTCGACGGAAAGCTCCTGCTGTTTATCCGAAAGCTTTATTGCGTCTTTACATATTTGAGGAACAAATGGTGCTTCTCCAAACACCTCAATACATGCAGGTCCGGCATATTCCTTCGCCTGCCGCTTATGTTTCTCGTATGTGTCAGACATTACAGAAAGCTTACGTTCCATAAATGCTCTGTCAAAGAATAACGCTTCATCCATACGGTGATCATACTCATACTGTTTGTTCGCCGGTGTAGCGATATAACCAATACGATGTGTCAACTTACGATTCATACGACTAAGCGGATAACGGAAAATAATCGGCGCAAGTCCCTGCTCCCCGAACAGCTCAATCGCATAACGAACCATACGTTCCTGCCCAATGGAATACCGAATATTTACGGACTTTTTTGGTTTAATATCAATACGCATCGTCTCAAAGCCTTTGATAAAGCCTTGCACATAGGTACTTGCCATAGCACGAACATCCGCTTCGGGCATAGCATTTAAAAACTCTGCCGTACGGATCTCATTGTCTCCGATATATTCGCCGTATCGATACAAATACCGCAAATCCGTAAGATCACTGTTACATATGATATCCGTCGCAAGATTGTCGCATGGACAAATCGTCTCACGAATCCGATCTGCAACAATGACATCCGCATAGTCATACATATAATAATAGATTGCCTCTTTGATATACTTTGCTTGCGGCAAACAATTCTTCGTCTCAGAAAACTTTCCATATATTTCGAGAAAAAGCTCAAACAAAGAAAGCATTTCATAAGGTTTGCCATCGTATACATAATCGATACCTGCCCGAAGCTCAGCATAAAGTGCTGAAAGCAACTTTCCATACTCATCTCCAAGCTTTTCACAAGCATACTTTGGATTAGCGTAGCTATCCGCATAATTTTCCGGCAAAATATCCGCATAAAGCATTTGGTTCATATCCCGAAGTTCCCCGATTGTCAACTCATTCGCAACCGGCTCACTCACAATTGCAAACACATCATAAAGCTGCAGTAAAAATGCAGCCATTTTTGCAAAATAATCCTTAAACGGCAGCATTTCGGTATCATCACATACCCATGTATCCGAAGAAATTTCGGTTACTCTGCCAACTGCAAGCTCCATACGCTCGTAAACATCCTGCATATTGCTTTCCATACGTTTTTATCTCCTATAATCCTCGCAACAAAATCCAAATCGGAACCAGCATTGTCAAAATGTTAAGGGCAATGGATACACGTTTCCCTTTAACGCCACCCTCCTGTGCCTTATTTCCAAGCCATGCAAAAATTTCTCCTACCACTGACAAAATAAATGCACACAGGTACAAGGTGCCGAATATATCCGGTACATGCCCAAGCGTAGCAAAAGAAATCACCACGCTTGCAAGTTCGATTGCAAGAGAGATTCCCCCCATCACAAATGCGATTATCGTATCCGATGCGACGGAAGAATCCGAAAAATAATAAGGTTTCTTTTTTATCATTCCCATAATTTATTTCACACAACCAATCAATGTATTGATATCATCAATGTTATTTTCCTTCATGTATTGCGTAATTCCATCAATGATTTCTATTGTAGCATATGGATTATGGAAGTTTGCCGTTCCTACCGCAACAGCTTTTGCACCTGCCATAATAAATTCCAATGCATCCTCTGCACTCATACAACCACCCATTCCAATCAATGGCAATTTAACGGCATTTGCAACCTGATATACCATACGAACCGCAATCGGCTTGATTGCCGGACCCGAAACTCCCGCCGTTTTATTGGCCACTGCAAAGCATCTGCGCTTCACATCAATCTTCATACCGGTTAATGTATTAATCAAGGATAACGCATCTGCACCGGCCGCCTCTGCAGCACGTGCCATCTCGGTAATATCCGTAACGTTTGGCGACAGCTTCATGATGATTGGCTGCTTGGCTTTCGCCTTAATTGCCTTTGTTATATCATACAATGCATTTGGATTTTGACCAAACGCAATTCCACCCTCTTTTACATTTGGACAGGACACATTGATTTCAAGCAAATCCACCTGTTCATCTGCAAGTCTCTCAACAACCGCAACATAATCTTCGGTTGTCTTACCACATACATTGACGATAATCTTAGTGTCTTTTTGCTGTAAAAACGGCAAATCTCGCGCCACAAATGTATCAATACCCGGGTTTTGTAATCCAATTGCATTCATCATACCTCCGTATGTCTCCGCAATACGAGGTGTCGGATTACCCGGCCACGGAACATTTGCAACGCCCTTTGTCGTTACGGCACCAAGCTTATTTAAATCTACAAATTCATCATATTCCATACCGGAACCAAACGTTCCGGATGCAACTGTAATCGGGTTTTTTAGCGTAACTCCTGCAATATTAACAGACAAGTTCATTACAATTCCACCTCCTCTGCAAAAAATACAGGACCATCCTTGCAAATCCGCTTGTTATGCACCTTGGAATGCTCATCCGGTTCCTTTGATTTACAAACACACGCAAGACATGCACCTACACCGCATGCCATACGCTCCTCCAAGGAAAGCTGTGCCTCTATACCATTTGCAAGCGCATAGCTTTGAATTGCCCGAAGCATCGGAGTCGGACCGCATGCATAGATGACATCTCCTGTAATACTGCACGCTCTGATAGCATCCATAACTGTTCCCTTCGTGCCGATTACACCACTGTCACTTGACATATACACGTCTCCGTACGCAGCAAATTCGTCCGCCAAAAATGCCTCGTCACGATATCCGAGCACAATGGATTTTTCGCAATCAAGTGATTTTGCAAGCTGAAGCATCGGAGGAATCCCGATTCCTCCACCAATCAGAATGGCTCGCTTATCCCGCATCGTAAATCCGTTTCCAAGCGGTCCTAACACATCAATTGTCTGACCTGTCCGTAATTTGGAAAACTCGCTTGTCCCTGCACCTGCGATACGATATACAAGACGAAGCGTTCCTGCCTTTTTATCAATTTCACATAAACTAATCGGTCTCGGAAGAAGCTTACTTCCATCTGCACAGTATAAATCTACAAACTGTCCCGGCTTGGCCTGCACAGCAATTTCCTTTGCCGCTAATGTCATATCGTATATGTCCTGAGCAATCATTTTCTGCTCGATTACCGTCGCCGTAATCTTTATCTTTGCCATGTGTATCACCCCTGTTTTCTATGCTTTTGCACGGGCACCGTTAATATCCGCAATCATATCTATGACCGCCTGACGGCTTGCATCTGCATAATTCTCACTGCCAAAACCTGCATACTTCTCCTGCTTATAGGCTGCAATAATACCTCTTGATGAGTTTACAATTGCACCAAGTCCGTCGGCATTAAAGTAGTGAACCAAATCTTCTGCCTTACCACCCTGCGCACCGTAACCCGGTACAAGAATATATGTCTTTGGCATAAGCTTACGAAGCACCTTTCCCATCTCAGGATAGGTTGCACCAACAACACTTCCTATGTTACTGTATACATCTCCCATGCACTTTTCGCCCCACTCAACAACCTTTTTTGCAACAAGCTCATATAATGGTTTTCCATCAACAAGCTGATCCTGAAATTCACCGGAAGATGGATTTGATGTCTTAACAAGAACAAAAATACCTTTATTGTTTTCATTACATACATCAATAAACGGCTGAATGCCGTCAGTACCAAGATATGGATTTACCGTAGCAAAATCTTCATCAAACGGTGCATACTGTTTGCCTCCGACTGTAACCTTTCCAAGATGTCCAACCGCATAAGCAGCTGATGTAGAGCCGATATCACCACGCTTTACATCCCCAATTATTACAAGTCCCTTTTCCTTTGCATATGCACATGTCTTTTGGTATGCCATAAGTCCCGGTATACCAAACTGCTCATACATCGCGATCTGTGGTTTTACTGCAGGAATCAGGTCATAAGTTGCATCGATAATACCTTTATTGTAGACATAGATTGCTTCTGCGGCACCCTCTAATGTCTCTCCAAACTCCTCAAATGCCTTCTTTTGAATATGCTCAGGCACGTAATTCATCATCGGATCCAATCCTACGACAATCGGTGCATCCTTCTTTTCAATCTTTTGAATCAATTCATTAATCATTTTTCTTCCTCCATATTGCTTGTTTTGTTGTATCGAAGCTCGCCATCCACAATTGTTGTAATGACTTTTCCTTTTAATGTATATCCTTCATATGGCGTATTATGTCCCTTTGAATAAAACTTTGACGAGTCTACCGTCCATGTTTCATTCGGGTCAAATATGACAATATCCGCCATAGCTCCTTCGGAAAGCTTGCCATAAGTATCATCAATACCGAGTATCTTTGCGGGATTGTAGCTCATCTTTGTCGCCATATCCATAATACTCATAATCCCCGTATCAACAAGTGCGGTATACGTAAGTGCCGCAGATGTTTCCAAACCGACGATGCCAAAAGGTGACTTATCAAAATATGCCGCTTTTTCCTCGTCTGAATGCGGAGCATGATCGGTAGAAATCGCCTGCATTGTTCCATCTGCCAAGCCCTCAATCAAGGTTTCCACATCCTTCTTTGTACGAAGCGGAGGATTCATCTTGTAGTTACTGTTTGCCTCAGTAATGTCCTCGTCCGTTAATGTAAAATGATGCGGACAAACCTCAGCTGAAACTTTAGCACCCATGTGCTTTGCCATACGCATTAATTCAACCGTACCGGCTGTCGAACAATGACACAAATGAAGTCTGGCACCTGCTTCATTTGCAAGGAATATATCACGTGCTGTTATGATATCCTCTACGGAATTCGGTATACCCGGCACCCCATACTTTTCAGATGCAATGCCTTCATTTAATACACCCTTTCCGACCAGATTTTTATCTTCGCAATGCGCCATGATAAGTGCACCGAGTCTTGCCGCTTCCTGCATCGCCTGTCTGTAAAGTTGCACATCCATAACGCTCTTTCCATCCTCGGAAAATGCAACCGCACCGGCTAAAAGCATGGCTTCCATATCAACCAATTCCCGACCTTCCATCCCTTTCGTGATAGAAGACAGCTGTTTTACATGCACATACCCTTCCTCATTTGCCTTTTTCAATACATACTGTAAGGTCTCCACCGAATCTACAACCGGCTTTGTGTTTGGCATTGCACAAATCGTTGTAACGCCACCGGCTGCCGCTGCCTTTGTGCCTGTTTCGATATCCTCCTTATATGTAAGCCCTGGGTCTCGTAAATGTACATGCAAATCAATAAATCCCGGTAAAACATACATTCCCTTTGCATCGATAATCTGCTCTCCGGGATGTTCCGTTTCCTGAAAACGCTCGCCCTTTCCATGTACATAAATACGGGAAATCTGTTTTCCGTTTATTTGAATATCCGCCAACTCATCAAGCCCTGTCGACGGATCTACCGCATGACCGTTTCGAATTACCATATTGCCTCCTTGTATAACATGTAAACAAATGTATAGGCTTCCTTTCTTGCCTGTGCCGTATCCTCCACCTGCAAGACAACCTCCACACTCTGACTGTCGCTGTCTGCACAAATTCGTTTCACAACAAGCTCCGTACTCGATAAAACAGATAAAACCCCTTGTATGGATAGTCCGTTTGTCCCATCCGAATCCGTATGAAACGAGAGACAAAGCTCACCACCATGCATAAGTGCCTGTTGATTCTCACTCGATAAGCCTTTAAAAAACTTATCATCCTCCATCTGCCTGTCAATTATCAGCGAATATTGATACTTGCGACTGATTTCAATGAGCTTTTTCATAAACGCCCGATACCATCGCTCGTCCGCTGAGATGTAACGATCTAATATTTCTTTTTCCCGCTCCGGCTTGAACACTTCATCGTTTGTCTTAAGCTTTTCCGAAACAACATATCCGGACTGTTCCAGGCGCTTATCAAACATATCCTTCATACCTGCATCAATTTGATTGATAGTTTTTCGTATATCATCAAGCTGCATAATTTTTCTCCTATTTTTTTGCATAATTCATCTAATTTATAATACCATGTTTTACCCCAAAATAAAACCAATACTTTTTGCATTATTTACTAATTATATTTTCCATTTTATGAGTCATACTAAAAAAAACAAAGAAAAAGGAACCGAATATATGAATGATATTCAAACAAAAAGCATTAACACCGATCCCTCTGTCAGCGTTTACATCGCGCTTGAACAAAGTGTCATGGTACAAGCAAGGAAAGTTCATATCGAAGATATCGCAACCATATTCTGTCCAAATCCGGATTTAAGCCATAAAATTAAGAAATCCGAAGTCCTTCATTTTCAGAATACGGAACAAGATCAGGCCGTTGTGACTGCCATGCATCTAATCGGACTCATTCACGACCAATGCAAACAGGCATCCGTAAAGATTATCGGATCGCCGGAAACCATTGTATATTATCGAAACCTGACCGATTCGCATAAACGAAACGGCAAACTGAAAGCCGTATTACTTATGATACTTGCTTTTTTCGGCACAGCCTATTCCATCATGTCCTACAATGAAGATGTAAGTGCTACGGATTTATTAACAAACCTCCACACTCTGTTTACGGGAGTTTCCGCCGACAGTAGTTCCTTCGGTGTATTAGCCGGTGCAATCACATATTCCATCGGACTATGTATCGGAATGGTTATATTTTTCAATCACGGAATTAACACAAAAAAACTGGATGACCCTACGCCTCTGCAAGTACAAATGCGCCTCTATGAAGAAGATGTAAACAAAGCAATCATATTAAACAGCTCCAGAAAGGGAAATACCATTGACATCTCTTAGACTTGTTTTCTATCTTCTGTTCTGCGCAATTGCCGGAGGCGCAATTGCAGCCGGATATGTTGCATTTATCACTTTGCTGGGAGTCTTTGATAAACTTGGAGAAAAATACAAAGCTCATAAATATGCAATAATAATTGAAAATTGCATTATCATCGGTGTGACTCTCGGAAATATCATTTATTTGGCGAAGGCTTCCATACCGATCGGTCGCATCGGATTTTGTGCATTTACTCTTGTTGGCGGAATTTTCACCGGTTGCCTGGCAGGCGCACTTGCCGAAACCTTAAATGTATTTCCGATTATTTCCAGGCGATGCGGTATCAGAAAGCTTTTACCCTATGTTTTAGTTGCCGCTGCCCTCGGAAAGCTCGCCGGAGGTATCATTCAGCAAATATATTTCCCATAATCAAGGAAAGGAGAATCCATTATGAAAGTCAAACAAAACGATCAGGCATATAATCAATATGTAACGAGCGTAACCCCAAAACACAATTGCTTCAAAAATTGTGTAAATGCCTTTTGGGTAGGAGGTCTCATATGTACCTTAGGTCAAATAATACTAAACATGTGTACGGAAATATTTTCACTCGGAAAAGAAACTGCGTCCGCGTATACGTCGCTCATTCTTATATTGCTAAGCGTCATATTTACAAGCTTCAATCTGTATAAACGAATTGCAAAAGTCGGAGGTGCAGGCGCACTTGTACCCATTACAGGATTTGCCAACTCGGTTGCAGCCCCGACAATTGAATACCAGAAGGAGGGTGAGGTTTTCGGTAAAGGTGTGAAAATATTTACAATCGCCGGTCCCGTTATTTTGTTCGGTATTTTTACAAGCTGGACACTCGGACTTATTTACTGGATACTAAAGCTCGCCCAAATCGTATAAAGAAAGGTCGTAATACTATGTCAAATTCAAGCAATGACTTAAAATTATCCAACCAGCAAGTCGGCAAACAATCAATAAAATTCCAACGTCCTCCGATCATCCTAAGCTCCGCTTCGATTGTAGGCAGTATGGAGGGACAAGGTCCGCTCTCATCTTACTTTGACCAAATCGAACCGGATCCAACATTTGGTCAAAGTTCCTGGGAAGAAGGAGAATCAGAAATGGTACGCCGTGCTGTGCAAACTGCCATTACAAAATCCGGACTGGCAAAGCAGGACATAAGATATATATTCGGCGGTGATCTTCTCGGTCAGTTAATCGGAACAACCTTTGGACTGAAGGACCTTGACATTCCTGTGTTTGGATTATACGGAGCCTGTTCGACATGTGGCGAATCGCTCTCCCTCGCTGCTATGATAACCGCAGCAGGATATGCAAATCATGCACTGGCAGTAACAAGCAGTCACTACGGAAGTGCCGAAAAGCAATTTCGCTTTCCATTGGAATACGGAAATCAACGACCACTTTCCGCTACATGGACCGTAACCGGAAGCGGGGCCTTTGTTGTAAGCGGAACAACCGCCGAACAACCCATGCGAAACTATGCGCATATAACAGCAATTACAACCGGAAAAATTGTAGATTACGGGGTAAGAGACAGTATGAATATGGGAGCCTGTATGGCACCTGCAGCTGCCGATGTCATTTATCAATGTCTGGATGATTTAAACCTGAAGCCTTCGTATTTTGATCACATTATTACCGGAGATTTAGGTGTAATCGGAAGTGATATTCTAAAGAAGCTTCTGTTAGATAACGGATATGATATTTCCAAGCAACATCTGGACTGCGGCATAATGATCTATGATAACGAAAAACAGGATACGCACAGCGGGGGAAGCGGTTGCGGCTGTTGTGCTGTCACTCTGGCCGGTTACATTTTGAACAATCTAAGTAAGCATATATGGGAAAGAGTATTATTCGTTCCGACCGGTGCTTTATTGTCTACCGTAAGCTTCAACGAAGGACAGACAATCCCCGGTACAGCGCACGCACTCATTATTGAACAGGAGGACTCGTAAATGGATTATGTAAAAGCATTTCTTATCGGAGGTATCATTTATGTTCTTGCACAAATACTCATGGACAACACCAAGCTTATGCCGGGCCGTATCATGGTGCTGCTCGTTTGTACCGGCGCAATACTCGGCGCAATAGGCATCTACAAGCCTCTCCTGGAATTTGCCGGTGCCGGTGCCTCTGTCCCTCTCACGGGATTTGGATATAATTTGTGGAAAGGAATTAAATCCGCCATCGATCAGGATGGCTTCATAGGACTGTTCCGTGGCGGGTTCCAATCAGCAGCCGTCGGAACCTCTGCCGCATTAATCTTTTCCTATTTAGCCTCCCTGGTTTTTCAACCCAAAATCAACAATAACAATCAAAGCTAAGCAGCTGCTTTTTATATAGATGCGGTGGCAAAAAAGGGCCATCCAACATAGGATGACCCTTTTCACCGTGATAAACCACGAAACAATTTCACTTTATTATGTTCCCGACGTCTCCGGTGGTATTTCCGGTGGTTTTTCCGGCGGCGGAGCCTCCGTAGTCGGGGTCTCAGTCGGTATTGCTTCAAACGATGCGGATATTACCACATCATTTTGAATATCTGAGATTGTATAACTGGATACCGCACCCACACTCGTTCCGTTTACATATACATCATAAATCCTATAACCCGCTGCAGGTGTAATATAGAATGTTGCTGTTGACCCCCTAGGCACATATTGTGACGGTGATATGGAACCACCTGTTCCCGCACTGGTAGTAACATAACATTCTTCTGACTCCTCAGGATGAAGTGTACAAATTTCTTCTGTATATTGGATTTCATCTGGCGCATCCGCAAATTTCTTCACTTCTTCGCCGTTTACCTCTTCAATCTCTACAATAAAGGTCTGCTTATTCGGACATGTATTCGTTGCTACACAATACGAATCCATACAGATTTCAACCTGCTCATGTCCCTGACATACTCCACCCGGCGAAAAGTCCACAGAACATATATCCGATACAGTCGGGCAATCGTCGCCGGGGAGCTTTCCGGTAATCTTACATAATGTAATACCCGTGATACCTTCCGGTTTTTCGAAATCAACTGCAGGATCTTGTCCCTCCATAACAGCAATCTGATCCATAATATCTCTCCACATGTATTTATGAGCATTGCTACCACCCATATCCACATTAGAATCAAATCCCATCCAAATCGCTGCCGTATAATATGGTGACATACCGGCAAACCACAAATCGTAGTGACTGGATGTTGTACCTGTCTTACCTGCACAAGTAATACCGCTCTTCATACGAGCCGGTGTACCGGTTCCGGCAGTGACTACACTCTTCATAGCTTCAATCAACTGCCATGCCGTAGTCGCTTTCATAGCCTGATGCGAGGTTGGTGTTGTATTGTCAATAATCACATTTCCGTCATGGTCAATCACCTTAGAATACAAAACCGGCTTATTATACACACCACCGTTTGCAATTGCCGCATAAGCCGCCGCCATCTCATAGGTTGTAACACCATATGTCAATCCACCAAGCGCGGCAGACTGTGTGCGATCGGATAAAACAGCTCCGGTACTTGGATCCACATCATCATCTGCCAAGGTTGTAAATCCAAGATCTAACAAATAATCAAATGCAACATCCGGTGTTGCCATTGTAATTGCCTTAACCGCAAGGACATTCATAGAATCACGAATACCGACACGAACTGTACAATAACCTCTGTATGCAGCACCATACCAGTTATTTACCGGACGACCATTTGCATAGTTATATTTCTCATCCTTAATCGGTGTCGCCAGACACGCCTTACCTGTATCGATAAGCGGCAAATATGCTGCAAGAACCTTAAATACAGATCCCGGCTGTCTTGGGGAGTCTGTAGCACGATTAAGTCCGCGGTTCGTTGTTTTTATTCCTCGACCGCCAACCATCGCTTTTACGTATCCCGTTTTTTGATCAATAATTGTAAATGCAAACTGCGGTTGCGGAGAAACAGTAAATGTTTCCGCAATGAATGTGCCGCCTGTCTCATCGAGCTTTGCTTCTTTAAATCCGTCTGCCGCCGCGCGCGCAGCATCTTCATTTGCATAAATATTATTATACTTCGAATTGCCTGTAAGCCCCGCATAATAATTCAACAAATGTCCGGTGCTGTAATTTACTTCCTTATCATCTACATTAATTGTAAGCTGGTAATCCAATCCAACCTTTGTTGAGCTGCCTAAATAGGAAGGATCGTTAATTACATTGTCGCAGATTTCCTGTATTGCCTTATCCTGTACAGAATAAATGGAATAACCACCTGTATAAATCATCTTGGACGCTTCCGCCTCCGTACAACCGTAGATTTCGCAGAAATCATCAACAAGCTGATTAAGGATAGCATCCTCATAATAGGTGTTTACGTTATCATTTGCCTCCTGAATATTGTGCTCTTCCTGGATTCTACCGTATACATCATCAGCCACTGCAGTGTTGTACTCAGCTTCCGTAATATATTCAAGCTCAAGCATCTTATCAAGGACATCCTGACGACGTTTTCCACTCTCCTCCGGATTTGCTACCGGATCATACTTCGTCGGATTCTGTGTAATACCGGCAATGGCCGCAGCCTCCGAAATGGTGAGTTCTCCAACATCCTTTCCAAAGTAACGCTGGGATGCAGCCTGAACACCGTGAACACCTCGTCCGAGATAAATCGTATTCAAATAGTATTCTACGATTTCCTCTTTCGTGTATTTTTTTTCAATCTCAATCGCAAGGTATTGCTCCTGAATCTTACGTTCCAAACGATCCATAAACGTAATTTCATTCATACCGACATTGTATACCTCGTTCTTAATAAGCTGCTGCGTCAGGGTACTCGCACCTTCGTCCATCTGACCACCCTTGGCAACATTGGCAAGGCCCTTAATACCTGCACGTAAAATACCCTTTACATCGATACCGTTATGTTGCCAAAAACGCTCGTCCTCAATCGCTACAAATGCATTAACAACGTTCGCAGGAATATCTTCATAATAAATGTATTCTCTATTGGAATCAAATGTAGAAAGCTCCTTTTCTACATTACCGTCCTTGTCGTAGATAACCGACTTGAATCCCTTTGGAATAATATTAATGGAATCCGCATCCGGTGCATTATCGAGAATACCCTTCATCATACCAAAGAACGCGCCCGCGCCGGCTACGACAACCGTTACCAGCATAATTAATACTATTTTAAAGCAGTTGACCAAAACCTTTCTTCTATTTCGTTGTGCTTTCGAGACAAGTTTCCGTTGTTTTTTCATTGTCTCATGTCTAGAATAACCCATTTGGTGCCTCCATTCGTTTTTCCAAAACTCCTCTTATTATAGCAAATTGCATATTAGAATACAAGTTTTTTACCATTATGTACATTTTCTTTCCAAACTATGCCATTCCATACGGTATCGATATTTTTTTCGTCTAAATACAAGCCTAAAAAAAGGAGGGTCTGCGGCAGAATCCTGCATCATATTCTGTCGCAGACACATAAAAAAGTTTAAAATAGATTTATCATATGCTCCGTATAATCAATTATTAACTGACGAAAGTCTTCGACTCGGAAAACCTTTAGCTGTCTATTTATATCAGTTGCTTCCACCATACTTCCCATCGCAATATTCCTGTTCATTCCGACATATGTATTCATTGTTTCTAATCGACTCCAAACCGTATGCAAATCAAGCTCATCAATTCCGACCATCGAATCCGGTGTTGAAAGAATCGGAACATCTATATCATATTTGCTAAACAGATACGGATTTATGCGATCATAATCTCCATAATAATATTCATCCGAAAAAAACAAATTACGAAGATAAAGTTGTTCCCGTTTCACTCCCTCTTCGGTGCAGGAATGAAGCTTCACATAGTAAACCTGATCAAACAGGTCTACCGGCTGCATGTCCCTGTTATAAAACGAAAAATGACCTTTCCAGCATGTATTCAAAAACATCGCATCCAGGTATAAATGGCCATAATATCCAAGGACATACGCCTCCTTCATACGTGCATGATATTTTTTTTGAAAATAATCTAAATCCGGAATACGCATAAAGTGCTGAAACATCTCGTCCGACCAAAAATGTCCGGCCTTCTTGTCGTTTCCCCGCATCGTATCCGGTGCCATACTGCCAATTAAAAATTCGTTTTGAAACGTCTTGCTCTGTATCCCCATACGTTTCAAAACACAATTAGCAGCCGCCAAATGAATTATATGCCCCGGCATAATCTCACTCCCTGTAAGATGCGTTCATCCAAAAAAATATTACTAAGTACGAGTTTTCTATCAGACACCCGCCGATAATCCTCTCTGTTGTCGAACAAATCGAGTTTCCTCTCATCATCTGCTTTCGCAGCATATATCATATCGTCATATATCCTTTGCATTCCATGTGCTTCTGCCTGTTCCTTGCGTATACTTTCCATACTGTGATATCGCATACCGTTCAGAATAAAGCGTACGTTTGTCGAAACGGAAAAATCTCTATGCATACATTCTTCCGTACTAAGTCCCATGCGTTTCCGATCGACAAACCGGACATAAATATCAGCTTCCGTCCCAAATCCCTTTTGAATAAAAATCCGTCCAAAATCTCGCAAAGAATTCATGTCATCCTCCGCATGTTTGGATAGAGTTTCCCCTACAGCAACCGCATAAACATAAGTATCTCTATGCACACGAAGCCGTTTTAAAAACTCACAAACCGCAAACGAGCTCCCCCACATATGTACCGGGAAAACAATGCCAACCGACTCAGCGTCCTGCACACTGCCATCATACTCGGTATACTTGAGTACCTCGCAGCCTCGTATTCCCTGACTGATATGTTCGGTAATCTCACATCCGGCATCCATCTTCCAAAAATGACCCATAATCGGAAGTGTCTGTCGATCCGACACATAAAATATCCTATGACCTACCATACCTTGAGATGTTCCCTCCTCTGTAACCTACCCCTACCGTTTTACTAACGACTCATAAAACATCCGAAAAGCATATCTTAAATACTCTTCCTTGTTCATTCGAAAATGACGTTCAATCATATCCTTCTTTTGATCTGCCACCTGAATAATACCGCTGATAGCAGACCATATATATAACACCGTCGGCCAAATCTCCAAATCATCGCGCAGAATTTTGCACCGCTGTCCTTTTTCAAGCAACTTTGCAATCAGTGAATTCAGCTCATTTCCAATCATGTCTCTACTGTAAAGCGCCCGTTTTCTGCTTCCGGTTCGATTCTGTGATGCTACAAGTCCTGCATAATATTCCGGATAACGTTCTTCAAATCCGGCAATACAATTGCACAATCGAAAGTAACTGTCCTCAAAATCGTCTGTCCCGTCAATACAAGCAGTCAATTCCCCTACAAGTATTTCCATATAATCCCGGATAATCGAATTGTAGATATCTTCCTTGCTCTTAAAATATACATAAATTGTAGATTTGCTATAATCCGCATGCAGAGCAATGTCATCCATTGTTGTCTTTTCAACGCCTTTTTCATCAAACAATTCTTTGGCCGCTGTCAGGATATTATCTCGATTAAACTGTTCTAATGCTTCTCTCTTTTTTGCACCCATGCAATCCCCTGCTACGTCAACACAATAATCTCCCGCAAGAATCCTTTGATAATCCTGCATAAAACATTGTGTTTTCAACATTTCCGTACTGTTTCAACCAATTTATACGATTAGTTCTATTTTCATACTATATGTTCGATAAATATACTATAAATATCTTTTCCGCACTAATATGTTTTTATTGTACTATTAGTTCGATTTTGTGTCAATAGCATTTTTCATTACATTCAGTATTTTTTTTTCGAGTCTGCTTACCTGAACCTGACTAATCCCTAATGTGACTGCAACCTCTGTCTGTGTTTTATCCTGAAAATATCTCATTTCAATTAGTTTTCTTTGTTTTTCATCCAATTCCTGCATTGCCTGTTCTACCAATAATTGATTCATGAGTCGCTCAACCGTTTGTCCGCTTTGTTCATCCTCAGCGAGCTTATCTGCCAAATACATTTCTTTTCCATCGTGTCCGCGAATTGTTTGGTAAATTGATTCCACTTCCCGATTTGCTTCGGTTGCAAGAACAATATCTTCGATCTCAATTCCTGTCTGTATTGCAATTTCTTCAATCGTCGCCTCCCTTCCAAGTCTATCCGCAAGATAAGTTTTAGCTTGACTGATTTTATATCCATTTTGTTTCAGAATTCTTGAAACCTTTATCATCCCGTTATCTCGCAAAAAGCGTTTAATTTCCCCGCTTATGAGCGGAACCGCATATGTAGAAAACTGAACTTCATATTCAAAAGAAAAACGTTCTATCGCCTTCAACAGGCCAATACAGCCAATTTGAAATATATCCTCCAAATCATATCCACGTCCAATAAATCTGCGAGCAACGCTCCATACAAGTCCCGTATTCTCCGAAACTATCTTTTCCTTTGCAGCCTGATCACCCTTTCTTGCAAGTTCAAATAGTTCCTTCTGATTCATCTATTCAAACGAATGTCCTGCGACACCAATCTCCTTCCACATTTTTACAGTTGTTCCGCTACCATATGTAGATTCCACTTCCAAACGATCCATAAATGCTTCCATAAATGAAAATCCCATTCCCGAACGTTCTTCTTCCGGTTTTGAAGTATACAGCGGCTCCATCGCCTGTTTTATATTCATGATTCCAAGTCCTTTGTCCGATATTTCCAAATAGACAGTTCTTCCTGTTACCACTGCCTTTATTTTTACAACCCCTTCCATTCCTTCATATCCATGAATAATGGCATTTGTCACTGCTTCCGAAACAGCAGTTTTTATATCCGAAACTTCCTCAAGCGTCGGATTTGTCCCTGTAATAAATGCAGCAACTACCATTCTTGCAAAGCTCTCATTTTGAGGAACACTCCAAAACTCCACCGTCATTTCGTTCGTATTACGCATAGTATCCTCCCTCCATCATTTCCTTTAATATGTCTTCCTTTGTATCAACCTTACAAACAATGCGATAAATCCCCGACATTTCCAATATCTTATCAATCCCGGCACCCACATGAACTACATAGACCTTCCCACCATAATCACTTACCTTACGGAATCGTCCTGTAATAAGTCCAATCCCCGAGCTATCCATAAAAACAGTTTTTTCAAAATCAAAAATCAGGTATTTGATTTTTTGCTGCATGAATATTTCCTCTGTTTTCCTCTTCAATGAATCTGCCGCATAATGATCAAGTTCTCGTGGCAAATAATAAATCATTGCCTCATTATCAACCTCATAACTTTTCATCCAATATCTCCTTTCATTCCTTTTGATTCGACAAAATTAAAAAAGAAAGCGAACATTTATGTTCGCTTTCTTTTGTAGATTTCAATATTTATCTTTTGTTTACTCAGACTGAATTATCATATTTATATCATCTTCTGATAATCCGTGCTCAATATCTGAATAATCAGGTAATGGATTATCTGCATGGTCATGTCCATACTGAAGGTCCTCTATTTCGCCCTGCTTAGCCAAAAGTTCTTCATTTAAAGATGCTATTTCAGCATTTTTTGCAGCCAGTTCTTCGCTGTACTCTTTTGTCAAATTGACATTTTCTTTGCGCAAATCCCGTTTTTGTGCCGGAACAACCACAAAGAACAACAGCAAAATACCAAGAACAAGACCAACCATCACATATATTCCCGAATAATGTGCAAAACGCATTTCACCGAATTCTCCGGTTTTGATGGTCATTTGCCTGTAACGATCCTCAATGGCCCCAAACAAACGCCGAATCGGTCCATCACTTACCGGCTTGGAATTTGCCTCCGCAACGGACACTTCCTCCATATATGCATCCTCAAACAATCCGTCATTTTCCACAGACTCATTTCGCATCTGGATAATATTTTCATCTGTATCACCCATTTCGTGGAGATAATGAATTGCCAGCGGATTGGCCTTATCAATCTTAAGAACACGTCGCAATGTTGTACGTGCCTTTTCATAGTTGTTAACCTGTATGTATAATAACGCAAGTAGCAAATATCCTTTCACAAAATGAGGATTCGCACTCAAAATCGTCTTGATTTGAATAATTGCCAGATCGTAATCTGCAGATTCCGCATATCCAAGTGCCATATTGAACTTTTTGGCAATCTGGTCTACACTGTCAAGCTGTGTCTGATCCTGACGTAAATGTTTTAAATACTTTACAGCAAGGTTATCGCTCCCCTTATAATTCACACTCATGACCCAATGGCTGAGTGCCATAACCAGTTCACCCATTTCATAATAGATAAGACCTAACAGATTGCGTGTCATAACATTCTTCTTGTTATATCGCAAAGACATATTAAGGGACTCAATCGCGCCTGACAAATCTCTGGCTTTTGCCTTGTCTAATCCAACATTGTAATAATAATCGGATGTATTGTATGCCTTTTTCAAAACGCCGATATGCATATAACAAGCCGAACAATATCCAGTTTTTCTAACCTGTGCACCACAGTTTGGGCACAAGACCGGTCGATTGGTTGCCATATTGTTATCTCCTTACCCGTCCTGTAAGCTTCGCATCCATAGCTGCACCCTTCAGTTCAGCGGTCACCTGTGTTATGATATCACTGATATCCCGCAAATCATTGTTGTATATTGCTTCTTCCGCCTGACTCACTTCCGGAATCGGCTGAAATCTCTTTAATTCTTCTTCAAAAACTATCATTTCATATCCTCCGCATCAATCTGTTTCAGACTGCCCACCAAATAAAGGGAACCAACGCAAAACAAAAGTCCCTTATCCTGTTCAATCAACTGTAGACTTTGCAGGTAAGCATGTCGTATATCATCCGTATGATAAATCATTATCTTCGGTAAATGTTTACATATCAAACCGGCTTTCGTACATCCTACATCTTTTCCCTGTTCGTAAAGTGTATCATAAAACAATTGCGCAATCATCTTCGCATTCACACGTCTGCCATTTGCAATCGATGTAACATATACAACCGAAAGCGGCAAACTGCTACTAAGCTTTGCAACCATTTCGGTATAATCCTTGTCCCCTGCTACCGCAAAGAGAAGATGAATCGGTCGCCCCTGACTCCTTGTATGCACAGTCTCAATAAATCGGTCTATTGCAGCAGGATTATGTGCTCCGTCAAAGAACACATTTGGACGAATCTCCTCCATACGTCCCGCCCAAAAGAACTGTTTCATACACTCACACACCTCTGTCGACGTAAGTACAGCTTTACCGTCATCCGTCAATAATTTATTACATGCAGCAATAGCAAGTCTCGCGTTATCAACCTGATAAGAGGCACATGTAGGAAGCTTTATATTGTCATATCTATAATAACGAGTACACATGGAAAAATCAATGGTTTTATCTGTGAATTCGTTTATTATATATTCCGAATTTGCGACATTAATTGCTTCTGCCTCCTGCTTCTTAGCCTGTTTTATTATCACCGCATCCGCTATATCACTGCCTGTCAAAAACAGAACCGGCGTATTTACTTTTATGATACCTGCCTTTTCAAATGCAACCTTTTCTATTGTATCACCAAGATATTGGGTGTGATCAAGCCCGATAGATGTAATAACACCAAGCTTCGGCTGTAACAGATTTGTTGCATCAAGGCGTCCGCCCAAACCTGTTTCATACACAACATAGTCAGGTTTTTCCTTTGCAAAATATACGGTTGCCATTGCGAACAAAAACTCAAAATAGGAAAGTGCCATACCACCTGCATCAACATGTGAAAGCATTGCCGTCTTGACCTCACGAAACACATCTACAAACTCTGTATCCGAAATCGTATTTCGGTGTATTCGATCTTTTGATGTCAGATACTGTATTGCAATACGTTCGTTAACCTTCACAAGATGCGGAGACGTAAATAAACCGACCTTCATGCCTCGCAAAGTAAGTAAATCCGCCATCATCACAGCCGTAGAACCTTTCCCGTTTGTGCCCGCAATATGAACCGTTTTACATGCATTTTCCGGATGTCCAAGACGTTTTAGTACTGCTGACAAATTATCATTTCCGGATTTGTTGCGTCCATCTGCAGTCGAACCGAACAATGGTATGTTTTCAATGTAAGCAACTGCATCGCTATATGTTTTATGTTCCATTATCGATTATCTACCTTTTCCGGATACATGTCGTGGTTTGCCAAACGATCCCATGCAACCTGTTCCCATTTTGTTCCCGGCTTTCCATAGTTACAATACGGATCAATCGAAATCCCACCGCGCGGTGTGAACTTGCCCCACACCTCAATATATTTCGGATCCATCAGACGAATCAAATCCTTCATAATAATATTTACACAATCCTCATGAAAATCACCGTGATTACGGAAGCTGAATAAATACAGTTTCAAGGATTTGCTTTCTACCATCCGAACATCCGGTACATAAGAAATATAAATTGTCGCAAAATCCGGCTGCCCTGTAATCGGGCAAAGACTCGTAAACTCCGGACAATTGAATTTTACAAAATAATCATTATCCGGATGCTTGTTCAAAAATGTTTCCAGCATTTCAGGTGCATAATCCATCGGATAACGAACCTCCTGATTTCCCAACAATGTAATTGCTTCATTTTCACGATTTGCTGCCATATCATACCTTCCTCTCTATCAAAAACTGCATACAATTGAAAATGAGTCAAACCAATATGCACACTATATCACAAGTCTAAGACTTTGTCATGTGAAATCAGACAGGAAGCTCCTTTCCCAAATAAAAGGAATAAAAAATTTTTTCTTTCACACGACAGCCTGTGAGTTGCTCTAATATTTTGCCATAATATTCAAGCTGTGCTTTATACCGTCCATGTAAGACCTCTGCATCAGCGCGATCCGTCTTATAATCCATCAGCACAAGTTCTCCGTCCTCGTAGAAAAATGCATCTACAATACCTTGCACAATGACAACATCCTCTGACTGTGGCATATCGGAATATACATTCTCGTAAATTTGCGACGCACAAAGTCCCGCAGAAAATTGCTGTTCTTTATATAACCTGTCACATTTTGCCGCAGCAATCATACGTTTCCCCAGAGACGATACGAGCATCGTTTTGATTTTACTGATTGATATCATGTCGATAGTATCTTCATCCAAAATCCCCTGTTCGAACAGCATTTGTTTTTGCTTGCCCAGGAAAGAATCATACTGATCGGTCGGCATATCCGCCAATTTTTCAAACGGAAGAAGCTCCATAAACTTGTGAATCAGCGTTCCATATAATGCACCGGTCGCAGCTTTACTTTCGTTTGTGGCGGCAGATTTATCATTAGCTGTCATTTGTTCATACGCATCCTTATTGTGATACATAAACTCGGTATCCATATCATACCCTTGTCCATCATATGCTTTCATTTTCTTAATATCTGAAATTGAGAGTTTTCCGTGAATCTTTGTATATGCATCATATGGATATTTGTATGCAAAGCTTTCCTTGTATGCTTCATAATATGGATTATCCCCTTGCAAAAGTGCCATATCACGAATTTCTTCTCCTTTTTGCTTCAACTTTGTCAATTGAAGCCCGGCACCGGTTACAACATCCTCCGCCGGAACAACAGTCATCTGCAGGCACGTATCAGCACGAAGCGTCTTGGCCAGGGCATCATATCTTGACATACATGCAATGATATGTTCAAGAAAACTCTTTGCACCGTTCCTTATGCTATACGGTAACAAATACGTATCCTCAGAAGCCGGATACTGCAGCTTGTCCCAAAGCCTGTTAAAATCAGGAGTCGCTCCCGTTAAATAGAGTTTCTCCTTGGCACGCGTCATGGCAACATACAACACACGAAGTTCCTCAGCAATACTTTCATTTGCCTGAATCAGCTGAAATGCATTTCGAAGGAATGTCTGATGCTTGTACCTGCCCTCTTGCGAAAACACCATAGAAGATAAATAATAATCACTATGTAATACAAGCATTTCTTTTGTATCCTGTTTGTTAAACTGACTTCCGAGTCCGCTTACAAACACAATCGGGTATTCCAAACCTTTACTTTTGTGCATACTCATAATCCGGACCACATCCGCATCATCTGCGAGCGTATTTGCCTCTCCAAAATCAACATCCTGGACTTTAAGCTTATCGATATATCGAAGGAAATGGAACAGTCCCTTATAATAACCATCCTCAAACTGATTTGCACGTTCAAGAAGCATATCAATATTTGCCCGGCGTTTTTCTCCCATCGGCATCGCCGACGCATAATCATAATATCCGGTCAACTGCAGGGCCTTCCAAATCAACGCTGAAATTGATAAATGCATCTGCTCCTGCTTGAGCAAATTAATGGTATCAAAAAAAGCAGTCAGCTTCTTAGAAATATCATCCTCATATTCACTCATATAGCACATACATTTTTCATACAACAAGACTGGCTTTTGGAATACCGTGTCCGCATATGCACAAACCTTTGCAAGTTCATTTTCACCAAGCCCCGCAATCGGCGAAAGCAACACTGCCGAAAGCGGTATGTCCTGTCTTGCATTGTCAATCACAGACAACAGAGAAACAATTACACGAATCTCCACTGCATTGAAATATCCCTTTGGATTTTCCAAATAAACCGGTATCTCTCTCATTCCAAGTGCGTTTCGCATCGGTTCACCGATTTTTTTGACACTTCGTCCCAGGATGACAATATCCCGATACTGTGCCGGACGGTACTTCTTCAGTTCCGCATCATATACATAAAGCGGATTATCTCCATTTACGATTTCAAAGATTTTCTTTGCAACCATCTCTGCCTCAAGCATGATGCCGGACATACGTGATATGTCTGTCCCCGCTTCGTTAGCCGCAAGTTCTTCATTTGCATCTTCCGTCTCATCAACATCACTTCCCGTATGTCGATCCAAAACAAGAAGCTCTGTTGATGTACTGATATTCGCCCCTTCGGCATCTTGAAACTGCGCCCCTGGGATGAGTGCAACCGACTCATCATATAATATACCACCCAAATCATATCCCATAAGCTGATAGAAAAAATAATTTGTTGCATGAAGAACAACATCTCTGGAACGGAAATTGTCTAAAAGTTCAATCTTGACTTCTTTTCCTTCTTGGGAAAAACGATGGTACTTTTCCAGAAATAAATCCGGTCTGGCCATACGGAAACGGTAAATACTCTGCTTCACATCACCGACCATAAATAAATTGTAACAATCCCGATACATACCGGACACCGAACATAAAATATCTTCCTGAAGAAAATTACTGTCCTGATATTCATCGATATAAATCTCGCGGTACCGCTCGGATACCTGTTTGCCAACAAGGGTCGGAATCTGCTTGCCCTGTGTATCGTAGCCTTCGCAGACAAGCCGATATGCCAAATGCTCAATATCAGCAAAATCCATCAGACACCTTTTGTCTTTTTCGGCCTCGAATCGGTCCATAAATTCTAACACAAGCTCTAAAAGAGGGATCAGATATACTTGCATCTGTTTTATCTGCTGTAATACCTCATCTGTCGAATATCGGAACAGATTTATTTTTTTGATGATTGCCTTGTACTGATCCCTGATCTGTTTGAAGGAATCCTTTAACGCTTCGTCATATTCATCACCTTTACAAGTAGCAAGTCTTTGCCATTTGATTTGGAATGCTTTGTATAATGCTTCATAATCTGTCGCATCTAAAATCGCCTGAATCAAAGCAGCGTCCGATACAGTCATCGGATAGTACTTGTCCGGTCCTGCCGGCATCTCACATACACTTGCTGCTTCATCCACCAGGGTAAGCGCATCTTTTGCCTGCGTATGAATCACATCAATCAATGTCTGAAACCATTTCGTCTGATTAAGCTCTGATATGTTTTCAATCTGCAACGCCAACTTTGCATTTTCAATCCAGACTCTTGGTCTCGGAAAACTAGATGCCATATTATGGATTCGCAAAATCGCATCCATAAGCGGTGCATCATCCTCCCCATCACAGAAGATGTCAAGCAACCGATAAAACGAACGATTATCCGACATGGCATACTGTTCATCAAACAATTCCGTAATAACATCCGTCTTAATCAGCGTCATCATTCCATCATCACCGATATTGAATACTGAATCCAAATCAAGTAAACTGAAATGTTCTTTTACAAGTCTTAAACAAAAACTGTCAATCGTTGTAATATCCGCATGATTTACCAATACAAGCTGTCGCATCAGATGCTCATTTTCCGGTTCATTTTCGAGTTCCTTTTCGAGGCGGGCAGCGATTTTATTCCGCATTTGTGCTGCCGCTTGATTGGTAAAGGTCACAACCAAAAACTCATCAATATTACATGGATTATCTTTATCTAATATTTGCTGCAAAATGCGTTCGACCAAAATCGCAGTCTTGCCGGAGCCTGCTGATGCAGATACAAGAATACTGCAATTTCTCGTCTCGATTGCTTTATTTTGTTGTGGTGTCCATCCCATACCTACACACCTCCCAATTCGTTTCGCATCTTTTCATAAACAAGCTGCCGTTCACGATCCTTGTAACGTAAATATCGATAATGATTTCCTCCATATTGTTCATCAAACCTACACGCATCTGCATATGAACAATATTGACACGCTTTTGAATTGCCGCGTACCATCGGGGCTTTATCGATATTACCTTTCAGCATTGTTTCTGCGAGTTCTTGCACCTTCTTACGCGCATATCCGGTAACCGTCTTAAAATAGTCTTCATCCGTCTGTTTCAAGCCCTTATATACAAACTGCTTGTCTCGATTTATCTCTGCATCCTCCGCATTTTCAGCATCCACAAACGGATCCTTCATCTGATAGTAATACATTCCATCCGGAACAACACGTAAATCCGTTTCCTCCTGCTTTTGATACCGATTTGTAACAAGCTCCTCCATCACATCCATATAAATCGACAGCTGTAGCTGCAAGCCTTCATATAACTCATTGACCTTAAAATCACGATTGCCGGATTTGTAATCAATCACGCGAAGCTTAATTTCGTTTGCGACAGAATCATAGAACACATCTCCGCGATCTACAACCCCCATCAATGTCATGGTTTCTCCCATGGAATCAAGCGTAATTTCCTTTTTGAATTTATACTCGAAAAACTCCGGTACAAGCAAATCCATATTTCCAAGCTTGGACAAACGTCCTGCCGTACGTTTACCGATTCGGACAAGTACATTTTTCAAATGCTCGTAACGTGCATCCTCCTTCCACTGCTCTCCGTACTCATCTGCAAATGCTTCCGTAACAAAACGTTCCATCAGTTCGTCACACATTGCTCCGGAAACCGTATCCCATGCATTACCCATATTGTCATGGACGTGACGATACAACGATTCCAGTGCCGAATGCAAAATCAAACCGTTATTTCTTCGGTCTATCTGTTTGATGCCTCGTTCACGCAGTCCAAGTGCATACTGTAGGAAAAATGCATACGCGCATTGTGCATATTTTTCAAGCTTCGATACAGACTGTGACAAAAGCTTTACACGAATCAATGTAGCAACCTCTTCGGTTAGCTGCCTTGGAATATTGCTGTATTCCATCGCCTCCTGAATCCGCGAAACAAGTGTCGTATCATCGGACTCCAAATACAGACGGTACAATGCAAGTGTTTGTTCTATCCGGCTGTTATCTCCGTTCAAAAGTGCCTGCAAACCATAAATTAAAATTTGTACACCTGCCGCACTTGTTGTAACCGGATGTTCTGTTTCCTTTGCGTATGTAATCTCGAGCATAGGATACAAGTTCTTAATTCGTCCGATAATGTAAGACGGACGCATGACCTCATTTGCACCGCTTAGCTGTGTGTATGACAAGTAAAGCTTATCCGCAGGCTTTGTCATATTGATATATAAATAAAACTGTTCAATATATGCATTAACCTTTTCCGTCGGCGCAAGTACAAACGAATACTCAGCCAGGCGATCCTTTTCACGGTCGCTTATAATCTGTGCTGGAGACGTCTTCTTCGGAATCACACCGTCGTTAACGCCAATCATAAACAATACGCGTATATCATCGAGTCTCGTTCGTGTAATGTCTCCGACAATTATGGAATCCAGGCTGTTTGGAATCATGCCGAGTGTCAGATCCGACAAACCAATCTTTAGCAACTCAGAAAATGAATCAATTGAAACAATATCCTCCGCCATTATCTCAAGCATCTTTTCAAGCAATTCTATCATACGTTCATAAAGTCTCGGATACTCTGCAAGCTTTTCTTCGTACCGAAGGGCAATAAACAAATCATAAATTGCCTGCACGAAGGTCGAAACCGTAGCATCCTTTGTTGTGATTGCATCATAAAACGGAAGGATAATTTCCATTACACAGGCTCTCGTCGTCTCAAGCTCCGCATCGACGAGTTCCTTTTTCCACCGGTTTATCCCCCGCATGCCGGATGCCAGCACATAATTTTCCAACATCTCAACATCATCATATGATATTTCATCCAATACGCCGGACTTTAAAAATGCAAATACGCTGTTGTAGGAAAAATTATCCGCACAGAGTGCAAGAATATGTTCAATCGCATCAATATAAGGATTGTTTTTAATCGGACGACTGTAATCTAAAAAATAAGGGATCTGATACATCGGAAACAATCGATCCACATATCCGATTGTTTGCTCTAAGCTCCCGCTTATGACCGCAATGTCACGATACCGATATCCGTGTTGTCTTACAAGACAGTGAATCTGTTCTGCAACTCCGCAAATCTCCCGCATCGGATTGTCATAGGATGTAAGGATAATATTATCTTGATTATGCACATAGGTCCGGTAAGGATATCGAAAGATATTTTGTTCCAAATGCTTTAGCGCATCCCCCTTCCAACGACTGTTTTCTATGCCGTCAATAAAAACATCCTCCGCAATTTCTGCTTGACACTCTCTTGCATCTGCTCTCAAGTAATCCATCGTCTCACGTGTCAGATAAAACAACGCATGTTCGGGCAATCTGTCTTTTTCATATGACTGCCGGTCGATTGTCAAAATCACTCTGACATCACAGGCATATGCAAGCAGACCTCGAACAACCTTTCGCTGAATCGGTGTAAAACCGGTAAATCCGTCCATAACAATCGTACTGTTCTTTATAAGTGATGACTTCGGAATCAACGATGCCAAAAGCTCTGTCAGCTGTTCTGCAACAATATAAGAACCCGAAATCCGTTCATCGAATGCCTCAAAAACCGTCTTCATATCCAAAAGCTTTCGATATAATAAATTCTCCGATGCATCGTCTTTTAATTCCTCCAATACACGATTCAACCGTTCTCTTGACAAATCATACTGATACATCTCCGACATGAGAGACTTGACCTCGTCAATAAACCCTGCTCGAGAAAGACAACCGCTGTAAACAGACAGGGAATCTTTCATCCGTTCCGCCACCTGACGGATAAGCATCGTTTTTCCAAAATCCTCTAACACGTGTCCGGGTGTCACCTGTAGTTCGTCAAAAATACGATATGTCAAACGGTTAAAACCGATCACATCAATATTCATCGTTCCTTTATTCGGATGCATCTGCACAAGCTTTCGCTGTAACGCAAGAGAATACTGCTCCGGCACAAGCAGTATGTAATTATGCGCCGGATGTTCGATCGCCTCCGCAATCATCTGACGATACACCGTATATGATTTTCCTGCTCCTGATGGGCCCAAAACAAACTGTAGTGCCATAGAAATTCTCCTCTCAAAGCTAATGTCCATATTATACTTCATTCATTCAAAAAAATCCACCCGAAATCGAACAGATTTTCGATTCGCATATAGTCATAGAACCCAAAATCAAACATATATATAGAATACGACGTGAATTAGGAAGGAGTCCTGGTATGTCATCAAATACAAAAATCATTGTATTAAAATCCAAAGAACTCATCTACACGGGAATTTTTATTGTATTGGGCGCTTTACTGATTCTTTTGCTCTTTTATATGTTTTCCGGTGATAAGAAAGACAAGGAAACGACGACGGAAATTGTGACAGAAAGTGAAGATGAAACCCAAACTACACTGACAACCTACAAACCCGGTGTGTATTCCTCCACTTTTAACATGGGCGGCAGCGAGCTACATATGCAAGTTACAGTTGATAAGGATACGGTTTCCCATATTGACATTGCAAATGTTGATGAAACTGTTACCGTAATGTATCCTCTTCTTTCACCTTGTGTTGATGAAATCAATGCCCAGCTTCCGATCGTCCAATCAATAGACAACATTACCTACGCAAATGACAATCAATATACAACTCTTATTCTTCTCGATGCCGTAAAGCGGGCCATTGAGCCTGCAATCATCTCTTCGAACTAATAAAAGCAAAACACTGTACATCCGGAGAAATATCCTCGTACAGTGTTTTCGTTGACGCACTAATTCTGTTTTTGAATAACAACTCCGCCGGTCTTATAGATGCTGTGTGACGGAACATATCCGCGCACAGGAGACAGCGGATAAATATTCGAATCTCTTCCGATAACGGTTCCCGGATTTAATACGCTGTTACATCCGACTTCCACATAATCACCAAGCATTGCACCAAACTTCTTAAATCCCGTATCAAGATCAAATTTCTCCTGTCCGTCATCCGTCTGTACCAGGCCTTTGACATGAACGAGCGTCTTGTCACTTTTTACATTCGATGTAATAGAACCGGCTCCCATATGTGACTTATATCCGAGAACAGAATCTCCAACATAGTTGTAATGCGGAACCTGGACATTATCAAACAGAATCACATTTTTCAGCTCTGTAGAATTACCAACCACACATCCCGAACCAACCAATGCGCTGCCTCGTACAAATGCACACTGTCGTACCTCCGTATCAGGACCGATGATTGCAGGTCCCGCAATGTAGGCAGACGCAAATACCTTTGCCGTCTTGTGAATCCATACATGCTCGGATACTTCGTCGTACTCATCCGATGATAACGTTTCACCAAGTTGGGTGATATAATCCTTAATCTTCGGCAATACTTCCCACGGATAAGTTACGGACTCGAACAAGGGCTTTGCCATCGTGTGTTCAAGGTTATACATTTCCTTTATGGTTAATTCTTTTATTTTGTCCATACTATATGCTCCTTTCTTCTCTGTAAACCAAATCTGATTATTTTACGTCTGTCGCGCTTTATTTCCCTTCTCATAATACGGCTTTACCTGATCAAAAACATACGTTATCTTATATTGATTATCCAGTTTTTTCACAAGCTCCGTATTGGCCACAACATACTGATTCATTTTGTTTGTATACTCCTCCTTAGAGATAGAACCGTCCGCAACGCCTGCAAGTCCTTTTTCCCAGCTTGCCGTCATCTCTGCCCGAAGCAGGTTGTTAATCGAATAATATACTACATCATAAATAATTTCACCAAGAAATGTCGGTGTAACAATCTGCGTCTTTTTATTAAGAGCAATATACTTATTGTTGACAAGCTTTGTAATAATGCTGTCACGGGTTGCACTTGTGCCGATTCCGCTACCCTTAATCTGACTTCGAAGCTCTTCATCCTCGATAAGCCGACCTGCATTTTCCATTGCAAGGATAAGTGTACCGGAAGAATATCGTTTCGGTGCTGATGTTTCACCTTCTTTGATATCAAGTGATTTTACCGGTAACCGCTCACCCTTCTTAAGTTTTGAAACCTGTTCCAAAAGTTGCGGCGTTGATTTCTCATCGTCACCTTTTTTTTCATTTGACGGTATACCGGCGATCTGAAGATAGCCTGGACTCTTCAAACATTTAAAGTTGGCGAAGAAACTTTCTGTTCCGGCTTCTTTCACATTTTCCAAACCATTAGTATCAATTGGTTTTGTCAATGTCAATGCAACCTTTTCATACTCCGCAGGCGGATAAAAAATACTTAGAAATCTACGTACGATAATGTCATATACGCGACGTGCCGTATCCGACACAGAGTTAAGTCCGCCAAATCCCTGACCGGTCGGAATAATCGCATAGTGATCGGTAATCTGCTTATCATTGACATACTTTGATTTTGCGATTCCTCTGTAACCCCCCTGCTCCATAATATTTGCTGCAAACGAAGAAACCGGCCGGTACTGCCTTAGACCCCCTATATTTTTCCCGATTTCCTTTGCAACTGCCGTTGAAAGTACACGTGCATCAGTTCTCGGATATGTAACAAGCTTCTTTTCATACAGCTCCTGAACGATCGCAAGCGTATCGGAAGGACTGATTTTAAACATACCGGAACAATCATTCTGAAGCTCTGCTAAATTATATAACATAGGCGGAGCTTTTTTCTCGACCTTTTTTTCAATTTTAGAAACGGTAAGCATAACCGGATTTTCTGTCTGTAATAATCCGATCAGCTGCTTTGCGGATTCTTCTTTCTTGAATCCGTTTTCCTTGTACAAAAGCGGTGACTCCAAATATGCCGATGACTGAACAGCCTTCCATTCTGCTTCAAAACCGTCCATATCTGCCAATACCCTGTAAAAAGGTGTTGGTACAAATGCGCGAATCTCACGTTCTCTCTTTACAATCATACCAAGAACACAAGTCATAACCCGACCGACCGCAATGACACACTTATCAGTCTTTAAATAATTTTTCACAGTCTGACTGTATTTTAGTGTAAGTGCACGCGAAAAATTGATACCCATCAAATAGTCCTCTTGCGCACGAAGATAAGCTGAATCGCTCAGGCTGTCATATTCCGATAGAAGCTTTGCCTCCTTGATTCCACGAAGTATTTCTTCTTCTGTCTGGGAATCAATCCATACTCTTCGCTTTTCTGTAGTAGCAGGTACACCCGCCATCTGATCAACCAGACGATAAATGTACTCTCCTTCTCGTCCCGAGTCGGTACATACATATATACAGCGAATATCATCTCTTGTAAGCAAACGCTTCACAACTGAAAACTGTTTACTTGCAGCAGCGATAATCTCATATTTGTATTCTTTTGGCACAAACGGTATGGTCTGCATGCTCCAACGTTTTAAATTTGCATCATAGGCATCCGGATAACTCATTGTAACCAAATGTCCGACACACCATGTTATCACGGAATCTGCCGTTTCAATATATCCATCCTTGCCACCTGCCGTATCTGCCCCCTTCACTCCAAGTGCTTTTGCAAATTCACGTGCAACGGAAGGCTTTTCAGCAATATATAAATTCTTCATAACTCCTCCGAAATCGTCGTTCTATCCTGTCTCACTCCACACATTATATCATGAAACATATAAACCTCAAAGGAAAAACCGAAGAAAAAAGAAAAAGGCCGATTATCCGCAATTTTGCAGACAATCGACCTTCAATCATGTAAATTAAGGTTTAAAACTCTTATTCCGCAGCCTCTGTTGCATCCTCTGCCGGTGCTGCTTCTTCAATACACTCAACACGAACATTCCTGATATAGATTGTAGCGGTTGACTTAAGATTACCCATATTGAACTCTAAACGACCATTATTATCATCCTTCTCTGTCATTTCAAATTCATATGTGTATGTCTCCCAATCGGTTCCCATCTTAAGCTTTGTATCCTGCAGGTAACGAATCCAACCTGCAGTAGGAGCAGATACGCAGACAATCATCTTACGTTCTTCATCAGCCTTCGCATCAAATGTCACACGATACTTGTTTCCCTTTCGCATCGGAAGTAACGGCTGCACTAACTGAATTGAGTAATCAACAGTACCCTTATCCTGTGTTTCGATAATCATAACATTATCTTCAATCTTAGCAGAACCGATACCACCGTTAAATGTAAGGAAATACCAAAGTTCTTCATCGTCAAGCGGCTCCTGCTCAAAGTTTCCGTTGTAGATTAAGTTACCATCCTCTGTAGGCTCACGGAACACCTTTTCCGGTTTCTTAACATTTGTATCGTAGCTTGGCTTTTGATATACACGTACATAATCAATCAAAAACTCTGCCTTATCAAAATCAGTTGTATCATCCGGATTGCCCGGCCAGGTTCCACCAACTGCAAGATTCATCTGAATGAAGAAGGTCTGGTCAAATGGTGCCGGATAAGGCTTGTCATCCTCACCCTGAACTGCTGTAAACCAGTCATTGACTGTATGATACAAGTTACCATCGATATACCAACGGAATTCACCGGGCTCCCATTCAACAGAAAACTCATGGAAATCCTCTGAAAACGAAGTACCCTCTAACGTATAAGTACCCTGTTGCTCACCGTGTGGCTCGCCATAATGAAGTGTACCATAAGCGATTTCTGTCTGGTGACCTAATGTCTCCATAATATCAATCTCACCACACTTTGGCCACTGACCATACTTTTCTTCCTCTGTTGGCATCAGCCAAAGTGCCGGCCATAAGCCCTGCCCTTCAGGTACCTTTGCACGAATCACGATTTTTCCATACATGAAATCAGACTTGTTCTGACCCTTAATCTTGCCTGATGTGTAATAATCCTTACCGTTTTCTGTCTGTGTCTTAATTGCCTTTAATGTCAAACAACCATCTTTTACGAAAACGTTATCTGTTGAGGTTGTGTATTCCTGAAGTTCATTATTTGTCCAGCCCGGCTCATGCGGATCATAGCTCCAAATCGACTCGTCCAATGCATCGCCTGAAAACTCATCATGCCAAAGCAAATTGTACCCATCAATTTCAGGAACCTCGATCACTTCCTCTGTTGTCACTTCCTCTGTAGCAGCTTCTGTTGTAGTTTCTTCTTTTTTGCTGCCACATCCGACTGCCATGGAACCTATTGCAAGCGCCAAACAACCGGACAATAACCATTTGTTTGTCTTTTTCATACCCTACCTCCTAAATTATAAACACTTATAAAGTTCATCACGAACACTATCAAGTCTGTCATCGAGCAATCCGAAATCTTTTCCCTTGTAATTCCAAATCGAACGTCCGATGCCATACTTATCAAATACACCATGAATATCCCTAATCCAGTTTAAGGTTGACTGTGCATCCACTAAATCAATGACTCCGTACTCACCACAATACAAATATACATCTCTATCATTTGCTATCTGAATCGCTTCCGCAAACAAATTTTCAAAATACTGTATGTCTATTACACCATCTTCCATTGCCCATACAGTGTTTAAATAGCTTTCATCCACTGCACTTGCCTGCTTAATATATTCTTCCTTTGTAAATGGATATGCCATACGAAAATCCGGCGGCATTGTCTTTACCCAATAAGCTCCCTGATGTGTAAAGAACAGCGGCTCGTAGCAATGCACGTTATATACGATGTTTTCATCAAACGGCGGTGCTATATATTTTACTGTCATAATACTGTTGTTATAATAAGCTCCAATCAGAATCTTAATGTCTTTGGAGTATCCGCGAATCAAGTCAACCGTTCGTTTCGCAATCTCCATCCAAGGAGCATTGTCACATTCATTCACAACCTCGTTTAACAACTCAAACGCTACTCTGTCATCATATTTTACATAGCGCTTTGTAAGCTCTGTCCAAAGTGCGATAAACATCTCAATCTTATCTTCCTGTTTAAAGAAGCCCTCTCCCGATCCGTCATCCGCATCAAATGAATATCCCGATGCAGAATGTACATCTAAAATCATGTTAAGACCGGCCTCGCCGCACCACGAAATACAATCATCAATATATTTGAAATTCTCTTCGATAAATGATCCGTCCTCACGTTGTACAAGATTGTAGTCGATCGGTAATCGCACATGGTCAACACCCCACATTGCGATTCGTTGAATATCCTCCTGTTTGATATATGTATCGTATGTCTGTTTTGTGTGATCACTCTGTGACAGCCAGCCCCCGAGATTCACACCTTTTTGATAACCATCCCAACGCTTCATAAAAAATTCAATCCGCTTATTGCCGATTATCCTCCTTTCCATTTTCTTGAAAGTCAAATCCTATGATACAAGAAAGAGTCTTGCTTGCAAGACTCTCGCGCCGAGCGCGGTTGCTTTTGCAACATATACTTTGCGCGCGAGTGCGCATCCTGACACGAAGTGTCTTTTTTATTGCATAGGATGTGCGAAGCACTTTCCTATGCAATAAAAATAACACGCACAAGGCGTGTTATATATCATTTTTTTATTATTTTTATTATTTTTTTTATATTGTTTTATTTACCATGTTTATGCTTTTTTCACATAGACAGTGACACACATAAAACGTTCCTGTTCCTCTTCCCGAATGTTCGCAACAATTTCGCCATCCATCATATGCATAAGTTTTCTGCATATATAAAGGCCAAGTCCGCTTCCCGGCTGCCTACCGGTATTGCTTCCTCTGAAAAAGCTGTCAAATACGTGAGGAAGCTCTCTTTTTTCCATCGTACATCCTGTATTTTCAACCGTTATTGCATAGCCTTCCTCATCGTTTCGGAAATGTATCAATATCTGTTTTCCGTCTCCGTATTTGATTGCATTTTCAATTATGTTCTGAAGAACTTCAACCAATCGTGCCGGGTCACCGTATACAAGATAGTTTGTATATTTCCCAATCTCAAATATAATCTGAGAAAGCTTCATTTTTTCGTTGTAATATGCATCAATTTCTTTAATCACATCCGCAATATAATATTCGGTGCAGGATATGTCGAAATCAAGAAAGTCCTCATTGGAAGCCTGAACTATTTTTGAAATATATGCCTCAATCTCATCCGCTTTTTCACAAATTCCTCTTGCAACCTGTTGCTTCTTTTCTTCATCGCGATACAGATTTTTCTCAAATGCCTTTCCGTAAAGCTTAATTGCACTAAGCGGGGTTTTGATATCATGCGACAACGATAACAGCAATACTTTCTTTTCTTTTACCATGAATAGTTCTCGCTCTTTGGCCTGTTCCAGATTTTCTCTCAGCATATTCATACCCCAAAGATATCTGCCGAACAATTTATTTTTTGACTCTTCTATCGGAACGGTCAAATTACCCTTTGACAATTCATATGGCAAATCCGAAAGTCTTTGGAACGGTTTAACGACATTCATCTTTATATAAACCAAAATAAGAAGGCATATCAATCCGAAAATGGAAATCACGGCTATTAAAGTAATCCGAATTCCGGAAAGATATCCGGCTGTATCCGTCTGATAATCGATACGGTAGCAACCTTTTTCGGTTGCATGTAATGCAAAATGTTCCCCGCTTTGCTGCAAAAGCATTTGTATCGCTGCCTCCGGATGCTCGTCCCAAGCATGAAATGCTACGTCTAAAATAAAGCAATGATCAATCTCTTCAAATGCGAGAAGCTGATCCAGTGACGCAACCGGTTGACCGATATTTTCCTCATAACGATTAATTGAAACCTTGGCACGTGAGAGCTCCACCTTATCTCTTCCGTTATTCATTTTCCAGGATTCCTGCGTAAAAAGGACAACCGCCCCACACGCAAGAAGCGACAGTAACAATACCGTCGCAATCATACGATTTATTTGCTTCATTTTATACCTCTTTCCACATCCGAAAATCGATATCCGACACCCCAAACCGTCTGTATATATAGCGGATTCTTCGGGTCATCCTCAATCTTCTCACGAAGCCACTTAATATGTACGGTCAAGGTCTGCAATTCACTCTCACTGTCAAATCCCCAGATTTTAGCAAACAAGCTTTCTTTTGTAAGCACCGTATCACGGTTTTCCATCATATAAAGCAACAAATCAAACTCCTTTACCGTCACGTTTAAAAGCTTGCCCTTTTTGTATACTTGTCTTCCAACCGGATTCAGACGGATATCCCCACATACGAGGGAATCCACCTTATATCTCCGCTGAAATATTCCATTTACCTTAGCGATTAGTAAATCAATATCATATGGTTTCTCGATATAATCATCTGCGCCAAGCAAAATGCCGTTTAACTTGTCATCCTTTGTATCCTTTGCACTCACTATGATAATCGGCGTATTGGAATTTTCCCAAATTTTGCTGCAAACCGCAAATCCGTCTATCCCCGAAAGCATAATATCCAAAATAACGAGCTTTGCTCCTTCATCTTCAAAGATTTCCAATCCTTCCTCACCGGATGATGCAAGATATACATCATACCCTTCCGCAATCAAAAAATCTGTAAGTAAGCTTCCAATTTCTTCATTATCCTCTACTACGATTATATCTGCCATAGAATTCTCCCTGTCTTTTACCAACCCATATCGTTGAGCCACTGACTCACCTTACGTCTGCGTTCCTTCATGTCGCTATCTGCCGTATTTTTTCCAAGCGATAGCTCTCCACTTATATTACCATCAACGATATATAAAATTCTACTACATTTTGCAGCAACCTTGCTATCATGTGTTACGAGCATAATTGTAGTTCCTTCCTCATTCAAACGATTTAATTCCTCCATAACATCCTCGGAGTTGCTTCGATTCAATGCACCTGTCGGTTCATCAGCAAATAAAATCTTTGGATTATTAATCATACCCCTGCAAATACATGCTCTCTGGAGCTGTCCACCGGAAACCTCCGTAATATCATGATCCGCAATATCACTGATTGAAAGCTTACGCATCAATTCGCGACAATAATCATTGATTTCCTGTTTTGTGCGTTTACTCTTCCCTGCTGCCTGATAGGCCGGCAACAAAATATTGTCCATGATTGTGAGATTTTTGAGCATGTGCATCTGCTGAAAAATAAATCCCATTTTATTAAGTCTGGCATCTGCAAGATCAACGTTATTTAACTCCGTAATTGCCACTCCGTCTAATTCCACGCATCCTGCCGTTGGACGGTCCATTCCGGAGACGCTATACAGCAATGTGGATTTTCCGGATCCGGACGGACCCATAATTGCTACCATCTCTCCCTCTTCAATTGAAAAGCTCACATTCTTTAATACGTTGTTTTGTCTTTTGTTAATTACATATGTTTTACACAAATCTGAAACCTTTAATGCTGTTGCCATTATTCTCATCCTTTCCTAATTCCGTTATCACATTGACGATTTATCTCTTCTGTTACTCAATCTGGTTCATATCCTGTGCGGAAATCTTGTGTACCTTACGCATTGTAAATACACATGCCGCTATGGTAATCAACAAGATTGCAATCGGATACAAAACATAAACTTCCAAATAATTAATCTGGAATTTAATTTTACTTGCACCCATAATCTTAAATACCTGACCGGAGGTAATCTGCGAAAACGGCGTACCGGTAATCGTACCAATCAATACGCCACATGCAAGCACAAGCGAAATTCGTTTTGTCTGCCATGTAATGATAGCGCAATCCGAAAATCCGACTGCCTTTAGCATACCGATCTCACCACGCTCTTTGATTAAGAACATTTTTTGCATTAACACAACAACAAGAATAATAATTGCTGTTACAACTGCTAACAAAAGAATCTTCAAATCGACCAATTTGCTCACTCCGCCAATCATGCCGGCGATAAAATCCTGCATGTTTTCAACACGACCCTCTGGGAACAATTCTTTTGCCTTTTCCAAATACTCCTCAATATGATCCTGATCTTTAAATATAACCTGAACTCCAACTACTCCAGACACATCTGAAAAATCAAGTTTCGCATCCTGATGGAATCGAATTCCTTCGCCAAGATTCGTCATACTCTGGTATAAGCCTGTCACCATAAACTGCTTCTCTTCACCCAAAATAGAAATTGTAACAATATCACCGATTCCCGCATCGATTGCATTTGCTGTAGTCTTAGCAAGCGCAACCTCATCGATATACTTCGGAGCATATCCCTTGTCGTACATATAACCTTCTGTATCGGTATTAATACCTTGCATTGCGAGGGAACGGAAGGAGGTATCACCCTTACTAATTTTAACTTTGAACATAACCTCCATAAATATTTTCTCAACCGGAACTCCGTTTTTCTCCAACGTATTCTCTATTGTAGCAAGATAATCTTCAAAGGCTTCTTTCGTGCCATCTGTCATACATTCTGTAGATGCACAATCATCACATATCCAGGCATCGCAATCTTGCACTGAAAACCATTTTCCGATCTCTCTGGAACGAAGTGTGTTAATTGTATTGGCTGGCATTACAACAAGCCAAACACCTACAATACTTGTAATAAATAGTGCAATGTATTTTCTAAACTCATTTACCACATCATTGCACGCCATAAAGCTGGTCGGACGCATGTGTGATTTTTTTAATTCAAACAAACCTTTGCGTTTAAAACGTTCTCCATTGTTTCCGTTTCGAATAGCATCCATCGGTGTAAGCTTTTTGATTCTTCTTGTACTTGCATAGGCAAGCAGCATAATAACAAGTGCAACAGCAATACTTACAACTGCAGGAATCAGCAAACCTCCGCTTGAATTTTTCGCAATAATCCCCTTAATTGCCTGCTTGATTAATGCCTGCGCAAACGGGATTGAAACGACAAATCCAAAAACCGCACCTATCACCGCCAGCATGCAATATTTTACAACAAACAGCTTACGAATTCCGGAATCCCGGATACCGATTGCTTTCATAATACCGATTTCCTTATAGTCCTCATTGATTGTAAAAACAATTATAAACCGAAGCATAACTGCCGAAATGATAATCAAGCACAAGCTCACTACTAAAAGGATTGCCGCAACAACCATATCCATTGCATATGTAATTTTGATCATACCCTTTGAGCAGTTAAACAACTGACTTACGTCCTGCTTGTTATAATCATTTTCAAATGCCTTTGCATCACTTGCCTCAATTGAGAAAATCATTCCGTATGGCAAGTTCGATTCCTTCATTAAACATTCAAAGTCATTGTCACTCAAAAGGATTCTTGATGTTCCCATCATCTCGGAGCCTAAAAAAGCATCCTTAAAACTGTCAATTATTTCAAATGTTTTTTCAAATCCATTTGATGACTTTACGATTAATTTGTCACCCTTTTTTAAATCATTATTCTCCTTGAACTGTCTTGGAATATATATTTTCCCATCCGGGATATCAGTAATCTCTTTATCCTGCATGTCAAAAAACTTCTGTTGCTCGATATGTACACTGTTACACAATATCGAATTAATCAGGTCAACCTTCCTTCCATCCGGAAAAGCAAAATTGCTTTTTCCAAGAAACAGTGTATCATCTGCAGAAAATGAATCTACATATTCGTTTTCCTTTAAATATGCATCAATTTGTTCTTCATTTGATGCATCTGCTTCATAATTTGCACGCATCGTAATAATCATATAATCATCGATCCCTGCCTGCTCAAAGAAGTAGTTTGTTCCGTCTAACACGACGGATAAATTATTGATACTGCTCGAAATAAATGCCGTAGCCAGCATCACAAAAATAAGCAATATGACATTCATTGATTTTTTTCTTTTTAAATCTTTCTTTAATATCCTTGTATACATATCGTATGCCTCCTTCGTGATGTTATCTTATTCTATCATTTATTAAATAATCCTTAAATGTTTTTTACGCACCTTGTATTACAAATCCTTTGCATTTAGCAAAGAGATTGCTCAGTTAAAAAAGGATGTTCCCCAAAAGGAACACGCTCTCGCCCAAAAGGACAATACAATTGCCGAGCTTATTAGCCTCTTATACTAAAACAAATCTTTTTTGGATAAATAATATTCCCCTGCGTTCCATGCACAAATTATTAATACAATCGCTAAAATGAAACCTGAAATCGGGTGAACTCCATCAGGTGTTATCCATTTTGTTCTTACCCACATGGTATAATTTCCAACCAACGGCCATGTCGTATAATATGCTGATACAACATACAAGCCGCAGACGCATGCAAAGCTTACTACCGGAGTAAGCAAAAAACCGGCTAGTATTTGTACCAGAGATAAAGCAATCGTAATAATACACGGCACAATCAACTTGATAAGCTTATGACATTCAAGTCCCTGTGCTATTGCTATAATAATTGGAATGATGTATGCAGAAAGTTGCCAAAAAAGAAGAAGGCAACCAATAATTGCCTTCTTGAAATCTAATTTACGGATGCTCCTACTGCTCAAAAAGCATCTCTTCGTATGTAGGCAGTGGCCACGCATCTGCTGCCACTAGTTTCTCTAGCTTATCTGCCGGTGTACGAACCGTATCAAAAAATGAAAATACTTCATCGTGATAATAGAATGCCCAAGCCTTTGGATCATCCTTGTATTCTGCTGCCTTTTGCGTAATCTCCTCTAAACGGTCGGTTGCTTCCATTAAAAGTGCAAGCTGCTCGTCAATCTTGCGAATCAACGCAAGCTGTGCATCTGCAGAAACACCAACGGTCTTCAAATCCTTTACGGAAGAAGCAAGACTTCCTTCATAGCTTAGAACTGCCGGGATAATCTGACGTTTGCTCATCTCAATCATCGTAAGTGCCTCTAAGTTAATCTGCTTTGCATAACTCTCGTAGAGCACGATTTCTCTTGAACGCATCTCAACTTCAGATAAAACACCATGCTTTTCAAACATACGAATATTTTCATCGGTAACAAAGTAGTCGATTGCTTCCACCATTGTCGGGATATTCGGAAGTCCACGCTTTGCAGACTCTTCAATCCACTCCTTGGAATATCCGTCTCCGTTAAAGATAATACGCTTATGCTCGCGAAGCTTATCTACAACCAACTGCTTTGCAGCAGCTTCAAAATCATCTGCCTTCTCTAAGACATCTGCAAAATCTGAAAGTGCCTCTGCAACAATCGTATTTAACACCATCATCGGCTGTGCTACCGACTGTGTGGAACCAACCATACGAAATTCAAATTTGTTTCCGGTAAATGCAAACGGTGATGTACGGTTTCGATCGGTTGCATCCATTTTAAATTCCGGAATAACCGAACAGCCGGCACGATATAATTTTCGCTTTGGACTTGTTCCCGGTTCACCGTTTTCAATAATCTGATTTACAAGCTCTCCGAGCTGATCACCGAGGTATGCGGAAATAATAGCAGGCGGCGCCTCAAGTGCACCGAGTCTGTGATCATTTCCCGGACATGCCGCTGACATACGAAGAAGCTCCGGATGATTATCGACAGCCTCTAAGATTGCAGCGAGAAATACCTGAAACTGCAAATTTGTCTCCGGCTCCTTACCCGGATCAATCAGATTTTCACCATCGGATGTGGAAAGTGACCAGTTGTTATGCTTTCCGGAACCATTGATACCTGCAAACGGCTTCTCATGCAACAGACATGCAAAACCGGTACGGTCTGCAACCTTTTTCAAGGTCTCCATAACAATCTGATTTTGATCATTTGCAATATTGGTTGTACCGAAGATTGGTGCAATCTCATGCTGGGCAGGTGCAGCCTCGTTATGCTGTGTCTTGGCAGGAACCCCATACTCCCAAAGATGTTTATTCAAATCCTCCATGAAGTAGGATACCTTATCTTTGATGATTGCAAAATACTGGTCATCCATTTCCTGACCCTTTGGCGATGGTGCACCAAACAAGGTACGCCCTGTAAGCTTTAAATCAAGACGCTTCTCATATTTTGCCTTATCAATGAGGAAATATTCCTGCTCCGGTCCAACCGAAGGGGTAACCTTCACCGGATTTTTACCAAATAAATTTAGGATACGAAGTGCCTGTGTACCAACTGCATCCATCGAACGAAGAAGCGGTGTCTTATGATCAAGTGCCTCTCCTCCGTAGGAAATGAAAATAGTTGGAATACAAAGAACCTTACATCCGTTTGGTATTTCCTTTACAAATGCCGGCGAGGAACAATCCCATACGGTATATCCGCGTGCAGAGCTCGTACCTCTAAGTCCTCCGGTTGGAAATGAGGAAGCATCCGGTTCTGCTTTAATTAACTCCTTACCGGTAAACTCTGTAATAAACGTACCATCTCCGACAGGGTCCATAAAGGAATCCTGCTTCTCCGCCGTGACGTTCGTCAACGGATGAAACCAATGTGTATAATGTGTTGCACCAAGCTCCTTTGCCCACTCGCGCATCGCAATCGCAACCGAATCCGCAATCGCAGTGTCAAGAGGTGCTCCATAATCAATTGTCTTTTTTAACTCCTTGAAAACTGCCTTAGGTAAACGTGCTCGCATAACCGCCTCACAAAATGAGCGCTTTCCAAGTACTTCAGCCGTTAAATCCATGTGATAGTTCTCCTTTTCCTTTGGTTTTCTATTGTAAACAACTTATCTTCTTACGATAACGCACACATTTCAAAAACGCAATCGTAAATTTACGCATTTTTACTTGAGAATCCCAAGTCATATTATGGTAATACTATATTTTCGCAAGTTTGTCCCTGAATAAACTGTTCCGCATTATTTAAAGTGGTCATCGCGATTGCCTGCATGGCCTCTTTCGTAAAGAACGCCTGATGGGAAGTAAGAATGACATTTCGATATGAGGTGAGTCGCACCAAATCCGCGTCCGAGATAATCTCATCCGAGCGATCCTCAAAAAAATATGCCTCTTCCTCTTCATATACATCAAGACCGACACCGCCAAATTTACCGTCGGCCAGCGCTACGAGCAAATCCTGCGTATTGACCAAAGCTCCTCTTGATGTGTTCACCAATATCACACCATCCTTCATCTGAGCAATCGTTTCTTTATTAATCAAATGCTGATTGTCCTTTGTCAGCGGACAATGCAGGCTTATGACATCCGACTCCTGAAAGATCGTATCCAAATCAACATACGTTGTATTTCTTCCAAACCGTTCGATTGCTTCCGGTGTCTTTTTTATTACATCCTCTAACGGATACGGGTCATAAAGCAGCACCCGCATATCAAGACCTCTCACAACCGACATCATTGCCTGACCGATTTTACCGGTTCCGACAATACCGATTGTCTTCCCATAAAGATCGCATCCCATAAGTCCGTTAATACTATAGTTAAAATCTCTTGTACGAACATACGCTCTGTGAATTTTTCGGTTTACGGCAAGTATGAGACCCAATGCGTATTCCGCAATTGCTCTGGGAGAATAGCTTGGTACACGAAGCACGGTAATTTCCTGCTCCTTCGCCTTTTTTAAATCAACATTGTTAAAACCGGCACATCGAAGTAAAATCGCACGCACACCTACATTACTGAGTTCCGCTATTGTATTTGCATCTGCCGTATCATTGACAAAAATACATACGGCATCACACCCCCTTGCAAATACCGCAGTTTTATTGTTAAGCTTTTCCTCCAAAAACAGAATGTCAAATCCCTTTTCCTTTGCAATTGGCTCAAACCATATCTTATCGTATGGCTTTGTATCATAAAATGCTATTTTCATCTGTGTCCCTCCTTGATTTTTCTTTTAGTATGGTTTTTATCCATTGATTTTATCCCTGACACCCATATAATACATTGCAAATTCGGATGTGATTAATTTGTTTTTTTGCATAAGATTCAATGTATCCTTAAACTCACCGTAACTAATCGTTGAATTTGCCATAGCATTTAATATTGTTGAAATACGATCTGCGTATCCGTTTGCATCGATCACATTATCTCTCAGCATGATATTTGCCTTGTATGCATCCTTAAAAAAGACATTGACCTTCTGTGATTTAGTAACCTTGTCCTCAACAAAAAAAGCTACACCCAACAAATCAAACAGACTTTTTGCAGAACGATTTGTAAAATAAATTCCCGGTCCGACACCATATAAATTTTTGTATGCCGTCAAATCATCCACCACCGTGCTGTGCGAATAATCCGGCAAATACGGACGAAACAGTTCAGTTAAAATACTTTTACGCTTAAACAGTCCATAATCTGTATCTTCGTTTGCCGGCTGTTTCTTTAAATAAGTAATCTCCTGTATATTAAAAATCGGAATCGAAATATGTCTTGGCTCCTGTTCAATCAGCAGAAGATGAAATGCATTATCCGCAACCCACATATATGCCGGAGTCTGTTTTATTTTTAACTTGTCACAATGATCGACAAGAACAAGTCTGTGGTCCTTTTTTACTTTGAACTTATACAGAAGCTTCTTAATCTTACGCTTGTTGTAGGTTTCCACCTCTTCTTCCGAAATCATTGATATCGTAGGTGTATCGCGCTCATCCGGCTTGTCAAATGGATTCCATTCATCCTGCACTTCCGATTCATCCTGCGAACTCAGTTCATCCTGTTTGATACCCGTCTTCCCTTTACTCTTCTTTCTAAAAGCCTTTTGTTCTGTCTGCGTTTTTTCTGTCTGTGTTTCCTCTGACAGACTTGTATCACGAATACCAAACGTCTGTACAAGAGAAATTGTAACAAAAACCGCTATAACCGTAGCAAAATACAAAAGTAAATTTTGCAACAAAACGGCGCCAATCAGACATCCCGGAATTGCTAATCCGGAAGCAATTGTAAGAAGCAGCAAACTCTTTGTTTTCGTTTCACCATATTTAAATGTATGAATGATTTTTTTCATAATATGCATCTCCCGGTTTTACAGAAAAAGAGACAAGCAGCAAACACATACTCATCTCTTTTCTTTGTGATATGTATATTTGTTTTATACATCCTTAAGCTGTGAAAAGTCAGCACAAAGCTCATACTCATATGTATGATTTTCTTCCAACAGTCCAAGCGCTCTCACGAGTTTTCTGGCATCTGCAACTGTATCACAAAAAGCTACAACATTTGCTTTGTCAAATTCTCCTGATGAATGCTGCCATATCTTATAACGACAATGCTCCTTCATATATTCCGGTGTCATCGGATCACTATACCTTGCTAACATAATCTTTCTCCTCCATATGCTTTCGCCATACAAAACAATGTGTTTTACACTACAACCTTCTGCGTTATATTGTACCATATCCATTCTATGGTCTACAACGTTTTTTTGTGAAATCCGACATATTATTGTACCACATCATTTTCCCTTTGACGGCCGGTGTGGTCAATCCAATAATTGTCCTTATAAATAAGCTCCGATACAGGCAAAAAGGTATATCCTGACTCCTCTAATCGTGTAAGTAATGTATCCAGCGCCTTTGCAGTATACTTCGAACCGTTATGCAGCAATATGATGGAGCCGTTTTTTAAATCTTTATGATTTACGACCTTATCAACAATGGCATCCGTCCCGTAATCCTTCCAGTCTAAGCTGTCAACATCCCATTGAATCGTATAATAATCAAGTGTTTTCGCAACTTCAACGACCTTGGAATTATAATCCCCATATGGTGCTCGAAAGAGCATCATATCCATGCCGGTCATCTGTTTGATTTGTTCATGGCAATCTGTAATTTCTTGTTTCATCTCAGATTCCGACAGCTGCGTCATATGCTTATGGTTGGCACCATGACTGCCAAGCTCGTGACCGGCTACACATATTTTTGTAATTGCATCCGGATATCTTGTTGCCCAGTCACCTGTAACAAAAAATGTTGCCTTGCAATTATGCGCCTCAAGAATTTGAAGGATATCCTCCAAATCCTCATCCCCCCAGGCAGCATCAAATGTAATGCTTATAACCGGGTCTTCCCGCTCAACCGAATAAATCGGCAGTTCCTTCTCCTTTGCATGCACAACGCTTGACTTACATACATCATACACACATAACGCAACCGAAAACACAAGCAAACCAATGATTATCCTTTGTAACCATACCTTGGATTGTTTCATATATTGCATAACATTTTTCAAAATAATTACATTCTCTCTATACAAGTATGCCAAATAAAAAACATTTAGACCAAAAAAGGCGTGGTCTGTCATCCAAACCACGCCTTAAAATCATAGGAACCTATTTATTAAGCAAGACCTTACGGAAATTCTTCTTACCTCTGCGAAGAATAAACTCTTCTTCAAATGCATCCGGTGTAAACTCCGCTGCAATATCAACAACCTTCTCACCATTTACTGCAACACCACCCTGCTCAATTGCACGACGACCCTCGCTACGAGATGTAACAAGTCCGGATTTAACAAGCAATGTGATAAGGTCAACCTTTCCGTCCCGGAATGCATCCATACCTATTTCTGCAGTTGGCATATTCTCTGTATTTCCGCCGCCAAAGAGACCCTTTGCGGCATCTAACGCCTTCTTTGCTTCGTCCTCGCCATGTACAAGTGATGTAAGCTCATATGCAAGTATTTCCTTTGCCTTATTGAGCTCACTGCCTTCCCAGCTTTCCATCTCTTTTATTTGATCTAACGGAAGGAATGTAAGCATCTTCAAGCACTTAATAACGTCTGCATCATCCACATTTCTCCAGTACTGGAAAAACTCAAACGGAGAGGTCTTGTTCGGATCAAGCCATACTGCACCCTTCTGTGTTTTTCCCATCTTTTTACCTTCGGAATTAAGAAGCAATGTGATGGTCATTGCATGTGCGTCCTTGCCAAGCTTTCTACGAATCAATTCTGTACCGCCAAGCATATTGGACCACTGGTCATCTCCGCCAAACTGAAGATTACAGCCGTACTTCTGATACAATGCATAAAAATCATAGCTCTGCATAATCATATAGTTAAACTCAAGGAAGCTAAGACCTTTTTCCATACGCTGCTTGTAGCACTCTGCCGTAAGCATACGGTTTACCGAAAAGTGAGCACCTACCTCACGCAATACTTCGATATAATTTAGATCTAACAACCAGTCTGCATTATTTACCATCATTGCCTTTCCTTCTGAAAAATCAATGAAACGGCTCATCTGTTCTTTAAAGCAATCACAATTATGCTGTATCGTTTCCTTCGTCATCATCTGACGCATGTCTGTACGACCGGACGGATCACCAATCATCGCTGTTCCGCCACCAATCAATGCAATCGGTTTATTTCCACCCATCTGCAAACGTTTCATCAAGCAAAGCGCCATAAAATGACCTACATGTAAACTATCCGCTGTCGGATCAAAGCCTATATAAAAAGTAGCCTTTCCCTCGTTAATCAACTTACTGATTTCTTCTTCGTTTGTAACCTGTGCGATCAGGCCTCTTGCAACCAATTCTTCATATAATTGCATCCTTAGTTCCTCCTTTTGAAACCGATTGTATTCATGAAGCACTGTGTGCATCATAAATCATATTCGTCCTTTTGTCTATACATTATTCAAAATCAGGTCATTCCCACCCGAATAATTAGCAATAACTATGATCAAATGTAATCACAGCATACATTGTATGAGTTTCCTTTTCAAGCTCTTCCTCAACCATTTTCAAAACAGCAGCTTCGTCTACCTTCACATCATACGGAATCAATACATCAAATATGAGATTGGTATGCGTTGGTCCTGACACCATACGAAAATCATGAACCGAAAGCTTCGGTTCCTCCTTCTTTATCAAATCACAAATCTTTTCACGATAGGAATTCAAAATTTCATTATCGGTTTCAATCGGATCCATATGTATTGTCATTCGTATTTTCAATTCATCATATATCCTGCGTTCCATTTCATCAATTGCATCATGAATTGTTAAAATATCACCTTTTGAATCCACTTCAATATGTACACTTCCAATCAGATTTCCCGGTCCGTAGCTATGAATAATCAGATCGTGCATTCCAAGCGACACCGAACTATTCTGAACCATCTCCTTCAATCTTTGCACCAATCCCTCGTCCGCCGGCTGACCAAGCAACTGATCAACCGTCTCTTTAATTATTCCATAACCTGCAACTAAAATAATCAGTGATACAACAATACCCATAATACCATCTAATGGAATATCTGTCCAAATCGACGCAACAAGTGCAAGTACAGTCGCAAGTGTTGCAAGTACATCATTAAAGCTGTCCTTTGCCGTTGCAAGCATAATACCGGAATCAATTCGCTTTCCGAGTGTACGGTTAAAATGTCCCATCCATAGCTTGATTGCAATAGAAAGTATCAGTACAACCAACGCAAATACCGAAAATGTCACCCTGGTCGGATGAATGATCTTATCAATCGAAGTTTTCAACAATTCGCCTCCGACAAGCATTATGACTGCTGCGATAACCAAAGATGTCAGATATTCCATCCGACCATGACCAAACGGATGATCCTTATCTGCTGGCTTTGCAGCCATTTTATATCCAAACATTGTGACAATACAGCTTGCACAGTCTGATAAATTATTGAATCCGTCTGAAATAATCGCAATCGAATTTGCCAGGAATCCAATGATGAATTTTGCGCTGCAAATCACAATATTACACGCAATCCCGACAAACGCACTGAACACCCCATAACGACCTCTCACATTCGCATCTGTCACATTTTCATAATCCTTTACAAAACGACGAACCAAAAAATCAATCATCACTATCCCCCTCATTTCTTAGATTTCTAACATATCCAAGACCAAGTGCCATAAACACAAACAAAAACGGAGTTGTAATCGGCTGTCCGACATTGATAAGTGCCTGTGCAAAATAGCCGGTCATTGCAACAAGACATACATACGGAATCACTCTTTTTTTTGCACGCTTCCATATATATACAAACGAAGAAATAAACATACCAAGATAGCTTACAAGTCCTGTTATTCCAATTGTAATCAAGTACTGCAACAGCTCATTGTGTGCATTGTCATACACCTTTTTTGTAACCTGAATCATCTCATCGTAATATCGCTCGTTCATCAGTGCCCGTAAGGATTCCTGTCCGTGTCCGAACAGTTTATGTGAGAAATCGGCATCACAGAAGATTTCTTTGCATTTTGTCCAGATATAACCGCGATACGTCCCCCACTTATAATTAAAAGTAAACAAACTCATCTTCTTGCATATTCCATAGATTACAACCAATATGACACATACAGTCAGTCCAATCCCAAATATCAGACACACCTTATTCTTATTAACCGCAGCAAGCTTTTGTTCAAATCTTTTTTCTGCAACAGACCATATGAGATAAAGCAGGATTGTCGCCATAAAAATAAATGCAACCAATACCGGACGATCCAGCATCTCGGCAAGCCCGCCACGTCGGTCATACTCCTTTAATACAAAGAAATTAAGCAGGGTCATGCATAAATAACCAAATGCAATCCATACCAAGCCGGCCCAAAAACGCTTCAGACAATCATCGCGATATGCAATAATTACAAGCAGTAATAACGCTGCCGCAATTCCAAGATACGCACTGTCACTATTTGCAATCATAATCGTCATACTTGAAATCGCAAGCACAACCGTTGCAAACCGCCGATGCAGACAGTTCTTGGAATAAACCACAATACATAACAAAACCGGGATTGCAATTGCAAGAAAGCTTGCATATATATTGATATTTCCGAATGTTGATATAAAAATGTTATAGTGTTTTTTTACAACTTTATCCTTATAGTGAGCAAAAGGAAATATCTTCCAGAAGCGACTCTTTAACACCGGCTCCATATGCTGATAAATTGCAACGATTGCCGCATATAATGTTGATATCTCAAAAAATACAAAAATCGCTTCTGTAAGCTTTGCACAGAGAAAAAAAAGAACAAAAATCGCACACAAGAAAAATCCAAGTCCCATAAATCGTCCTTGATTTCCCGTAAAAGCACCATTCATATCATCGGCGAACAGAAACGAACACATATTTGAAAGTGCAAAAGCCTCTATCCAAACCATCGGACTTTTGTACAATTTGTCCGCCCGAAAGAAATCGTTATCATATAGCTTTGTTCCATTTACACCATAGTATTTGAGTATCATGCGGTCAAGCAAGTTCGAAAATGCCATCAGCAATATAAATGTAATACTCGCCCATATAAAAAACCGATATCTGGTAATTGTAATATTGAAATATTTATTTGTAGTAATCCAAGGATATACACCAAATATGCAAATCAAATATAAGACCGCCGTCACATCAGTTGCACGTACTCCGTCACGATATGCATTTCCTTGTTTTTTTCCGGTTTTCTCCATAATTGCCCTCCGGATATATTCGTACAGCTGCTGTTGCAACTTTTTCCAATAAAGATTCGGTTGTCAAAAGCCTCTGTTGATACAGTGCCTCAACAGGTTGCACAAAAAGTCATTCAGACATTTTTATTTGTGCAATCTGCCGGGACAAAATTGAATACGAGGCTTTTGACACCCGAATCCAATAAAGTAAAAAAAAATCACAAATCATATGATTTGTGAATTCAGTAATGCGGGAGATGGGACTTGAACCCACACGACGTTGCCATCACTAGATCCTTAGTCTAGCCTGTCTGCCAATTCCAGCACTCCCGCATGTCAATCGTCTTTTAACTGACGCAAGTAGTATATTATCACTACTCTATTTTTTTGTCAACTGTTTTTTACAACTCTTTACATTTTTTTATGAACAATGATAATTCAAAAATTCCAGCACTTTTATACAGATGCAATAACATTCACTTTATCCATCAATATCTTCGCAGTCACAAAATTCACAACAGAAAAAATCAATGTGCATACCAAAGCCTTTGTATAGTCGGACACACCTGTTATACCTGAAATAAGATTAAATCCGTCCGTCAGTTTAGTCGGCAAATATTGCCCGACTGTTTTTATCATGCCTGCAAATAAGCAAAGAACATACACTCCTCCTACTCCAAGTAATACATTCGTACTTGTTTTGCAGAAGCTTGAAAAAAGAACCACAAGCGAAATGAGCCAGATACCATACAAATAGTAATATACTGCACCAATCAACGGATATTTCACATTTGTATTTCCCCAAAAATATGCATTGTATCCGTAAGTGATTCCATAACAAATCCAATACCCGACCGTCCAAAGAACGGAAAGCACCAATGATTTTGAAGCGAACACGGTTCCCCGTGTCAACCCTTTTGTAATCATATTTACAAGTGTGCCTCTCTGATACTCAATTGTAAATATTCCTGCAAACATCAAAATAAAAACAATAATCTCCATCGGTACATTTTTGTAATACTGTGTCCACGACGTCATATCATCAACAACAACTTTCTCAATTGTCATCCCGGAAGCCTCCAGGCTTTCCGCTGTCATCTCCATCAACCACGGAGTTATTTTTGCAAGCGCCGGATTCATGATTCCGAATAATACAAATATAATAAGAATAATCGCAAGCTTACTTGTACGAGTCAGCTGCAATAATTCTTTTTTTGTAAATGCCATAAATGCACTCATGCTCCCGTCACCTCCATAAATAAATCCTCCAGCGTAGGCTCCCGCATCTCCATACGATGCACTTCATAAACTGAACCGGAAAGCATTTGCATAGCCCTACGCATTTCGCAGTTTGATTTATCATTCATACGTATAGTTGTACCATCCAAAATACCATCCGCAAACAGCTCCGACAACTCATCAAAGGCCCTCTTCGCATTTTTTGCGTTTGCGAACTCAACCTCAAAGCCTGTTGCACGACGTCTGCTTCGTATTTCATCCAATGTACCTGAAATTGCAATTCGTCCATCATGTAATAAGGCTACATGATCACATATGCGTTCCACATCCGATAAAATGTGTGTGGAAAAAATCACAGTCGTTTCATCCTTCACCGAAGACAAAATATCAAGTATTTCCTTACGACCCGCCGGATCAAGCGCTGATGTCGGCTCATCGCATATAAGCAGCTTTGGACGATGCAACAATGCCTGTGCAATTCCAAGTCTCTGTTTCATTCCTCTCGAAAAACCTCGAATGCGCTTTTTGTGTTGGTCAAGTCCAACAAGTTTAAGTAATTTTTCGGCCTGGTCTTTTGCATCCTTTTTTTCCATTCCGGTAATCTCTCCGCACAAAAGCAAATATTCCATCGGAGTCATAAAATTATAATACTCGGGGAATCCGGCAAATATCCAATCATGCGATTTGTCTTATTTTGTCCGTAAGAAACGATTTCATTTCCCACCTTGATTTCACCTGCATCCACCTTTAATAACCCGAGAATCATTTTCATCGTGGTAGTCTTTCCGGCTCCGTTTGCCCCGATAAACCCGAAGACACTTTTTTCCGGTACGGAAAAACTCATATCATTTATTATTTGATTATTTCCAAATGCTTTTGATACATTTGATACGGACAAAATATCCATTTATTCTTCCTCTTTTCCTAAAATGAAATATGCAATCGGTCCAAACAATTCACCCGCAACAACGATAATTATCCACATGATACGATTTCCTCTTTTGTATGTATCATGTCGAAAAATATGTACAAGCGCAATCACCATTAATATTAGCTGAACAACAATTAACGGTATCAAAAATGGTAACATTTCCTTTACATCACCCATTTTTCTTTCCTCCTTCTATTTTCTTATACCACATATCAAACTGTGCATCCTTTCGAATCGAATCAAAAACCGGATTTTTCAGAGACTCCTCTACAGATTCCCATACAAGCTTTTTACTCCGCGGTGCAATACCGCCCAATTCCATGCGTTCATACCATGCATCCACCTTGTTAAAATATTCATCACCACCAAGCCTTAATTCATCCATACTGAGTAAGTCGATACAATGCTTCACATAACAATCAAGACGATTTAGCGTCTCCTGATATTTTTGATGCACACAATATACAATTGCCGCATGATAGGAAAATACCGCAGCAGCATTCGCATTTAATGTATCCATATGAAATACATCCATCACTGCATCCATTCTACGTATTGTCTCTTCGCATAACGAAAGATCATTTACATGAATCGTCAAGCTCAAAACAGCACTGGATACCATACTCATAAGATGACTGTATATGCTGATTTGCATATTTTCATCTGCCTTATCCATCTGACCGTTCGCAATATATGCCTGTGTGAGCGTGGTGTCACATTGTGCGGTAATACGATAATGCTCGATAAGCTCCTCCAGATTGTCAACAACCTCCATTGTTTTTCCAAGCTGTAAATCAATAAGCGCAAGCAGCATTCTTGTATCGTTGCAAAGACCGATATCCTTACAATCAGCCAGTATATGATTACATAGCTTTTCCGTCTCCTCCAATACGAGAATCGAATACTCTTTCGTCGGAGCAATCATAAAATGATTGAGAAGCAGACAACACATCTGATGCAAAAATGAATAGCAGGAATAATATTTTTTTATATGAGCCTTAACATTCTCATACACTTCATCAAACGGCTGAGTAGCAAAATCATTTGCAAAACCCTGATAAATCTTTTTCGCCTGTTGCAAACTAATCTGAGATTCATACCCAAGCAATTCATCAATCGTAATATCAAAATATGAAGCAATTTGCGGCAAAAGCGCAATGTCCGGCATACTGATTTTGGTTTCCCATTTGGAGACCGATGCCTTTGTTACACCGACAAACTCCGCAAGTTCCTCTTGTGTAACCTTCTTTTTATGTCTTAATAATGCAATATTATCTCCGAGACGCAGGCTTTCCGTGTACATATTCTCACCTTCTTTTCCCAAATAACGTCTCAATTCTATATGTTTTTTTGCTGGCATCTTTATTATATGCCATTGCAACACCTGTGTCCAGTGATTGGCACGATATTTCACGATATAAAATCAACCAGCAAGATACATATTAAATAAATCGGAATATAAAAACAGGACCCTATCCATTACGAACAGAGTCCTGCTTTTCCGTCATGTGTTATCCCATGAACAACTAATATAATTTATGCTAACTTAGACTTAGCTACCTCAACAACCTTTGCAAAGCCTTCCGGATCACTGATTGCCATCTCTGAAAGCATCTTTCTGTTAAGATCAACACCAGCTAACTTTAAGCCATGCATAAGCTTGCTGTATGAAAGACCATTCATTCTTGCAGCTGCATTGATACGTGCAATCCAAAGCTGTCTGAACTGTCTCTTTCTCTCTTTTCTGCCTGCATAAGAAGTTGTAAGAGCTCTCATAACTGACTGCTTAGCAACACGATACTGCTTTGATCTGGCTCCCTTATAACCCTTTGCGAGCTTTAATACTCTATTATGTCTCTTCTTGGCGCCAACGCCGCCTTTAATTCTTGCCATTCGTCTATTCCTCCTAAATTCCTATAAATATGGTAAAATCTGCTTCATAACCTTGCTGTTTGTAGAATCAGTCATGGTTGCTTTTCTAAGATTTCTCTTTCTCTTTGTTGTCTTTTTAGTAAGGATATGACTCTTGTAAGCCTTATTTCTCTTCAACTCACCTGTTCCTGTTTTCTTAAAGCGCTTTGCAGCGGCCTTCTTTGTCTTTAACTTTGGCATGTTACTTCCTCCTATAATCTATAAATTGTCCTTAGCGTTTTCCGGCTAAAAACATAATCATGCTGCGTCCTTCAAATTTTGCCGGCTTATCAACAGTAGCCACATCTGAAAGAGCCTCGGCAAACTCATCCAAGATTGCCTTTGATGTATTGACATGCGCAAGCTCTCTTCCGCGGAAACGTAATGTAACCTTTACCTTATCGCCCTTGGTCAAGAACTTTTTCGCCATGTTAATCTTAGTGTTCAAGTCATTCGTATCAATGTTTGGCGAAAGACGAACTTCTTTGATCTCGATTGTCTTTTGCTTTTTCTTAGCTTCCTTTTCACGACGAGCAAGCTCGTAACGATACTTACCGAAATCCATGATTTTACATACCGGTGGCTTTGCCGTCGGAGCTATCAAAATCAAATCAACGCCTGCCTCTTCTGCAAGCTTCATAGCTTCCTTGGAAGCCATAACACCAAGCTGTTCTCCGGATTCACCGATAACACGGACTTCCTTGCTTCTTATCTGTTCGTTAATTAATACTTCGCTAATAAATATGCACCTCCAATATATGCAATAAAAAAGTGGATAGACAAACTATCCACATAAATGTTACAATACAATAATCCATATCGTGCCATTAACCCGAGTCGCCTGTTTGCGCTAAGGTGAGAGTGGATACTCTGCTTCTTCAACATACTCAAATAATTTATCATATTAATCATTCTCTGTCAACAATTATTTTCAAGTTTTCTTTTTCAAATCTTAAAACCTTTACATCTCGTATTTAATACTATATAATGTAATCTGCATATTGTACTACTATCGAAATGCTTGGGAGAATTGTTATGGAAAGCAGAGACTCATTAAAAAAGCAAATACGCGAATGGATTAAGCTTGGTTATATTGAACCCAAGGACATTCCGTCCATTGAACTTTATATGGACCAGGTGACAACCTTTATGGATAAATACCTGGCCGCAAATAAACGAACAGAGGAAGATAAGACACTCACCAAAACAATGATCAATAATTACACAAAAAATGATTTACTTCCTCCTCCAAATAAAAAACGGTATTCCAAGGAGCACATAATTCTTTTGATATACATCTATTACCTGAAAAATGTAATCTCAATAAATGATATTCAGACGATGTTGACTCCGCTCATTGATGAATACTTTGATAACAATGTACCGGGACACTCTCTTTCTGAAATATACGCCAATCTCTATGAACTGGAAAAATATCAGTATTTCAATGTAGAGAGCAGCATTATTAAGGCTCATCAATTATCAACCAAGGATGAATTTTCAAAGGATGATTCCTATTTGCAAAAGCTGAATTTCCTATCCCTTCTATGCTATGACATCTTTACCAAACGTAAGCTCATGGAACAAATCATAGATGAAATGAAGGCCGAGGCTGATGCAACGCAGGAGGCAAAGCAACCGAAAAAATAAAACGCTTATTGATCAATTTCACCATCTGCCGTATCCTCTGATACATCTTCAGCAGGTGGTGTTATTGTTAAAAGCACACGTTCAATACGATTTTTGTTGACAGCACCTACCTTGAAATGAATGTTGTCAAAATCCGTTTCCTCGCCCTCTTCCGGAAGCTTATCCATAATCTGAATTACAAATCCGGCAAGAGAATCATAATCCTCAGAAGCAAGCGATGTGCCAAGCACATCATTTAAATCATCCAATCGAATCGAACCATCAATATCATACATGTTATCGTCAATCCTACGAACGAAATCATTTTCATTTTCGTCATATTCATCCCGGATTTCTCCGACAATTTCCTCTATCAAATCTTCCATGGTAATAATACCCGATGTCACACCATATTCATCCAATACGATTGCAACACTGACAGAAGATGTCTTCATTTCCGCAAAAATCTTACTTGTCTTTTGATACTCATACACAAATATCGGTTTACGGAGGATGCTTCGAATATCAAAATACTCCATATCGTTAACCTGACTGTAAAAGAACAAATCCTTCAGATACAGGATACCGATAACATGATCTTTGGAATCCTCATAAATCGGAATACGAGAATAGGTTTCCTTCATAAACAGTTCAACAAGCTCTGCATATGTAGAATTTACATCTGCAAATACAACGTCTGCCCTCGGAATCATAACTTCCTTTGACAAAGCATCTCCGAAATCCACCACATTCGAAATCATAACTCGTTCTTCCTGCTCAATGACGCCTTCTTCCTCGCTCACGTTAACAATCGTAAGAAGTTCAGACTCGGTCATGGCATTTGCATTTGCATTCGGATCAATTCGAAATATTTTAAATAGTACACCCGTAATGATATTTAACAGCCAGATCACAGGTGTCAAAACAACCATCAAACCTGCAATCGGATAAACAATAATCATAGACCATTCCACGGCATATAGGGTTGCCAGTGTTTTTGGCGTAATTTCTCCGAAGATGAGTACAAGCAGCGTCAACACACCGGTTGCAACACCAATCATATGACTGCCAAACACTGCAGTACAGAGTGTTGTAGTCAGTGCAGATGCTGCGATATTTACGATATTGTTGCCAATCAAAATCGTACTCAAAAGCTTTCCCGGATTTTCTGTGATTTTAAGTACCTTGGCAGCTCTGCGACTACCTTCATCGGCACGTGCCCGAAGTTTATGTTTGTTTACGGTTGTCAATGCCGTTTCCGCCGAAGAAAAGAAGGAAGAAAGCACTAACAAAATAATTACGATAATAAGTTGTATAATGGGGCTCGCGTCCAAAATTAAATCATCTCCTTATTTATGTTGCATTCTGTCAAATACGATATCATAACTACCATTTCCATAATTTAATGAACGATTCACACGACTGATTGTTGCAGTAGAAGCACCTGTCTCCTTTGCAACCTCGAGATAAGTGTGGTTGTCCTTTAGCATTTTTGCAACTGCAAATCGCTGCGCAATGGACAGTACCTCATTGACTGTACATACATCCTCGAAAAATCGAAAACATTCTTCCTCATTTTCCAATGTCAAAATGGCTTTAAACAAATCTTCTACCGCTGCTGTTTTGATTGATTTTCCCATATGAAACCCCTCTTATTTCCGATTCTCTTTACGCACCCAGACAGCAACAGAATCACGATTTACATAAAAATCTCCAAAACCGTCCTCGTCAATCTTGATGTTATATTTTGCATTACCAAGAGCATCTGCGAAATGACAGCCTGCAAATTGTTTTCCAATATACATGTGCTTTGTTCCGCCGGTTCCATCCGAAATCACAACCGCAATACCGGAATCTTTATGCTCTAAATCACCCTCTCTGGTCCATCCGATACAATTCGGGTCATCGAAATAATCATGCTGAGTTCCATAAGCCTTAAGTTTACGAATCTTCAAAAGCTTATTCAAAAGTGTCTTCATAGATTTTACATTCGATGTCGGAATTCCCATGTAATCCCCGTAGAATACACATGGATATCCCTGTTCACGAAGCAAAATCATTGCATAAGCCATCGGCTTAAACCAATCCTCTACCCAAGAGAAAAGAGCCTGCCCCGGCTGACTGTCATGATTATCTACAAAAGTAACTGCACAAAGAGGATTTACCTTTGTCAGCGTACCATCAAAGATGGTGCGCAAATCATAGCTTCCGTGTGCCTTTGAACAATTATGGAAATTGAAATGCAATGGTACATCAAAGAGCTTTACCTCGCCCTCCGTAGCTGCAATGTAATCCTGCAATACATTGACATCCCAATGCCAATACTCACCGACTGCAAACAAGTCTCTCTCTGCCGCAGCCTTCATCTCACGCATCCAATCCTTATAGTAATATTTGTTGATATGTTTTACTGCATCCAGACGATATCCGTCCACACCTGTAAAATCCGTATACCATTTACCCCAACGGATAAGTTCCTCACAAACCTCCCGATTGGTAAAATCAATATCTGCACCCATCAGATAATCGTAATTACCGCATTCGTTGTCTACATTACCATCCCAATCCTTTCCTGCAAAGCAAAAGATTGATTTTTTTGCACGGTCCTGATCCCAGTCAATCCCATCAAAATGCTTCCAATTCCATGTAAAATCAGAATACTTGCCTGCACGGCCCGGGAATGTAAACTTTGTCCACGCACCAATGACACGCTGATCACCAATCATCTGATTTCGGCTATTCTCATTAAACTCTGCCGCAGAAACCTGTTCTACCTCATCCGCACCGATTTTATGATTTAAAACAACATCTGCATAAGCACAAATACCCTTCTCATGCAGCTTCTTAATCGCCGCCAGATATTCATCCTTCGTTCCGTACTTTGTTTCAATTGTACCCTTTTGATTAAACTCGCCCAAATCGTAAAGGTCATATACGCCATATCCGACGTCTTGTTTTCCTCCTGCCGCCTTATACGCAGGTGGCATCCAGACAGCTGTAATCCCGGCTGTCTTAAGCTTATCCGCATCCTTTGCCAATTGCTTCCAGAGCGTTCCGTCGGCCGGCAAATCCCACTCAAAATACTGCATCATTGTTCCGTTTATGCTCATATTCTACACTCCTCCAAATCAATGCACACTTTCATGTTGTGAAGTATTATAGCAAATAAATAGATAAGAGTAAAGTTTTTCTATCTGATTCACAACAACTTCACAATCAAAAAGCCTTCATTTGCGTTATTAATACATTACACAAACAAAGGCTTTTTGTTTTCTTTGATTCACCTATTTAGAAATCGATTGCGTCATATGCAAAACACCTGTATAATCTGCCTCCTGCGCCAAATTTGGATTACCCTGTTCCACAGTAACAGACAATTCAAACGGTCCATAACATGCCACAGCATCAAGCAGCAATCCATCCGGCAGGCAGTCGCTTTCTTCCAATCGCTTTATATACTCTGCAATTACCATATCACTGTCCACCAACAAAATCAAATTACCATCTGAAAGATTGATTGCAGATGTCTCTTGAGATATGACATCCTGCACATAAATATAAACCGCACCGGCTATATCCATACATACGTAACCTGATACCCGAAAGTCATCAAATACACGTTGTGTATCTTCATTTCCGGAATCTATGCTTTGACCTCCCGCAGCTTCAGGCACATGATTATCCGCTGCATCACCTTCAAAAGATGCCTGTGTATCCTCACAACATGCACTATCTGTTTCCGCGACATCTTCCCGGCTTGATTCCGGAACCAATTCTATTTTCGTTCCCGAATCTGTTTTATTATGCTCCTCGGATTTGATTGCACTTTTTCGATTAATAACCGGCAGTGCAATCAGGCATATTACAATAAGTGCAGCAATACTTATAATTATGCGTCGCACGGTTCGTTTTCTTTGAAATTGAATGATAGTACTATTTTGAGCCTGCTCGTTACGCATCATAGCAAGCTCTCTGTCGAAGCCTACGTCGATTCTTGACCATAAATCCGGCGTGTCTTGACTTGAAACATTCATATATTCATTTAACATTTCATTGGATAAACCTGTATTAAATTCATTGTGATCCATACGATGCAAGACACCTCCTTAATTTGGTAATTCCCTGATTATACAGCCAGGTTACTGTGCCCATCGGTTGATTTGTAATCTCCGCGATTTCTTTAAATGTCAACTGCCCCAAAAGCTTCATATCGATAACTTCCTTTTCTTTCGGTTTCAACGTTGCCATCGCCTGACGCATATCTTCATTGAGCACAGCGCTGTCCTCCACACTTCTTGCATGGATATCTACGCCCGCGCTCTCCATCATGCTGTTGGCTGATCCATCCGCTTCCTCTCCGAATGGGTTTTCAAATACTTCTCTGCCACGTTTGCGCAAAGTATCAATTGCCATATTACGGGCAATTTGTGTAAGCCACGCCCTATGCGGACTTCCCGTTCGAAATCCTGCGGCAACTCGAACAAGCTTAATAAAAAACTCAGATGTAATATCTTCAGCCTCTTCTTTTTGTTTTACGATATCATATACAATGGCATAAATAAACCTTACATATGCCTCGTAAATACACCTGAGTGCTCCTTTATCTCCCTGTGCGAGTGCGCTTATGGCAAGCTGAAATTCTTCATCTGTCATAAGAACCTCCTATAAATCATACGAACTAATAAAGTGTTTTTATGGAACAATACTGAAATATTTTAAAAAATATAGCTTATTTATTTTTATAATAAAAACATGCAAGCTGCGTTCGATCTCTTAATGCAAGTTTTTCGAGTATAGTACTAATATAATTTCGCACGGTCCCCTCACTTAAGAACAACCGTCCCGCGATTTCCTTGTTGCTATAGCCCGCCGCCACTTCTTCGATAATCTCGTATTCTTTTTCAGAAATATCATAGCTTTGATAATCAAAGCCCCGTTTCTGATTCATAAGATTTGGAAGTTTTTCCACAATATCCTGTCCAAAGACACTCTGTCCTCCGTATACTGCCTTAAGCGACGGAACAATTCCTTCAAAATCCTGTTTTAATATGTATCCCTTTGCGCCAATTGCAAGCGCTTTCACAATATACTCATCATCCATAAAGGTTGTTAAATATAATATCTTTGCCTGATTATCCAAAGCTAAAATCTGCTCGCCGGCTTCCAGTCCGGTCATTCCTGCCATACGAATATCCATGAGAACCACATCCGGTTTATGCTCCTTGTATAATTCAATTGCCACGGCTCCGCTGTTTCCCGTTGCAACGACCTCAACCTCTTCATCTGCCTCCAATATTGTCTGCAAAGATATGGCAACCAAGGTGTCATCATCAACAATAATTACTCGCATATGTATCCCCCTCTCTCTTTTGGAACCGTTACAAATATCCGGTATCCGTTTTGTGTATCAATCGTCAGATTTCCGTTTAATCCGCGCACACGATCGCCGATATTTTGAAGTCCGATTCCTCCCGTTTTCGATACCTTATCAAAATATTGATCCCATTGTTTCTTCTGTGTTGTAAGTTTTGAATAATCATGCACAACAAGCTGGTACATACCCGGATGCTCCCTTAATATAACATCCACGTAATCATTTTTACTATGCTTAATTATATTTGATACTGCCTCACGAACGATTCCGATAAATGCATATTTGACATTTTTATCGACATGCTGCGATAAATCATAAGAATACTTGACTGTAAAATGTTTGTCCAAATCCTGTAGAATCTCCGCAATCGCCTGCTTCATATCGACCGACTCGTCATGTAAATCATGCACACTCTCCCGTACATTGTTCATTGCAACATCTAAGTTTTCCTTTACCGATGTCAGTTGTCCGTGAAGCGGCTCCTCCTTGTGAATCGTCATCAAGGCTCCCATCTGCAAAATCGTTCTGGTCAAAATATGTCCGACATTGTCATGAATTTCTCTTGCAATTCGGTTTCGTTCCTTCAGTGTCGCTACATAAACCTCCTGATCCTGTCTTATCATCAGGTTTTTATTTTTTTCCTCTAACAGCCTCTTTTTTTCTTCCTCATCATCACGAATTCTTCTTACTTTTACAGAAAGCTTTTCCGTCTGCGTTGTTTTATAACACATGCGAACACTCAGCACTCCGAGTATGCAAATACTCAACAACTGTGTCACAGGCACTGTATTTGAAGCGTACATACCGCCAAGCGCATAAAGTACAAGCGGTGAAACCAGACGGTATGTATAAATATCATAAAGAACAACCGGTATCATCCATAGACAAATCGGTTCATAAAAAATAAGTACTCCAAGTAATAATGAGCTTCCAAGCGTACACCATTTATTTTCTGTCAGGGAAATAAATGCAGAAATGCTAATCAAAGCAAGCAGAACAACAACAGTGCTGATTCCGTCATACGACTGAATCAGCACCAAAAAAGATAACAGGATTAATATTATTTTATCAATCAGAAAACTCATAACCGCTCCCCGTATCTGTCTTTCGGTGTGGAAATCTCTTGTATCCACCACCATTATAAATGCTTTATGAAGAACGTGCAAGTCTTCTGCGTTTTGAAACAAGAAGCGCTACCGCAAGAAATGCGACTGCAAACAAACACTCAACACCAATACACTGCATAATCTCAGAAACTGACGCCTCTTCGAAAATCAAGTCGTTTGCACGAACATACCAATGTGTCGGAAGGAATCTGGATACTGCAATCAATCCGTCACCGAAGATTTCCATCGGTACAAACACACCGCCAAGGAAGCACATACCAAGACCAACGATGTTGGAGATCATTGATATCTTCTGCGAATCAAGTCTAAAGTTACCTGCTACGCATACCATACTCATTGCAATAACCGCAAATACAAAGGAATTTAAGATACAATAAGGATGCATTCCCTTTACCATCTTTGATCCGTTGTAGACAAAACCCAATACCATAAACAATACCCAGAAGCCAAAGCTGATTGTAAAGGTTGCAAGCACAAGCTGGAAATTCCTCTTACGAACCGGCATAGAGGAAACATTCACACGATCGTTTACCTCTTTTCTGTGGTATGCTACAAGAATCGGAGTTAACCCGGTAAACAACATCATAATCAGTACATACGGAATATACATGAAGAAGTAGAAAATCGACGGTCTGTTTGATGTAACCTTGTTCATCATTGTAACAAGTCCTTCGTCGGAAGCCGCATCGCATGTAAGCTCATAAGCCTCTTTTTCCGAGTAGCCAACCTCCGTGAGGATATTCATCGAATTCTGATATGCCTTAATCTGATCATCCATATAACTTCCTGTATTACTTCCGGGACGCTTAATATTCTTCAGCTCCCCCGTTGTTGCATACCCATTCTCGATGTACAGAACATAATCAACCTTTTCATAGTACAGCTGAGTCTGGATTTGCGCCTCATCATCTTCAATATCTACGAGTGTATTTGTCTTCGCAAGAAAATCAGACAAACGCTTGGATGCATCTGAATGATCCTTATCGATTATCGCAAGCATACAGGAATAGCTTTCATATTCATGACGTTGTTCTCCACCCGTGTTTGAAAACATAGTCAGGAGAAAAATAAATATCCCAAAAAAGATCGCACAGCTTCCGAGTTGTTTTTTTACAATTTTCATTAATGTATTATAAACTTGCATATTTTTTTCTCCTTCCTATCAATACTCCGCCTACCGCAAAAATCACCGAAATGATAACAAGCGAAACAATATTGGTCCAGTACTGATTGTTTGTATCATAAACATTTAATGCATAGAATGAATCACAAATTAATGCAGCAGGGCTGATTTTGTTAAACCATGGTGCATGTTCAATTACAATCATCTTCATATCACCAAACATAAGTCCGGAAAGGAAGCACAAACCAAGTATAACAGCTGTTCCGATACCTTCCTTTGCATTGGCACTGATTTTACCAATGTTACCTATGAAATAACCCATTGAAATTCCTGTCATAGTTCCGACAAATACAAGCAAGGTAATCTGTGCGATGTGTGTTCCGAAATCAACACCAATCAACATTAGATATCCGATTGCAAGCATCTCACATGCAAACATCAAAATGAGGTTTGCTAACAATGTAGCCACATTCGCTGCAAATGTACTTGTCTGTGCAACACTTCTTCGTGCACCGATTTCCGATAAATTTGCCTGATTGCGAACGGTAATTGTTATACCTGCTGTACATGCAAACAAACATCCCATGGCAATCAGATTGTAGAAGTATTCAGTAAACATATCCATCTTGTTGTTCGTTAAAACAATTTCTTCATTGGTATTCTCTGTTGTCATAAACTTCGCAATGGCATCGTTTATTTTTGAAGGATCCTTTGCTGCAACATCAAATGCAATCGACTGAATCTGATGATAATTTTTAACAACCGATGAGAGAATACTCTGGCGGATACCTTCTTCCTTTACAATAAGCTTTAACTCGCCGTCTTCGGAATAATACGCACCAATAACCTCTTTATCCATTACAAGCTGCTTCGCTTCTTCCAAGCTTTCTGTTCTAGTAATGTCAAACATCTTTTCATTGTTTTTACCGATTGTAATCTCTGCAATCATCGAATCAAACATTGCAGCTGTATTCGGATCATCGATATAGACCGCAACCGGTATATTATTTGCAACTTCCATGTCTTCATACGCACCGCCAAAGGTTAAAAAGAACAAGGTTCCAAGCAATGCTACAAATATAAAACTCCAGAACAGCTGCATTTTATCTCGTAATGCTGCGAGCAAGCCGTATTTGAAATTATGTAAAAACATTGGCTATACCTCCCTGTCACGTAACTCTTTTCCCGTAATTTCCAGGAATACATCATTTAATGTAGGCTGTTCTGCATACACTCTTCCGCAAGGAATATCGTGTGACTGCATATAATCCAAAACACGAATAATATTATGTTTTCCTCCGCTGCACTTTAACACAAGCTTTCCATCCTCATAATTTGTCTGGTAGATATGATTAAGATTTGATAGTGCAACTTTGTGTTCGTCGGAAAGTGCCTCTACCTCAATTGTAATCGTCTCTGTATTTTTAATAAGCTTCTTAAGCTCATCCTTTGTACCAAGTGCAAGGTTCTTACCCTTATCCATGATGATGATTTTGCTGCAAATCTGTTCTACCTCTTCCATGTAATGCGAGGTATAGATAATGGTTGCACCCTGACGATTAAGTTCTAAAATTCCTTCCAGAATCTTATTTCGGCTTTGCGGGTCAACTGCAACGGTCGGCTCATCCATAATAATTAGCTTTGGTTTATGTGCAATACCGCAAGCAATATTCAATCTACGAAGCAAACCGCCGGAAAGCTTCTTCGGATAGAACTTCTTAAAATCCTGAAGTCCGACAAATTGAATTGCTTCTTCCACATACTGTTTTCTTGTTGCTTTGTCCTGCACATACAATCCGCAGAAGTAATCAATGTTTTCATAAACCGTAAGCTCGTTGTAAACCGCAACGTTCTGCATGACAACACCGATGTTTCTCTTTGCCTCGTAATTGTAAGGTGTCATTGGCTTACCAAACACTTCAACCGTACCCTTGTCATAGGAAAGCAAGGATAAAATACAGTTGATTGTTGTTGTCTTGCCTGATCCGTTCGGACCAAGCAAGCCAAAAACTTCTCCTTCACGAATTTCCAGATTAAAATGGTCAAGTGCCAGTGTTTCCTTATAGCGCTTTACCAGATTTTCAATTTTTACAACTGTGTTACTCATAACAGTTCCTCCTTATGATATCGAAACATAGTTTGTTTCCTGTTCTCTGGTTATACAATACAATAAAGCAACTGCATATTACAGTGTTAGATGTCAAAACCTGATATGACATTTGTCATAACAGAGTTAAGCGTCCCTTATAGTGTATTTTCTCTGCAGACTACACAAACAAGAAAGAGTCTTGCTTGCAAGACTCTCGCGCCGAGCGCGGTTGCTTTTGCAACATATACTTTGCGCGCGAGTGCGCATCCTGACACGAAGTGTCTTTTTTATTGCATAGGATGTGCGAAGCACTTTCCTATGCAATAAAAACAGACTGGCAGTTTTCAAAAACTACCAGTCTTAATTCACCTTCCGATTGACAAAAATCACTTGTCATCTTTCTTTTCGGGCGCGCTGTCCGTTTGCTCTGTAAGGTCATCATCCTTTGCAAAAGAGCTCAAATCCCCGTATACATCCTTTTCGTATAATTCCTCTGTTGCACGCTTACTTTTTTCACGTTCCGCCATCACAGTTTTTAAACGCATACGTCTTTGTTTGATTGTCTGACGAACATCCTGCTTTGTCTTGTATGTCGGATTCCCATCTGCATCAAATCCTTCAAGCAACAAGTAATCCTCTGTATTTGAGGACAAATTTTTCCTTTGCAGCCCATCGCGTAAGACAAGTGCAATCAACGCATAGATACATGCAAAAAGCGGAACACCCAAAATCATACCGGCCACACCAAACAAATCGCCAAACACCAAAATGGCAAGCAACACCCACATACCGGATAGACCTGTAGAGTCACCCAAGATAAGCGGTCCTAAAATATTACCGTCAAACTGTTGCAGCACAAGAACAAAAATAATAAAGATAATAAAATAAATCGGACCATCCATGAGTGCAAGCAACGCACCCGGAATTGCACCGAATAACGGCCCAAAGAACGGAATAATGTTGGTAACACCGATAATGACACTAATCAATATCGCATACTTGTAATGAACTGCTGCCGTGAAGATAAAGCATAAGATACCGATAATTATGGAATCAATAATCTTTCCGTTAATGTATCCTCCAAAAACCGAATTGACATAGGAACAGCCTTCGAGAATTTTGGTTCCCTTTTCCTTGGAAAAGAACAAAAATATAAATTTTTTACACTGTGCAAGCAACATATGCTTGCTAAGCAGCAAATAGATCGCAAACACAATTCCGACTAAAAAGTTAAATGCAGCCTTTACACCTAAGATAACTCCGTTTGATACCTTAAGCACTATCGTATCTATATTCGGCATAACCTTGTTATCAATAATTGTTTTTAAGTTTTTATCCAAAAAATCCATGCCATTATTTAGGGCATCCTTTAAATGTCCGTTTTTCGAACATATCTTCTCAATAAAAGTATTTGCATTCTCAATATATTCAGAGCTGTTATCCATTAAGTCCTGTATACTCTCCGAGATACTCGGAACAACCAGAAAGAAAAACCCAACCGTAAGTCCAAGAAAAAATATGATAGTCAGCACCAAGGACGGAACCTTTGTTGTTTTGTATGCCTCGTTGTATTCCTTTTTGAACATCTTAACCGATAGCATTGTCAAAAAGTTTCGTATATAAATCATAATCGGATTTAACAAAAAAGCAAGCACAAGTCCAATCAAAAACGGAGCAATTGCCTTCCCGATTTTGTCCAGCACTGCCTGAATTGCCCCCCATTGCTTAAGCAACACGCTAAACAATGCATATACACACAATGCTGCTGATAAAATAATACCAAATTTTATAGAATTTTTATCCCATTTCCCACGCATATGTATTCCCCCGTCGCAAGTTTCTTTTTCACATCCACATGTAATAAAAAACCAAATTCACATAGGAAAAGCATATTGTGAATTTGGTTTTTTGTCAAGTTATATTGAAAAAATACTATTCATTATCCGAGGTTTCCTGTGCTACAAGACGATCAGCACCATACATCTTTCGAAGCTTTGGCTTCTCTATCTTTCCGGTTGCATTACGCGGAATCTCACTGAAAATAATTTCCTTCGGACGCTTGTAACGCGGAAGTGTCAGACAGAATTCCTCAACCTCTTCCTTCGTACATGTGTATCCTTCCTTGATTTCAATAATAGCGGCAGTCTTTTCTCCGAGTCTGCGATCCGGAAGACCAATTACAGCAACATCCTTGATCTGATCCATCTTGCGAAGAAAATCCTCAATCTGAACCGGGTAAATATTTTCACCACCACTTACGATGACATCCTTTTTACGATCAACCAAGTAGATAAATCCATCCTCATCCTGCATCGCCATATCACCTGTATACAGCCATCCGTCACGTATAGTCTCAGCAGTAGCTTCTTCATTTCTATAGTAGCAGGTCATAACACCCGGACCCTTTACACATAATTCACCGACATCGCCCTGTGCAACTTCTTGATTATTCTCATCAACAATCTTGCACTCCCAACGGTATCCCGGAACACCGATTGCACCAACCTTATGAATATTTTCCATTCCAAGATGAACACATCCCGGACCTGTAGACTCTGATAAACCATAGTTCGTATCATACTGATGATGCGGAAAGTATCCCTTCCAACGCTTAATGAGCGATGGCGGAACCGGCTGTGCACCGATATGCATCAATCTCCACTGACTTAATTGATAATCTGATAGTTTACAATCTCCTCTGTCGAGTGCATCCAAAATATCCTGTGCCCAAGGTACAAGCAGCCATACAATTGTGCAATGCTCATCGGAAACGGCCTTCAAAATCGTCTCCGGCTTTGTTCCCTTCAAAAGTACTGCTTTACTGCCTGCAACAAGACTTCCCATCCAATGGAACTTCGCACCCGTATGATACAGCGGCGGAATACAGAGAAATGTATCATCACGGCTTGTCTCATGATGCTTCTGCTCCATCTCGGCAGCCTGTGTCAAGCTTCTGTGTTTATGTAAAATCGCCTTCGGGAATCCGGTTGTTCCGGATGAAAAATAAATCGCACCGAAATCGTCCTCCGTAAGCGGAATACTCGGAGACTTGCTGGAACAATCCGCAACAAGCTCATGATAGCTTTCTGCAAAGCTTGGACAGTTGTCCCCAACATAAATCAACAATCTTCCCTTGCTAAGTCGTTCTGCATTAGCCTCAATACGTCCGATAAACGCCGGTCCGAACACAATCATATCAACCTCAGCAAGCTCCGCACAATATAGTATTTCATCTGCATCATAACGGAAATTAAAAGGAACAGCGATAGCACCTGTCTTTAACACACCAAAGTAAATCGGCAGCCATTCCAGACAGTTATACATGATAATTGCAACCTTATCCCCCTTCTTGATTCCGCGACTAATCAACATATTAGCAAAACGATTTGCCTTTTCATTAAATACGCTCCATGTAATTTCTCTACGATACGGCTCAAAACGTGTCGGCTCTACGAGCTCAAATTCCTTCCATGTTGTTCTTCTCGTATCCTTATCATCCGGATTTAACTCAATCAACGCAACCTCATCCGGATATAACTTTGCATTACGCTCCAAATATTCAGTAACTACCATAACTCTTCTCCTGTTATTTCAATTTTGCGCTTTGACGCAGCACAGTAACATTGTAAAACAAACAGGCAGAAAAAACAAGCCGATGTTTTCCTGCCTGAACAGCTTCTTATTAATGTAATAACAATTCCTATCCGAAAACTACTTTACAACCAAATCAGCATTCTTCAGATGACAATACATTGTATTATAGTCTCCATTCTCAAAGTATGTTTCAAATTCTCCGGTTACAACAATTACCGATTCCTCCGGTGGATATTCATCCGGATACACATGTGAATCGTCTTTCCAAACAAACTCCAAGCCTTGCGCACAACATGCTGTTGCATCCTGAATAACAACATAATGATAAATATTTCCGTTATCTGCCTGAATCGGATAATATAATCCTTCCGCACGAACAATCTTACCAATATAGTCATCCGGATAATACATAAACTGCGTAACTGTAGATAACACCATGTTCGAATTCATTTGCGTCAAATCATAATCAACCCCGGGGGTATCTCTTCCTTCTTCACTATCCGGCAATACAACATCTGCAGGAGGAGCCACAGTCTCGGTGGTAGTGACAATGGCAGCCTCTGTTGCGGCCTCTGACGTTACCTCCGTGGTAGCTTCTGTCTTTTTATCTTCTGCTTCAATTTGAGATTCCAAAACATCTGCCACCGCATTTGACTGGCCGGGTGTACGTTTTTCCGATTTTTCACAAGCTGTACATACAAGCATTAGTACAAGTATGCATGCAACCCGTATCATTTTTTTCATCTTATTTCATCCTTCTCACATAACATAAAACATCTTATAAATATTTACGATTTGCGCAGCACTCTGCCTATCACGTAATTAATAGCAAAACAAACGATGTCGACTGAAACAATCGTAGAACCAACAGGTGTTGAATATACAATCGAAATCAACATACCAAGCAATGCACAAACAACTGATATAACAGCTGAATAAATTACAACACCCTTAAAATGTGTAATTACACGCATAGCCGAAAGTGCCGGAAAAATAATAAGCGCCGAAATAAGAAGCGAACCGACCAAATTCATTGCCATTACAATAATGATTGCAGTAATGATGGCAATCAACAGATTGTAAACTCCTGCCTTTGTTCCGGTTGCCTTTGCAAAATTTTCATCAAATGTCACTGCAAAAATCCGGTTATAGCAAAGAACAAACATACATACTACTGCAATCGATAATATGATACAAAGCCATACTTCACTTTTTTGCAACGTTAAAATTGATGTGGAACCAAACAATGTCGTACATACATCACCGGATACATTTGCCGATGTTGAAAACACGTTAAGGACAAGATATCCAATTGCAAGCGAGCCGACCGATAGCATTGCGATAGCCGCATCACCTTTTATTTTTGTATTCTGGCCTGTTCTAAGCAAGAGCACTGCAGCAACAATTGTGATTGCCATAACAAACCAGGTATTTCCAACCAACTTAAAAATCGTTGCAATCGCCATAGCACCAAATGCCACATGCGAAAGACCATCTCCGATAAACGAAAAGCGCTTTAATACAAGTGTAACGCCAAGCAATGAAGAGCAAAGTGCAATCAATACACCTACAATCAAAGCATAGCGGACAAACGGATATTGCAAATAATACCGAACAATTTCAAATGTATCACTCATTTGTCACACCTCCCGCCTGCATCTGCTTCCACGCATCACTCAAAAGATATTCTTCTTTGGTTCCAAAGAAAGAGTTCTCCGGTTCAATGTGTAGGATATGACTTGCGTACTGAAGTGCCGCATGCATATCATGCGAAATCATAATAACGGTGATTCCTTCCTTGTTTAACGACTCAATCAACTGATAAAACTCTGTCATAACCTTTGGGTCAAGACCTGTTACCGGCTCGTCCAGAAGTATTATTTTGGATGCTGCGCACAACGCCCTTGCAAGGAGTACACGTTGCTGTTGGCCACCGGATAAATTCCGATAACATTCTTCCTTTAAATGCGTAATGCCCATACGTTCAAGATTGTCCATCGCAAGTTTCTTCTGTGCCTTGCTGTAAAACGGATGAAAACCACTTTTTGACAAAGTACCTGATAATACAATTTCCCAAACAGATGCCGGAAAATCCTTTTGCACAACTGTCTGCTGTGGCAAATATCCGATTTCATACGGTTTTAGCCCGTCACCCAAATGAAAGGTTCCGCCAAGTGGTGCAGTCAAATGCAAAATTGTTTTCATAAGTGTACTTTTACCGGCACCATTTTCACCGATGATACACAAATAATCTCCCGGAGACACTGTAAAATTTACATTTTTTGCTACAGGAATTCCATCATATCCAAGCAATAAATTTTCGCATGTAATATATGCCATCTGATTTGCACCTTTCCTTTTGATAATACATCTTTCTTTTTTTAATTAAGCACGGTCTTCAACGCTTCGATATTTTGTTGCATAAACGATATATATGACATTGTATCAAGCATAGAGTTTGTAATCGATTGCATGGAATACATTTCCACAATCGTCTGATTCCTTGTCTTTGTATTTGATACAATTGTATCTGCCAGTTTGTGGTCCGAGTTTTCTAACACCATCACACAAGAAAGATCATTTTCGTCAATCTTGCCTGCCAAATACATAATTGTATCGAAGCTTGCCTCTGTCTCCGCACTACATCCCGGAAATGCCGCATAATAGTTTAAGCCGTAATCTTCCATCATATACAGAAACGAAAAACGATCCGCAAAAACAACTGTATCATGCTTTGCATCCATCACTGCATCCTCAAACTGTTTATCTAATTCGTCTAACTGATTTTTGTAATTTGCTGAATTATTTTCATATGTTTGTTTATTATCGCTGTCCAACAAAATAAGAGTATCTGCAATGGCCTCCACAAACACCTTTGCATTTTTCACAGAAAGCCAAACATGTTCATCACTCTCAACATCGGATTCCTCATGCTCGTCTGCATCCTGTTCTGCCTGCATGCCCTCAATCAGCACCTCTTCTTTTACAGAGTCTCCCAGCGTATCCATCAAACAAATTGTCATGAGATCCGGATTTTTCGGTTTCTTCAACGCATCCTTTACCCAATGCTCCGACTCACCGCCACCATAAATAAGCAGATCACACTCTGTAATCTTTATGATATCCTCTGCTGACGGCTGATAGCTATGCATGTCCGTTCCCTGATTCAAAATCAACGTTATATTATATTGATTCTCTACACCGGCAATCAAATTTCTTGTCCAATCATATTGCGGGAAGGTTGTACAAACAATATCAATTTTACCATCTTCTTTTCCCGGTATATCCGCCTTTTTACACCCTGTTACGGTAAACAAAAAAACTGCTATCAGGGAAACTAACCATATCTTTTTCATTTTATTCCTCCAAATTTGCAAATCATTTGCATTTTTGATTGTAGTCGTTTTGTTTTCATTTGTCAATACAAAAAAACGCTGTAAGTCTTATGCCTACAGCGTTTTTCTCATATGAATTATTCTAAAGTAAAACACGTTCCCAATGCTATTATTTTGAAATGTCTGTATTTCGAATAATTTCGCGAAGCCTTAGTACATATCCCGGCGAAACAGACAATTCGTCAATTCCCATTTTTAGGAAGGTTTCTGTTAAGGCTAAATCGGCTCCAAGTTCACCACAAATTCCAACCCAACAATTTTCCTTATGTCCATTTTCGATAACCATGCGAATCATTCGAAGCACCGCCTCATGATGTGCATCGTAAATATCATCCAAGCGTGAATTCTGACGATCGATTGCCAGCGTATATTGTGTCAAATCATTTGTACCAATACTGAAGAAATCCACTTCCTTTGCAAGCAGGTCACTAATCATAACAGCTGCCGGAGTTTCGATCATAATACCCTGTTCAACATCTCCGTATTTTATTCCCTGTTCGTCAAGCTCAGTCTTTACTTCTTCAACAATCTGTTTGATTCTGCAAACCTCATCTACAGATATAATCATCGGATACATAACAGCAATGTTTCCATAATAGCTTGCACGATAAATTGCACGAAGCTGTGTTTTAAATATTTCCGGCTGCTTCAAACAAATTCGAATGGCACGATATCCCATCGCCGGATTATCTTCCTTTGGCAACTCAAAGTAATCCACCTGTTTATCTGCACCGATATCCAGGGTTCGAATAATCACCTTTTTTCCGGCCATATTTTGAACAACCGTCTTGTATGCGAGAAACTGCTCTTCCTCTGTCGGATACGTGTCAGTTCCCAGATACAAGAACTCACTTCGAAACAGCCCGATACCGGTTGCATCATTTTGAAGCACGGCTGCCACATCAGCAACATTACCGATATTAGCATATAAATGAATATGCTTTCCATCGATTGTCACATCTTCTTTTCCCTTTAATTCCTGCAACAACCGTATTTTATCGGCCTCTTCCTGCTGCTTTGCTTCAAAATCATGCACGACCTGTAATTCCGGGTCCACATAAAATATTCCATTATAACCGTCAACGATTGCAAGCTTTCCATCCATATCATCGGCATAATTCACCCCAATCATTGCAGGAATATTCATTGTACGTGCAAGAATTGCTGTATGTGAATTTGTTGAGCCATGACGTGTCACAAAAGCAAGCACCTTGGACTTATCCAGCTGAACCGTCTCACTCGGTGCTAAATCATCCGCAACAACAATCACCTGCTCCTCACCAAGCACCGAGCCGTCATGTCTTCCTTGAAGAATTGCCACCACTCGATTGGAAATATCCTTTACATCTGCTGCTCTGGCCTTCATATAATCATCATCCATCGCCGCAAACATTTCCGAGAAATTATCCCCTGCGGATGCAACCGCAAACTCGGCATTCACGGACTGACCAGCGATCATGTGTGTAATTGCTTCCACATAATCAGGATCCTCCAACATCATCTGGTGCACCTCAAAAATCATGGCATTTACCTCGCCCACTTCTCTCAAGGCTTTTTCATATAGGGCGCCAAGCTGTTGCTTTGCTATTTCAGATGCCGCTTCGAATCTGGAAATTTCCGCAGCCGTATCGGCAATCTTTTCCCGCTTGACAATCCGATCACCTTTACTAAGAATTCTGATTTTACCAATCGCTATCCCGCCAAATACACTTTTACCATTTAGTGCTTCCATCGCATCACCTCATATTTTACAGGTTGTTGTTCATAAACTCTTCCAATTGCACAATTGCAGTATCCTCATCTGCTCCATCCGCTTTCATTGTTACTACGCTGCCTTGCTTTACGCCAAGACTCATAACACCCATAATACGCTTTGCATCAACCTCTCGGCCATCCTTTTCAATCGTAACCTTGCTTTCAAACCCCGCCGCAAGCTTTACAAGCATTCCTGCCGGTCTTGCGTGAATTCCCTGTGCATCCTTAATTGTGTAAATAAATTCCTTCATATCTTAACCCTCCAAACCTTTGTTTATGCTAATTTTTTCTTAAGTGTTCCTAGTATCACTGCGCCAATCACACTACCAATTAAAAGTGCGAGTAAATAGAGTATCGCATTTCCGACAACCGGGAATACGAAAATTCCACCATGTGGTGCCATAAGTGTACATCCAAACGCTGCGGAAAGTGCACCTGAAATTGCAGATCCGATAATGCAGGACGGAATGACACGAAGCGGATCCGATGCAGCAAACGGGATTGCACCTTCTGAGATAAATGATAGTCCCATAACAACGTTCGTAGGACCTGTCTTTCTCTCCTCTGCCGTAAACTTATTCTTAAACAGCATGGTTGAAATTGCAATTGCAAGTGGAGGTACCATACCACCAATCATAACTGCTGCCATGATTTCATAGTTACCTGCTGCAATCTGTGAAATACCAAACGCATATGCTGCCTTATTTACAGGACCACCCATATCCACAGACATCATACCACCAAGCAAAGCACCAAGTAAAATCATATTTGCACCGCTCATGCCGGCAAGTCCATTGTTTATTCCCGTGTTCAGCCATCCGACTACAGGTTCAATCGCAAACACCATCAGGGAACCGACAATCAACATTCCAAACAACGGATAAATTAAAACCGGCTTCAAGCCGTCGATTGCAGCAGGGAGACCGCTAAATACTTTCTTTAACAGTTCAACTGTATATCCTGCCGCAAAACCTGCTATAATGGCGCCAAGAAAACCGGATGTACCATTTGCTGCGATTGCACCGCCCAAAATACCAAGTGCAAGTCCCGGACGGTCCGCAATACTCATGGCAATATAGCCTGCCAAAACCGGTAACATGAACCCAAATGCGACACCACCGAGCTTTCCCTTTAAAAATTCCGCAACCGGTGTCAACGTACCAAAATTACTCTTAACCGCATCCACAGATCCAAACTTGTCAATCAAATCCTGCGGAATATTATTTAAATTGACAAGTAATCCATCAATCAAAAACGCAAGAGCAATTAATATACCGCCACCTACGACAAACGGAAGCATATGTGATACACCATTCATAAGATGCTTATAAATCTGATGTCCGATACTTTGATGCTCATCATCAGAAGCTTCTGTACAATCACTGCCGGTCGCCTGATATAGCTTGGCATCGCCGGATGCTGCCCTTTTAATCAGCTCCTCTGCCTTGCTGATTCCGTCAGCCACCTTACATATAATCACACGTTTGCCATCAAAACGGTCCATCGGAACCTGTGTATCCGCTGCAACAATAATTGCGTCTGCGGCTGCAATTTCTTCCTTTGTAAGAACATTTTTTGCCCCTCCGGATCCCCTTGTCTCAACCTTGATTCTATGACCGAGCTCTGCTGCCTTTTTCTCAAGGCTTTCTGCTGCCATATACGTATGGGCAATTCCGGTCGGACAGCCTGTGACCGCAAGAAGTTTCATGCCTTCGGATTTTATTACCTCTTCTGCCTTCTCATCCTTCTTTTGCTCAGCAGCATCAATAATCTCAAGAAACTGTTTTGTACTCTTTGCCGATTTCAGCTTTTGTGTGAAATCTTCATCCATGAGTAACATGGAAAGCTTGCTTAACACATCAAGATGTACGTTATCCTCTGTATTTGGTGCAGCAATCAGGAAAAGTAATTCGACCGGCAAACCATCCAAGGAATCAAATTCCACACCATCTTTAAATACCATTGCTGCAAGTCCCGGCTTTGAAACTGCATCCGACTTACAATGCGGAATCGCAATACCCTCACCGATTCCGGTTGTCCCCTCTTCTTCACGGGCATATACACCGGCACGATATGTTTCTTCATCGTTGATTTTTCCGCTCTTTACCATAAGGGCAACTGCGCTGTCCAATGCATCTTTTTTATCCTTCGCAGATGCATCAAGCGAAATACTTTGTTCATCAAGCAAATCAATAATTCTCATGTTTCTACCTCCTCCTTAATCTCTTTCTGAAAATTCTTTTTTAATTAATGCTTCCACTTCTTCTCTTGTTGCTAATTCTTCCGAAAAAGCACTGGCACTTCCGGTACATACCCCCATCCGGAATGCATTTTCATAGTTGCCAGTCTCAAGATATCCGGTCAAAAATCCGGCAACCATAGAATCTCCTGCACCGACTGAATTTTTTAGTATGCCCTTTGGTGCTTCTGCACGGTATACGCTGCCATCCTCTGCAAGTAAAACCGCACCGTCTTGCGCCATGGAAACTAATATATTTCTTGCACCTTGCTCGGCAAGCTTTTTTCCATAGTAAATGACATCTTCTTTTGATGTAATTTCTTTTCCGAACAACTCACCAAGCTCATGATTATTCGGCTTAATCAGAAACGGTTTATATGGAAGTACATTCATTAAAAGTTCTTTGGTTGCATCTACGACAATCGGAATCCCTTTTGCATCCAATCTCTTCATAATATCCATATATGCAGATTTCGGTACACAATCCGGTATGCTGCCCGCAAGTACAAGATAATCTTTGTCCGTCAATTCATCTAATTTCTGATACAATTCCTCCAAATTTACCGCTTGTATGAGAGGTCCCTGACCGTTTAATTCCGTCTCTTCCTCGGATCGCACCTTAACATTAATTCTTGTCATGCCATCCTGCAATCGAATAAAATCCGCCTTAACACCTTTTTTTGCAAGCAGCATTTCCAACGCATCTCCAACAAAGCCAGCCGTAAAACCAAGTGCCTTGTTTTCAATTCCCATGTTGGTCAATACAATCGAAACATTGATTCCCTTGCCGCCCGGAAAGATTTTGTCAGACTGTGCACGGTTTACCTGCCCAAGCGTAACCCTTGGCATATCTAACACGTAATCCAATGACGGATTAAACGAAACCGTGTATATCATTTTTCCACCTCCAATACATTTTCATATTCTTTATAGGTATTATCTTCAAGTCTTGATGTAATTATCCCTACACTGTCAAAATCAGCAAATGTAACCGATGAAATTTTGGAAAATTTTGAACTGTCGCATAAAACATATTTCTCTTTTGTTTTTTCCATCGATTTTTTCTTAATCATAGCTTCCTTCATATCCGGAGTGCTGCAACCATTTTTAACATTGACTCCGTTTGCACCCCAAAAGCCTTTGGTGAAATTGTATTTATCCAGACCCAAAATCGCCTCCTCACCAACAATAGCTTCTGTTACCGCTTTGAACTCTCCACCGAGCACATAGACTGTAAATCCCCTCATGGCCAGACGCTTTGCATGATTAAATGAATTTGTAACAAAGGTCACATCCTTCTCGGCAAGGAAGTCAATCATAAGCTCCGTCGTAGTACCGGCATCCAAGTAAACAATGTCATTTTCTTCAATCAGGCCGGCTGCATATTGTGCGATCAAAAGCTTTTCATCACGATTTTGATTCTTTCGAACTGAAACCTCATCATCTCTCGTACGATAGCTACTGTTATTTGCCATGGCACCGCCATGCACCTTAACAAGCTTTCCCTCACGATCCAATTGATTTAAATCACGTCGTATTGTGGATTCTGACGTATCGAGAATCCTCATTAATTCCTGCACCGAAATACTCTTTTTTTCTTCCACCTGTGCTAAAATGACATTTTGTCTTTCCTCGCCTAACATTTGAATCCCTCACTTCCTTTTAATGGCTCTATTCCGCTTCTTGTTTTCTATAGTCTGATAATACATCCATTTTCTTCCATTTTCAATCATTTTCAGTCATTTTCTTTCAATTTCTTTCATAAATCGTCATATATAATCATTTTCAATCAAAAGAAGGTCGCGGAACCAATCGATTCCGCGACCTTCTTATTCATATACCAAATTATTATTCTACGAATTGCTATTCTTTGCAAAAAAATTCTGATAAAGAACCTGTATTTCTGATTTTGTTGCAAATCCTTCCGAAAAAGCACTGGCACTTCCTGCACTCACTCCCATATGGAATGCATATTCCATATCAGGTTTTTCCATATATCCGGCCAAAAATCCGGCTAACATAGAATCTCCTGCACCAACCGAATTACGAACCGTCCCTTTCGGTGCATCTGCTTCATACACATTTCCATCTTCCGTAACAAGAACCGCACCATCAGCCGCCATAGAAACAAGTACATTTAATGCTCCCATCTCCTGCAGCTTCTTCGCATAGGCAACAGCATCCTGTTTTGTTTTGATTTCAACATCAAAAAGCTGTCCTAACTCATATGCATTCGGTTTAACCAAAAATGGCTTGTACGGTAAAACCGGAAGAAGCAAATCCTTTGTTGTATCTACAATAATCCGAATATGATTGTACTGCAGAAGCTGCATAATCTCTGTGTAGGTTGTATGTGCCATCGTATCCGGAAGACTGCCGGCAAGTACAAGAAAATCATCCTCATCCAGATAGCCAAGCTTTTCATAAAGCGCAACCATATCCTGCATACCGATCTGAGGTCCCTGACCATTAATCTCTGTCTCTCCACCACAGCGAAGCTTAACATTGATACGTGTTAACCCATTATCTAATTTAATATAATCCGCATTGATATTCCGTTCATCAAGCAATGCTCGAAGCGCATTCCCTGTAAATCCTGCCGTATAACAGATTGCCCGATTCATAACTCCAAGGTTTTGTAAAACGATTGAAACATTGATTCCCTTTCCGCCGGGGATAATCCGTTCCTTGCTTGCACGATTTACAACCTCCATATTAAATTGCGGAACATCTAGTATATAATCCAAAGACGGATTAAATGTCACTGTATAAATCATAGGAAACCTCTATCCTTCCCAACGGTCATCCACTTTCCGATTACCTGTTTTCCAATACCTGCAGACGTTCGGCAAGCCTATGTAACTCCGCCACAATATTACTTACCTCATCTACAATTTCACTGTTTTCTTCACTGCTTTCAAGCGTCATATTTGCATGCGCAGTCACTTCTTCTGTTGTAGACGAAATCGTCTGAATGCTGTCAACAATCATAGAGTTCGATGTAGCAAGCTGTGCAACCAAGCCTGTCAGTTCTTCCGTCTGTTGACAAATGTCTTCGGTGCGGCATGCAATTGTCTCAAAGCTTGCTGCGGTTTCTGTTGCAACAACACTTTGAAGCTTATTGTTATCCATAAGATAATTGACTACCTCAACAACCTTCTCAAGCTCAAATGAAATATTTTCAATAAGCTCTGTTATCTCAACGGTTGCATTTTGTGTTTGCTCTGCCAAGGTTGAAATCTCAGAAGCAACAACCGCAAAGCCTTTTCCTGCCTCACCAACACGTGCCGCCTCAATCGAAGCATTGAGCGCAAGCAGACTTGTCTGTGATGTAATACCATCAATCAGTTCGACAATGCTCTGCATCTTTCCGGCATAGTTAGTCAGTTTTCCAAGCTCGCGAGACACCTGTCCGCTTGCCTCGTCCGATACTCGCACCTGCTCAATCAGTTTATCAATCTTACTCTTACCGGTATGAACCTCCTCGGTTGCATCACTCATATCATCACCAATTGTACCCGAAACCTGTTCTACACGCTCAATAAAGCGCTGAATTTCCTCTGTCATACTAAGCTGACATTGTACAGATTCCGCAGTATCATTTGTACCGTTTGAAACTTCTTCCATCGATGCCTTTGTGTTTGATACCGAGTCACAAAGAATTCCCATCTTTTCCGAAACAACATGAACACTGCCAATCATATTTTCGGAGATTTCAAGTACCTGTTCAAGAATCTTTGAAGTGGAATCCTTTTCATTTTCAATATGTTTCATCTTATTATCATTGCTCTTTGTCATTGAAGACGTTGCAAAACTCATGAACAATGCATAAACTATAATAAATGCTATTCGAATCTCCACATCCGGTAACGTCTTGGAATTAATATCACCACGAATTCCAATATAAGCAACACTTGCAATATTGGCAACCACAAGCATGACAATGAACCACCGACACAGACGTACATCCGCATATGCCAAAATAAGTACAGATATCAAAATTCCGTATATAAATGCTACAGACGAGGTCGTTGTAAAAATAATATATATATACGACGGCAGATACCCAAACACCAATGCCATCTTGATATTGTCACTCTCACGATCCCGTCGGTACAAATAATACATTATGCCAAGCGGAATCAATGTAAGTGCACATAAAGCTGCATAATAAGCAATTGTCCTACTTCCCTTAATTACCTCGACAAGATAACATACAATAATGGCCGTCGCATAAATTGTATAACACATCATCGTAAGTGGATTATTTCTCGCATTGTCCTGAAGATTCTCGTATTTATTCCGAATTAATTCATGTCTGTCAGATCTTTCAAATTCTCTTTCGTCCATACTTTACCCTCCGTGCAAAAAACATCAAAAAAATTCATTTTTATCATCTATTCAACAATATTTATTATACCATTTACGACAAAATTTGACAACCAAACCATACGTTTTTTCATCATAAAATCAAGATAATTCGATAATTTTCAGCACACTGTCGGCCACGCGATCTGCTGCAAATAATTTGTACTCATACCTGGATACCTGCCGGTCCATTACAAAGCTTGTTTCGTACATCTTTCCTTTGTAATATATCGCTGCAAATACCTTTCCGGGCACACTGTCATCGTTATGGATGTCAACATTTCCGCTTGTGCCGGTAAGCCCGATTCCGATGTCCGCCCGATACGACTTGCAACAAGCCTTTGCCATTGCCCTTGCCGTCTCAAGAGAATACACACCATATGTATCAATCACGGACGCAGGTACACCTTGTGCGATTTTTGCATCATTGGAGTATGTCACAAATCCCCCCTTAAATATCGCCGAAGCACCTTCTGTATCGGTAAGCAACGATGCAATCAGACCTGCAGTCATACTTTCCATCGTCGTGATTGTAATTTGATTATTAATCAGAAGTTTTGTAATCCGCTCATACTTATCCCGTACAATTGCTTCTTCCATACAGACATCCTCCATTTTAATTCAAAATATCTTCAAGCTGCCGCAGTTGTTCCGTTTGTTACCGCAACCAACACATATTGTCCCTTTTCCTCACGAAGAACGTCTTTGGCATCCTCCGTAAATACAATGCAATCGCCAAGTGTTTACTGATAATCCAAATTAAACATCTCCGCAAGCCCGGTATCGATATGATTTTTTTCGAAAAACTCCCGAAATCTTCCTCTGTTTTTATCCATTCATCATATAAAAAGCATCTTTTATCTTTCAATATGGCACACCCTAGCCAATTCATTTTTTATCGATTCGTAACGTGCACGTTTTTCGTCCTTTTTAAAATGTAAATCAGATTCCCGATCCTGCAACAGCGTCATATCATAGACAAGATCTTTTGCCTTGTCCAGGAACTGTTCGCTCGTCAAATCAAAAATCACACCATCCACCACATTATAACAATGCACACCTCCATTATCTGTCGGCATCGCAAATACATTTCCACCAAAAATATCCTGCGCTAAAAAAGCGGTAATCGAACATTGTCCCATCGTTTTGTTTTCCCTGGTCCAATCCTGTCGCATCCTTGGGGCACAGGTTTCAGCACTCCAAATATTTTCCAAACGATCGTACAAATCATACGGTGTATGCACGCCCGGATACTCATCGGTTTTTTCAACAATATCACCCACATTTTTCCAACCGTAAAACTGATATATCTTTTGCATATGAAACCTCCCTATGATAATTTCTTTATTGTTCATCTATTTCTGACACACAGGATGTAACACGCTGCACCTCAACAAGCAACGCCTCAAGCAAATCTGGGATTTCCTTTATCTGAGGATTCGTTCGGAGTGCTTCACATAATGCAAAGCTGCAATCATAAAGCCTTGTAAGTGCCAGATTTAAACATATACCCTTTATTATATGCGCTGTTCGGAATGCATCCTCATAATGTTGCTCTGCTATATAGGATTTTAAATCCTCAACATGCCCAGACGCACAAAACCTTTTCAGATATTTTAAAATTAATTGTTCACTCATCAAGCGTCCGATTACCTCGTCATAATCAGCGCCGATTTTTTCGTAACATTCGCAAACTGTCATCCCCACAATTCTCCTTTTTCGTAAATCTTCCATCTAAACTATATCATTTTCCAAGCCATCGTTCCAGTACCTCAAACAGTTTTTTTAGATTTAACGGCTTTGCAATGTGCGCATTCATTCCGGAATTAATCGCAGCCTCTGCATCCTCCACAAATGCATTTGCCGTCATTGCAACAATCGGAACGGATTTTGCATATGCACCGGGAAGGGCACGAATCGCTTTTGCTGCCTCATATCCATCCATAATCGGCATCCTTATATCCATGAACACAATGTCATACAAATGCGTTGTTTCTGCTCTTTGTAGCATGTCTACCGCTTCTTTTCCATTGGTTGCATAATCTACCGTAATTCCTGCAATTTTAAAAATTTCTCCCGCAATATCTGCATTAATATCGTTATCCTCAACCAAAAGCACACGGTGTCCTGCAAATATATCAGGACAAAACATCGATATATCACTTACCGCCGAAGAAGCCTGCTCCGGTGTATTCGTCTTCCGAACATCCTTCTCACGTATTTTCAAAAACAATGTAACTACAATTTTTGTTCCGGCATTTAATTGACTGCTTACCTTTATATCACCATTCATCATCTGCACGATATTTTTTGTAATCGACATTCCAAGTCCCGTTCCCTGAATTTTGTCAACACGTTCATCATTATCCGCCCGCACGAACGGTTCAAAAATATGTTCAATAAAATCTTCACGCATACCGATTCCGTTATCCGCAAACACGAACTCATAACAGCTTACATTTTCCTTGTTGGTTAGCTTTTCCGAAATCGTAATCTCAATCGTTCCGCCGGAAGGTGTATATTTTATTGCATTGTTCATAAGATTCATAAACACCTGTTGAATTCTCTGTCCGTCTCCATAAACGGTATCATGAAAAACACCTTCCATATTAAGTTTTACCGAATGCTTCTTTTCGTTCACTTCGGCCTGCGTCATTGCAAGCAAGTCACAAAACAACTCCGGCAGGCGAATTTCTTCTTCCAAAAGCTCCACCACTCCGGATTCAATCTTTGACATTTCCAGCACTTCATTTATGATTGCAAGAAGGTGATTTGAAGAAATCGTAATCTTTGACATACAATCAAAAAGTTTTTCTTTATCATCTAAGTACTGTCCCATAATTGCTGTCAATCCTGTAATTGCATTTAACGGGGTCCGGATATCATGACTCATGTTTGCCAGAAAAATTGACTTTGCCGAGTTTGCAAAGTTGACCGCCTCATATGCTGCCTTTAATGCGTCCTGCTGTGCAAGCTCCGCCTGTTTTCGTTCCTCAATGATATATCCGGCCAGCACAATTGATGTTACTCGTCCGTCCGAATCCCGACCACTCACAACAAGAGTAATACTGCACCATCCAAATTCCTTGCGCCGATATTCAATACTGACAGATTCCTTATCTGCAAGATTCTTTTGAATATTCTCCGGCTTCAAAAACTCTGCCACAAGCTCCTTAAAGCCTTCCTCTGCAAATTGCTCGCTGTAAATCTTCGCAAAATCCGAAAAGTTATGTATCCGCTCAAATTCACTTTGAATATCTTTATGTTGCTTCAATACAACATATTTATCTTCTGTCAATGAGAAGTGGTACAACGCCGAATATATTTTTCCAAGCGAGCTGATGATATCTCTCTTTTGTTTTTCCTCTTCTTTTTTTATCGTAACATCATATATGATAAAACCTGCACTGATATGCTCTCTGATTTTGTAAAGCAGTGTAAGTACCCTGTAATATTTTCCGCGCTCCGGCACATAATATTCAAATTCCAGCAGAGATATTCCCCTATAAAATGCATCCATAAGACTTTTACGATTTTTAACAATTTCTACTTCCGGATTGTCGGTTATAATTCGATGATCTGACAGCCAAGCGTTGGCAAATGTATCGTAATCCGCAGGAAGTTTCACCCCTATAACATCTGCCATATTTTCATCGTACTTTGATATAATCTCGTGGCGAAATACACCTTCCGTCAAATCCAGACTAAATATCAAAATACTGTCATAAGCAAGTGCGCTCTGATACTGCCTTTGTTCTTCTTCCAAGCGCATTTTAATCAATTCCTGCTCCGTAATATCGACAACCGATGTCAAAATATATTCCTGTCCGTTTGCAAAGCTAAGCAGCTTCGTATCACATTTTAATGTCAAATATGTTCCGTCTGTTGTAATCGGGTGATAGATATATGATATCATATCACCCGTTTTTTTTAAGGATTTCGTTTTTTCAATGAGTGCCTGTTTTTCCCCCTCCGGCACTGTCTTCATAAGATCGGTTAATATATTATGCTCATTGATTCCCATCCTGACAAAAAGCTTTTGTGCTTCTTTGTTAAACACAATCAACTCTCTGTTTTTGTAGGTATAAGCATAAAATGCTACACTCAGTACTTCTGCCAATTCCAATGTTTCCAGTTTTTCCATGTTTTCATCCCCCTCGTAATCAAACAAATTTTAAAGTAAATACATAAAATACCCCGCATAACAAACAAGCATAAATATTCCAAGCCCTCTTGTCAGTCGTTTTTTCCGAACACACCCTGCAATAAGCAACACGCCGCACAATGCTGCAATGCATGTATCAATCACAAAATTATTTGCAAACGGAACCGGAGTAATAAGTGCTGCCGTTCCGATAACAAACAAAATATTGAATATATTACTGCCAACGATATTTCCGATTGCGATATCTGCATTTCCCTTTCTTGCCGCTGTTACAGATGTCACAAGCTCCGGAAGTGAAGTTCCGAGTGCCACAATCGTAAGTCCGATAAACCGCTCACTAAGACCAACCAGCTTTGCAAGCTCCGTCGCTCCATCAACTGCAAAATTACTTCCGAGCACAACTAAAAAGATGCCGACTGCAATGAGCAAAAGAAGCTTCCATAACGAATACGTCCGTTCCTGTTCTTCCTTTTCCTCTTTGTTGTTCTTTGTAAGATAAAACAAATACACAAGATATGCAATAAAAAACACCCAAAGAATTACACCTTCCAACAGTGTGATCTCATTTCCTGTTTTTCCAAGAACAAGCAACAATATTGAAATTATTATCATGTACGGTATCTCATACCGAATTGTAGATTTTGCAACACACAACGAGATGATTGTGCTCGAAATACCAAGAATAATAAGAACATTAAGAATATTACTTCCGACAATATTACCGATTGTAATGTCAGCGTTGCCTTTCAACGCAGAAGAAATACTGACTGCCGCCTCCGGGATACTTGTTCCCATTGCAACAATCGTAAGACCGATCACAAGCTGTGGAATTCCGAGCTTTTTAGCGATTCCCGACGCACCGTCAACAAACCAGTCTGCGCCCTTGATGAGCAAAACAAACCCCAAAATAAGTAAACCCGTCTGCAACAATATTTCCATACAAACACTCCTTCCTGCAACAAAAAAACGAGCTTTTTGTTGCAATAAAATAAATTTAGAGCAACAATAAGTCTCGCCACTTCGTTACATACCGGATTGTTAACAATCGTACTGACGATATGCAAGCATTTACATGCCGGCTACTCCCCTCTGTCTAATATTAACATATCAAACATCTTTTTTTTGGTCAATACCTATCGTCCTACACAATTCAACCTTTTTCGACAAGTTTTTTTAAGTATTTGCGATACAAACCATACCACCAAACGCCGAATAATACCACAGCAATAAGAATCTGCCACACATTTTTGTGCATTTCATATTTTCCAACCCAAAACATCGGAAACATTGCAAACACATATTGTATTTTGCCTGTAATAACAAACGGAATAAAAAATGTCATGCCAAATCCACCCGCAAGCTTTCCGACCGCCATTCCTTCCACTTTGTTTGTGGAAATGGAAACTACCTGCATGGAAGTAATCATACCGCTAAACACCGATGACAATACCATGACAAGTAATGTAACAACATCAAGATGCACCAAAGAAAACACAGGGATAACAATCATTGCTACAAGCCCTGAAACAATGCCCGGATATACAATTCGTGATAACATGTATCCCTTTACACCTGCGGGTGTCACACACATATATGCTGTAATCCGGTCGTCGATTTCTCCAAGCACAACCAGGCCTCCAACAAATGCAAACAACATTCCCGTAAGCATAGCAAGCAGCCAACTGCAAAACTCATAATATGGGACGAGGCAATCCACATATCCCATTTTCTTCATTATCATAGAATTAGCAATCGGCATTCCGAATTTGAAAAATGCCCCGGCTAGAATCGGTGCCACACAAAGCAAAAGCATCATTGCCTCTCCAGCAATTTCCCGAACCATTTGTCGAAACATCCGAACTGAACTTAACAACATAACATTTTCCTCACACATTTTTCTGCAATAAAATACAAAACAATCAACCACACCAACAGACTACAAAATGCCAAAAGCAACACGGACATATTGCCTTCTATCATTTCCATTGCAGCACATCCCGGATGCATGAGCATCCAAACGGAATCCGGCAAAACGCCTAATCGATAAAGGATTACGGGAACAAACCCAATTATTTCAAACGGAATTGTTGCAACTACATACTGATTAATGCTTGAAATCATTGTCCCGACAATCACACCGCATAAGCTGAATATAAAAGACCCGCCTACGATTCCGATTGCACTTAGCAAATAGTTTTTCGTATGTCCCTGCGTCACAAGAACCATTCCGACCACGAGAGAGATAATACCGATCGAGGCAATTTTACCAAAAATATATTCCCCCACTGTCATCGGTGAAACCGCGACCGAGCTTATAACATGCTGACTTTTTTCCAGAAGCAGAATCGCTCCCATAAAAAACATTCCCATTGCTGCAGGATCCGAATACACACAAATATCTACAAGCTTATCCCTCGCATCCCCCTGCACAAAGGAAAACAATATGAAATAGATCACAAGCATGATGCCATATAAAAAATAAAAACCATATTTCCACTGGAACATCATGTCCCCTTTGATAACATTTATCTTTCTCACAGCATCCTCCTTAGCAAAGCTTTGCCCCGGTTAACTCAATAAAAATATCACTCAGCGACGGCTCCATACTATGAATGGATGTAATGCGATTGGTCGCAATCAATTTTTGCAACAGCTCATCTTCACCCATAGACTGTAAATTCACACAGCGCTCCATTTCTACACCATTTTCTATATACGTATATGTAACCTTGGCAGCCCCCCTCGACATAATAAAATTGTGCGGCGTATCAAGTGCTTTCATCTTTCCGTCCACAATAAATACTACACGGTTACAAAGTTCCTTTGCATCCTGCATATTATGAGTCGTAATAATAATCGTCTTTCCGTTCTTTTGTTCCTCAAATATCATATCCTTCATAATTTTGGCATTATTGGGATCCAAACCGCTTGTTGGTTCATCCAAAAACAAAACCTTCGGGTTATGCACAAGCGCTTTAATGAAATTAAGTCTCGACTTCATCCCCTTAGAAAATTCTTTCACTTTTTTATCTGCATGCGCAAGTAACCCTACCGAATCAAGAAGCGCATCAATATCCCTTTTTTCACCTTTATACAAAGAGGAAAAGTACTTCAGATTTTCTCGTGCCGAAAGCTTTTCATAAAGACTCGGAAACTCAAAATCCACTCCGATATTCTCGTAAAAATGAGCACCGTGCTGTTTACTTTCTTCTCCGAGAATCTTTGCACTCCCCCGGTAATTCCTGCAAAGTCCTGTCAGACATTTTTGCAATGTGCTTTTTCCTGCTCCGGACGGTCCAAGAAATCCGAATATTTCTCCCTTACTTACGTTAAAATTAATGTCTGAAAGAAAAGGATGATCGGTATAGCTGAACTGCAAATCATCAACCTCAATTACATAATCACTCATATTCGTTCGTCTCCTTAATCGTATATTAACTTCATCAACAAATTAACTGCATTACCATTCCCTTTATAAGATAACGCATACTATCTGTTCGGTTACTTTCTCCGACGATTTCCTTGTACATCCCGCCAAACAAAATCATCATAAACGATCCGACAACCGCATCCACCTTAAGACCCTTGCGCACAGCCAACATAGAAAAGATATTTCCACCGATACCGGCATCCTCTTTTCTATGCTGTTCCAGTATTTCGGACGGCAGCTTTGATATAATTAAATTCATCGCTTCCGGCTCGAGTACTACCCGAAGGCATGATGAAAATGTAAGTTCCATCGCTCCTAAAATCACATCCGTAAACTCCTCCACACAATCGGAAAAATCAGTTTCCTGACTCGGTACGATGTGTTTTTCCTCAAAAATTTTCTGACAGCCTTGTAATAAATATGCATCTACCTTCTCATGAAAATCCTGTGTGACATCAAATAAAAGCATTTCCTTTGACGGATAAAACAGATAAAATGTCCCCTTGGGAATCCCGACACGTTTCACAAGCTCATCAACCGTTGTTTTCTTTACGCCTTTTTCCTGCACCAGGATATTTGCTTCTTTTTTTAATCTGCTTATAATATCAAGTCGTTCCTGTTCAGAATACACCTTTGGCAAAGTTCTTCACTTCCTTTTTGACTATTTTTATTATTTTAGTCAGCATAAACCAATAATAGGAATATGTCAATACAAACAAGAAAGAGTCTTACTGCAAGACTCTCGCGCCGAGCGCGGTTGCTTTTGCAACATATACTTTGCGCGCGAGTGCGCATCCTGACACGAAGTGTCTTTTTTTATTGCATAGGATGTGCGAAGCACTTTCCTATGCAATAAAAAAAGTGTGGACACAAAGGCGTTCCACACTTTTTCACATTATGTTATTTTTCGTTAGTCTTCTTTAAATGCATGTCGATACGCAATTGAAAAACAGCCTGCAATCAGACACACATTTACGATTAATACTGTGATTGTCTCCACCCACACAATCGAATCAGCCGTTTTATTCATCAATAAATAAAGCTGTTCTGTATAAATAGTTTTTGAAATCTTTTCGATCGTGCCGTTAAAGGTTGACAGCATCGGAAGAAATGATGCAAGCATCATAATCGGTACCGAAAGTGATGTTGCCATCATTTGGTTTTTACAACCCGCTCCAATCGCAGCTCCGACAAACATAGAGATTACATGGCCAATCAGCATAATTACCATAAAACGAACAAGCGCAATCCCCTGATATCCACCGGCAATCCCGATTATAAGGGAGCCACCCATACAAATGCTGATAATATAAATAGCATTTCCAAGGAAATAGGAGTGCGCCTTCATATTGTACATTCGAAGCACACGCAGCGTGTTGCTTTCCTTTTCCTCCGAAATGATTGCTGACATCGACGTAAGAGGTGCCATTCCGATATACATAACTGCAAACAAATTGGCAAAAAAATGTTCCTGCATATTTGGAATTTTGACAGCATTTTCCATGATAATTGTCATACACGGAAACATGATAAACTGTATGAGAATTGCCGTGTTTTTTAGAGTGTCCTTTAACTGCTTCCACAAAATCGAACGCACATGATTCATCATTGGTCTAACTTGCCTCCTGTCAATTCCATAAAAATTGTCTCAAGATCAGGTTCTGTCGTATGGATCGTTTCCAACTCATCATTTTTTAAATAATTCGCGATCGCATCTGCACTTTCTCTCTCATGTCCAAGCAAAACATCATTACCGTTTTTCAAATGAATCATAAACCTTCTCTGATGATTATACTTTCTGCAAAGCTCAGACGGATTTCCATACTCAACAATAATACCCTCATGCAAAAGTGCAATATGATCACACAGCTTTTGTGCTTCATGCATATTATGTGTTGTCAGAAAAATAGTAGTACCACGCGCTTTCTCTTCCAAAATCATATTATGCAATTCTTCCGTCGTATTCGGATCTAACCCACAGGTCGGCTCATCCAAAAACAAAATATCCGGCTTTCGAAGAATCGCTCTCGCAAATGACAAACGATTTTTCATTCCTTTCGATAGCTTTGCAACCGGAAGCTTCTTTGCCTCAAGCAAACCAATCTTCTTTAGAATCCGATCAATATTTTCATCCCGATTTCCATCTAATTTTTCATAAAACTTCAGGTTGTCATAACAGCTCAATCGTTCATACAGACCAAAGTGATCCATCATAATTCCGATTTTCTTATACTGCTCACCTGACAGCGCATGGCTGTCTGCTCCCTGAATCAGACTCTCACCGCCGGTTGGACGTAGCTGTCCGGTCATAATATTGATAAGTGTCGTTTTTCCTGCGCCGGACGGACCTAAAAGTCCAAAGATTTCACCTTTGTTTACGCCGAGACAAATATCCTTTAAAACTTCTTTTTCTTTAAAGGAATGATGCACATTATGAAGCTCTATTGCATTTTGCATTACTCATTCTCCTCTTTTAAACGTTCCAGCGCATCCTGAAGTATTTTGTTTTCTTTCTTTTCTTTCCATACCGAAAGAACAACGCCAACTGTCGCATAAATAAAAAAGCATATAAAGAACATAATCCAGGGCAGCGCCATATCTACAGGAAACCAGCGAAATACTCCCGCAAAAATACCAACCAGCGCAATCACACTCGTAAACATCGTGATTGTTCGACCGGCAATGGAAAAATTTTTAATGAGCACATCCGTAAAACACATCCAACGAAGCGCACCAACAAGAAATGACATTAACAGAAACTGAACCAACGTTTTAAGGGCGATACCGCTTTGTCCCAATGAATAAATGGAAGATATCTCCTGTGCTTCATCTCCAAAGATATATGTAAACACACAAATACTTATCACAGTAATTCCATAAATAACCATAACACTTACAAGAAAATCAAATATTGTGTTTTTCTTAAGCATCTATCGCACCCCCAATCTTTTCTTTATTTCATCTGCATACTGTCTTGACACCAGCACTTGTTCTCCGTTTGAAAGTGTAAGCCGAAGCCTGCGTTCCACATCGTTACGAATGGACTTAATAAACTTCAAATTCACAAGTGTTGATTTACTGATTCGTAAGAACCCGAGTCTGCATAGCTTTTCTTCCATCTCATATAATTTAAGCTTTGACTCATACACGTCATCCTCTGTATATACAAACGATTTTCGTTCCAAAGACTCAATATATGAAATACGGCTTACATCCAACAAATATGTATCCTGTTCCTTTTGAACAAGCATCTGTTCGTTCATAATCCGCAAGGTTGCTATCATGTTTTCTACTTCCTCGGTCAACTGTTTGCAGCTTACCTGAATCTCAGTTTCGGAAATGTTTTCATCGATATTAATTACGATTTTCATTTCACACCTCCTCATAGATACCAATTTATCATACCGGAAAGAAAAAACAACGGGTAGTGACGCAAGTTGCCGAATTTGATGCGTGAGTTGCCGGAAAGAATTATTTCTACAACTCTTCCAAAAGAGCCTTCAATCCGCCCTCCTGATATACTTCCCTATAATACTCCACTTCATCACGAATCATTTCATCGATCACCTGCATTCCAAGCAATTCAACAGGAGCCTTATCATCTGTCATAAGATAATTACCCGCAATATATTCCGTAAGTCCCGAAGACACCTTGTCCATCAATGAATGAATCTCGTCGTTACTCTCCGCATTTATGTTTGCGTAAAATATTTCCATCATATTATCATTATTGGATGCAAATAACTCTCTGTTTGTACTTCCCGGAACATCAACCGTGTAGACATCCGAAAACACCCTTGATATTGTATCGGCCAGATATTGGTTAATATTTCCCTCCTGTGTACCGCGCATATTCATATTTACAACCATAACTCCGTCATCCTTAAGATGTTCCTTTACCAATTCAAAAAATTCTACGGAAGACATCTGAAATGGTATCGTGATATCTTGATAGGCATCTACCATAATCACATCATATTTTTCATCGATAACGTTCAGATATGCTCTTCCATCATAGGTGGTAACATCCACGCTCTCAGGCAACTCGAAATATTCCACCGCAAGGTCTGTGATTTTCTGATCAATCTCAACACCGGATATATCTACGTTATCAAAATATCTTGTACACTGCGTAGCATAGGTTCCGGTTCCGTTTCCAAGTATCAAAATATCAACTTTATCCTTATCATGTATTCCCGTCATAAACGGAGCTGCCATTGCATAATCATAATACATCCCTGTCAGTCCACTCTCTTTTTTGTAAACAGACTGAACACCAAACAAAACATTGGTTGATAAAACAACCTCTTCATCATCCTCATAAACCTGAAGGTAGTTATAAACAGACTCTCCCTCATAGGTTAAATCCTTCTGCCAAAACGCAAAACTGTTATCATGTCCAAACAATACACTTATTATGAATATTACAATACCGATTGGAAGCTTCTTAACTTTAAAAATATTTGTTTTTTCACTTACAAAATAAATAATTGCCAACAGAAGTAAAATTCCTGCAAAAATAAGAAATGTAATAGCTGTTCCAACTGTTGGTATACTGATAAATGTTGGGACAAATGTACCAATGATGCTTCCAATCGTATTGGATGCATTTAAATTACCGACCAGTTTTCCATTGTCCTCCAAATTGTCGACTGTATATTTTACAAGAGAAGGCGTAACCGTTCCCAACAAAAACAAAGGAAAGACAAATATCAACATACATGCCGCAAACCCGGCAATCACAAGAAAATTACTGTTGATTGAGAATATCAGAACCCCGGAAATACCAACGATAATATATTTCCCCAATACAGGTATCAGTGCAATCCATATAGCAGCAATAATAATACGTCCGTACAACTTATCCGGATTCGGATTCTTATCGGCGCTTCTGCCACCATAAATATTACCTAACGCCATTGCAATCATAATTGTTCCGATAATAATCGTCCATACAATCTGTGAGGAACTAAAATATGGTGCCATAAGTCTGCTTGCACCAAGTTCTACAGCCATAACCGACATTCCCGAAAAAAACTCTGTCAAATACAGAAAAAACCTATTTTTTAATATTCTTTGTTTCATAGTATTCCCTTTCCCTCCAAATAACATAAAAGCCGAATAACAACTATTCGGCTCTATTTCTCATTTTTATCCAGAACTATTTTGCTTGAACAAAACACGGATTTTTGTCAATCACTTGCAGGCAATATATACATCCATACTTTCCCCTTCCGTCTCAAAACACGGAATCCCTTCACTTTCATCAAACACCAATCCATTTGTTTGCATGTAGTCCATCAATGTATTATATGCTCCGGGTATTGTTGCAAACGGCTTCTCGAATGGTTTTTCTATATGTATTGCCGCATAATTATGTGCAGCTTGTACCTTTACTTCCAAGTTTTCCGGCACAAGACCCTCCGGTAAGATCCAGGCTGCGGTATATCCGTGCATCTTAAACACATTAATCTGTTCTACTGAAAGGTTTGGAAAATCCCATCCAATCACTTTTGGATTCTCAACTCCATTATCATTTGCATATTTGTAGACTCTACTGATGGCATCTCCTTCCGGATCAGTACTTATAACCGTATATTCAACATAACGAAATCCGGGGACCAATTCAACCCGAAGGTTTTTATATGCATCACAGCGTTTATCCATTTCTTCCCTGAATAAATTATCCAATGTACAGTTGAAAATATTACACAACACAAGGGCTTTTTCCATTTCCGGATTTGCCTCGTCCTGCTCCCACTTTGAAATCGTCTGACGGCTCACATTTAATTTTTCTGCCAGTGCTTCCTGTGTCATACTTCCGCTTAGCTGTCGCAGGTATTGCAGATTCGTTCCAAAGCTCATATTTCCATCCCCCTACATTTGTTTTTCATAATATACACTTTCGCTATCCCTGCCCGTCTCACGATAGCCGCATTTTTTATAAAATCGATTGGTTCGCTCATTCCAGACCGGTGTATCTAAGTTGATTGTTTTCGGCGATAAAATTCTTTCTATATCCTGCATAAGCGACATTCCGTATCCCTTGCGAAAATGTTCGGGAGCAATAAAAATTCTTCCGACAAAAAGTTTTTCGCTACCAAACAGTACAGCACCTCCGACAATGGTTTTATCATCACACGTATATGTATACAAGTGATTTTGTTTCATCATGTCCATGTGCCACTCTTCCGAATCATAATCCGGCGGGCCTCCGATTTCCGTCCCACCTACCTGTACATCACTATCAAACGCTTCTTTTGAAATTCTGGTTAGTTCTTTTATATCTTTCTTTGTACTTTTTCGTAAAATCATCATTGTTCCTCCTTCATTTTTTTGTTATATTCATAATACGCAATGATGATATGCTTTTCCACCAACCAACACTTGCAGTTTCACGCATTTTCGCAACCTGAAGTTGCAGTAAAGAAAATAGCACTCAATCCATAAAAATCAAATTCGAATATACACTGTTTTCCGGATTTCCGCCTTTTATGTATTCGGCACCAACCGCTTTTCTGTAAAATTGTTCCGCTTCACTTACCCAGCCAATAATTGCATACCCATAACCATATTCACGCATGCTTTCTAGCGTCTTTATCAATAACATTTTACCGATATCCTCACCTCTTCGGGCCGGATCTACGCCAATAGGTCCAAAGAACCCTTTTGCCGAAGAATCAAAGCATGCAAATCCGAGGATTTTTCCACCTTCTGTTGCAATAAAACACTTTGAAACAGATTCCATAAGTGCATGTTCTACTTCATAGACCCAATTCTTTTGAAAGTGCTTTTGTACAAATGCAAGAATCTCTTCTTTATCACCTACAAACGCTCTTTTTATTCTTATTGTTTTACTGAATTCAAGCTGTGGCAGATTGTATAATCCAACTATCATATCTCCACCGGATAACATACTATTTTTCCTCCGTATCAAAACTATTTTTCTCATAATCAAGCCTGACCAGACGCTTTCCGTTTGGTAGATCATCTGCTGTTTTCTTTACCGGCTTGTACCCATTTTTTATCATTGCGTTTGTAAGCGCATCCTCCTCCATCTGACAGTGAACACTATCAAGTCCGTCAAACGTATGAATATATGGTGAGTCTGAAACCCATTCTTTTGTAGTTTCATTGATCTGAATCACGCATGAAACATATTACGGATTGACTTTATTGACTGCATTTGCAAACGCATCATAACCAATATATTCAACCAATAAATTAGCAATCAAGAATTCGGCGTGCGGCAACCTGTCTGCCTCATGGATGATGTCTATATTCATACACTCTAATATATCCGAAAGATTTCGATATCCGGCTTCAACTGCCTTCAGATATTCTTTGTTAATATCTACTCCGTACACCTTTTGATATTTATCTTTACGGATATGTTCCAGACCATTTCCACCGGCAATTCCCAAAATCATTACAGAATGAACACAATAATCATTCAATTGATTCTTCATTGTCTGATTCATGGACTGCAGCTGCCCAACGGAATCTAAGCTCATATGATTTTCATAGTCTGACAGTTCTATTTTTTCCCAGGGATTAACCATAATTTTTCTCCAACTTTCTCCAATGGAATGTAAAAAATTTAATAATACAGAATGCTTCAACCAAGATATTTTGACGCTTCTTTTCTACTTAACGCATCCATTTGCTCGCCATATTTTTCGAGAAACCGTACAACCCACTCCGGCTTCACCTTACTATAGTCCCGAAGGCTCCATCCAATTGCTTTATTTATAAAAAATTCATCACTTCCCAAATTAGAAACTATTATTCTTTCAAGGATGTCTTCATTGGTTTTATCCTTATATTTTTGCTGATAATCGATTGCAACCCTTCTTAACCAAATATTATCAGATACGGCCCATTGAAGCATTGTATCAATCAGTCTGTTGTCCTGCAGTACTAAATCTCCCACAAACGCATCTATCGTATCAACAGTTTCCCACCAGGATTTTTCAGTAATCAGCATCTTTAACTTGTCAATATCGGATGGGCAAAGCTGTTTACGATGCTTCTGTAAATACTCAAGCGCAACGTATTGAGCTTCTCTCAGTTCACATTTCCACAATCCAAAAACCAGATTCCAATCAAGCGACTTCTTTGCCATATCTTTTATATATGGCTTAATCAATTCCTTCAGTTTCGGCTTTGGAATTCCTGCAAATTTAAATTTATTCTGCATATATGCAGACATTTTTTCAGCTTGTTCAAGATCACTGTTTTCTTCAAGCATTCTTACGATTTCATCTACCATACTTCTTCTCCGTTTCAATAACTAAACAGCTACATCCTGTCAAAATAAGGCGGCGTAAAATAATCAAATATACGTTACGCAAACAGCCCGGAAGTCTATACATTACTCAAACTCAATAATAAAGCGGCACTCTTTATTACCGGAAAGAACCGTTCCCTGATTTTTGACAGAAAATCTTGTATCCTCTCCCCAAATCATTCTTCCGACATAAACGATACTTTGTCTGGAACATTCACACAGCGACTGCGAATTTACGCCTCCGGTTGTATGCAGATCACATACACACTGCGGAAAGATGATAGCATATACTTTACCGGGTGTAATGACCTCGCCTCTCGCACCACCTAATTCTTCGATTGTTCTATAGAATTCATCTCGATTTCCCTGAACCTTTATATAGTGTTTTTTGTAGATTTCAACAATTCCGGTATCTGCACATTTCTTTGCACAACAACGAAGTAAGCATTGTCTGGAATTATCATCCAATGCTTCCAGTCCTTCTGAAAATCCTTGAAACCATTCTTTATAAAAAACGGAATCCATATATTTCCTCCTTAACCGGTAAGTTGTGAATCAATATTCGATCCATAATCTCAAAAGCGTTTGCAATCCTTTCTGTATACTACTTGCCAGCCTTCACAGCCAGCTTATATATGCTTGCTACATCCTCAGAAGAAAGCTGTACAAATCCTCCTGTTCTTCCATCCTCACCAAGACCAAACTTCTCTACCAGAACCGGAATATCCTCTTCCTTTGCTCCAAGCTCTTCGAAATTGATCGGCATACCAATTGATTTTAAGAAAGAACGAAACGCATGTATACCCTTTGTTGCGGTATCCTCCGGATTCTCAAAATTCATCGGAACACCAAATACTCGATTTGCCATCTGCGCAAATCGCATTGGATTATGACGCATTACAAACTCCATCCATGCCGGCATAATGACAGCCAACCCAGCTCCATGTGCGCAATCATAAAGACCGGATAGCTCATGCTCAATACCATGACTGTTCCAATCCTGCTCACGTCCTACTCCCACAATACCATTGTGTGCAACTGTTCCTGCCCACATAATATTTGCTCTTGCATCGTAATTATTTGGATCGGCAATTACTCGTGGCGTTTCTTTCACCATTGTAATTAAAACAGCCTCACACAATCTATCTGTAATCTCAACCTCTGTTGTATTTGTATAATATCTCTCAAACACATGTGCCATAATATCTGTCGCTCCGCAAGCGGTCTGATATGCCGGCAATGTACATGTAAGCTCCGGATTCATCACAGAGAACTTTGGACGAATATGTTCAGAACCGGCACCACGCTTTAACATACCATCTTCCTTGGTAATCACCGAATCACCGGAACCTTCACTACCTGCTGCCGCAATTGTGAGAACCGTTGCTACAGGGACTGCTGACTGAATTTCTGCTTTTCCGCAATAAAAATCCCAAAAATCGCCGTCATAAGGAACACCCATTGCAATTGCCTTTGCGCTATCAATGACGGAACCGCCGCCCACTGCAAGAATGAAATCAACGCTCTCCTTCTTACATAAATCGATACCTTCATAAACCAATACATCTCTTGGATTTGGCATAACTCCACCTAACTCAACAAATGGAATTTTTTCTGAATCCAGAGATTTCTTCACTCTGTCCAAAAGACCGGAACGAACAACAGAACCGGAACCGTAATGAATAAGTACCTTACTTCCGCCATATTTCTTTACATATTTGCCACACTCATTCTCTCTTTCTCTTCCAAACACAAACTCTGTTGGACTATAAAAATTAAAATTGTTCATACGCTTCTCCTTTACATTCATTTTAAAACAATAACATTTTTTACCGACTTTCAGCAACTACAACTTCTTTATGTTTTTTCCATGTGTAAAAGACAACATTGTCCTTTAAAATAAATTCTTTTTTTGCAAAATCACTTTCGAACATTTGATATCCTCCTTTATAAGATAAATTGGGATTGAACCAAATCAAAAAAAACCGATTTATACATCTCTCAACAGGTATTTCTACATCAACATAATACATTATGATCATGGTAAAAACAACAACTGAATCTACAGTATGTACACTTTCATACCCTAGAATCAAACTTTTTATATACTTATTAGCCGTGCGAACCTTCTCTTCACTTCGCTTCAACTCGGTCTAGAACGTTCGCACTATAAAAAAGAACAGCATGGCTGTCCGCAAGCAAGCTTGCGCCACCATACTGTTCCTTTTTTTATACTTATTCGTCGTGCAACCTCCTCTTCGCTCTGCTCCGAGTCGGTGTCGGACATTCGTCCTATGTTGCCAACGCACTCCTCATTGTCTCTAGAACTTACCAGCCTTTGCTGCTTCTTCAATAGAAACGGCAAAGTCCCTATTTTCAAGGGGATAATGGCAATTGTGACTTGTTATGTGACTTGTAGTCCAAGAACCACAGCAAACCATAACAAGTTTCTCCGTATAATTATAGTCATACCAATCAGCTTTTGACGATGAATTTTTCGTACTATAACATTACATTAAGAAAATGACAAGCATCTATAAAATGCTTTAACATCTCATTGACCACAAACATATGTTCTGTTATAATGTAATTGGTGCTACCCTATTCGGTAGGCGGTTAGTCCTTCTAACAGAGGACTGTGACCTCTGATTACATAGACATCTGCTTGCAGAAATCTACGAAAGGAGGTTCTTGCTTATGCTTACAACGGAGATTTTTATAGCCATCATCAGCTTATGTATCACTTGCTTTGCTCTTGGTTATACCGTTGGGTCTAAGAGCAATGATAAAACACAAAAATGACCGCCACGCCTGATAAACTGAGCGGTCATTTCTGACTAATCAATATCTGGTCTAACCGTCTATCGGTAGCACCTTTTGATATTATATTAGCATCTAAACATTATAATGTCAAACATATATTCTTTTTATATCATTTCAACTGGAAGTTGTCGAATCCTTTTAACAGATTAACTATCAATTTACATTCAGTTTCAATGATGATTCCACTGTCCTACTGTGTACCAGTTTTCATTTATTCTTTCAGAATCCATGCCATTATACCATTCTTCAAGTGACTTAATATAGCTTTTAGGATTTGAAGAATAAACTAGTCCAAGAACCTTAGTTTCATCATTCCAAAAGACAACATTTCCATCCTCAATCCATAAATAAGAAAATTCTTTCTCAGCTATATCAATTACATCTTTAAGATTATCATATTCACTAAATTCAGATAGCATTATCACGCAACGAGTTCCATCATCTGACTCACACTTATGTTCTTCATCCTGAAAATCCTCTAGTGCAATTTCTGCAATCTTTTCATATGCTTCAATATTCTCTGATAATTCTTGAGTCTTTGTGCTTTTTTCACATCCGCACATAACAATCGACAATACCAGAAACAATACAATACCGTTAACTATACGCTTCATAATGTTTATCACTTTATCCTTTCACAGAAATCGGAATTTACCATCTCCGCAATCCCAGTTTATACATCTCCCAACAGATATTTCTTCATCAATATGATACATTATTTTAATGGTCAAAGCAACAAATGAATTCACAGTATTTACACTTTCATACCCTAGAATCACGACATAAAAAGGGCTATTCAAACCGAATTACATCGTCTGAATAGCCCTGCAATATTTTCATTGTCTCATCCACTCAACTAAACTCAATCTTCGGCTTCGCCTCGATTTCGTTAAGGTTCGGGATGGGCTTTCATACTAAACTCGCACTTCGCAAAGCTTGTGCTCATTAAGTATTCAATGCCTAGAACTTACCAGCCTTTGCAGCTTCCTCAATAGAAACAGCTACAGCAACTGTCATACCAACCATTGGGTTGTTACCGGCACCGATAAGACCCATCATCTCTACGTGTGCAGGAACTGATGAAGAACCAGCGAACTGTGCATCTGAATGCATACGTCCAAGAGTATCTGTCATACCGTATGAAGCAGGACCTGCTGCCATGTTATCCGGATGAAGTGTACGACCTGTACCACCACCGGATGCTACGGAGAAGTACTTCTTACCCTGCTCGATACATTCCTTCTTGTATGTACCTGCTACAGGATGCTGGAAACGAGTTGGGTTTGTTGAGTTACCGGTGATTGATACGTCAACGCCTTCCTTGTGCATGATAGCTACACCTTCCGGTACGGAATTTGCACCGTAGCAGTTAACCTTTGCACGAAGTCCCTCTGAATAAGACTTACGGAATACTTCCTTAACCTCGTTTGTATATGGATCGTACTCTGTCTCAACGAATGTGAAACCATTGATACGAGCGATAATCTGTGCTGCGTCCTTACCAAGACCGTTAAGGATAACACGAAGTGGCTCCTTACGTACCTTGTTAGCCTTCTCAGCAATACCGATAGCACCCTCTGCTGCAGCGAATGACTCGTGACCTGCTAAGAATGCGAAACACTTTGTCTCCTCCTCAAGGAGCATCTTTCCAAGGTTACCATGTCCAAGACCTACCTTACGTGTGTCTGCAACGGAACCCGGAATACAGAAAGCCTGAAGGCCTTCACCGATTGCAGCAGCAGCGTCAGCAGCTCTCTTGCAACCCTTCTTGATAGCGATTGCAGCACCTACAATGTAAGCCCAGCAAGCGTTCTCGAAACAGATTGGCTGAATACCCTTAATCTGATTGTATACGTCTAATCCGGCGTCCTTTGTAATCTTTTCAGCCTCTTCCAAAGAAGAGATACCGTAGCTATTTAAAACGCCATTGATTTTGTCAATTCTTCTTTCATATGATTCAAATAATGCCATTTTCGTTACCTCCTCCTATTACTTTGTAATCTCTTTATCTGTTCTTGGATCAATAATCTTAACTGCATCAGCAACACGACCATACTGACCAACTGACTTCTCATAAGCTGTGTTAGGATCATCACCCTTCTTGATGAAGTCTGTCATCTTACCAAGGTTAACAAACTGGTAACCGATAATAAGATCATCTGCATCAAGAGCGATACCTGTTACATAACCCTCAGCCATCTCAAGGTAACGAGGACCCTTCTTAAGTGTACCGTACATAGTACCAACCTGAGAACGAAGACCCTTACCAAGATCCTCAAGACCGGCACCGATTGGAAGACCATCCTCAGAGAATGCACTCTGTGTACGTCCGTAAACAATCTGAAGGAACAACTCTCTCATAGCTGTATTAATAGCATCACATACAAGGTCTGTATTTAATGCTTCCATAACTGTAAGGCCCGGAAGAATTTCAGCTGACATAGCTGCTGAATGTGTCATACCTGAACATCCGATTGTCTCAACTAATGCTTCCTGAATAATACCTTCCTTAACATTTAAAGTAAGCTTGCAGGCACCCTGCTGTGGTGCACACCAACCAATACCGTGTGTAAGACCTGAAATGTCCTTAACTTCTTTTGCCTGAACCCACTTAGCTTCTTCAGGAATTGGTGCACAACCATGGTGAACGCCCTGAGCTACCGGGCACATGTTTTCAACTTCATGTGAATAAATCATTTTGAGACTCCTTTCAAATAATTAATTATTATTTTGGGATACTTTTCTACCGAAAAGCATCATTGGTTATATTCTCGCACAAAGTGACAAAATAGTCCACTGTTTTTTTTGAAAAAAAAGACGAAAAAAACCGCTTTAAGCTTGCATCTTTGTGCAAATGCCTCAAGCGATTTTATTTCATACCGTAAAAGGATTATTTTGCTTCCTTGGAACCTTTTTCTTTAGAAGCTTTTTCCTTTACAGGCTTCTCTTCTTCTGCCTCGTCATCCTTTACAATTGCGCTGCCAGCTTTCTCAATCTCGGCAATCGCATTCTTGTGCATCGGAATACGGCAATTCTTGTTGTTACCAAACTCAACGATAACTGTAGTGTCATCCACAATATCAAGAATTGTTCCATAAAAACCACCGGTTGTCATGATGTTATCACCCGGCTCCATAGCCTTATGAAGCTCTTCAATCTGTTTCTTCTGCTTCTTCTGTGGACGAATTAAGATAAAGTAGAATACTACAATCCATACTACAATAATCAAAATCATCGTGGTTGCACTTGCACCTGCACTTGCACCCTGTGCTGCTGCATCTAAAAACATTTTTATGTCCTCCTAATGGTTATTAAAGCCATCTAATCTCATCTTTTTATATTCTGCATACCGATGCTCTTCTATGGCTTTGCGAATCTCACTCATCATATTATTATAAAAATGCAGATTATGCAAGACACAAAAACGCATTCCTAACATTTCTTTTGCTTTTAACAAATGTCTCACATAAGCACGCGAGTATCTGCGACATGCCGGACAGTCACATCCTTCTTGAATCGGCCGGTCATCCGTCTCATATTTCGCATTGAACAAATTTAGCTTTCCTTCGTTTGTATATACATGTCCATGTCGACCGTTTCTGGATGGATACACACAATCAAAGAAGTCAACGCCTCGACCAACCGCTTCTAAAATATTTGCAGGTGTTCCGACACCCATCAAATACGTTGGTTTATCCTTTGGTAAATATGGAACTGTTGCCTCTATCATCTCATACATCTGTTCATGCGTCTCTCCAACTGCCAGTCCACCGATGGCATATCCGTCCAAATTCATTTCAGCAATCCGTTTTGCATGCTCAATACGAATATCAGCATACACCCCCCCCTGATTAATACCAAACAACATCTGTGATTTATTAATCGTGTCCTCCAATTGGTTTAACCGATACATCTCTTTTTGACACCGCTCCAGCCAACGTGTTGTACGATCAACGGATGGTTGAATATAGCTACGTTCTGCAATTGCAGGCGGGCACTCGTCGAAGGCCATCGCAATTGTCGATGCAAGATTGGACTGAATCTGCATACTCTCCTCCGGTCCCATAAATATCTTGTGCCCGTCAATATGTGAACGAAAGGTTACACCTTCCTCTTTAATTTTGCGAAGTCCGGTCAGCGAAAACACCTGAAATCCACCCGAATCTGTAAGAATCGGCTTCTTCCAGGACATAAACTTATGCAAACCACCCATTTGCTTCACAATCTTATCCCCCGGACGCACATGAAGATGATACGTGTTTGAAAGCTGTACCTGCGTGCCGATTTCTTCCAGATCTTCCGTCGAAACAGCACCTTTAATTGCCGCAATCGTACCGACATTCATAAACACCGGTGTCTGTATCACACCATGTACTGTATGAAATTCACCACGTTTTGCCGCACCATCGGTTGTAATCAATTTATACATATTATACACTCCTATCGGATTTATACATGCTTTGTAATTTTAGCATATCTGCAGACAAAAATAAAGAGTCGACGGGATTGATTTTATTTCCGGATACAATTATAATTCTAATCAGATTTTGCAATTATGAAATTGGTTGAAAACAGTAAATTATATAAAAGGAGAACACATATATGTTTCGTATATGGGGTAAGCTTGTAAAGGATAACAAAACATTAAATGATCACACTGTATGCATTGAGGATTATACTATGACTCGTACAAAAAAGGTGTACCAAGCGCTCGAAGAGCTTTGCTACACCTTTGATCTCTCAAAACCCATCTGGCTAAAATCAAACCAGGAGGACTTTATTTGCCATGCCCGTACAAGGTTTACACAGGACAATTTTATCGAATCCATCGACTTCGATTATCTTGATTTTCAGGTTATCGAGGAAGAATATTAATCAATCTCGATATGCTGTAAGCTGCCGATAATCTTTGCAACTTCATTTAATTCTTCAATAACTCCATTTAATTCACTTAAGTTTGTCTCACACAACTCAGCCGATGATTGTGCATTGGCCGCAATCTCTTCACTTGCTGCCTGTTGATTTGCAAGACCATCAATAATCGCATTATTCGATGCGTCCAAATTGCCACTTAACTGATCCAACTGTTTCATACAGCTATGTAATTCATCTACCACATCGGCAATTGCACGGAAGGACTCATCCGCCGCTTCAATGTATTTGGCCTGTTCATTTACAGCGTCTACACTTCGATATACAAGCTCTGATGTCTGATTGGCAAGCTCTGTAACCCCTCGCAACAAATCCGTGATGTTGTCAATAGAATTACGTGTATCATCCGCAAGCTTACGAATCTCATTGGCTACAACCGCAAATCCACGCCCCTGCTCACCGGCACGCGCTGCTTCAATCGATGCATTTAATGCAAGCAGGTTCGTCTGACTCGAAATCTGGTAAATAAACTGCGTAATCTCCTCCGCAGAGACAATCTTATCACAAAGCTCCATCGATACTCTCGTAACATCCTCATTTGCGACATGAATATCCTCGGAACGTTCCTTCAAGCTGTCAATTATCTCAGAACCCATCTGAACGGAAGAAATTGCACGGCTCGTTGCCTCGACCGTGTTATCCTTTACATCGATCAAATTGTCGATGACATCCTGAATCTGTTGTGTCATGGTTGTGGATGTCTCCATATTCTCAGCCGTATCTGTAATACCGCTGGAAATCGCATCTACGGAACGGGTAACCTCTTCTGTCGCCGTCTGGAAATTGTCAAGCTTCTCCTGTAACTGCTCAATATGAGAATTACCTTCCTCAACAACCTTTACCATACTGGTGTTTATTTCTTCCTGATAAGCAACATGATACTGAATCTCCTGCTTATCTGTTTCCTGATCATGCAGTGTGAGCTCGCATGTAACACGAATTCCATATGCAAAAATCAAAACAAGTAAGAATAATTCAATCCACGCCAACGAAGCGACGAATCCGTATTTTGAAATCTGCATAATTGTCCAGATCAGGCATCCTGCTACCGACAATGCCCCGGTAACGAATATATGAAAACTATCCATATAAATTACACACATACCGATGACAATAAACACCGGCAAAACTTCTAACAAGGAACAAGAAACAAACCCACTAATCAGAATCAATACGGCAAACGCCGTGATGGATGTGAATTTGGTGAGTTCACTACGATCCTGTATAATCTGAAAAACAACATTTCCGACTGCATATAATGCAAAAAGCGTAATAAATAATCCGAGTGCCTTTTGACGCTTATGATTCAATATCATAACAAGTATTCTCGCAACTGCGAAGGCTGTCATAACTTTAACAGTGAGGTCATTTTTCTTTGCCAGTCTAGTCCCATTCATACCATCATACCCCTTTTATATTTTTATTATTATGTATAATATCATCCATGTATGTCGAATATACTCAAAATATAGTTCAAGTATATCAAATCGCATAAACAAAGTCTATCTTTTTCTTGTACTTTTTTGGCAAAAATGTTATCGTATATTTCAATTCCAAATATAAATTCAAAGAGCTAAATGAGGTACTTATGTTTCAAATTCAAAACATTTCAAAATCATATGGGAAACACCAAATTCTGAATCAGGTTTCTCTTACAATAGACGACGGTGAAGCGGTCGGTATTCTCGGTGTCAACGGATCAGGGAAATCCACGTTTTTGTCATGCATCGCATCCATATATGCCAAGGATTCGTCAGTGTCCGTCGGATACATTCCGCAGGAAAATCCGCTATTGGAGGAGCTTAAGCCCATAGACAACATAAAGCTATGGACGAAAGCAAGTAAACAGCAGATTCTGTCTGCACTTTCCACGCCTCCTCTTAATACGCTCGGCATTATGAACTTTATCGATACACCGGTACGCAAGATGTCCGGCGGTATGAAAAAGAGACTTTCACTTGCGACAGTGTTGATGGATCAACCACAGCTATTACTTATGGATGAACCGTTCGCTGCACTCGATTTACCCGCCAAGCAGGACATACTCAATTACATGCGTCTTCATTTGTCGAAAAAGGGAAGCATCATCGTCGCATCTCACGACGAAGATATTTTCCGATTCTGCAATCGCGTATTCTTGCTGAAGAATGGGATACTTTATGATACAGCCGCACTTCAGGCGCAAGGCATCCGCTATATTGACATGTTAAGGAGCGAATAAAATGAATCGTTTTTCTCAGTTTATCCGCCTTTTACGGGCTGATTTTAAGAGAGTCACAAAATATATACCATCTATGCTTATATCCGTGAGCATCCTTTTTGTTGTATGTGCGTGTGCAGGCTATGTCATCTCCAAGAACCTTTACAAGGAAAATAGTTTTTCTGCTGTCAATGTAGCTTACTATATGGCCGAAAGCGAGGATGCGGATATGACTCTGCTTTCAGTCGAAATGCTTCAGGAGGTCGACAGCGTCAAAAACACTGCCTCGATTTTCCGGGTTGACAGTATCGAAGAAGGATATAACATGCTGGAAAATGGTGATATCCTATTCTTCATTGTGATTCCGGAACAGTTTTTTAACGGTATTGTCGACGGAACCAATACCCCGCTTGATATTATCGTACGTGATACATCTTCGGTATCTTCTTATATCACAAATGAAGTGTTTTTATCATATGCCGCCTATCTATCGATTGCACAATCCTGTATTTACAGCGTCCTTGACGTGACGCGAGCAAACGATTTTCCGGCGGATGAGATTCACGACCTTGATATTCGCGTAAATCTAACTTTTATAGATCGAATGAACAAAGACAGCTATATGGATATCGTGGATGCCACTGATGAAGGAAAAGGAACACTCCTACAACATTATCTGGCCTCCGCCCTCATGCTTGTCTTGCTTTTATTATCGGTGGTGCTTATGCCGTTTATTCAAGGCCATTCCGGCGGAATCACCAAACTTCTTAAGTTGCGTAAAATCAATAATATACACATTTTTTTAAGCAACCTAATTTGTACAATTCCGGCATTTTATCTGGCATTTATTCCGTGCTATATCGGTATCAGCATCTACAACAAAAGCCTGTTTGCACCCGGACTTCTTACCGTTCTGCCATCCATATGCACAATTGCAATTATCGTAAACCTGGTCGGCCTAATCAGCCGTCATATATTTACCGGCAATATGATATTATTTTGTATCACATTGATTCTCGCATACATCGGCGGAGGCTTGTTACCACACGCTTTCCTGCCTTCTGCAATACAAGCAATCTCTCGAGTACTTCCCGGTGAATATTTGATTGCAGGCTTCGCCCACGCATTATTTGGAATATAAAGGAGTTTCTTTATGCAGTTATTAAATCGTTTTACCGTATTTACAAAGCGAATATTGGCACACAAGCTCTATATAATTATGTTAGCTTCCATTGTGCTCTTAACCGTTATCTACAAGTTTCTTCCTGAAAAGAGTCAGTCCACAGACATTAAGGTTGCCGTCTTTTCCGAAGATCCATCCGACTATACAGATCTTACCATCGCAGAAATCGTCCGCAGTAACAGTATCTATACCTTTTATCTCGCAAAGGATGAAGCAACACTATTGCGCGATGTCAAATCCGGCTTTGCGGAATGCGGATTTGTTATTCCAAACGGCTTTTTTACAGACTATATCAAGGGGCACGTAGATGCAAACCCGATTCAATTATATAAGACTCCTTCAAGTTCCCTTTCAACTGCCATTGCAGAAACCTGGTTTGCAAATATGTATCAGATAGTTGCCGAGGATATTTTATTGGAGACAGTCAATCTGCCGGAATTCAATACTGATTTTATTGAACGTTATCACTACTACACAGAAAGTGACGAGACCTTCCAAATGAAAAATGTCACGGAGGATGTATTTTCATTTGAGACAATGGTATACCGTATCACACTTCCTGTGTATGAAATCACACTGTTGCTCCTCCTATTTTCAGGTTTACTTGGATTATTGTTATTCGAGCAGGATGTTGAAAAACGTATGTATCTTTCACTCGGTCACTACGATTTGTTTCAAATCAAAGCCATGTCCGTGGCCACTGCCATATTGCCGGTTCTTGCAACAGGGCTTGTATCAACCCTTACAATCAACGGATTAACCGGACAACTTCTAAATCTGCTGTTTGCCGGTCTTCTTGTATTTTTATTTACATTTGTACTTAGCCTATTCATAAGAAAAAGCACCCTGCTTGCCAAGGTGCTCCCGCTCATCTTATTAATTTCAATACTCGGTGTCTTCGTAAAATCGATTATGTAATGTATCAACCAAACAGCTCATCGCCGATTTCGATAGTAGCTTTGGCTCCGGATGCTTCCGTGATATCCGCAACAAGCTTATCGCACAAATCGACAGGCACCTCCAGGAAAAATCGTACCGCATCGGTAAATTCCTTGTCAGCAACGCGCACATCCGCATTGGATATCAAGTATTGTATTTTTCCCATATCCGTATAATCGGTTGTGATTGTCACAGGATAAATTCGCTGTAACCGCTTTGTCTCACATGCGCACAAAGCTTCCTTTGCAGCCTCTGAATATGCTCGTACAAGTCCGCCTGTACCAAGCAAGGTTCCACCGAAATATCTGGTTACCACAATACAGATATTGTGAATTTCGGATCCGCGAATCACTTCCAATATTGGTTTACCCGCCGTGCCCTGCGGTTCTCCGTCATCCGAAAAACGAAGCAGCGGCATCTCATCACCGATAGAAAACGCAAAGCAGTTGTGCCGTGCGTCGTAATGCTTTTTTTTAATTTGCTCGATGAAGGCATACGCCTCCTCTTCAGAATGAACCGGTTGTATCTGACCGATAAAACGAGATTTCTTCTCAACAATCTCGCCTTCTCCGCCCGAGATAAGTTCAAGGTAGCTTTCTAACATATCAACTCCTACTTTGTATCAAGTAACTTCTTAAGCTCGCTCATAAACGTATTAACATCCTTAAACTCTCGATATACAGACGCAAAACGAACATATGCAACCTGATCAAGATCCTTTAATTCATCCATAACGATTTCGCCAATCTGCTTACTTTCGATTTCCTTTACTTCAAGAGTAAAGATTTTGTTCTCAATGTTGTCAATGCAATTTTCAATACTGCTTGCCGATACCGGTCGCTTATGACACGAACGAACTACACCCGACTCAATCTTTGAACGATCGTAGGTCTCACGATTTTTATCCTTTTTAATTACAATCAGCGGAATCGTCTCAACCTTTTCATAGGTTGTGAACCGCTTTCCACACTCGTCACACTGACGTCTTCTGCGAATTGCCTCGTTGTCATCCGCCGGTCTTGAATCAATAACTCTTGTATTATCATCTCCGCAAAATGGACATTTCATAAAATAAACTCTCCTTTTGTAATTTAAGGTTTCCCCTTTTCACATGCCTTACATATATCACAAGGCTCCAAATCTACCAATACAATATCCGGTCCGATTTTCACAATATCACAGTAACGGATATAATATTCAGCCCCTGCACCAAAACACGAAAACAACTTACCAACCTCCGGCACAATAATTGCAAGCACCTTTCCCGTGTTACAATCGAACTCAATATCTGCCACATAGCCAAGTCGTTTACAATCCTTACAGTTAATAACCTCTTTTTCCTTAAGCTCCAGGAACCGCATAAAACACCTTTTTATTTTAGTGTATGCTGCCAATGAAAAGATGTGCTATCTAACATCACCCATAAAGAAAATTGCAATTGTTCCGGGACCGGAATGTGCACCGATTGTCGGTGTAACCCCGCTGAAAATAATCTCACCCGGATGATAAAGCTCTTCGATTAATTGTGCTGTGTATTTTGCATCCTCTTCGACATCTGCATGGCAAATAATAATGACATCCTGCTTATCCGCAAAGCTTCCCATGCAAGGTCCCATGTTACGAACAAGCTGCTGCAAGGACTTCTTACGTCCGCGGACCTTTGTCTCGGCAACAAGCTTACCTTCATTATCTACGTGAAGCAACGGCTTTAGATTAATCATTGTACCAATTGTTGCTGCCGCCTTGGAAATACGTCCGCCACGCTGCAAATACTTAAGATCCTCAACCGTAAACTTATGAACGATATTCATCTTGATTTCCTCGAGGTTTTTGTAGTTTTCCTCGACAGTCATACCGTTTTTCTTATTTTGGATTGCACGATAAAGAAGCATGCCCTGTCCGCCTGATGCACAAAGTGAATCAATGACACAAATCGTTGCTTCCGGATATTTTTCCTCAAGCTCACTCTTACAGATAAAAGCATTTGATGCCGTACTACTGATTCCGGAAGACAGACACATAAAGATAATATCTTTGTCCTCCCTTAAAAAAGGCTCAAAATGTTCGGATATTTCATCGATATTTGCAGCCGCGGTCTTCGTTGCCGCTCCCTCCCGCATCTTATCGTAAAATTCCTTTGGCGTCAAATTACAATCACGTCCGTATGCCTGACCATCAATCTCATACAAAAGTGGAACAAGATCAATACCATTTTCCTCTGTAAATGACATCGGGAGATCATTTGTTGTATCCGCAATAATCACATAATCTCTTTTCATACTCTCTCCTATCAACTATTTTATAATCTTTACCGGACATTTTTCCTTACATGTTCCGCATCCGTTACACTTACTTTGGTCAATATGTGCTAAATGATTATCAACTGTGATTGCCTCCTGCGGACAGTTTTTCTGACATATACCGCATCCGATACATCCAACCGAGCAGGAAGCCTTTACATCCTTACCGAAATCTTTTGAATTACACTCCACAATCGCCTGTGCCTCATAAGGAATCATTTCAATGATATGACGAGGACATTCTGCGACACACATGCCGCAAGCCTTGCACTTATCCTTGTCGATGACTGCAACGCCATCGACAATCTGAATTGCCCCAAACTGACATGCCTTCTTACAGGAACCATATCCAAGACATCCATACGCGCAGCCCTTTGCACCGCCACCCGGTGCATTAGCAGCAAATTTACAATCCTGTGGACCTACGTACTCATAAACATCCTTTGCAACATTGCAATCACCTGCACACCGAACATATGCTGTCATCCGAACGGAATCCACATTTTCTCCGACGATTTCAGCAATCTTTGTCGCAACGGCCTCTCCGCCAACCGGACATGCATCCGGCTTTGCCTCCCCACGTGCAATTGCCGCTGCCAAACCGTCACAGCCCGGATATCCACAGCCGCCACAATTATTTCCCGGCAAAATCTCACGCACCTTGATCTCGGTTTCATCAACTTCAACCTTAAACTTCTCACTTGCAACACCAAGGAGAATTCCTGCTACAACACCTACAACACCTACAATCGCTGCTGCGATTCCTATTGAAAGTATATCCATATTCTCCTCCCTTTAAATAAGTCCGCTTAGTCCCATAAATGCAATCGCCATAAGACCTGCCGAAATGAGTACAATCGGTGCACCCTTAAAGCTCTCCGGCACATCATTGTGTTCAATTTTTTCACGAATACCCGCCATAATGATAATCGCAATTGCAAATCCGACTGCTGAAGCAAATCCGTTTACAACCGATGCCAAAATGGAAAGTCCGTCCTGTACGTTTTTTAATGCGATACCAAGTACTGCACAGTTGGTTGTAATAAGCGGCAAATACACTCCAAGTGATTGATACAGCGATGGAATTGCCTTTTTGAGGAACATTTCCACAAACTGAACAAGTGCCGCAATGACAAGAATAAACACAATCGTATTAAGATATTCCAAGTCAAGCGGAACTAATACGAAATTGTAAATAAGTGCTGTCACCGTGGATGCGATTGTCATAACGAAGATAACCGCGCCTCCCATACCTGCCGCCGTGTTTACCTTTTTCGAAACACCGAGGAACGGGCATATTCCCATGAACTGGCTGAGGATGACATTATTGACAAGAGCTGCCGATATTGCTAATAAAATTAATTTCATGCCTTATTCCTCCTCTGCCTTATTTTCTTCAAAAGACTTCTTGCTGCCCTGACACATCAGATTCTGACAGCTTGCACAATCCGCAAGCTTACAAAGCTTTGGTTGCGTGCCCTGCAGTTTTGCCTTCTTGATATTGCGATGATTGATAAATGCAATAATAAATGCAAGAACAATAAATGCTCCCGGCGCAGAAATAAAAATGCCGATCGGCTCAAACAGGCCCTGATCCTGCAAGAATTGTACAACCTTGGCAGGGGCATTTTCCCCGATGTAAGTGTTCAGGTTATCCATAAATGTATATCCGAAGATGCTGCCCGCACCGAGCACCTCACGAATGATACCGATTGTCGTCAGACCGATTGTAAATCCGAGTCCCATACCGATACCATCAAATACAGACGGAATCACCGGATTTTTTGATGCATATGCCTCTGCCCGACCTAATATGATACAGTTAACAACAATCAACGGAATAAACAAACCAAGACTCGCATTCAAGGACGGAATGTATGCCTGCAATGCGAACTGTACCATTGTAACAAAGGAAGCAATAATAACGATAAATGCCGGAATACGAACCTTGTCCGGAATCCATCTTCGTAACGCGGCAATCATAAGATTGCTCATCGTTAAGATTACGGTCGTTGTAAGACCCATACCAAGACCGTTAATTGCCGATGTCGTAACCGCAAGTGTCGGACACATACCGAGCATCTGCACAAAGGTTGGGTTTTCCTTGATAATACCATTTTGTAAACGTTCTGTAATCTTGCCCATCTTAGTAACCTCCTTTTATACAGCTCAGCACTGCGTTGATTGTGTCAACTACAGCGGAGGTCGTAATCGTCGCACCGGAAAGTGCATCAATTTCACTGTCACTCGTTGAACCTGTCTTTGTATATGTAAATACACCGACCGGTTTATCAATAAACTGCTCCAGGAATTCAGGCTTTTGAGCCTCCATACCAAGTCCTGCGGTTTCTGAAATCTTTAAGAACTTTACACCACAAATACGTTTTTCAATTGTAACGCCGACAGCCATCTGCAGGTCACCACCGTAACCGGAGCTGTTTGTGACAAGGAAAATAAGTCCGAGTGCTTCGTCGGATTCATTTTTAGCTACATTTAACTCATCAACGTACACATCCGTAAAACCGCGCTTATTGATTGCTTCATTGACCTGATCAATCGAGATATTATCATCTGCAAATACCTCGATGGTCGCAGCATCCGCAAATACTTCCTTATATGCATCCTCTTTTGCCTTTGCCTCAGCCTCAGCAATCGGCTCCTTTGTAATATCATGTACCGCGCCGAGTGCCGCACCCATAACTATGGTAATCACACCGATAGCAACGATTGCTATCACAACACCCTTAATATCCGGCTTCTTCTTTGGATTCTTTTCTGTCTCCTCGGAGGATGCTTCTCCATTTTTTTCATCAGAAGCTTCTGTTTCGGTATCAGATGTTTCGTTCTTTTTCTGCTTATGATCGTTTGAATCCTCTACTGCTCCGATTGGCTTTGCACCGGCACCAAACGCCTTTGGAGCGGTTACAGACTCAATAAGCGGGACCAAAAGGTTGGAAATAATAATCGCATACGATACGCCTTCTGCACTGCCACCAAAAATACGAAGCACAAATGTGAGAAGACCTAATAAAACAGCATATATGACCTTACCGGTCGATGTAATCGGTGATGTCACATAATCGGTTGCCATAAACCAAGCACCGAGCATCAAACCGCCGCCACATACGTGTGCGGCTGTGTACTCTAACACATCGTAATTTTTTGTAACACCGTAAATTGCGATGCATGCCGCAAATGTACCGATATAAACAAGCGGAATCTTCGGACTAATCACACGACGAATCAATAAATATCCCGCACCAACCAAAAGTGCAATCGCAGATGTCTCACCAATCGTTCCTGCCGTATATCCAAAGAACATATCACGAACAGACACCTCTCCGCCGGATTTTAGGATGGTAAGCGGTGTTGCTGTCGACACACCATCATAAACAAAGTTTGTCATGTATCTGGAAAATGCAAGCAACAGGAAGCATCTGGCACCAAGTGCCGGATTCATGAAGTTTTGTCCCAAACCACCGAACAACTGCTTAACAACAATAATCGCAAATGCCGAACCGACAATTGCCATCCAAATCGGAAGTTTTGGCGGCAAATTCAACGCCAGCAACAAACCCGTAACTGCTGCCGAATAGTCTCCGACTGTAATCTTCTTGTGCATTTTCTTTTGATAAAGTGCCTCAAAACCCACGCAGCTGCCGATACAGACAACTACCAGCAACATGGCATACCAGCCATGCAAATATAATCCGAAACCAAGTGCCGGCATGAGTGCTACCAGCACATCAAACATTATATCAGACGTCGTATCTTTACTTCTCACATGAGGAGATGAAGATATCTTTAAATTCATTTCTTCCATCCTTCTTCTCCCTTCTATTTCTTACGATTGGCAAGTACGAGTTTACGTGTACCTGCAATCATCTGTGTCAAATGTCTACGGGCAGGACATACATATGAGCAACAACCGCACTCGCAGCATTCCATACCGTTGTTCTTAATAAAACCATCGATATCATTGCGGTTTGCCATGGTTGCAAGCTTGTTTGGCATAACGCGTCCCGGGCATACCGACACACATCGTCCGCAACGTATACACGCACTAGGCTCCATCTCTGCAACCGCATCCTCGGAAAGTGCCAAAATCGCAGAGGATGATTTGGTTGCCGGAATATCCGTTGTGTAGATTGCCTTACCCATCATAGGACCACCTGCAATAAGCTTGGCCGGTGTTCCCTCAAATCCGCCGGCACATTCAATCAACTCTCCATAGTTCGTACCAATTTTCATACGGATATTACATGGATTTTTGATTGCATCACCGGAAACCGTCACAAGACGTTCCATAAGCGGTCGCCCTTCTCTGACAGCCTCGCAAATCGCATATGCGGTATCAACATTATGTACAATACAGCCCGCATCTGCAGGTAACATTTTGGAATTGATATAGCGACCTGTATTTGCATAAATCAGCTGACGCTCAGCACCCTCCGGATACTTCGTCGGCATAGAGTTAACGGAAATATCCGTATCTCCTGCAAGCTTTTCACGAAGAAGCCTGATTGCCTCCGGCTTGTTATCCTCAACTGCTATGATTCCCTTTGCACCCGGGAATATCGCAAGCACAATCCGAAGTCCCTCAATGACCTTGTCCGCTTCATCTATGATTCGTCTGTAATCCGATGTCAAATACGGTTCACACTCCGACGCATTGATAATGATGCGATCAATCTGATCAATATTTTTCGGCGAAAGCTTAACATGGGTCGGAAATCCTGCGCCACCCATACCTACGATACCCGCCGCTTTGACAGCCTCAATAACCTCTTCTCTCGTAAGCTCATTTAACGGCTTTTTGTTTGGCGTAAATTCAATCGTCTCATATTGATTGTCATTCTCGATGATAATGGAATTTACCTTGGAACCTGAAGAAACAAGACGCTGCTCGACCGCCTTAACCGTGCCGGATACAGACGCATGGATATTGGCAGACACAAAGCCTGCTGCTTCAGCAATCAGCTGTCCGGCTAATACATGGTCTCCCTTTTTAACAAGAGGCTTTGCCGGTGCACCGATATGCTGACTAAGAGGATAAACCATATCCCCTTTTGGAAGATATTCGATTACATCCTTGTCCATAGTGAGCTCTTTGCCCTCATACGGATGGATGCCGCCCTTAAAAGTATGTTTCATGCTTTTAACCCCACTATTTTTGAAATATATACGTATATTTTACTACATATAGTGGTATTTCGCAATGGAAAGAGATTCAAAAACGAAGGATTTTTAACAGATAGGAAGTAAGTAATCCAATTGCACAGCCCGCAATCACACCGGTAACGGAAAGTATCGCCATATAATACATAAGCTTGACATTTTCCATAATAAGTGCCGCTACAAGCAGCTGTCCGAAATTGTGCGCGATTGCCCCGCCAACACTGACTCCTGTAACAGAAAAAATCGAAAATTTGCGCATCACTACCATGACAAGCATACTGAGTGCCGCACCCGCCAGACTATACACAATCACCAGCGGATTTCCAAACAAAACGCCGGACAACAAAATGCGTCCGCCACTTATGATAATTGCACGTCCGATTCCAAGACGTACAAGCGCAATTATCGTTACAATATTTGCAAGTCCAAGCTTAACACCCGGTACAACAAAATGAATCGGCACCAATGTTTCGAGATAAGACAACACGAGTGCAAGTGCCATTAACACACCACTAAGCGCAGTCGCATGATTGTTGTTTCCTCTTTGATTTGAAGCATGGTCCCGTGACATGTTATTCTTTTACCTCCAAAACAAGCTTATGCGGAAGACAGACAATTGTCTCCGTCTGATCCGAAATAGCACGATGCCCGACGCAAATTTGATCTCTGCAATCTGCTTTTGAAACAAACAGTTTTGCATCCTTTACCTCGACAACATTCATGCCCTGCTCCGTCCGCACTGTATATGTCGTATCCGAATTCATCGGAAGCTCCGCAACAATTTCACCGTCTACGGAAATCACAGCTGTCTTACCGGGTTTCGCCGAAAGCTTCCATATAACAAACAGAGCAATTCCAAGAAGCAATGTAATAACAATAAACCACACATCTGCCTTCTTAACCATACACACACACCTGTCCCGGCTTTAATATAATTTGATCTTTCTTTTCCTTTTGCCCGATTGCGTTTTTAAGCGCAACCGACAAACGATAATCATTGCTCATACTGTCAAGCATAAGCCACAAGGATTTATCCTCATCCGTAAGTGTGATTGTCACATCCGACTTTCCCCAGTTTGAGACAACAAGTGCATATCCGCCCTGCTCGCTCTTTCTGTAAAATGCTAACACATTATCGTATTCCTCATACGCCGGTTCAAACATACCATACACAAACACATTTTCATAAATTGAATTTTTTCGAAGCGCAATCAATGCCCTGTAATATGACAAAATCGAACAGGCATCCTCAAGCTGCGACTTCACATTGATTTCTTTGTAATTCGGATTGACATGAAACCATGGCGTACCTGTCGAGAAGCCGGCATTTTCAGTATCATCCCACTGCATCACGGTTCTCGCATTGTCGCGGCTGTAGGTGTTGCAAAGCGAAAGCGCCTCTTGGTCCGTAAAGCCTCTGTCAATCGCCTGATGATACTGGTCAATTGTGCTGATATCGTTATATTGGTTCAGTGTCGTAAAATCCATATTGGTCATGCCGATTTCCTGTCCCTGATACAAAAACGGAATTCCATGTTGCATCACCATGATCGTTCCAAGCAGCTTCGCGCCTGCTTCCCGGTCAATCCATTCCGGAAGGAAAATATTCAGTCCTCTCGGCTCGTCGTGATTCTCAATAATATTTGCCATAAAACCGATTTTCTGCGTTGCAAGTTGTGAATCAAAAATCGTTTTTCTAAGCTCTCGGAAGGTAATCTTATGTGCCGCAAACCATCCATGCTCACAGTTGGTAAGCAGATGCAGGCTAAAATCAAAAATGGTTGAAAAATGCCCATCACGACCGATGAATTCCTGTAAGGTTCCGTTTTCCAAATTGAACACTTCTCCAACCGTAAACGCATCATGCCTTGCAAATGTATGTTCCTTCAAAGAAGAAAGCATTTGTCCGATACTCGGTCCCTCCTTGCAGGAAAGAGCTCCGGAAACCGTTTTTTCCGTCTCACAAAGACCATCCGGACCATCCGGCTCATACGAAGGGAAGCTCGTATCTTTCTTGATATTAATGATGGCATCAATCCGGAATCCTGCAACCCCTTTTGCAAGCCACCAATTGACCATATCATAAACTGCTTGAACAACCTCATCATTATTCCAGTTTAAATCCGGCTGCTCCTTTGCAAATGCATGATAATAATATAAATCATTATATCCCGGTACCGGTTCCCACATACTGCCGCCAAAATAGGACCGGTAATTACTTGGTTCCTTTCCGTCTTTTCCGCGTTCAAAATAAAAGCGCTTTCCATATTCACCTTCCGGATTTTCAAGCGCTTTTGTAAACCATGTATGCTTGTCCGAACAGTGATTAACAACAAGATCCATAATCACATACATGTCTCGTTTTTTTGTTTCCTCTATCAGCTGTTCAAAATCATCCATACTGCCGAAACAGTCTGCAATTTTGTAATAGTCAGCGATATCATAGCCCTGATCGACAAACGGTGACTCGTAAATTGGGCAAATCCACAAAATGTCTATCCCAAGCTCCTTCAAATAATCAAGCTTACTTATAATTCCCTGTAAATCGCCAACTCCGTCTCCGTTTGCATCCATAAAGCTCTTTGGATAAATTTCATAGGCAACCTTATTGTGCCACCATTTTTTATTCAATATATTCTGCATATATTCATTTGCTCCTTATCCGCAACGCACCTTTACAATACACCAAGATGCTCCAGCAAAATCTTGATTCCGGTTAATACCAATATAATTCCGCCAGCAAGCTGTGCTTTCCTTTCATACTTTACACCGAATAAATTACCGATTTTAACACCGACAAAAGACAACAAAAACGTGATAATTCCAATGAAGGAAACCGCCGGAATAATATTCACCTGCAAAAACGCAAACGTTACACCAACTGCCAGAGCATCAATGCTTGTGGCAATCGCCATAATAAACATTGTCTTTACACCAAAGGAATCTGTTACCTCATCGTCTGATTCCTTTGAAAATGCTTCCTTAATCATATTTACGCCGAGCAGCGCCAGCAGCCCAAATGCAATCCAATGGTCACAGCCTTCGATTGACTTGGCAAAGGCTGAACCGAGAAAATATCCAATAAGAGGCATCAACGCCTGAAAACCACCGAACCAGACACCCGCAAGACACATCTGTTTTACCGAAACATCCTTTGTTGCAAGACCTTTACATACGGATACTGCAAACGCATCCATCGAAAGACCGACTGCTAAAATGAAAAGCTCAATCAATCCCATCTTCTGCTCCTAAATTCTATCAAACACTCTGATTAACGAGTACTGCCTTTATCTCCTCTACATCGGCATACCCGTTTTTTTCCATAATATACTTCAATGCCTCTTGTATATCCTCTTCCGATAAAATAATTTGCGTACTCTTGTCCGTCACAATCGTACATCCGCCCTTCATATCACAGCATCGTCCGGTGCAAGCGGTTTTTTGCAGATTTTTACGGCTGATTGCTCCAACCTCCTCTAATACCTGCAACATTCGGTAAACAGTTGCAATCCCGATACTTTTGTCCCGTCGGTGCGCCAAAATATAGACCTCTTTACAGCATGAATAGTTTTCATTAACAATAATTTCCACAATGATCTTTCGCTGCTGTGTCAAACGGAATCCTCTTTCCTTTAACATTGCAAATATCTCATTTTCATCGAGAAGCGCATGCTCCAGCATTTGATTTTCTGTATCCATACTGACCCCCGAATTAAAATTTACTTAAATCATCATCCTTTAATTTCATTACCTTTGCAATCTGTCCGGCTGCAATCAAATCGGTGATACCGCTAAACAGCATACCGGCTCCTAAAATCATCAACAAAACATTGCCGGTTGCAAACGGATTAAACACCGCAAGAAGTCCGACTACAATTGTAACTCCTGCTACAATCATGACAAATTTGGAGTCAGCAGAACCCGCACGTTTCAATGTGAAGCCTTGCTCCAGCTTCAAAAGTCCGCTGATAATAATAAAAATGCCGAGAACAATCGGGATAAAGGAAATAAACAGCTTTGCAACAAGTCCTGCAAGCACAATTAATACAACACCCAAAATCAAATCAAACGGTGAATTGGCATCCTTAATCCCATCCCCGTCAACATCTGTTTTCTTGAAATAACGAAGCAAGTGAACAACACCAAATACAACCAACACAACAGAAACAATATATGCAATGGTACGTTGTGTCGCAGACGGAAAAATAATAAGTACAAGTCCGGCAACCATCATGACTGCCGCGCGAAACAATGTATGTGATTTGAACTTATTAAACAGTGCCTTCGCTTTGGACTTTTCAGCTTCTTCAACGACTTCACCAACCATTACTTCTTCATTATTTTTCTTTCCCATTTTTGTCTGCTTCCTTTCTAATCATTCTTGGTTCCTTCCACATAAACGCCCAACAACTTTATCCGGTTATCCTGCTCTACCAAGCGGAGCGTATCGTATACAACCATAAGTCTTTCACACCGAATATCAATTTCAATATAGAAATTATAGGTGCCAAGCTGTTGCTTCGTCGGTCTTGACATAATCGAAATCAAATTAATCTGATTATCATGAAAATTTTTCAAAATGCTATACAGAAGTCCCGGTCGATCAACCTTAGGTTGAATATATGCCGGTATACGAACCTTGGTTACGTCTTGTACCGGCTCTTGTGAAACATCTTGTGTAGTCTTTTGGGAAATACCTTCGGAGCGATTCACACGTGAAAGACTTTTTGCACAGCCTGATATATCTGCCCCGATATCCGCAAGTCCTTTTGTAAATACAATAAACCTTGTATGGTTATAATCTGAATCCGTTACATCAAACTTCACAAACCGATTTTGTTCTTCCTTTGCAATATGTGTTGGCACAATTGCCGCCACACCCGGGGTATTCTCCAACTGATAATAGGACTCCATATTGCTCTCTGTATTTATGATTTTCACATTTTTCAAATCATTAATAAATTGTCTGCACTGCCCATGTGCCTTAAACTGCACATACAATGTCTGTATATCCTCCAGGCAGTTAATATTGCCCACAAGCGAAAATGCGACCGGAACCATTGTTTCATCGATTACGCGGACATCTTTTTCCAACAGCAAATCCAAGGTTCGAATCACATATCCATCCAATGTGTTTTCAATCGGCACAATGCCAAGCTGCGGTTCCTCATCCGCACCATCCGCTACCGCCGAAAAAACGTCATCGATTGTAGGATAATAAACCGGCTCATAAGAGGTATCGTCGCCACACAAAGCAACATACTCTGCATACGCTTTATCACTGAAGGTGCCTTTCGGTCCAAGCACTGCTATCTTCATCGTCACACCATCCTTCGTCATAAGCTATCGCTATACCGTATGGTAAAATAATATAATATCCTCATATTCATTGTTTTTATTCAAAAAGCCGTTCGGAATCGTACCGATTCGCTCAAACTCCAGCTTTTCATAAAGTGCAATTGCAGTTTCATTCGACGCAACAACCGCATTAAACTGCAAAATGCCAAAGCCTTTTTTGCCTGCCATATACAAGCTGTCCTTCACAAGCTTCTCACCGATATGTACGCCTCGTGTAGAAACATCCACTGCGTAGCTGGCATTTGCAATATGACCGCAACGGCCAATATTATTCGGATGTAAAACATATAACCCGACAATCTTACTGTCCAACTCGGCAACACCGGTATATGACTGAGTTGCAAAAAAATCTAAAGCTTCATCGTCGTCAAGCAGAGGTTCTGTCTGTGGGAATGCATTTCCTTCCTCCACAACGTTGTTCCAAATCTCGCGCAAGGACGGAATATCCTGCTCATTAAACTCTCTGACTATTATATAATCTTCTCCCATGTGTCTTTTATGTCCTATCCCTTCTATATCCATTCGTAATTGCCACCTGTGATTGCGAGTGAAAGCAATGTATCCATCTTCTCAACATCCTCTCCCTCAAGCACCTGCTGAAGCTCTGCCGTGTCTGTGGAATCCTCCATCTTCTCATCCGGACCGATTTCTAAATCTATTTCCTTTTCACAATATGGGCAAGGGATCTTGTCCATCGTTTGCAGTGACAAAAACTTTTCCCCGCAAGCGTTGCAAATATAATAGCCACACTTGTCGGTGTCATCGGGCACATAATACATTTCTTTGAAAACCTCCTAATTTTTAAGCACAATACTTCAATCTGTAATCATACATCAAAACAGAAGAGAAAGCAAGCGTTGGCATTCGATTCAATTTTTTTCAAAGCCGTCATATTATGACCTATCATTGCATATCTTGATAGTAATAGGACTAAATATTAATATGTGGTATTATTATGATAACCAAACAAAATTTTGTTCGTTTTTTCGTTATCTCAGCACTTGGTATTTTTTTGCACTTTGCTTATGACCTTTCCGGTCAAAATCCTACAGTGGGACTTTTTTCTGCCGTCAACGAATCCTCTTGGGAGCATTTAAAGCTTCTGTTTTTTCCAATGCTCTTTGTCACGCTCTACGAATTATTCAGAAACAAAGAAATACCACCTAATTTCCTCCCTGCCAGAACAGCCGGAATTCTCGGTGGTATGTTATTTATTTTAGTTGTATTTTACACAATTTGGGGTGTATTTGGTGTGCTGATAGACTTTATCAACATCCTAATTTATTTTTGTGCAGTCATCTTTGCATTATGGCTTGAGCACCACATCCTCACAAAGGGCTGTACATTTCAGCTGCTTACTGCAATCATTACGTTGTTTGCGCTTACAATCAGCTTTTTTATATTTACGAGTTTTCCTCCAAAGCTCGGGTTATTTTTTGACCTGTCGCTGCATCCAAAGACATTGCCTTAGCGTGTATTTTATATTTCCCCGTGTTCTTTCAGATACGCCAGAAACCCGTCACATCCCATATCCACATCCCGATACGTCTCACCAAAATTGCCGGAATACCAAGGATCAGCGATTCCTCGTTCCAAGCCTGCAAACTCCAACATCAAATGTATCTTCTGCTCCGGATCTCCGCCTAATATTCGGTGCATATTACGGATATTAGCATGGTCCATACCAATCAAATAATCGTATGCACCGTAATCCGATTTTTTTAAAAGCATCGCACGTTTTCCCTGACAGGAGATACCATGCTTTGCAAGTTCTTCCCTCGCCGGCGGATAAACCGGATTGCCCACGCCATTCCATATTTCCTCTGTGCTTGTCGCCGCAGATGCTACGTAAAACAAATCTGCAAGACCAAGTTCATCCAGTTTTTTCTTAAAAACAAATTCTGCCATCGGCGAGCGGCAGATATTGCCGTGGCAGATGAAGAGTACCTTTATTACACTCATTTTAATACCTCATATCTTCTCAAAGCCTTGTATTTCCTAGGTTTTTGGCACTTGTGCAATTTTACCAATAAAACAATGCTTCTTCTCATAAATTCTCGTATTTTCCTATGTTTTTCCGGTTAATTGGGCTAAAATTGGGCTATGAACAAATCCTTATTTTACAAGGCTTACGCACCGAAAAAAGCCATTTTTTGTGCAGATTTTTGTGCTGTTTTTTGTGTTATTTTAGACTTCATGTCAGTTTTTGCCTCATTTAACCTTGCCAGTTCGGCTCTTGCATCCTCTACACCTATATGAGTGTAAACATTTAATGTAACAGATACATCCGAGTGTCCCATAAGATACTGCAAGGTCTTTGGCGTAATTCCTGTCTTTGCCATATCACTGCAATACGTATGTCTGCATATGTGCGGTGATATTGGCGGCAATTGCCAAGGATTCATGCTGTTAAACTTATTTCTCGCATCCCTCATATAATGTTCCCAATGAAGTGCCACAGTCGGTTTATTATCCTTGTCCAGGAATAAAAAGCCACCATAACCGGATATAATTGGCTCGCGTTTTGGTTTCGGTCGATTCTCCAATATACGAAGAAATGCATCCCTTACCTCTTCCGTCATAGGAAGCTTTCTGGTGCCACTTGTAGTCTTTGTGGACTCGATTACATACTTCATCTTTCTGGTTCTCTGAAGCTGATGATTCACATCAATGATATCATTATCAAAATCCAAATCTCTGACCGTAAGACCACAAAATTCACTGATACGAAGCCCGGTCTTAAATAGGATAAAGAATCCGTCATAATATTTGCTGTAATGCGGATCATCCTTCACAAAGTTAAGAAATCTTTCCTGATCCTTTGCCGATAATGCCTGCCGCTTCTTGCTATCATTGATAATAACCGTGCCAAGTTCCCAGTTAAACGGATTCTTAACTATCAGGTCATCATCTACAGCCATTTGAAATGCTGGTCTTAATACACCCCTTACGGTATGAATCGTGCTGTAACCTCTGCCATCTCTTTGAAGCTTAATCAGAAAGATTTTGGCATCTGAAAGTTTAATATCTTCCACATGTCTGTAGGCAAATTCCTCTTTCTTGAGAAGATTAACTACGAACCTGTAATTTGCCATGGTATTATGCTTCACTCCGGTTTTCAGAGAAATGTAGCGTTCCACCAATTCAATGATTGATAGCTTACTTCCCTTGTACCAACGGTAGATTGGTTGCACGCAGGATAAATGTAAATACTCTTGAATCATGCGTGGGGTATAGCCTGCTGATTCGAGTATGTGTTTTAGTTTTTTTCCTGTTTGTTGTAAATCTATGTTTGGGTAGGTAATTCTTTTTGCCATAATACTATCTCCCTATGATTTCTTCCCGTATATTAAAGATTATGCTCAACATTCAAACTTTGATTATGTCAAAACAACATCTTGTGCATGCTCTTGCACGAACTTTTTTCCTTGCTCTATTTTCTTTTTTATATCAGCTTCTATTTTTGCATCTCGCTTAGGTAATTCTTCTTTTAATACGGTTTCCACATTGAAAATATTTTTTCCACAAGGAATATGTATCTGATTAAATAATTCTTCGTCTTTTATTCCCCATTCTAACAGCAATTGTATTTTTGCATCATCTTCAATATCTAATTTTTCAGCTACTGTATAATATTTAACATTAGAAATATTATATCTATAAACAAAAAAGTGATGTTCCTTATCTTCCTTCAGCCACTCTATTATTTCATTGCGCCAAGAGAGATCTGAATCGCCAAAAGACATACCAAATGCACATATTGTCAATGAATTTTTTATTCTTCGTTTCGCTTCGATCACTCGATGCTCATCATATTCACTATTAAAAACAGGTTTAATAAATCCTCTTTTCCCCTTTCTTGTTAGCTCGTAACTTGTATTTATTTGGCTGATATTGTCAACACCAAAAACCGGTCCATCTTGTAGTACCCCATGAATATGTGTAACTGATGCATTGTTTTTATTATGCTTTAGCATTTCCTTCCATAAAACATCAAAGACATCTGTATAATTAAATGAGATTACTCTAAATCCCGTAAAATATGTGGCATTTCTTTGTTCCATAATTTTATCTATATTATGAGATATGCTTGTATAAAAACTTTTTAGTGATTCTTCCATCTCCTTTACAACTGCGGTCAAAACACTTTCATCACTTAATAATTGTTTTACTCTTTCATTCTCTGCAAGCAAATGTTGTTCCATATACCCCGCAAAATCTCTAATACATTCTAAAAATTCACTTTCACTATTTAAATTCTTTGCATATTCCGCCATAGACATTTCAAAATCTCCCCATGTTTTATAATCTGCGGAAATATTTTCTTTAAATGTCTTTATAACATCTGTACTCGATGCCTCTTTAATATATCCATCATAGACATCAGTATATTTAGTTTTCATTCCACAATTTACATCAAAGCCATTTCCTATTAAAAACAATGTACTCATATTAGTTCTCCTTGATTTTTCATTTGCATCACTTGTTCATTTCAATTTCTAATTTTAATCGAATCTTTATCTACATTCCCATTCTCGAACAAAGCCCTTGACACATATAATGCATACCACAGTTTTGTTTCAATCTTTACAATCAAAGGATAAATTCTTTGGCAAAAATATTGTGAGCTCTCACTACTTACTATTTTATACAAATCAACATATTTATACCTTATACGTTCCGACAACTGATCTATTCTTTTGCTGTTCTTCATGCTCCAAACCCTCTTCTGTTTCTACACATTCATATTCATATATATAATCACTCAAATCAATACCATCAAAAAGTTATTCTTCAAAGAACATATATTGATTCTTCATCAGTATTCCTTCCAAGTATTATTGCATTATCCTGATATTTCACACAAAAAATTGATTCCCTGTTCAACACGTTTCTTTACTTGAATTAATTTTTCAAACCCATATCTGCCAGCAGCTCCGTGCGTTCCGTCACTCAACACATGGAATAATTCAAGTATATTGGTTATATCAGCCTCAGCAAAATCTACTACACTTTCCACAATATCGTTATTACGCATCATATATTTAATTTTCTCTCGTCGTGTAGCATTTCCTCTATCAGTCTTTTCACAATCCGGATTATACATAAACACTTGAGCATCCGGTGCTTTTAGCTCAATGAATTCAGTAAAAATCTCACGTGCACTTGTACAAAAATGTCTTGCTGCGTCCGGATTATGTGGACTTAACGCAAACACAGCACCCTTCCATCTATTATTCAAATCTTCGGATACAACTTGTAGTTTGTTTCCAATTTCTACATCATCTGTATTGCCCCCAGTAAAATCCTCATTCTCAACTGCATTAGCTGTAACCAGACCATTTGCTTGTTCTCGTTCAATCAGTTCTAAAATGTGTTCTTGTTCAGGTGTTACATATGTATCTTGATATACATTTTCTATTTCCGTGTAATGTTGATGCATTACCTTTAACGAAATTGTATATTTTGTTTGTACGCTCGAATTTGAACTCAATTTGTTGAGTTCACGCATAATAATTTGTTGATTACGACGAACATTCGAATTGTATTTTCTCAATTCTCGATTCAAATCACCCTCAAATTTCCGCATTGCTTTATTTATTTCGTTTTGCATTTGACGCTCAACCTTGTGCTGAGCTTGTCTAACTTGTGACTTAAAACTAGACATATTAAAACTCTTTGCCATTATTTTATCCTCCCTAATACTTCTGTTTTTCCGTCTGTTTCAGACCTCAAAACTTTGGAATAAATCTGTATAAATATCCTCTTTCAAACTCACACAACTCCCGACTTAACTGCATTCTTCTGAAAAAGCAACTTGCTGCCGTGATGACAATACTATTAGTATTAATTCTTTAAACATAATCAGTCTTCCTTCACACCCGTTACCATTGTTGAATAGAAGAATCCTATTTATTACTCAAACTCAATCTCCTCATTAATCTTCTCATGAATACTAATGCGATTCTTGATATCAATTCTATTTACCAGCCAACCATTCAGATTACAATTACGAATGAATTCATCAATACGATTTACACCATACATCTCCTTTAATGTGACAACAACTCCGAATCGCAATCCAACTCCATCCTTTGGTTCCAGTCGATTATTTGTTTTAATTTCCATCCCCCAATTCTTGTTAGTGTATGATTTTTTTGGTACCTTTCTATCTTTAATCGTTTGAGCTATATATTTAACATTGTCCCATTTTCTGAATTTTTCTCTTGCATCGCCTTCCAGAATAAAGCCTCTCTGGTCACCCAAATCCATATCTTGATTTTGCTTATCGGAATTAATTTCATTTAGGCTGCCATCATCCTTTATTCTTCCAAAATGAAGATTTAATTCTGTATTTGTGTAATCCACCCCCTGCGCTCTGTCACAGACCGGAAAATAGCACATCGTTGCTCTTGCATAAAATGGATAACTATCATCCTTTAAAGGTACCGGGAAATGATAATTATATGTATTCCATTTTTCACTTACATCTGTTACTAGAAATTTTATCTCATCATCCTTAGTCTGAACAATATCCTCAATTCTTATTGGCACTACTCCATGTCCATATAACGCAACTTCTTCTGGTGATGGTGCTTCTTTCCATCCTCTTGCAGAGTCTATTATCAATGCTTTTGCAAGTTCCCTATTTAATCCTAAAACATCAATCAGGTAACTTAACTTTCGTGCAATCCATGGTGCAGCAAATGATGTTCCGGCAACATTTACAGCACCTAAAGGTTCGCAAACCTGAATATATTGTTCTTCACTTCCACCATAATAACTAACATCAGGTTTTGCAAAAAAAGATAATGCCAAACCTTTTCTTGCATATTTTGTAGACAATCCACTTTTAGTAACAGAATTAACAACTATACTGTTAATAGAATCTGCAGGTGAACCAATCTTCACAACCTCATCATTAGGTTTGTTAGTACCTGCAACCACAAAAATAACATCGTTTTCATACTGTATTTTATCTAGAATTGCTGCTTCCGCAGAAATAAAGTTATCATTAATCTCTTGATTGCTTCCAAGCGAAATATTCCACACCTTAATATCTTTATTTGCCTCCACAATTTTCTTGATTGACTTAATTATTGTAAAAGAAGAGAATTTTGAGCCTGCGGCCACTCCAAAATGTCTTACTCTAAAACGTCCGCATCCGTCATCTAACCAAGGATTAAGTTTTGGACCATCAACAATAATTGAAGAAACCGATGTTCCATGTCGATAATCATTCTGATTAATCGGAATACTATCATCAATCATCTTATGATATTCAACCCATTCCGAAAAATATATTCTATCATCAAACAGGGTATCAATTACACCAATTGTTGGTTCGTTAACCGGAGAAGGAATTGTCATTAAGCTTTCTTCATAACTATCCATAAAATCTTCTGGTGATAAATCCGACAAATTTTCTGTAGCCATTGCGACAAGATACGGTGCTTTCTCATACAATAAATTAATTTGATTAATATCCAGATACACCGTTCTATTATCAAGAATTCGAGCTGATAAAACATCTATACCGATTCCTTTAAATAACGCTTTTGCATCAACTCCTGTATCATATATTGTAATTATACTTTCTTTATCATTTTTTGTAGCTCTTTCAATATCAAAATCATCAATATATGATACATCCGCTATAACCTGTTTGAACAACGACTTGCTTATATCAAAGTTCTGATAGTCAACACCATCCATTATTCCTCTATCATCAAATGTATTCTTAGTAATCTTTCCAGTAAACGAAGAATCTAAAACTGCTTTTGCTTTCCGCAAAAGTGATATACTATGCTCCAAATCAGAATACTGCAAATAATAAGTTATTATATGTCTTGATTTATTCTCGTCAAATTTCGCACCTACAATGGCTTTATTCGATTCCGCACCCTTAAACAATCCTGCTATTCTATTTGATTTAGCAACAATTTTATTGTAATAAACACTTACAAGAATACCTTCAAATGGTCTTGATTCATTTTTCCAAAATATGATCAATTGATTCAACTGTTCAATCAAGCGAGTAACTATTTCATTTGTAACAACGATTTTGCTATTCATTGCAGCTCCTCCGCCATTATTAGACTTTGACGCTTGAATAAATCGTTTCCCCTTTAATTCCAATACATTATTCACCTAATCACTCCCCTTTACTCAATTTCCTTGATACGCTACTTTTTGATTCTCCCTTTAGTTTTTCAATTTCACGTACTGTAAATCCCATGTCCTTTAAACTCACAATATCTATTTGATCAATATCACCTATCATGCTATTAAATAATCTTCTAAGGTAGTCATTTTCTGAACTGATATCACTAAATGCCAAAGACGTTTTTATTATGTTCTTTAATTCACCCGGATAAGGGATTGTTGTTGCTACGTTTAATATCTTTCTAAACAAACGCGTATCCTTTGTTATTCCTTTAAAATTTTTAATATATGAAGAAAAATAATACTCCGCAACTTCGACAAGGTCATTTTTTGAATAACGGTCAAAATTAATAGTCGCATCAAATCTTCTTATCAATGCCTTATCAAAATTCGAAAACAAATTTGTTGTTGCTATTATAACAATTTCTTTATTCAAATCAGTTAATCTATCCAATTCTCTCAGGATTGTAGATGTAACTCGTCCCATTTCTCTAACATCATTTGAATTTACCCTATCCAGAGCAATTACGTCTATCTCATCAAACAGAATGACTGTTTTATTTGGATGCGGAATTAAATTTATTTCATTAAAAACCGTTGCAATATTCTTATTCGTTTGACCTAATTTACTATCGATTATATTTTCAAAATTTACACAATATAGTGTCCTGCCTAACAAACGAGCGACCTGTTTAACAGCTTCTGTTTTACCACTACCTGGTAACCCCTCAAAAAGGAATTTGTTAATACCAATATTATGATTAACAGCATTAATAATGCCCTTTATATCTCCGGAAATAACGGATGGTAAATATAAAGGTTCTATTGTACGTGTATCTATTTGTTTCAAAAAATCACTCTCAAAATCACTGCTTTGCGGAGTATACAAATTTGCTTCAGCTATTAATCCCATTACATATTCAGCAAGTTGATCGTCTCCAATGCTATCAAAATATCTAGCTATATTTATTGCTTCATTTCTAAATCCATTTTCATTACGTTCAACATGATACTTTATCAAATTAATTACATTTTGTTTTTTCATATTCATCTACCTCCACATTCATACAATATCATACATCGGGACAATATTCAATAATTTGGGACAAAGTTTCATATTTTATATTTATATATTATATGACATGACAATAAAAATTAAGCCGGCCTCCTCTCAGACGCCGGCTTAATCCATCACTCTTACCTTTACCAAATCACATTCCAAATCTACCATTTCTACCTACTATACAACTTGCACAAAAATTTCCTGGGCTAAAAGTGGGTTACGAAAATACGAAAAAGCACCCTTAAACCCTTATCCCACCTAGCTTTACGACAACTCCGAAAAAATCCTGCCGTGGCAGATAAATAATATTTTTATCATTTTTCCATCACTTTCTTATCCTTTAAACGACATATCAAACGCCCCCACAAACGCTACAGTGGTTCGTAAATATCAATTTAATAAGATACCACCAGCTGCATCTTGAATTGTTCTTCTCCATATACTGCATGGGGTATATCCTTTGGCATAATTAGTGTTTCTCCTGCTTCAAGGTAGAACACCTCACCTCCAACAGTAAACCTTCCTTTTCCTTCAAGTACTGTTACCATTGCATCTCCGCCAGCTGCATGAGTTGAAATCTCCTCACCTTTATCAAAAGAAAAAATGGTCATACTTACACTGTCATTCTGAACCAATGTTTTACTGACAACCTGTCCCGGTTGATACGCAACCTGATCTTTTAAATTTAGTTTTGTTTGTTTTTCAATATTCTTATACATATATTAAATCCTCTCTTTCACATATTTCATTCAGTTACAGCTTAAGAAGAACAATCTTCATTACTCATAATCGCCTTAAATATTTTCTCAAATCCTGCATTTAAAAATTCATCTTTTAAAATATTTCCCCCAATGCGAATATACTCTTCTTTTTCAAAGGCAAGCTTTATTACACCAGTTATCATTCCCCACATAAGCAGTATCGTTTCAAAATAATCCGTTGTCTGTTCCAATTCACCGTTTTCCACTCCCTTTTTTATATACTGGGAAATAATCTGATTAACCTCTTCCCCTACCTGATACGTTTTTGATAACCACGCATTATCGTTCTTTTTTTCTACTTGAATATACTGCAGGGAACGGTCAAAAAAATCCGGATAATCCGCCTGATATTTTACCAGAGCGTTACACATGGAAAAGAATTGTTCTTTGGCACTCTCTCCATTCTCAAGCGCCTCTGAAAGCAATTCTTTAAGCTTCTCCATACTTTTCAAAGACAGAAACGCAACTATATCATCCTTGTTTTTAAAATATACATACAAGGTCGCTTTTCCATACCCGGCTGCAGCAGCTATCTCATCCATTTTTGTATTTTCGATTCCTTTTTTTGCAAACAAAACCATCGCTTTTTCGGCAATTCGATTTTGATGTACAATCGGTGCTTCCTTAATTCTTCTTGCCATACAATCCCCTATTCTCCGCTTAATGCATTCTCACAGGCCTTCATAATTACCTTGCTGCTGTTTGTCGCACCTGAAACTGCATCATATTCTCCAATGTATGTGCCATCTTCCACATTTTTCAAATCAATTTCACTTATTATAATTGTATCGATTGCCTTTAAATAATTACGAAAATCAACAAAATACATCCCCATATGAACTAACAGCATAAGTCCCATCACAAGCGAGAAAAAATGATGAAATTTAATCTCAACCTTATGGTTCTTTACAACATGACATACTATTGTAAGCAAAATCCCCGCAATCAGAATTACAATTCCTGAAATTGTAACCAAAATATGTCGGCCTTTTAATACACGTAACACCAAAATGAAATGAATGATTGAAACAACCAAAAATAAAAATGCAATGTATTTATGACCTTTCATAAGTGCTTTGTTAAGCTTGTTCCACTTAAGCTTTCTTGCCAAAACCTTCACCAGCAACAACAATAACAGAATCAGACAAATATACCCTGTGACAATCCCCATCCATTTTTCCTCCTAATCCTTCTTTGTATTCTCAAAATCCTATTTGGCTGGATTTTGGAGATTAAATCCGTTCGAACATTTCTTTAATAATTTGTCTATTTTTGCATATTTCTTCTGCGGTACGCCATCATATTTTCCTGTGTTGGAACATATAACCGTCCCGATTTTCTTTACACCCGAGGTTTTAAAATATTCTTTTACTACACGACAGATTCCCGATGATTGTCCACACAATTTTGCAAACGGCATCCTCGTATTACATGCCGTAAGAAGTATGTATCTCTTACCCTTTAATCGAGGCTTTGGAAAATAATCTGTCTCAAGCATTGAAGCTCCCGACATTCTATCCATCAAATTTTTGACAATAGCAGGTACATTTGCCCAATATACCGGAGCTGCAAGTATAATAACATCTGCTTCTTTTATCAGCTTTGTAATCTCCGGCATGTCATCATTTTTATAGATACACTCTGCAGTTTCCATACACTTTCTACAGCCTCTGCAATACTCAATGTTCTTATCAAACAAATTAATATAGGTAAGATTATGACCCAGTTTTTCTGCCTGGTTGGCAGCATACTTCAACATGGTTGTTGTCTTGCCGGACTTCCGAAAGCTGCCTTGAATTGCTAATATTTTACATGTGCTTCCCATTGGATACATCTCCTTTTTTAATTAATTGAACTATTTAGTTCAATTAATAGCACAAAATTATCTATTTGTCAAAATTATCAGCTTGACATATCGCATACAAAATGAGAATTATATCCACCATTCCGGTGTTATTTCACCTAATTTAATAATTTTTTCGCTTTCATAATCCATTAGTATTTCAACCTGCTTATAAGTATCCGGCATTAACTGAACCATTAATTCTCTACACGCTCCACATGGCGCACCAACATTGCCATCCGGCATAATTGCTACTACTCTTTTAAATGAATTCTCCCCATTTGTAATCATATTGAAAATAGCATTTCTTTCAGCGCAAATTCCCAATGTCGAACAAGTATCGATGCACACACCTGTGTAGATTCTTCCGGATTCAGAGTAAATTGCAGCTGCAACTCCACCTGCTTCCACATAATCCGATATCTTTCTTTCATTTTGAACAGCCTTTGCAGCTGTATACATTTCTTCCCATATTTTATCCATTGTAATTCTCCTCTCAATTAAAATTCATTTGTATGTTCCGCAGACAATTGAAGAACCATTATGCGTCCTCCAAGATTTTTAGTCCCTGATACATATCCTGTCCAAGTATTTCCTGTGTCTTAGCGAACTCATATTTCTCATGAAGTCTGTCATGTACCTTTAGAAATTCTTTTTTCCCATATTTTCGTATATACAATGCCTGCGCTTTTGCAGCATTTGCTCCATCATTTGAAGGTATATAGAATCCGATATCGCATTTTTCCAAATTATCGCATTCATAGCATCCGTTATACCCCCTGTTCTTACAACAAGCCACATTAGGACATATATGTTCTTCTGCACACAAAGCAAACGAGCATGTATTATACTCTGTTCTGCAAGAGCCGCACCACTGTCCTAAAAAACAATGATTGCAGGAAAACCCGCAATATGCAACAGGATCCACGCCCTTTCTGGCATCCTTACAAAGCTTATTTTTTATTCTTCGCATAGCCTCAATATGCATTACCCAGTGCCTTAAAAACGGCATTTTAATAAGTCCTCTGATATCCTTCCCGCACCAGTATTCAATAAGCCAGCAGGCATTCTCATCAACGCTAACGCATCCTGATTTTTTTAGTCGATCCACATCCTGATCAGTAAATTTATTCTTGTATTCAGAATAATCGAGCCTATTAAGGATTTCATTTGTTGATTCCATCACGGACTTTGCATACTCCAAAAGCGCCTTAACATTTATTTTCTTTGAAAAATCACCAATTTCCTCTCCTGCTAATTCATTCCCCGTCGTGATAATCGGTGAGCCAATCGTCTTAAGAAAATCACCTCTAAATAGGATTTGTTCATCTTTCGCGATCAGCTCGTGTGCCACAATATCTTCAATTCTGAAAATATGCCAAATCGAATAACTCAAGGTTTTGCTATGATATCCTGCCGCATTGAGAAAAGGCATCTGATAAAATGCTTCTTCCGGAAAATTATTTACGATCTGATTTATTTGCTCAAACAACAAAGTTCGAAAACAAATCAGCTTACCGATAGCACTATGACAGGTGCTTTTACTTCCAATCAACTTATTTATTTCTTTTACTTTATCAGCCCAATCTTTATCCATCGTATGTCCTCCCCAATCGGTCTACGTCGTAATCAGTAGTAACATCGCATAGAAAAATTAATTCCGATAATTCAACATCGCATAAACATATGTATCTTTCCAGATTGGATTTCCCTTTTCATCCTTGCGGAAATAAATATTTTGATGAAAAAAGGCTTCTCTTTTCATCCCAACTTTTTCAAGCAATCTCCATGAACATTCATTTCGGGGATCGCACTCGGCATAAATTCTATGGATACCTTTATTAAAGCATTCTTGCATTACTGCCTTCAAAGCTTCATATGCATATCCGCACCTTTGATAATTCTTATTTACGATATAACCTACTTCTTTTGACTCAAAATCTCTATTACCACAATAAATGTTTCCAATTACTTTACTTGAAGACTTCAACACAATTGCAAAGAATTCCTCCGATTCCACACGATAAGCAAGATGTTCCCGTCCATTTTCATAAGTAATTCCGGGATAGCCCTCAAACTCATCATCCTTAAGCTGAGCCAGATACTCATAAAGGTCATCATAGTCGGTGTTCATAAATTTTCGCAAAATTAATCTTTCAGTCTCAATCAACATATAGTTCCCCCTATCTCTTAAACGATATCTCAAACAGAGCAGAATATTCTCCGACATATAGGGTATACATTCCTTCCGCTAATCTGCCGGATAGGCAAAACATTTCTTCATGTGCGGTGTTAGCATTTACCTCTATGGAATCTTCACTGCTGTCGATATACAATACTTCGCCATCACGATTTCGTACAAGCCTCACAGAGTTACGCACTGCTACGCTTGCATCTGTGCCGTTTGAAATACGAAAATGAATTCTGCCCCTGCTATATTCGTAGACCTCGATTTCCACCCGTCCATTATCAGGACGGTCCTTCCTTTTTAGCTCCTCAACCGTCTTTTTTCTCGTCATAAGCCCCGGTTCTAAAGTCCCTTTCTCCCTGCATTGAGTAACCACCTGTTGTATTTTAGACAGCTTCTTACTATAAGATAACGGATAAAGCTGTGACGAAAATGATACTGTGGTATTACCTTCGAATTTAAATGTATAGCTATAGCCGGGTCCGTCAGCCACAAACATATTGGTAAACTTCCTTTGATTCCATTTCTGCATCATATATTTTCTGAACACACCTTCAATGTCGGACAAAGCCTCCCTATCCAGCCTGTACTCAATGATGTTTTCATCCTCATACCACCATGTTCTGTCAGCGCACGTCAGAATCATCTCACCATCGATGCTGCTGATTTCTGTTGATTTACAACCTCCGCACATATCACCGCCACTTGAATAACGATACGATATCAGTTTCTTATTCTTCACATTTGGTACCTTACCACGTCTAAACAATCCAAACATCAATGTCCCTCCAATAAACTCATCATCTGCATCATTTTTCCCTTCCGTTTTTCTTTGTTTTATACCAGTTTATCAGATTATGTCAAGTAAAACAGTCACACTACAAAAAACCTATCAGCCAGCAAAAGCCAATTTGCACGAAAAAGCCGCATGATCTGCCAGTACCCCATACCATGTAATCCGTATTCCTCTACCAGATTGAATTTTGCCTGCATACTTCGTACATCCTCAAACCATACTTCATGAGCAATTCCATTTTGGGTATAACGAAAAAACGGAGACATGGCTGTCTCATCAAAACGAATCTCTGCTCCGTTATCCGCAGCTATCGTAATTGCTTCGATATTCCCAATGGTTGTTGCCCGGGTCAGACCTTTTTCGTATGGCAGAGGCCAGTCATATCCATAGTTTGGTATCCCCAGGTTTATTTTTTCGCGCGGAATACGGGTAAGGGCATATTCTACGACCCTGCGAACATTATTGATTGGCGCAACTGCCATTGGCGGGCTGTACGTATAACCCCATTCATAAGTCATTAATAATACTTCATCAGCCGCCTCTCCCAACAAAGCATAATCCTTTCCCTCATATAATAATCCGGGCTGGTCGTCACTGGTCTTAGGCGCCAGTGCAACAGTCACCGGATATCCAAGCTGATTTATTGCCGCGCGCACCTCCCAAACAAAATTGACAAACGCAAGCCGGTCTTCTGCGAGAATGTATTCGAAATCAATATCGACACCTTGAAAACCTTTCTCCGTAACGGTAGCCACAAGATTTTCTATTAACGTATTTCTGACGGTTGGATTGTTAATAACGGAAGAAATCAGATTATTATTGAAACGTCCACCGGCATCAAACGGAGTCAAGGTTAAGAAAGGTGCTGCTTGATATTGATAGGCAGCCTGAATCATGAAGCTGTCGTCCAAAACAGGAGGAATAATGTCTCCCTCGGAAGAAAAACCATAAGAGAAAACAGATAATCTGGAAAGATACGGCAGAGTTTGGGTCAGAACCCAGTTACTGATAAACGGATATGCATATCCATTTGTAACAACGATGTGGGTCGGTTGCTGCTCGGAGGGGGTGGACAACAGCAGAGCCTGACCTACAACCAAAGTGTAAGGATAAACAAGCTGGTTATTATAAATAATTGTGTCTGACGGTATCTGATAAGCGGCTGCTATCGAGCTGACGGTATCGCCGGAAACTACAATATGGATAGTCATGATGACTCCTAAAAATGTTCTTATCTATTAATATATGGCGTCACGCCCATTTTGTTTAGCATTCATATTTTATTAACAAACGGAGGGATAAAATTTCATGTTAAACACACAAAAAAACAAACCGAATCCGACTGCCGTAATGCAGGCTGTCGAAGCACGTAATGCTATCGCGATCACAATACTGGTCATCCAAAGCAAAACCTATTATGTAAATTATTATGAAAAAGGAATGATTGTTTCCACACTGTTTAAAAAGACACGATTTACATATAACGATATCATAGATATAAAAAATCAAGCAAATGTAACCATTTCAAATTTTGTATAACCAGCTTCACAAAAGCGATTTCACAATTTGTCCCCACGCATCAATCAGCCGTTCCAACCCAAATACTGCATTTGCAGGACTTGTAGACGGCAATTTTATTATTTCTTTTCCGAAAATCGGATAGCTGTATTTCATATAAAAATCATACGCCTTTGTTCCGTTTGCATATATTTTATCCACCGGCGCATTCTGCAAAATAACAGACAAATCCGTCGGAACTACATTTTTGATAGAACTGTCACCGGAACCACGAATGTCGCACTCAGCTATAACATCCCAAACGGCTATATGATGTCTTAATAATAAATCTGTTTTCTCGGGTATCGACAACGGAACCATTTCTTCACAAAGTGCTGCTATCACTTTCCAGAATCGATTCTGCGGATGTCCATAGTAAAAGTTCTGTTCTCTGGATTTCACGGATGGAAATGTACCCAAAATCAATATATGTGACTTCTCATCATAAACAGGCTCAAATTCATGTTTTACATGTAAAAATGGTTGTTTTTGTTTCATATTGTTCCCTTAAAAGCTATCAATATCCCGAACTCCAAATGTATCTGTCCATAATGGCATATAACCACTTCGGATTAATTCCTTCCTGACATCAATTCCGACTTCTCGCAATTCATTATTTACTTTCCTACTACATTTTTAATCAATAAACGAAAATGCCATCACAACCAGTCCCAATATAACAAGCACAAGTCCGGTTGCCCGATTCAGCGTTTTCGGTTCTGCTTTGTTTGCAAATACAGCTGCAATTCGCGCCCACACAAATGTAAACAGAACACACAATACAAATACAGACACATCCGGTGCCCCACCTATGGAGAAGTGTGAAACAGCTCCCGTCAATGCCGTAAAGGTCATAATAAACACACTGGTACCCACAGCAGTCTTTAATTCATACCCCAGAACACTGGTAAGAATCAAAAGCATCATCATTCCGCCGCCGGCTCCGACAAAACCGCAAATAAAACCTATCAACATACCACACACGAGCGACTGAATCACACGTTTGCGCGGAGAAACATTTGCCATTGCTTCCTTCGTTGTCATGACCGGTTTCACTATGAACTTCACCCCTAAAAGGAATGTCATAAACACAGAAAAATTGCCCATTGTCGCTGATGGAACCTTGCTCGAAACACAGCTTCCCACAACTGTAAAAACAAGCACACTTGCCATCATAACAAGACCGTTTTTGATATCCAGATTCTTATTTTTCCCATATGTATACGCAGACACCGCACTTGCAAGCACATCAGAAGACAAAGCAATTCCCACCGCTATATATGGATCCATATGAAGAAATGTAACCAGTACCGGTGTGATAACCGCCGCTGCACTCATTCCTGCAAATCCGGTTCCAAGGCCTGCCCCCATTCCTGCAAAAAAGGTTACAATGATTTTAAATAAAAGACTCATATTTAGCGTTTAGTTCCTCTCCTCCATCACGCTCATATATGCGGGACGGATTATTGTGTTTGTACACGGCCGACCTGTGTCTTGTAAAAAAGATATCTTCCAAGTGGCAGTTCATTCCCCAATGCTAATACATTGGTTTCTTTTTATACAACATTTCAACCCTTCTGTCAACACACGTCAACATTTTTTTAAAACTTCACAGTCAACAACAGGACGCTCCTCGTGACAAAAGAAACGTCCCTAACACTCGCGCACGGCTTTTCGAACCGATAGCACAGCACTCGGAGATACCGAAAGCTCATCAACACCCATCCGTAAGAATTCTTCTGTAAGTGATGTGTCTGCACCAAGCTCCCCGCAAATACCTGTCCAGATTCCGGCTGCATGTGCGTTCTCACAAACCATCTTAATCAATCTTAATATTGCAGGATGATGTGTATTATTAAAACGCTCCAGTTTTGCATTTTGACGATCAATAGCAAGTGTATACTGTGTCAAATCATTGGTTCCGATACTGAAGAAATCAACCTCCTTTGCGAGGACATCCGACATGATGGCTGCTGCCGGCGTTTCAATCATGATTCCTTCCTCCACATCACCGATGCGGATACCCTCTGCCATCAGTTCTTCGCGAACAGCTTTTGAAATCGCCTTGATTTCACGTACTTCCTCAAGGGATATAATCATCGGATACATAATCGTAAGATTTCCGTATGCACTTGCCCGAAACAATGCCCGAAGCTGTGTACGAAAAATTTCAGGTTCGGAAAGACAAATTCGAATGGCACGATATCCAAGTGCAGGATTTTCCTCATGGTCCAAATTAAAATAATCAACCTGCTTATCCGCACCGATATCTAATGTACGGATAATTACTTTCTTACCACCCATTGTTTCCACAACCTTCTTATATGCCTCAAACTGTTGTTCTTCTGTCGGAAATGTATCACTCTCAAGATATAAGAATTCCGAACGGAACAAACCGATTCCTCCTGCATCGTTTGCGAGTACCGATGCAAGATCCCCCGGATTTCCGATATTGGCATAAATATTTATTTTCTGACCGGATTTTGTTACATTTTCCTTCCCCTTTAACTCAAGCAAAAGTGCCTTCTTCTCATCTTCCTGTTTCTTTTTCTCCATATAGGTTTCCAAAAGCTCCATATCCGGATCAACTATAAATGTTCCTGTAAAGCCATCCACGATACCGATTTTACCATCGTAAGAAGGATCAATCTCTGTCCCAATCAAGGCAGGAATCGCCATGGTCCTTGACAGGATTGCCGTATGTGAATTCGAGCTTCCGTATCTTGTTACAAATGCCAGTAAAAAACTTTTATCCATCTGTACAGTTTCAGATGGAGCAAGGTCATCAGCGATCAAAATAACCGGTTCATCGGTAAGATGTTTGGAATCGCCTGCTCCGCTTAAAATTCGTACAACTCTTTCCGATATATCCTTCACATCTGCACTCCGTGCCTTGAAATAATCATCATCCATATTTGCAAACATTTCCGCAAAATTATCACCGGTTACTGCAACCGCATACTCTGCATTGACACTCTGCATACGGATAATATTTTTTACGGAATCATTGTAATCCTCATCCTCGAGCATCATCGCATGTACATTAAAGATTTCCGCATTATCCTCGCCAACCTTGACGACAGCAGTTTCATACAATGCATTTAATTCCTCGATTGCCTTATTTTTTGCAGTTTCGTATCGTGCAATTTCCTGTTCTTTATCCTGCACAGACGTACGCTGTACCTTATTTTCCTTTTTTGCAAAATATTTTATTTTACCGATTGCAATCCCGCCACACACAGCTTTTCCCATCAATTCGTTCATAAGTGTTCCTCCTCATCAGATTAACTTAAACTGCGACATGGCATGTAATATACCACCCGCCGAAACATCTTTCGTCACGTAATCTGCAACATCCTTTACTTCCTGTATGGAATTTCCCATAGCAATTCCAACACTTGCATATTGAAGCATATCAACATCGTTTGGACCATCTCCAAATGCGATCGTATTCTCAATACTGATTCCATGCGCATCAATGTATTTCCGTATACCGTAGGACTTATTAATGCCTTTCATCGTAATTTCACCGTCGGTCTGTGCCTTTTCGACAAAGCTCGATGCAGTTACATCACATATATCAGATAATGCTTCAGCCATTTGTTCAAATGACCACTTACTGTCATAGTATAATATCTTTTGAATGTCTGTATGTGCTGACAAATCTTCCGTCAATTCATATGCACCCATAATACGCTGCAACATTTCCTTTGAGCATTCCATTTTATCAAACTCGTCCACAATATAATCTCTGCAAGCTACATCCAATATCATGTGCTCCTTTGTCATAGCTGCAATTTTTGCACCGGAACATGTTGCAACATCCATTACCTTTATAAGCATATTTTTAGACATAAAATGCTCAGACAATACTTCGCCGCCATCCTCAATATATGCCCCTGTAGAACCAATACATCCGTCAAACAATGAAAACAGTTCCGGATAAATCTGATACCTTGCCCGACCGGAACAAATAATGAGCTTATGCCCGTATTCACGGGCCCGCCTAAGCGCAAGTCGCGTCGAGGCGGGCATATTTCCGGAGAAATCATATAATGTTCCGTCAATATCAAAAAAGATTGCTTTTATCATAATTACAAATTCTCTTCAAAAAATGCTCTGATTTCTGAAACTGCTGTTTCTTCGTCATCACCTTCTACAGTTACAGTAACCGTTTCACCCTTCTTTACACCAAGTGCCATAAGTGCCATAAGCTTCTGTGCCTCTGCACACTTTCCTGCCTTCTCAATCGTAACCTTAGATGCATATTCCTTTACTTTTTTTGCAAGTAACCCGGCAGGTCTTGCATGAATACCTACTTCGTCTGTAATTGTATATTCAAATGTCTTCATAATCGTAACCTCCAATTATATATTATTTATAATGTATCACCATTTGATTCAATAACCTTTTTGTACCAGAAAAATGAATCCTTTTTCTTTCTGCCGAGATCGCCTGTACCATCATCATACTTATCAACGTATACCATGCCATAACGTTTTGCCATTTCACCGGTCGATGCTGATACAACATCAATCCAACCCCAAGGTGTATATCCCATAAGGTCGACACCGTCCTTAACAGCCTCTTCCATTTCTTTGATATGTCTGCGGAGGTAGTCAATACGATATTCATCATGAATGCTTCCATCCTCCTCGAGCTTATCAAATGCTCCGAGACCATTTTCTACTACCATGAGAGGCACCTGATAACGAGCATAAATTTCATTTAAGCTGTATCGAAGTCCCTGCGGATCAATCTGCCAGCCCCAGTCACTTGCCTCAAGATAAGGATTTTTCAATCCTCCAAGCAGATTACCGCCAGCCTTGTTTTTCTCCTCATCTGCAGAAACACAGTTTGACATATAGTAGCTGAATGTATAGTAATCAACCTTACCCTCAAACAGGATTTCATCATCGCCAGGTTCCTTCTTGATTACGATATTATTTTCCTCAAAGAAACGTTTTGCATAGTAAGGATATGCGCCTCTTACCTGCACATCAGCAGTGAACCAGTTCATTTTCTGCATTTCCTTCTGACATTCAATGATATCATCCGGATGACAGGTTAACGGATACATCGCACCAAAGATACACATATTTCCCATCTTAAACTGCGGGTAGTTATCATGCGCATACTTAACAGCAAGCGCACTTGCAACGAACTGATGATGAAGTGCCTGATAATTTGTCTGCAAATCGTCAGGTACTTCCATGACAGATCCCTCATATCCCTGAATTGTTCCAAGCGATAAGATAGCACCCATAGCTGTTGTCCCTGAATTTATTTCATTAAATGTCAACCAGTATTTAACCTTGTTCTGATAACGATCAAAAATTACTTTGCAGTAGTTCATAAAGTAAGTGATGCAATCTCTTGATGCCCAACCATTGCAAGCTTCCACGAGTGCATACGGCATTTCATAATGTGAAATTGTTACCAATGGTTCAATTCCGTATTTTATGAGTTCATCAAATACCTTATCATAAAATGCAAGTCCCGCTTCATTTGGAACATCCTCCATACCCGTTGGGAAAATACGTGTCCAGTTAATGGACATTCGGAATACTTTAAATCCCATCTCGTGTGCAAGAGCGATATCTTCCTTATAGTGATGATAGAAATCAGTTGCCTCACGACTTGGATAAAGTGTACCTTCCTCAAACGATCTTGTAATACGTTTTGGGGTTGTATGCGTGCCGTTTGTACAATGATCGGATACAGATGCACCCTTTCCGTCTACATCCCAAGCACCTTCATACTGATTGGCAGCTGTTGCGCCTCCCCATAAGAATCCTTCCTTAAATGCACTCATAAATCATTCTCCTTTCCTATATAAGACGAAGCAGTGTATCTCCGCTCGCAACCTCTGTTACATCTGTTGAGATAATATCTGCATAATCATCTGAATTTGTAACGATAACCGGTGTTGTAATCGGATGACCGGCAGCCTTGATTTTATCAATATCAAATTTCAGCAAAAGCTCACCCTTTTTCACTTTGTCATCCTGTTTTTTTTGTGGCACAAATCCATCGCCATCCATATCAACCGTATCCATCCCTACATGGATCAGGATTTCCGCACCTGTGTCCGTTGTAATCCCGATTGCATGTCCGGTTGGAAAGAATGTTGAAATCACTCCGTCTGCCGGGGCATATACCGCACCTTCCGATGGTTCGATTGCAACACCCTTGCCCATAGCTTCGGATGAAAAAACCTCATCCTTCACGTCAGAAAGTGCTACAACACTACCCTTAATCGGAGCTACAATCTCTGCTTCCTTCTTTGTTGCGGATACATCATCGTTCTTTGCAATTGTTTTCTTCTCTGCAACAGGTCCTTCCTTGTAAAAGATCAACTCGAGAACAAGTGATACAATCACACAAATGATTGATACGATAATACCGATAATCATTGGCGATATTGACTTTGTATCCGGATTAATAAACATTGTGTACGAGAATACACCCATGCCGGCCATCTGATAATCACGAACGCCAAGCATACAAAGAACTGCACCTGCAACACCTGCTACCGCACAGGTTCTGAAGAACGGAGCCTTCTTCGGAAGTGTAATACCATAGATTGCCGGTTCTGTTACACCTGCGATGCCGGAAATAATTGCCGGCGGGCAAAGGCTCTTAAGCTTCTTATCCTTTGACTTGATCATGATACCGATACAAGCACCTGTCTGCGCAAAGGTTGTACCAAGCATTGCTGTAAGAATTACTTCACCAAGTAATAATCCGTTTCCGTCGACTAATGTCATATTTGAAAGTGCAATCGGAACAAGCGCCCAGTGCAAGCCAAACATAACCAGAATCTGCCAGAAGAAGCCTACCAAAAGTCCCATAAGAATTGGACTAAATCCGTTGACTGCCTCGAATCCCATTCCAAGATATTTTGAAATCTCTGATGTTACAGGTCCGATAATAAGAAGTGTTAAGCAGATTGTTACTGTACATGTAATAAGCGGAACTGTGAAAATTTTAATTGTGTCCGGTATATATTTTTTGTATAATCTCTCAAACCAGGCAGCAAATGCGACTGCACAAATTACAGGAAGTACTGTACTTGTATAGTTGCCTGTAGAAGGTGCAACAACCGGAATACCAAACAATCTCGAAATATCATAAGTACCGTTATTTAGCATGTATGGTGATACAAGTGCAAGACCAATCAGAAGTCCTTCCATCTCCGGCAGCTTAAATTTCTTTGCTGCAGAATAGCCAAGAATTACCGGAAGAAAATAAAAAGCCGCATCTCCGATTCCGTATAATACATTGTAGGTTCCGCTCGTTGCATCCAAAACTCCAATCGTCGAAAACAATGCCATGAATCCCTTTAAGATACCACATGCACAAAGAACTCCAAGAAATGGTGAAAATACGCCTGTGATAATTCCTACGAAAGCATTGAAGATACTCTGTTTTTCCTTTGTTCCCTCTTCTTCATCTCCGCCACCGGCTTTTACAGATTTACTTTCCAGATGTCCAACAGCTACTACGGAATCAAACACATCCGGTACATGATTTCCGATTACTACCATGTACTGTCCACCGGACTGTACAACAGTAACTACTCCATCGGTTGCTTTTAATACCTCTGTGTTTGCTTTCGACTCATCCTTTAATTTGAATCGAAGTCTTGTCACGCAATGTGTGATACTGGTGATGTTGTCTTTTCCACCTACATTTTGGATAATAATTCTTGATAATCCATCATACTTACTAGCCATAACATATCTCCTTTCTCGCTCCTTATTAATCGCTCTGCACAACTTGTTCAAACAAGTTTTGTTGTGTTTATAATATCATCTTGTTCAAACAAGTTCAAGCATTATTTTATATTTTGTCAATATACCCAATATTTGTTTAAACATCTTGTTTGCTTTTTGTTGGTTTTACACAAACTTGTTTAAACATCTTGCGCACAGGTTATTATTGTCCTATAATCAATTACATATAGATTAGATGGGAAATTTTTGTAAAATTGGAGGAATTTCAAATGCCTAAATCCATTTACGAAGAAATTTTTGAAGATTTAAAATCCAAAATCGAAACACAAGAATATAAATATGAAACATTACTTCCTTCCGAAAATGATCTGACCAAAATATACAACTGCTCGCGAAACACACTTAGACGAGCAATTTCCAAGCTTACGAGCATGGGATATACACAGCCGATTCACGGACGCGGAGTTCATATAATTTACACGAAACAGAAACAAAAGGATTGTTTTTATGCACTCAATTCCCTGGAAGGCTTACACCAGGCAGCAAAAGAGCAAGGTTCTTCTGTTACCAATAATGTCATTACCTTTACGGAAATGGTTGTAGACGCTCATTTAGCTGAGAAAAGTGGTTTTGAAGAAAACACTGAAGTATTCTTTATACAAAGACTTCGGTCTGTGGACGGAGTTGCAAAAATGATCGACAATACGTTGCTTCGAAAAGATCTTGTTCCAAATCTCACGGAAAATACTCTAAAGGGTTCCTTATTCCAATATATTGAAAAGGAAGCCGGCATGACAATTCAGACAGTCAAGCGTCGTGTAACCATCGAGCGAACAACTCCGTTTGACGAAAAATACCTGTGCCTGGACGGCTACAATTGTCTTGCTGTTATTACTTCTCATGTATACAATACAGATGGCATCCAATTCGAATTTACGATATCAAGAAACCGTCCGGACCTTTTTGTATTTGATACGGTTGTTTCCAGAAATTCATAAAAAGCATATTGTACTAAACAAAACGCCGTGCATTCATTGCACGGCGTTTTCTCTATCGTGACACAGGGACACTCCTTATGACAAAAGAAACGTCCCTAATACCATACTTCGCTTCGTCTATCAGTTTTTGCACAAGTATTCGCGCAATCCCCCTCCTTCGGTAATTTGAATTTGTATATACATTCATTAAGTGGGCCCGCTTTCCTGTAGGATGGCAAAATGTCGGCATAACCTCCAAATAAGATAAGGTAGCACATGCAACTGCCTTTTCTTTTTCTATCGCAAGATAGGTCCTTCTTTAAAATAGTGTTCAATGTTCAGAATCATTGATTCAGAAAACGTGTAATCATCCGGCAAAGCATTGATTTTGCGAAGCATTTCCAGACGGATATCCATCAACAGCTTCAAATCCTCTTGCGTTGCTTTTCTATATTTCATGGTGTCCTCCCAATAATATGACTTCTAATTTAGCCTATTATATCACAAAAATGCTTTATTTTATCATCGTTTTCTTCACTTACTTTTTCTTTCGGATCAAGTAGTACAAGCTCCGCCTCAAATTCACCGACACCGATTGTAGCTTTTAACTTTTCGAATGTCTTATCCGCTCCGCCTCCGCTATAACAAAGAAATGCGGCTAGTTTCTTATCCTTAATGCCCGGATGGGCGTCAATAAAGCTTCGAATCGGGGGAGCAAACGTACTTGCCCAAACCGGCGTACCAATAATAATCCTATCATATTTATCTTGGTTAAACTCATACGGAAGCAGCTTCGGTTTTTCCGCCATAACCGCACTTTTTCCTCCCCAGAAAAATTTGAGAAATCCCTTTTCCGGATATGCTTTCTTCGGAATAATTCGAATCACATCCACCTCATTACGTTCACCAAGATATGCTGCAACTTTATTGGCGACAAGTTCTGTATTTCCTGACATTGAATAATAAACAATCGCTGTTTTCATTTTGTTTTCCACTCCTTAATAAGCTTCCTGGCTTCTGTACACCACTCCAAATAAGCTGTATACGTTTGAATACCAAACTTCGCCGTTAAATAATAATACTTATGCGTATCCTCATCTAAACATTGGGTCAGACTGTTTGCTAACATATTAAGAACAAACAACTCACTCTTGCATTTTTCTTCAAAACGCTCGACATGCGCCAAAGCTTCATCAAACCCTACCTCATTTGCAAAGAATAGCTTTAATAGTGTCTCATAGCGAAGTTCATCCTTTTCTGCAGATTTTTTTAACCAATCACAAAGAACCTCTCTTCCGATTTCAGTAATCGAGTAGGAAATCTTCTCCCGACCGTTTTCACTTGCGTTCTCCTTCGTAACCTTGCCTTCCTTTTCAAGCTGATTTAATGTAGGATAAATACTACCATAGCTTCCCCCCCAGAAAAAACGAAGTGCCGTATCCAGCCGTTTCTTCATTTCATAACCGGTCATGGGCTCATGGCTTAACAACCCAAGTAAAACATAATCCATCTTTTTTGTATTTGCCATAAATTACTTGCTCCTTTTTAATCCGTAAGACAATGCCCTTTTCGGACAATTATCCACACAGCTTCCGCACTGGATACACTCCGCGCCGAAATCCTTCTTACTATTCACTAATTCTACCACATTTAAACTCATCGGGCATACCTGATTACATTTTTTACACGAGATACATTTTTCTTTTTCTGACTTAATGTGAATACCCGGAATATGCAACAGTTTCCCGATTTTTGAACCGATAACCATAAACGGAGCCATCCAACAAAAATAATGACAAAACGTTCTCTTACCACAAAGCAATGCCGGAATCAAAACTAAAATTATTACCCCATAGTAAATCACGTAATTATATATCTCTGTTATGGAAATTCCATGATCTGTCATATAAAAAATATCAATCGTTATTTCTCTTTTCCGGAAAATAAAGCACGCCATGACAGCGCAAATCCATATGAACCAAATGACATATTTTATTACATTTTTCCACCCCTGCCTCGGTGCCTTGTCGTTTACACAGCCAAGACAGTCCTGCAGTCCGCCCATCGGACACAAATAGCTGCAAAACAATCGCCCAAAGAAAATCGAACCTACTAACATCAATAAAAATACAACGAAGCTTCCGGTCGCAATCCCCTCCATTGCACCCTGAATTATCAAATACGGCGACATATACCAGATAGTAATCGGAAACAACAGCAATGCAACAATCAACAACAGTTTTCGAATCTTTTGTCTTTTCATATTTTTCCTCCAAACATTTAATATATCAGCTTGATATATTAAATGATATATCAAGCTGATATATTTGTCAACAAAAAAATTACCGGTTCGACAAATTAAATCCAACCGGTAAATATATTCGTGACACAGGGACACTCCTCGTGACAAAAGAAACGTCCCTACTTTCGCACAAGCGCATACATTCGCATGTCAATCACTGTCCCATTTTTTACCGCATTGCTTTTCAGAATTCCTTCAAAAGCAAATCCTGCTTTTTCAAGCACTCTGCAGGATGCTTTGTTATAAGCAAATGGTTCGGCAAATATGCGGATAATATCTGTGTTCTCAAATATATATGAACAGATCTGTTTCACAGCCTCAGTTCCAAGCCCCATACCCCAATATGGCTCGCCGATATAATATCCCATTTCTGCAGTTCTTGAGTGGATATTCTCGCATCGAAATACTCCGATACTTCCTACAACCTCATCATCTGCAGTAATTGCAAACGCAAATGTCTTTTCCCGTTCCGCCGTAAGCATCGATGTAATATAGTCTTCCGCATCCTTCGTTGTATAAGGATACGGCAATCCATCTCGTAAATTATTCTGAATTTTTTTGTTATTTAGAAGCTCCGCCAATCGAGCGGCGTCTTCGATTTTCCATTTACGAATCGCACATTTCATATTTTTCTCCTCCTTCGTATCGATTACTTTTTACCTTTTATACACCAATCGATACGAAAAGGCAATAAAAATATTAATGTATATACACATTAGCAAAGTGCCGGAATAAACTTTGCAAACAAATACAAACCATCTTCTCCTGCAACGACCTCATGTGGCACCTTTGCCGGAATAATTGATATTACACCGGTTTCGTATTTTATTGTTGCTGCATCATTCATACATATTCCCCCACCGGCAACAACTTCATGCGTTTCCAGCTGATTTTCATGAATATGATTCTTGATAGCCTTGCCCGGAGCAATTCGAACAAGATGATAACTAAACTGTCCGGATGTTTCCGCACCTTTTATCACATGTTTTAGTTCCACGCCCTCAAATGTAGGATGTTTTGACCATTCAATTGCAGAAAAATCAATTGACTTTCCGGGAATCACCATTTTTCCATTGTTAAATGCTTCAAATACTTCTTTGTTCATACTATTGTCCTCACTTTCTTTTGATTATGAGACAATATTATGTCGTAGTTACGCATTAGGCTTGGATAAAATTGCGCACTTGCTATATTCCTCCGGCGAAATCCCTACATATTTCTTAAACACTCGGCATAAATGACTTTGGTCACAAAAACCAACTGCTACAGCAACATCAACTACCTTCATTCCATTTTCCAACAGCTCTTGCGCCTTTCGAATACGACACTGTAACTGAAATTTATGTGGAGTCAATCCATTTTCGGATGAAAATTTACGAATCATATGATAAGAACTGATATGCACTTTCTCTGACATATCTGCAATACGAATTTCGAGTTCCGGATTACCGATAATTTCTGTTCGAATAATATCAAGCTCTCTTTCAACCTTATCTTCCTTCGGCAAACAAATGCTGATCATAGAATAGGTTTCCGTTATCGGATTGATTGAATGCGGCAAATTAAGGGCAATTGAAAACATTTGCCCTTCTTTGCATATAAACTCATCCTGCTCAATCTTTACGGAGATTGCACCCGCTGTCACGATTCCAAATACAAGATGACCGACATGCGTATGTGTTGGATAAGAAATGTTTACTTTCTCATAACTAATAATTTCAATACCTGTAGATATATCTTTAATGTATTCCAGTTTATTCACGCTATCCTCCCGCAACGTCCAAGATGTTCATCATGCAGTTATGCTTATTTCAACATATATACATTTATAAAGCAATATCCCTTCTACTATGAGTAACAGCAACACAACCGTGATTGCATACGCTTCGTGTCATCTATGAATATTCGCTATTTACAGGCATCTTCAATCGTCTGCCGAATCATTTTTAGGATCACTTCATCCGCGTAGTCCATTTTCGTCGTTGCAATCACTGTCGTAATTCCATGGAACAACAGACCAATTCTTTCATACATATCCATTGCTTTTTCTTTCGACAGGGAATACTCACTTATGAGTTCCTCCAAAATCATCCGGTTCGTCTTATATCCCATCCTTGTTTCCATAAAGGAACTCTCACTGCAAAAACAACTGCCAAAACACCATTTACAACACGTGATACATATCGGACACCATCAGAGGAACTCCTTTTTCGAATCAAACCTTCAAACATCGGTATATGCAAAAGTACATGCAAAAAAACACAATTTAATATTACAACTGCACATACAATATGAACCGTTCTCCACGCATTGTAATTGTGAGCATTTATATGCAGAAAAGCAAACATATCTCTTGAAATAGCGATTGAACTTATCAGCATAACAATCGTCGCCCCAAGCAACATTACGTTAATCACAAACCCAAACTTACCTTTTGAATTTCCACTATCTTTAGCAGAATAGCCTATTCGTATTACCGGCTTACTTTTGTTCTCTATGTATTTTTTTGAAAAACAAAATATAAACGAGTATTACATCTATGACAAAATCATAGATTCTCAACCGATCGAACAACAAAATCGAAGACAACACGGAAACATCCACAATCCCCATCCGAATCATACACGGAAATATACCCTTTTCTTTTGATTGCCATGCAAAAAACGCCAATACGGGGGAACCAAAAGCAAATATAGTCCATCCAATGATAAATGTCGTGCCATATACACCATGCTTTATTATTGCAACTGCATAATATGTTACCAGCATTCCCAAACAGAATGGAAGAATATTACACAGCGCCTTCTTGGCACTTTCGCTATAAACCGAAATTAATACTCCAAACAAAATCCAGATTGCCATCTGCGAAAAAATTTCGCCAAGATTTTGAGAATAAATATCCAGTAATCGAGATATAATTCCCAATCCAAGACCTGCAACCAACAAAGTCAACGGATTTAATAATATGCTTTGCTTTTTTTGTTCTCCAAAACTTCTCATTTTTATCCTTTAACCTCTAACTCTACGACTTTCAGAAAGAACAGCGTCTGCATTGTCTGAAGCAGTTTCCTGCTTTTACAATTCGTTGATTGAAATCCACAAGGCAGGGCGAACACCGCCACTTCCATTCGTTACGTATGTACCATATTCATCAACCGGTCCATCAATACTCACATTCGCAGCATAATTATCAAAATACATACTCGGCGAACGCAACCACCACCATATGGTTTGGCCCTCATAGTCTCCCTGCTTATCCGAATTATCCGGAAGATATTGATTTACTTCTTCAATAGACAACAAAAATACATAATCAGAAAGATTTTCTTCATCCTCTGTTTGAGGTGGTGAATTATCCTCATCTGCGATTGTATTTGTTATTGAAGTCTCAACAATCATCGCTTGTTCATCCGTGTTAAAAGCACTGTCAAAATATGCACGATTTAACCAAGTTCTAAGCGAACAATTATCCCAGGTTGTTGTAGTCAATTCTGCATTATAGCATCTTCTTATAATACAGTCTTCGGATAAAACAAGAACCTTATTATCCTCTTTTGCAAGTACTATCCATGTACTATTTCCGTTATAATCACCGAATACAATAATATCTCCCACCTGACATTCCCGTAACAGGCCTTTTTCCATTGTAACATCCCTCATTTGCGCATCGGAATCCTTGTATCCATTTAATTGTTCAAACACCTCATAAGCCTCACGGAATTCACCCTTCTCCTTTAGTTCCATTGCATGATTATACTTCAGCTGTTTGATTACGATAACGAATACAACACATAAAATCAGCGCTGCTAAGGTTGTGAGAGTAATAATAATGACTTTCTTTTTTCCAAGCTTACTCATATGCGTGCCTCCCCTTTTACACCCTTTCTTAATAAAAAGTATATCACAACAAATCCATTATCGCATCTTCAATTTGATTTATTTCTCATAGGATAGAGTTTGCAAAAACCTTCTTAACCGATCCGTCTTCGGATGATCAAAAAACTCCTCCGGTTTCCCTTCTTCCACAATCTTTCCTCCGTCAATAAATATCATACGATCCGCAACCGCCTTTGCAAACTGCATCTCATGTGTGACAATCAGCATCGTCCTTCCCTCTTTTGCCAAGGATAATACGACATCCAGAACCTCTCTTACCATTTCCGGATCAAGTGCGGCCGTAATTTCATCGAGCAACAAAATCTCCGGATGCATAATTAAGGCTCTGACAATTGCCACTCGCTGTTTTTGCCCACCGGAAAGCTGCCTCGGATAACTATCTTTTTTTGACAAAAGACCAACTCTTTCAAGCAATGTTAAAGCTTCCTTCGTCACCTCATCACGATTTCGCTTTTTTACTTTAATCGGAGCAAGTGTTACGTTTTGCAAAATTGTTTTGTGCGGAAACAAATCATAGCTTTGAAAAACCATTCCAATCTTTTCTCTGATTTGATTTGCTTTCCCCGGCTTGGGATTCACAGTTTCCCCATCAAGGATAACGGAGCCTTCCTGTATATTCTCAAGCCCATTCAGGCACCTAAGAAATGTACTCTTTCCACAGCCGGAGGGCCCGACAATAACAACAACCTCTCCCTTATTCACTTTAAGATTGATATTCTCCAGTACGGTTAAGTCATCATATCGCTTACTCAAGCTGTTTATCGTTAATATTTCTTCCATATCAATTCTCCCATTTCTTTTCGAGATGCTTTGCCAGACAGCTAATCGGCCAACAAACCAAAAAGTACAACAGTAAAATTGTTGCAAACACACCAAATGCAGCATCCGGTGAGCTTTTTCGATTTGCCTCAATAATCTGCTGTCCAACCTTTAATACTTCAACAATCCCAATCATCATTACGAGACTCGTCGTTTTTATCATTCGCGTAATCAAATTAATAGATAGCGGAATCAATCTTCTTATAATCTGCGGAATAATAATATATACATAAATCTGTATCATATGAAATCCCAGAGCCAGACTACTCTCATACTGAATCGTCGGTATGCTGACAAGTGCTCCTCTTACCAAATCTGCCATTTCTGCCGTTCCCCAAAAAGAAAACACAATCACAGCCGATGCTTCTGCCGAAATATGAAGTCCCAATGCCTTTGTAGCTCCAAAGTAAACAATAAACAAAAGAACCATCTGGGGCATAATTCGAACAACCTCCAAATAAATGCCGGTAACAACATTGATGACCGGTCGATTCATAGCCATCAGTATTCCGATTATGATTCCAAGCAAAAGGCTTATCAGGACAGAGATAAGGCTAATCTTAAGTGCAACCCCAAGCCCGGCAAGAAGCCGAAATATATTTTTACCTTTCAATATAACCTCAAATCCCACGTTTGCCTCCAAATATCTTCATTCTTGATTTTTTTTCAACAATGCTTCCCATGAATGACACCGGAAGAAGCATAATACAATAAGCTACAACTAACATAAACAGACATTCTGTTGTGTTATAGTAAAGTCCAATCAAATCCTTTGCCGTAAACATCAGGTCCATCAGACTGATGGCAGAAAAGACACTTGTTTCCTTCAGTAAAAAAATGATATTGGCAACAATCCCGGGAACACTTATGGAAACTGCCTGCGGCAAAATAACTTCCTTAAATATCAAAGAGCGCTTCATCCCAAGCGCATATGCACTCTCGCTCTGAGAAGGCGGTACCGCATCAAGTCCGCTTCGAATACTTTCCGCCATGTAGCTTCCTCCCAAGAGCCCTAAGCCAACAGCTCCGCAAACCTGCGCCGAAATCATAATTCCGATTTTCGGCAATCCGAAATAAAGAAAAAACAACTGTACAAGAAGCGGTGTATTGCGAAAGAATTCCACATACCCTTTTACCAGGACATTGAAAAATGGGATTTTGAAATGTTGGATAAAAGCCGCGACAATTCCCAATACAAAGGATATCACAATCCCAATCCATCCGATTTTTATTGTCAATAAAAAAGCCTCTGCATAATACGGCAAATATGTATATATCACTTCAAAATCCATAGTCTCACTTCCTATCGTTTTCTATGATCCAGACTCACAGCAATCTTCGTTCCAATATTTTGAATAATCTGAAAGATTACAATTAATAAAACGACCGTAACAATCATAATGTCTTCCTGCCATCTGTAATATCCGTAACGGACCGCAATATCTCCAAGTCCACCGCCACCTACGGTTCCTGACATTGCCGAATATCCGAGCAATAGTCCCGTAGTAATTGTAAATCCGGTCAATAATGACGTTCTTGCTTCCACCAATAACACCTTAAAAATAATCTGAAAGATGCCGGCCCCCATCGATTTTGCGGCTTCAATCACTCCGGCATCCACCTCATTTAAGGATGCTTCCACGACTCTTGCGATATAAGGTGCAGCACAAATCACAAGCGGAACAATCGTTGCGGTCGATCCATAGCTTTTTCCAACAATCATTCTGGTAAATGGAATGAGGAGAATCAGCAAAATCAAAAACGGAATACTTCTTATGATATTGCAGATGATGTCAAGCACCCTATATATAATTTTATTTGGTTTAAGCCCCTTTTCATTTGTCACGTTCAACAATACTACGAGAGGTAGCCCAATCACATAACCGATAACCGAAGATACAAGTGTCATATAAAGCGTATCCTTTATGCCTTCGACTAACATTTGAATTACTTTTTCATCAAACATGCTCCTTCACCTCCGTCACGGCAATCCCCTGTTCTCTCAAATAGGACAGTATATTTTCCTGTAAGGTTTCCCCTTCCGGCAAGCCCAACACAATCTCTCCCACGGCTTTCCCATTCACATTTTTTGTATCTGCCTTCAGGATATTTACCGGTGCCTGAAACTTCAAAATCACATTTGATATGACCGGTGCATACGCAGAATTATCTCTGAATACAATTCGTATTTTTCGTTCGGTATCAAGCGTATCAAGTGGCGTGTATCGTATTTCTTTTCCGGAAATCAGTTCCTTGGCCGCATCGGACTTCGGATTCTCAAAGATTTGTTCCACCGTTCCTTCCTCAACAAGACGCCCGTTATCAATAATCACAACCCTCTTACAGATTTCCGTTATTACAGACATTTGATGCGTGATAATCACAATTGTTATGCCAAAGCTTTCATTGATTTCTTTTAACAGCTTTAATATCGTTCCGGTTGTTTGCGGATCCAAAGCGCTCGTGGCCTCATCACATAACAAAACCTTTGGATTTGTTGCCAATGCCCTTGCAATAGCAACTCTTTGTTTCTGACCGCCGGATAACTGCGACGGATACGATTTTTCTTTTTCCTCAAGCTTTACAATTTTTAACAGCTCGCGCGCCTTAGCCCTTGCTTTTTTTCTCTTTACTCCAATAATTTCCAGCGGAAAGCAGATATTATCAATCACATTTTTCTGCTCTAATAGATTGAAATTCTGAAAAATCATTCCGATTTCACTTCTTTTTTTTCGTAGTTCCTTTTCAGAAAGACCGGATAAATCGATTCCCTCAATAAGCGCCTGCCCCTCCGTCGGCTTCTCCAGATAATTGATCGACCTTACGAGCGTACTCTTACCTGCGCCGGACATTCCGATAATGCCGAATATATCCCCTTTCTCAATCTTCAAATTGATCCCATCAAGCGCAACAACCGGATTGCCCTTTATTTTAAAGCTTTTTGATAAATTTCTAATTTCGATTTCACTCATCTATACCACCTACCAGGAAAGAGGTCCGAAAAGGACCTCTCATACTTTCTTCTATTTTTCGTAGAAAATGACTGCTCCATCGTACGTATCTTCAATAAACTTCTTAATCTCCTCCGAACGAAGCACCGTTACAAGCGCTTTGATTTTATCGCTATTCTCATTGCCTTGATATACTGCTATGATATTTACATAAGTCGAAGCCGCAACCGAATCACTTGCCTCATAAGCAATCGAGTCTCTTCCAACAGAAAATCCTGCTTCAAGTGCATAATTTCCATTTAACACAACATATTCTACTTCCTTGGTTACTCTTGCTACCTGTGCAGCCTCAAGCTCAACAAACTTAATGTTATGAGGATTATCAACAATATCATTAACGGTTGCTGTAAGACCTGCTCCATCCTTTAATGTAATCAGACCATTATCCTGAAGAAGCAAAAGTGCTCGTGCCTCGTTTGTCGTATCATTTGGGATTGCAATGCTGTCACCATCCTCAATATCAGCGAAACTGCTCTTGGTTCCCGGATAAATTCCAAAAGGCTCATAATGGATATCTCCTGCATCTACAAGATGTGTTCCCTGTTCTTCATTAAAGCTGTTTAAGTATGGAACATGCTCCACATAATTTGCATCAAATTCGCCGGATTCCACTACAAGGTTTGGCTGCACATAATCTTCAAATTCCACAATTTCAAGCTCATATCCGTAATCCTTTAAAATCTCGGCTGCCTCAGCCAAAATTTCAGCATGCGGAATCGGTGATGCCGCAATCTTAATCTTTTCTCCATTTCCCGGTACAATATCCAATGTCCGACCTGCTTCTGTTTCCTGTGAGTTACCCTCTGTCGCTGTTTCATTGGAACCGCTTGCTGTATTTCCGCCTTCTACTACAAGTGTGTCTTCATAATCGGCCCCGTAAGTATCAATGAGTGTCGCCTCATAATCGGCATGGAAGAAGTTTTCATTTCCTAACGTCTTGATTTCTCCATTTAACCAATCAAGCAAAGATGTGTTTCCCTTTGATACAGCCGGTGCAATTGTATCCTGACTGCCAAGCGACGGAATACCTACAACATATCCGGAATTCTCCAATGCAAATGCGATGACCTCTGTGTTATCATTTGCCCATGCAACACCGGTTCCATTTTCAAAAGAAGTCTTTGCACTTGCATATGTATCAAACTTCTGAAGCTTAATATCCGGATAATTCTTTTCCAAATATGTCTCTGCAGTTGTTCCCGAAATAACAATCACCTGATCATTCGAACCAATCTGATCCAGGCTCTCAATCACATTATCTTCATGGGAAACGACACCGAGCGCAACATTCATGTATGGAAGTGCAAAATCCACCTTTTCAGCTCGCTCCTCCGTAACTGTAAAGTTTGCAAGTACAATATCAACCTTTCCTGTTTCCAAGTATTCCACTCTGCTTGCTGCTTCAGTGGAAACATAATTAATATCGACACCAAGGTCCTTACCAATCCGCTCTGCGAAGTACACATCATATCCCTGATATTTTCCGTTTTCATCCACATATCCAAAAGGATTTTTATCGGAAAATACACCAATATTAATGGTTCCGCTCTCCTTAATTTCATCTAAGGTTCGATATACTTTATTCCCAGATGACTGATCTTTTGACTTCGCCGCTTGGCAACCGGTCAGTGAAGTAAGTCCTAATGTAACTGCTAAAAAACTTGTTGCAATTTTCTTAATAAAATTCTTTTTCATAATATCAATCCTCATTTCTTTTTATTGTTTTGTAAATTTCTGTTGCAAGAGCCAAATGTCCTTCCCGGTCAAGATGTTCCTGGTCTGCCTCCGATGGTCTTGCCACATCGGACGCTGCCAAGAAACTGCACCGATACTTCTTTGCAAGCCTTCGATAGACTCCTTCTAATCCTTTCGATACGTCTACCGATTTTTGGTTGAACTCCGGATCATATCCATCCTTCCAAACCTCTTCACCTAAATGAATCGGTGATATCAGCAAAATTTTCAGGAAAGGATTAAATCTTTTTGCTCGTTCAATCAACCGTTCAATGCCTAAACCAATCACCTGCGCCGAAGCATTATAGATTGTTTTACAGTCATTGGTCCCAAGCATCAGGATTAACATATCAACCGGGTGATGTGTTTCCAGCAGCGGAACAAGATAATCGATACCCTTTCTTCCCGGTCGGAAGCTATCTTCAAACACTGTTGTTCTCCCTACCAGACCTTCTTCAATTACCTGAACCTCATCTTTTATTAATAATTCATTTAGCACTCCGGTCCAACGCACATCCGACGGATATCTGCTTCCATCATAAGGACTGTATCCATATGTGTTTGAATCGCCAAAACATAATATCGATTTCATTCTCTTGTTCCTCCTTCCCATGTTCACATGCTTTCCTCGGACTTGTTTGCTTTATAGAACGCATATTCTTATAAAACAAAAAAGCCCGGGAACCAACTCCCAGGCAATGGCTACAAATAATAATGATATTATCTTCGAGTGCATGACAAATGAGCCATACACCCGGCCATATAATCTGCCTGGGAGAATAGCATTTGACACATACACATACACATGTTTACTCTTGAAATACTCGTTACTTTTTTCATCTGTCTTGCTCCTTTCATTTAAGATGTGGTTATCTTACACCCTATTTCATACTATGTCAATAGGTTTTATATGATTTTGTAAAATTTTTTTTAACCCTCACAGGTTTACTGTTTATCAGCATCTGCAAATGCAACCGTAAACATGCTGTCTGCAATCAGCTCTCCCTTCTCGTTTGTAAGTTCAACGAAGAAGATGCCAAGCTTTTTCCCTAACTTTCGAACATTTAGTGTCGCAATCATTTTCTCTCCAATCACTGCCGGACGATAATAATGAATGCTACCCTCGGAAGCAGCACCGGCACGTCCGAGTTCACCAACCACATATCTTCCGACTGCCTCATCACAGAGCAGGTAAGAAATACCGCCTTGTACGAAACCATTTGCATTCTTATTTTCCTCTGTCGGAATATAAGAAAGCTGAAATTTCTCCGAATCCTCTCTCACAATATCCGCACCAACAAATTTGAACATAAATTTTCATCTCCTTTTCTCTGATTCTTTATTCAAACGAAGCATACGACATGTCACCTCATCTTATTATGATACTTTACCACAGCCTGCAAAAATATGCATGAATTTACCATGATTTCTGAAATGCTTTCAATTTATTTTACCACAGTTTTTTTGACAAAAAAGTAATTAATTCACTGACAGGTATTACACACTGCTCCATCGTATCTCGGTCTCTAACGGTTACAGTTTCCTGTTCCAGGGTTGCATCATCAACTGTAATTGCATACGGAATACCGATTGCATCTCCTCTGCGATATCGCTTTCCAATACTTCCGGACTCGTCATACTGCACCATAAAATATTTTACCAGCATCGTATATAATTCTCTGGCTTTCTTTGCGTGCTTCTTTTTGATTAATGGAAGAATATTGATTTTGATTGGTGCAAGAGCCGGTTTTATATTAAATACAATACGATCTTCTTCCTGTGACATTGCATCAGCATTAACACTTTTATCGTAATCTTGAATTAGATTGTCTGCTCTACGTCGTGTCTTGCATTCTTTACAATCAAGCAACGGATCTGAAAAGCCGGCAAGATGTCCACTTGCCTCCCAAACTTTAGGATTCATCAAAATATCTGCATCTACTTAAAAGTCCTAAGTATAAATTAATATACTTAGGACGAATATAACCGCGGTTCCACCTAAATTCAGATAAACATGTACTATTTCTTTTCATTGCATTTACATTATTTGCAGTAAGTATTTATTACCAACGAGCAACTGTCAAGAAAGTTTTTCCACGAGTGTCATTTATCATACTGTCTTTCCTTTTTGACAGTCTTTATTCTAAAATCATTTCATATAAATAAAAATCAATCCAGCCTGTATTATCAGCATACCAGTTCTGTACTCCACACTTTTTAAACCCACAATTCTCATATAATCTATGAGCCGGTTCATTGCAACATAATGCATCTAATCGTATCGCCTTCATCCCGGTGTTTTTTGCCAGACCAACAACTTCTTCCATTATCTGTTTTGCTATTCCCTGCTTCTGACAGCAAGGATTTACACAAAGAATATGAACTACAAACACCTCATTGTCATTTAGGCTGACACTCCAATTAACAGGATGATAATCTTCAGTTTGAAACGGCGTTAATGCAACCGCAGCTATGATTGTTTGATCCTTCTCTGCATAATACATATATCCACCGTCGATATAAGACTTTATCATTTCATCTGTTGGATGTTGACCATAAATCCAACGTCCATACGTTTCCATCGTTGGTGAATTATCAATAACATATTTATAGAATTCTGTGATTTTCAAAAAGTCATCTGTTTTACACTTTATTAATCTCATTTTATATCATTACCCTCGTTTTCAAAATTTGCAAATAGCACTATTCACCTAATTCAGAACGAATCAGTTTTTCTATTGCATCATAGTTTTCTTCCGTCAGCGAATGAAAGAAAGCCATATTTTTGCATTTCTTCAATTCTTCACCATCCATTGTAAATTCATAACCGCCTGAACATGTCGGCGAACAATTTAACCCGTTTAGTTTTTTACAATCCCCGGACTTTTTTATGTCTGCTTTCATATTTTCAGGAAAATCAGACAGGATATCTGAATGCTCTCCAATACTCTGTGCATAAATACGCATCTTTACCCCTGTCTTCCGAAACACATAATTCAAAAGTGCGTTCCCGGTAACAGGTGAAGTATAAGAAGTCACAAATCCACTCTTAGCGGCTTTGATTGTTCTTCTATGTAGTTTACGGCTTCGTTCATGCCTTGAACCCATTCCATATGACTGCTCCTTTCTTTTTTGATAGGCTCATCATACATTATTTTTTGGTGTATATCCTCGCATTTTCAGGTCAAATATTGAGAGATACGATCATCCAGCTTGTGAACTTTTTTCTTAGTATCATACTAATAATCCTTTCAACTATAAAAAGAACGCTTTCATTGATTGCCCTTTGCTCCGTTCGTAGATTTTCTTTTCTGTTTTTTGGAATCTTTCCTATTTATTATCGAAAAAGGAATACTCTTTTTCTGCTTTAGCATTTGATCAAATACCACATGTTCTCTTTTCTTTTTTCCCATCTGAAACCTCCATCATAATAGTTTAGTTTTCAGATACCATCCAAATTTCTATTACCAATTACCTACTTTCCAAATATAAAAACAAACATTTACCAACTCATCAATTACCGATGAGAATTCATTAACGCCTTCCATTCTTCCATACAACTGTTTTCATAATATAATCAAATACAACTTGATAACTCAGTGCTTTTTCTTCGTTTTCGGTGCCGGCAATTCATCATACATAGCATTCATCAACTCTGCCAGGAACGTTCTATTTTCCACCTCATCAACTAATAACATTTCTTTCGCACCTTCATATGGTAATTCATATTCTGCATTTGGCATTAATTCGATTGCAGCTTTAACAGGCTTAACCAAAAATCTGTCATCATATATACCACCTACTATTTTACCTTTATAATAGATAATGTACTCACCCATCATCGCTTTATAGGTAATATCGTTCAGATTCGATAATTGTTCTAATATAAACTCTAAATATTCTTTACTCGATGCCATTGTAATACATCCTTTCACAGTAGATAAATGATTCTTTTATCTAATCATTTTAAACATTCCCGGTCCATCCCATTCACAAGGTCTAACCTCAAATCCCATCTTCTCATAAAATGGTTGAGCTTCTATTGTGCTAATCAATTCTAAACTTACAGCCCACTCACCAACAGCAGCCTTAATATATTTCTCAACACTCTCAATCAACATTCTTCCGATACCTTTTGACTGATATGATGGAACCACAACAAAATCTTTAATATAGAAAGACATTCCTCCATCACCAATCACCCGTACCATTCCTACAGGTTTCTCATTATCATAGGCAACAAACGTAGCTATAGTGTTATCCAATGCTGTCACAACCTGTTCTTTGCTTGGCGGTTCCCAGCCTACGGATGTGTATAAGGATAAAAACAGTTCAGCATCCAGTTTATTAATTTCAATGCGCATATTTTCTTTCCCCATCTTTTTCATATAAATCGAATTTAAAAATAACTGATTTGTATTCAGTTTTTATGTATTTCGCCTGTATCCAATGTTGCTGAAGCAATTACATGATCAACCTCCACCACTTCCGGTCCGTCAGCAAATGCTTCTGTATTATCTGCCTCCTCGAAAGGATCCTTCAATTCGCTTACTTCCTCGTCTTCCCATAAAGACTTGTGCTCTTTACGTTTCTTTTGTATTTCTAACATAGCGGCAACATTTTTCGCCATTGAATACAGCTTCCAATCATACTCCATCAATTTCTGTTCATCCGATGAGGGCACCTTATCACCATGCATGATTCTACGTGCAACCTCCATAATTTTGCTCTGTTCCTTTGCTGCATCGGCCATAGCATCTCCCTGTTGCTCACTCGATATCATATCTGCGATTGTAGACCATTGCTCAACAAGCTTATCCATATAATCCTGATATTCCTGCCTCTTCTCAGCCACAGCATTATATTGCAGTTCAAGAACCGCGGCTTCATTTTTATATATTACTGCTCCATTTTCTGTCGTTTTTATTTTTTCTTCAAGTGCCTGTTTCTGTGCAAATAACTCTCTTTGCTTAGTGTTGAAGTTTTTTATTTGAAAGCTATATGTTTCTCTTGCTTCTCCAATTTTCAATTACTACACCTCCCTCACAAAGTTCGACTTCGAAGTGATATTTCGTCTTAAAAATTTATCTATCTCTTGACTCAACTGTTCAAACGATACTTTCTTTTCGTATGCAAATCAACCTGATTTTGCACTGTACCCATACATCGTTATCCTGTTTTATCACATAGGAAATAAGCCCACGACAAAAAAGACAAAATATATCTCTTATCCATTATTTTGCAATTCACCTTTTTCCCCTTTTCAAATTTGAATTTAACCATTAATATATTCACAATTCCAATAATCGTCAATGTGATAAAAAGCCCCCAGTATGTCATACGAATCCAAATTTCATTATCTACATACTCAATAAGACTTACCGAATAAATATATCCATCAACCGGTTTGGGATACAATGGAAGAAAAATAAGCATTAATGAGAGCAAATCGACAAATCCAAATAGCAAGTCACATAAACCGTTAAGATTTGACTTATTTTCTTTTTCCGCAATCAAAACCAGTAAAGACCTGTCCAAAATTATTAGCACTTACATTCATAGCAATTCCTCCCCTAGACAGATAAATTGAATTTCTTTCCAAGTTTCTTTTCCTGTTCTGTAATCACAAACTTATCTGCATCCTCTTCAAGTTGTTTTCTAAGAACAAGACGATTATATATTTCTTCAATTTCTTTTCCCGGATCTTCATTAGAAGCTTCCCTGCATTTTGCTTCTGAGAGTTTTTGAGAAGCCTCCTTCATCTCTGACGAATCCTTATCTGAAGCATTTGTTTTTTCTTCAGCCTCATCAACAAATTCCTCATTCTCCTCCGACGCATTCTCCACCAACGCATTATTTATCTCATTTTGTACGTTATTTTCTTTTGCACGTTCTATAGCTTGCTCTGCTTCCGTAGGCAATTCATCATATGCACCGGATTCTATAAATTCCGCCTCAGCTTCCTGAAAGTTCCTAGTCTTCCCAAGCACTTGCCCGGCCTTTTTTAGTTTCTCACTTAACGGAATACAAGGATCATTGAGCACCTTTTTTAAGGATGAAAATTCAACGCCTAATGATGTCTGCTTAAGTCTTTGTACATCATCCTTCGTCTTGCATTTCTTAAGCTTTTCCTCGTAAGCCTTTCGTTCAGCCTGTGTCTGTCTGTATTCTGATAATGACTTAGGATCAAAGGAGGCAAGATACTGTTCTTCTTCCGGAGATAGTTTTTGCCCACTACTAATTTTGTTATATATCTCCGTTCGTTTGTTACCTTCTTTTTGTTTCTTAAGCTGTTCTTGATAATCATTCAGCATTCTTTGCTCCGGAGTCCATTTTTCTCTTTTATTCAATTCTTCTTTCGATAAAGCATTACTCGTGTTCTTTTTCTGCTCCCACTTGTTATTTAGCATATCTAGCTTAACAGCATTTTGCACTGTACCGGAAAAAAGCATCATCGAAATACACCTCCTTAATGCACAAACTTACATTATTATTCATTTTGCTCACAGGAAATAAGCCCACGACTCATCAGGCAAAAAGATATAACAGAAAATAGGTATAGCAATCCCATACCATTCAAAATAGTATCACTTCCTCCTTGAAGTCTTTTAAGCTCAAATCCTTTTGAGACACTTTTACTATCCGACATTCATTTGATTATTCCAAACAATAAATCTTTCAAATCTATCGTTTGGACAAATAATTTATTCTTTTATTTTATATTTCGGTTTGATCTTGCAAAATCATAATACATTTGATGCATTCTTTTGTGTATTTACAGTTGTTAATACACAAAGAGGAACATTAATCATATTCCTTAACCGACATCTCAATATTAAGCATTTCTTTTTTGATAGAATTTAGCTTGTTTTCCAGATATTTAATCTCTTTTTTGATCTCCTATAAAACTATATTACCCCCTTATCCATAATAATCTTCTTTAAGGCAGCAATTTTATATCTGTATTCAAATTGCGCTGCAAATTTCTACTGCTCATCTGATATTGTCTAACCAACAGGCAGTAATTTAATCCAAATAAGTAGGGAAAATACTGTTTAACTCTAAATTTGTTCTATATAACAGTAATCGCCCCTGACGGCTTATTTGCGTTGACAACTCATATACAATGACAACTCGCATGTACTGGCTGCTTATATGTACTAACTGCTTATATGCTCTGACAACTCAAATGATCTGACTGCACATGCCTTTGTCTTGATATCTTCTGTTTCTATTTTGTTTTACATTCGGGAATTATTGTTTTGATATTACTAAAAGAATAAAGATTATTTAAAAAACTGGGAAAGTGCATACACACTTTCCCAGAATGAAAACATAGATATTATATCATTAAGTGTTCAAAGATTACTCAATGATTGTAGCAACACTACTGTCAATATCACTAATTGTATTATTCTGAATGTTTTTGGTGATATTTGATTTTGCATAATGGTACATTTTGTGATTATTATATTTATTTCGAAAGTTTTTCAAGTCCAAAATAAGCCCATGGGCTTTTTACCTCCAATTCAAATGAAAGGACTGATAACAATGAAATTGATACACGCTGAATATAACCCGATGCATAACAGCATCGACATTAACCATTATAACAGCTACATCCTCCGGATTGATTGCAATCAAGCAGAATCCGGGATAAGGACTACTCCTAATTCACAGCGGTGCTTAAATGCTCTGGCGATTGATAATCCGCTGGAATATGCAAGACTTGCGCTGGATGGCGAGATGCAGGCATGGGTGGATGCGGAGGATAGTTTGGAAGTGTTTTAATTTCTTATGCCCTCATATAGTTGTAAACGGATGGCTCACATGAGTCATCCGCTTCTATCTATCTGCCACTTCTTCTAACGCTTTAAAATCGCAACAGAACTTAACTACCTTTCCGGTTGCCATCTGTTTATCGTACAACTTGTTGGCTTTTCCAATAACTTCATCAATTACCTTCAAACAAAAGGAATATTCCTTATTTAGCAAGTCCTTATATTTTTTAACATCATCGGTATCTACGTCCTCAGGATTAATATTTACTCTGCTGTAAACACCATCCACAATCGGAATCATTTTCTTAATATCCATAACAGAAAGAATATGCTTTACATCATCATCTTCTGCTGCCACCCAAATATCTCCTTGTCCCATACTGGACTTCTTCGCCATCTCATAAACTAAGTAACATTCCTTATCGACATTTTTCCATGTCTTATGCTTTTCCTTGGCTGAAGATAATGGAATTACATATTTTCTGTCATTTTTATTTATCAGAATTCCTATGTATGGCTTATTCTCATATCCGCTTGGCTTATAATATACCTCTGAGCATGCATCATGCAGCTTTTTGAGGTAGCTCTGGTCAATGTTGATAAATGTCAACTTTCCCTCCAGTGTAAACATAATACTGCTCCTTTGTATTTTGAGTTAAAAAATGTGGGAAGACTAAGCTTCCCACTCGTTAATGTTCATCTCTTTACGGATTGATTACCGAAGGTTAATGGAGACCTTCTTTAATGTTCATCTCTTCTATGGTTCAAGACCATAAGGTTAATGGAGACCTCTCTATAATTATAATATGACAATTAACAGGCTGTGTCAACTGCATATTATAAATTTATCTTTACCCAAAATTAAGAGTATTATACATCCTCTATTTTCCCTTGAATATAATCAGATGGCTTGCTATTCTCAATATCAAATACAACCGCTGTTATTTCTCCACATTCTTTACATTGAAGATATAATTTGGTAACCACGCCTTCGTCATTACTTTCATCATCAATAATCAATAATTTTTTACTTTTACAACTTTTACATATATATTGCGATAAAACATCATATATTTTTTGACGAATGTTTTCATATATCCCTACCAGCGACGTTGTCATCGTCACACAACTGGATGCCTCGTAAAATGTAGCAGTTTGAGAATGTGTTATTTTGGACGCGTAGTCCCATGTTGCTTCCGTTACTTTTTTAATATAGCTCCTATAATCGCTATTCTCACTACCTGACATATAATGTCTAACAAATAATTCTGCCTTACGTTTAAAATTAGATGCTTGAGGTTGTTCTTCTCCTCTAGACATTTCAGGATAGTATATTGTATTTCCCAATTCAATTAGTATTTCTCTACATTGAACCCCAATTGCCTGAAAATCCTCAACTTCCTGTGCCCCATCAATTAGCATTGCAACATTTTTAAGTTTTCTAAATAACGTTGGTGCAATTTCACCATCCATCGTTATTGCTCTTACAAAACCTTCTGGTTCATAGTTTTCATGAGATGCATACATTCTTTCCATCAGTCCCATATGAAATGAATATACTTCATCTACCGAAAAATAATATGCTCCTTGTGGATACAAATTCATAGGAACCCGCTCGCCTTCCACAACCCACCAATCACCATCTACATCCGTCTTCACATTCCAGACATTAACAATAATTCCTAAATCATCAAAAGAATGTTCTGGTTTCGCACTTATTACTTTACATTTCCCATTACTTTGATTTTCTACATAGTTCACAACATCATCATATGTTCGCTTCATTGCAATCCCTTCTCTCTTTTAAAATCCACACAACAACGTTACGCTTTATGCAGTGCACTTACATCCCATGGATAAATAACCCATTCCCCATTATTCTTCCACGGCAATGCAGCTTCTTTCGCCTCTTGATTCAATGATACATAGGACACGCCTAAAACCAAATCACCACTTTTCATTTCTCCATTACTATCCCATGCAACATTTACAACTACTTTAGACATACCGCATCCACGTTCTTCGATTTCAAGTAACTTATAATCATTTAATTTCTTATGTTCAAAAAGTTTTCTTGCTTCTCCAGCTCGCTTTTTTTCGGACGTCTCATAAGAAAACATATTCTTCAATACCTTTCCCAACATTCCATAATTCTTATTCTCCCAATATTGCAGAAATTGAATTACCGGTACTATGTATTGATAATTCTCATAATCCTCAACCGTTCCACATTCCGGAATATCTTTCCCAACCTCTACACTTCTTTTCTTCCATTTCTGGATTTCCTGCTTATCGTTTTGAACTTGATTATATCTTTTTAACGCCTGAGTTAGTGAAATTACTTCATGCTCTTTTTGATATTTTTCCTTTCGTTTATCTTCACTATTTTTCATTGCCATCCATTCCGCAACAGCAAATAATAACGCTACACACTTGCACGATACATACTCATTCCCATAATTTAGATCCCTACCATGTAAGATTCCATTTCTATAAGGCATTCGTATTTCTTCTGAATTAGTTTTGCCTCTGCCCTTATTAAAAACGTTCTTTATATTTTCCAAACTATCATTACATCCAACTAAACAATCCCATGCAGTAACATCTGTTCCCTCCGCAAAAAGACCCTTACTTTTCGTGAAATCATTCACAGCTCCATCGACTATAATTAGAAATAGCGGAACACTAGCATAATATCTTTCTGTAAAATGTTCCTCAAATGCATTTTTAATCAGTTCGTAACGTAACAGCAACTCTTTTGATTTATGGTGTATTTGGTGTATCCTATCTTTTACTTCTCCTTTGTAATAGTCTATTAAAACGCACTCAGCAGCTTCTGCTCCCTCTATCTCGTAAACCTGATTAGCTTTTTCAAGTAGAGGCACACTCATACTATCATACATACACCATCCCAACGGCGAAAATCTTTCAGAAAACAACCTCATTTGGTTAAGTAAACTGTTCAATTGCTCTTCAATTTCTTTTCTTTGTTTTCGCTGCTCTTTGCTTAAAAATATGCTAAAAAGCTTAGATGCACTAATCTGTTGCTGTAATTCCTGAATACTAACTAAATTCTCAAATTCTTTCACATTCTCACTCCCTTTTACATAGGAATTTACTTATTCCCCATACGGATAATAATGCTCTGCCTTCGACTGAAACTCCTTCAAATCACAAATCTTCATATCTGCATCAAACTCAGCAATGGTAACTCCGTCAAAACCGTCTACATTGCCCTCATAGTCACACTTAAAATACCATTCCACAACGGTTGTATTCCCGGAAACAAGCATACGCTTTATATCCCACTGCAAAACAGTCCCTTTTCGGTTCCAATCCTCAAACCATCTTATTATCTGTCCGATGCCTTTATATACCGGACCATAACACTCGCTGTAAATAATATCATCGGTAAAAATCTTCTTTACAGCATCACCATCTTTATCCAGCCAGCATTGAAAATATTTTCTAATAACCTCTTCCATTCTGCACTTACCCCTTCATCCGCTTAATCATTTCCTCCACAGAAATACATTCCGCATATCTGCCCTTCCACATAAACTCATTATAATACTTATAACTCTGCTCTCCTGTCATAAAAGCATTATCAAATGTGGAATTTGCATTTTCAGGCACAATCATTTTAAAGCCATGCTCAAACCCGCACTTAATTGTTGCATCAATACAGTAATCCGTCTGCAATCCGACAACAGCTACTATCCGGACATTCTTCTCCCTCAAGTATTCCAACAGGCCTGTGCCCTTAAACGAACTATTTACAGTCTTATCAAAAATCTTCTCACCCGGCTGTGGGCTAAAACCTTCATATATCTCAAATCCAGATGTTCCCTTCGTCAATTCCTCACCAGCACCATCATCATGTCTTACATAAATAACCTCAACATTATTCTCTCTGGCAGCTGCAATTAACGTTTTAACAGCATTTTCAAACACATCATAATGATACAAATTTGAATTGGTTATCAATTTCTGTGTATCCACCACTAACAGTATCATCTGCTCTACCTCTCTCTTTACTTCCTCAAATTGTTTTCCTTATCAAAAAATGCTTTTTCCAGCATATCGTACTCTGCACCCGAACAGACCTCTTTACATCGTTTCTGATATTCCTTGGAACGCTCCAACATACTACTAATCTTCCTACAAGGAAATTTCGCACACTGATTGCATTTATCTACATTATGCTCCTTTGTGCATTCTACCAAATGATATATACATTGTTTATGTGAAGAACAGCCTTCACATCTAATTTCTTCACCGGAAACAACGCAGTCTCGCCAGCCTACCCGATACCATAACTGTGCCGCATTCTGAAGTTCTTTCTCACTATGTGCATTGTATCTGGGACACTCTATGCAATTATCTCCACATAAGGTGATTTTTTCTTCCATGTGACACCTCCACAACAATTACTGCAACACAATTTTCATATTATGATACTTAACCACAACATCCTCAAAACCGACAGATTTATAAAGTAAATATCCATCCTCTGTTGATTTTAATTCAATAACGCTGACATCTTGTGCTGTAGCTTCTTCCAACATCATTGTCATTAGTTTCTTTGCATAACCCTTATTCCGATATTCCAGCTTTGTGTATACATTTAAAACAGTTCCCGTTTTTCCAGTAATAAATGACGGGCTCATAGGTTTTTCCACTATCAGCAAAAAGGCACAAGCAATTATATCCTCATCATCCCTTGCAACGTACACCATCAAATCTTTGTTAAGGTGTTTTTCATAATAGCCTGGCAGCGATTCTTGTATCAATTGTTTATCAGTAATAACCCCTAAATCCTCTTGTAGATATGCAAGTCGTAAATCAGTTAACATATTTATATCTTTTATAGTTGCTTTTTCAAATTTCATAATTACCTCGTACCTTTCGTCTTTCTCAACATACTAAAATATGCATGAACGCACCGTTATTCCTTAAATGCTTTCTGCACATTCAAATTAGTCTGTCTTCTTTTCTCTAATGTTTTATCAAAAATTGCATCTGAAACTTGCGGAAACGATTCTTGTATTACCTTTACACCTTCTTCTGTAATCCCACCATCTTTACTTACTTCACCCATTTCCGATTTCGTTTTGGTTTCCCATGTCCAAAATAAATTGTTTTCTCTCCCATTTCACCAATGCATTTCGCACTTTCTAGCATTTTCTCTTCATCTGTATATAGCATTGATATAGTTGGATAAAACATATTCATCAAAGCATCTCCAACAAATAACTTATCTTCTATAACCAAACCAATAGAACCTTTTGTATGCCCTGGCAATTCTACAACCTTTGCATCTACACCGTATTCATTCAAACTGTCTCCATTCTGCAAATATACCATTGGTTCAAATACATCCAAAGTATCCTTCTCAAAGCTGCTTAAAGATACTAATAACACCATTTTCCCTAAAAAAGTTTTAGCTGTCATTTCTTGCTTTCTATTATCTGGTATCATATTAATATCTTTTTTGCTGATTGCAACCGGAATGTTTAAAGCATTCGCAAGATAAGCTGCATTCTGACAATGATCCATATGTCCATGTGTGAGTACAATTAAGCTCACATTAAACTCCTTGCACTTTTCTAATATTTTCTCCCGGTACTTTTTTCTTCCGGTATCAATTAATATGGCTTTATCCTTATCAACCACAATATAACAATTCACATTACCGGCACTAATCCTATGTATATCAACCATAATATATATTTAACCTCACTTATATTGAACTCAGCAATTTCCCTAATTTATCCGGAGCTTCCACATTCACCTCATGCCCCGCACCACTGACAATCTCTAATCGAGCATTCTTCAAAAGCGTTGCCAATTCCTTAGATGCCTTTTTATTTGCATTGTCCTTTTCTCCGCAAACTATCATCACCGGACACGATATATTATCCAATTTATCAGTAAAATCCAACTCCATCATGGATTTACACAAACCAATATAATCTTTTTTCTCGAAACCCATCTGCTGAAACACAGATTTCGGCATAAACCGAAAGCATATGTTTTGCAATTTCAAAAGCATTCTGGGCATCTTATATGGAGTCGCAATAAGAACCAACGATTTTACCTTATCCGGCCTTTCAATGGCATAATTTAATGTCAAGACACCACCTAATGACAGTCCACACAAATTAATTGATTCATCAAACTCATCACACAACTCTGAAAATGCTTTATACAAATTCTTATAGTTCACATTTTGGTTCTTTACACCTGCTACCAAATTAGGACACACGCATTTCTCCGTCTCATCTATAGACGAAAGGACCGCATTCCAACTCTCCGGTGTTTGTCCTAATCCATGAACAAATACTTTTCCCATATCCGAATATTCCTTTATTATGCAATTTTTTACCATCTATCCCAATGGATTCTATCCTTCACTTCTATATCCTTTTGCTTTACAACATCAGCATCCGTTTTTTCCTTACCTATTCCTATAAAACAAGGCATAAAATAATATTTCGGATATCCTAGCACATCTCTTGCCCATTCTCCCTCGTTTCCTAATGGTACCCGCAAAGTACAAGCATATCCCTCTGCTGTAGCTGCGAGAAAAATATTCTCAATACTACACCAAATAGAAGCAAAACCGTTTAAGTACGAAATATTATCAGGGTGCAAAATATCTGTCTTTTGCTTTAAAAGAGGGATCACAATAACTGATGCATCCAATAGCATTTTATGTTGCTTCGGAACAGCATTTCTATATGCTTCTTGCTGTTCGTTATCACTCAAATTCCAGTCTTCAATAAGCTGATTCATATCCTCTTCAGAAATCCCTTTAGGAATAATATCCAACAGCTGCATTACTACACCTTTATCTTGAATCACAACATAATGCCAGTCTCTCATATGGTCATTTGTAGGTGCTTTTAACCCTGCTTCTATTATCCGCTCAATAATTTCAGTTGGTATAGCTACATTTTCAAAATCACGAATAGTTCTTCTTTTTTCAATTACTTCATAAAATTCCATATACAGTTATCTTAGCCATTTTTCTCTCTCAATCATCTTTATTACCCTTGGTCTGTTATATCGTTGCATTATCACAAACATACTCTCCACACCGGCAGCTAAAACTGATGTGATAAAAAATACCCAAAATGTTCCCCATATTAAAGTAGCTAATACAGGTACAAAACATAGTACTACTATAATCGAATGCACCACTTCTGACTGGCACATTGCTCCTGCAATTTCTTCCCATGTATGTACTTTTAAATCTAGCATTTCCGGTGCAAAAGTAGGCATTTTATCTTTCCACTTTTTCACTCGCAACATTTCATACAAATGCTTTTCAAATTTCTTCTCTTGAAACCATTTTCTGCTATAATTGAACCTATTATGAAAGATTCCATTAACAACATATCCAACGGCTAAACGCATCAAATAATGATAGCTAATAGTACCAAATGTAATCGCTATACTCAATATCACAGTATCGGGATTAATTTGATAAATTAATGCAAATATAATTGTTAGCACCACAAGAACCAATGCGGAAATCTTAATCGTTTTTGCAAACATACCGGCCTCCTTTTCACGGAAGGTGTACAGGGGGGGTAACAATTCTCGATATATTAGTTGTAAATAACCCTTACACTCATGTCCCTATTATATCATCTGCAAAACTTGACTACAACTAACAAAACACCCCAAGCAGTATCCCTACCACTTGAGGCATCCCTTACCTTACCGTCCCATCCCGGCAACCTTCCTGTGTACCCACCCCTTCACTTCGCCAATCCGCTCCCAGAACACATCCAACATGTTTCTTCCATTAATTACGAACTGCTTCATAAATTCATAGGCTTTTTCCAGCTTATCCTGAAAAAATCGAAATGTAGAACAAAAAGAATGCTCCAATTATAAGAAGTAACATTCAAATGAATAAATTTAAAAAATTAAAGGATTAGGAATAGGCGTCCTAACCCTTTAACTAGGTTTTTGTTTACTCTAACATGCTGCAAGGCTCCGCACTCCGCTACTTCAACGTTTTTTATCGTGGTTAAACTCCACTATTACTTCGCCTCAATACCACCAACTGGTGTACCTATTATTGTTTCTTACACATGCGCTTCACTTTGGCAGTCCCTTAACTGCGGGTTTTGCATTAGCAGTATTTACAGACACGGTGAATTACCGGCTACAAGGTCCTTCATACTTGAGTACATTGCAAGTCAATATTGCCTTCAAAACTTCTTTAGAAAGTCTCTTCAACGGCAACACCTCCCTTACCCATTTGTGTGAATTATAATTCATTTATATTATAACATACTTTTTTCAATTGTGTATCATGCTTCTAATGCAATTCTATGCAGTATTTTCCCTGCCTAAGCTTACCTAATGTCCACATGTTTCATATTGGTACTGACACAGCCTATATCGCACTTCTTTTGTAAACTTTCTATTGTTATCGTATTTTAAATTTATGATAAACAAATCCTTCTTTATATGTCCTATATTTCTGGTGACACATACAATCTTCCGGACAATTACGCACTTCCAAAGGAACATTTATTTCTTTTTCGTTTAAAAGTTTTTGTATAGCATGAACAGCTTTGTCGAAATACTCCGTCTTATCAATATTGGGATTATCAATCACTATTCTTACCAAATGCGGATTAAATGCTAATGGCTCATGCATATCGCATATAGTTAAATGCTGTTGAAATGCGCCCTTATGATATCCAATTTTCGCAGAAGTCAATTCCGTAAAATATCTTTCCTCTTCCGATGTTGTTTCACTCCATCTGATTGGATTATCCCTTGTTAGCTTTACAACCTTATCTTTCAGAGTATCAAGTAAATCTATATCATACACAAAAGTAACAGGGCCATAACTATTTAAGTCTTTAGCTCTCGCATGAATATCATCGGAATCAAAAAATATATCATAATATACACCCAGTTCTTTATCAAGTTCATCAGATTGTTGTGGAGTCTGAAAATAATGTATTTCTTCCATTGCCCCTCTTGATATCAATCCGCCTTTTAACAGAAAGGAAATAGCCGTCGCAACTGTATTGGCAGGGTATAAATACTGTACTTCTTTATCAATCAATAGCTGTTTAATTTCAGAAACTGTAATACCCATAATTTTCTCTCCTTCTTTTTCTCATAGGTGTACACTGCATTAATAACCCCTCTATAATTTGCTCTACAATCTCTTTTCTGCTCTATTGCATATTTCTTCAATTGAATCTACCGGATGTCCGAATTCTCTTCTATACTCTATATGAAGTTTTGTGGCTTGAATTGCATGTTTTAATCCCTTACTACCAAAATCATTCCAAATATTATCAAAATATTTTTGTAATGCCTTCGAGTTTATTGCTCTTTTGTAAATAACACCATCCAACATGTTACTTACCACCTGCAAATACATAATTGCCGAATTTCGATTCATTCCCGTTTCATATGAAATATCATCCGCAATCTCTTGTACATTTTCTCCATCATGCACTTTTTTTCCATACTTATAGCACAAATCTATCATCTCATCTGTCATTTTTTTGTATGTAGCATTTCCTTCCGATGAATCCAAAGAATTATTTTCACTTTTATTTTCCTCTATCTTTTCCTGCAATATTTGCTTTAACAAATCAACTTCTTCCTCCAATTTCTGAATTCTAGACAATAACTCTAAAATAATTTTTTCAAATTGCATATTATAAGCTCCTTTCTTTGTTTCTTATCGTTTTTCTAATCATAGAATATATTAGAATTCATATTTTGTCAATAGAATTTTACGAAAATATATTTTCTATTGCATTTTCTATTTCTGCACACTTTTCTATTACTTTAAATATATTCTGTAAATCCTTATCAATTTTACTAAAAACACCCCAAGCAGTATCTCTACCACTTGGGGCATCCCCTACCGTCCTATCCCGGCAACTTTCCTGTGCACCCACTCCTTCACTTCGCCAATTCGCTCCCGGAACACATCCAGCATGTTCCTTCCATTGATTACAAACTGCTTCATAAATTCATAGGCTTTTTCCAGCTTATCCTGTAAGACCTGAATCTTACTCCGGAGCTGTTCATTCTCGTAGGACAAATCCACCACCTTATCGAACAAATCCGTGTTCTCTGTATCCGTAGATAATCTGTGGTACAAATCTAAGGCAATCTCCTTTTTACGGGTTGCTTCATCCAATTCCTCCGTCACCCTGAAAAGCTCCCCTTGTGCCTGCTCCACTTCTTTATTTTTATCCGCCAGAAGCTCATCTGCCTTCAGATACTCCGACTTGGAATACTCCGCTTTCTCTTTCCATTCTGCCACATCGGATTTCTTAATCTCGATTAAGGCATCCTTACATTCCAGCGTCATATTCTTGGCAGATATCTCTTCATCCAGCTTTTTGATTGTTTGCTCTGACAGGGTTTGAATATGCTGCAGGGCATTTTCTTGCCTTTCTTTCTCACGTTCCGCTTCCAATGCTTTCTCTGCCGCACGCTCCCTGCGATAATCTGAAAGAACTAAATCACCACGCTCATTCTTACCCTTGTAAAAGCGAGTCCAGCCGATATTCTTTTCCATATCCTCTGCAATCCAGTTCTTCTGCTCCTCTATCCACTCAACTGCGCCGTAGGCTGTACGCACCATCTGAGGCTTCCTCCCCTCCGGTGTATCCTGCCACACCAGCTCATCTGAGGCATCTCTTGCCTGCTCCATAGTGGTCTTATAACCCATTCGCGTAAAGGCCTGCACCAATGCATTCTGGGTTTTCTGTCCACGACTACAATTATCGGAATAGGGAACAAATGTCATGTGTAGGTGGGGAGTAGATTCATCTCCATTAAATGCAAAATTGGTAATCACCACACCTGCCTTAAAGGGCGGTTTCCACTCCGGGACTTCAAGCCTCTCCTTGGATACATAAGTCACATTGGGCACTTCATGCATCAGATGCTCTGCAAATCTTAACAGTACATCCTCTGCCCAGATGGCTGAAAGGTTATCCGTGTCGTACCCGGTATCATCCATATCACCTATCTGCCAGATGATTTCATAGGATAAATGTTTCTTTTTATCCTTTTGAATCTTCTCATAATAGCTTGGTGGATCATCCTTAGCACGACTCTTTTTTCGCTCCTTTGCAAGCCACTCCTCATAGGATTTTTGAAAAAGTTTATCGTATACCTGCTCTAAGGTAAATTCTTTTGTTCCGTTTACAAATACCACATTCCTGTCTGCACGCTCCTGTACCGCATTCCATGGAATATGATCTCTGTTATTGTGTTCTAAGTTCGGTGCCCGGAACAGTGCACCCGATATGGTTCTGTATATATCCGGCATCTCATCACGCCCCTTTTATCCGTTTCATCTCTGCTTAAGTTCTGAAATAAAAATCTTCTTATGCTCATTGTCATAATCTCCTTTTCTTAAATTCTCTAAGTTCATTTCTTAGGGTATCGTTCTCCATTTTCTTTCCCGGTTCCGAAAGTAATGTCCCCCTATTAGTTTGGGAAATCCCAAACTAGGGGGCAAGCGTTTTGCCGCTTGACCACAAATGCATCTGCTCCCACCAGCCGTATTAGGAACTCCTCTTCCAATGGCTGGTTGTCACATCTGCATGCTGACATTCTTATTATGGAAATGAACCGGTTCGAATGTCAGCCTTGGGAAATATCTCACTCGCTCTTTAGGGCTTTGCTTACGCTACGCCTCGGAAGTATATCCGTAATATCTCTTCTCGAAATACTTTCTTGGGCACTTCCCGGCAATTTTGATATATCCCTGCTCATCCAGTTCCTCGTTGAGCTGTCTGATAATCTGGTAGGCTTTTCCCTTGCTGACGCCCAGGGTATCCACCAACTCATCTGCCGTCACATATTGTGTTTTCATGCTCTCACCTCGCTCTCTACTATCACATTTTGTCCGTGTTTATCATTTCATTATTATTTATACTACTACTTTTTGTTCTTGTCAACAGATTCCCCTATTGCAGAATATCACTCTTTGTGATAGTATTTGTTTCAGGAGGTGAAAAGCCATGAATATTATGACACTTGAAGAACGCAAGGAACTTGGCAACAGACTAAAACAGGCAAGAAAAGAGAAAGGGCTATCACAAGAGGAGCTCGCCAATCTCATCGGCTTGAAAGTTGGAACGGTTTCCAAATATGAACAGGGGGACCGCACTCCGGGAATCGGAAAGCTTCAACTAATTGCAAATGCTCTGGACTGTGACACATCCAGATTTGTAGCATCCGGCGATGAATATGTACGTATGACACAGACCACGGATTTTGGCAACAATTTAGATGCATATTTAAACTGGTTGAAATTTTCCCACTTCGGATGCAATCCCTGTCAGATTGAAAACGATGACGGAAGTAAATCTTCTTCCTACCTTATCAGTTTTGATAAGGAAACTTTTCCAATCAGTGAGGAAGCACTGGGAAGGGTTATGGAATACCAGAAGGGACAGTTCGAACAACTCATCCGACTCTTTGGCGAGGATCTTCGATAGTAAAGGTAAACAATATGCCGGTCTATAAAGACGAAGAACGAGGAACCTGGTATGTCAGATGTTATTATGAAGATTTTACCGGAAAGAAAAAACAAATAAAGAAACGAGGCTTTAAGCTTCAGCGTGAAGCCAAGGAATGGGAAGCGGATTTCCTAAGAAAGCAAAAAGGCAGCACGGACATGACCTTCCGCTCTATGTACGAGATTTATATAGAGGATATGGGACACCGATGCCGCCAGAGCACCATCGACGGAAAGAAGCATGTATTCGAGAAGCTCATCCTCCCTTATTTTGAGAATAAGCCCATCAATAAGTTTACTCCCAAGGACATCCGAGCCTGGCAGAACGAAATGATTGCAAAGGAATATTCCAACTCCTACCTAGACAGGATGCAGAATATGATTACCGCACTTTTCAATTATGCAGTGGACTACTTCAACTTATCCGAAAATCCCTGCCACAAGGCGGGCAGAATGGGAAAACGAGAGGTTGTAGTAAACTTCTGGACAAAGGACGAATTTGACCGGATACTGACAGCCATGGAGGATGATCCTACGGCTCATGTTTCGTTTTCACTACTGTACTTCTCTGGCATCCGTTTTGGAGAATTCCTCGCTTTAACGCCGAAAGACTTTGATTTTGAGAAGAACACTCTTGATATCACCAAAAGTCTCCAGCGGATTAAAAAGCAGGATGTGGTCACACCACCCAAAACACCGAAGAGCATCCGGAACATTATCATACCGGACTTTGTAATGAACGAAGTAAAAGATTATATGTCAAAGCTTTATGATTTAAAAGATACGGACAGGGTCTTCCCCTTCACCAAATCTTATATCAATAATGCGATGGAAAGGGCTTGCAAGAAAAGCGGAGTGAAAAAGATTCGAATCCACGACATCCGCCACTCCCATGTTTCACTTTCACAGGGTTATTTCTGGGACAGTCTATCTGACTGCCTCAGATAACCCTTTTTCTTTTGCCTCACGTTCCGCCTTTTCACGCTCATATTTGCGACGCATATAAGTACGGTTCCATGCACGCTTACGGCGTTTGCGGTCTTCTTCTTTTATCTGTTCAGGTGTAAGCTCCGGCATCGGAACATCCAGCTTACCCACATACTTGAGATAAATATCAATCTGCTGAATTCTGTCACCGGTTGATTTGTCTGCTTCGTGTACCACGATTTTATCAACAAACTCATGAATCATAGGAGTAGTAAGTTCTGTGAAATCTGTGTATCGGTGTACAAGTTCAATAAACTTATCTACATTATCAGCATTCTCCTGATAGTCAGCCAAAGCCTTTTCTAAAGTATCTACTGATAATTCCAATTCACTTTGTTCTGTTTCGTAGTCAGCCAAAAGCATTTCAAACCGCTTGTCACTTAGCTTCCCATTTACATTGTCCTCATAGATTTTCTTAATGAGGGTATTTAGTTCGTTGATACGTTTCTGCTCTCTGGAAAGACGCTTTTTCTGTGCTTTTGCTTCATTTTCCTGTTGAAGCTCCGTTGCACTGCGAACCTTTTCGATAAACTCTGATTCGTGCTCTATCACATAAGTACTGGTAGCTTTAATAACTTCCAAAAGCAAATCCCTGATAACATCCGTGCGGACATGGTGTTGTGTGCATCTGTTTTCAAACTTGCTCTTTGCCTTACTGTAAGTGGAGCAGGTGTAATTGTCCTGTGCATTGGTGTACTTTCCGGTTGGATTACCATCCTTATCCTTCTTTTCATAACCGCCGGTGCGGTGGTTGAACATCTTAGCACCGCAGTCAGCACAATATACCAGTCCGGTCAGAGGATTGATGTCACCTTTCTTGGTGGGACGGTGCTTGGTTTCACGGATTTTCTGAACAGTAAGCCATGTTTCTTCGTCCACAATCGCTTCCTGAGTATTCTCAAAGATAACCCAGTCCTCCGGTGAATTATGCACAGAATGTTTATCCTTGTAGGATTCCTTTTTGGTACGGAAATTTACTGTATGCCCCATATATTCAGGTTTTCTTACAAGGTCTGAAATCGTAGAAGCAGTCCAAGTGAATGGTCTGTTCATGTCACAGCTTCCCCGACAGGTTCCAAGTCCCTGCTTTGCAAGATAATAGGAAGGTCTTTCGACTTTTTCATCTTTCAGAATCCTTGCTACCTGCATCGGTCCGTTTCCCTCAATGATAAGCTGATAAATACGTCTTACCACAGCGGCAGCCTCTTCATCAATAATCCAATGGTCTGGGTCATCGGGATCTTTCTTGTACCCGTAGATTGCGTTGCTTGTCAGATGCTTTCCATCCATCCCCTTGTTATGAAGTACGGACTTGATTTTCCGGCTGGTATCTCTTACATACCACTCATTCATAATGTTAAGGAATGGGGCAAATTCGTTACTGCCATCGTTTAGAGCACTGTCCACATTGTTGGAAATGGCGATAAATCGCACATTTTTCTTTCGAAACAGCACTTCCGTATAAAAGCCTACTTCAAGGTAATTACGCCCGATACGGCTCATATCCTTTACAATAACGCATCCTACAGTGCCATCTTCAATATCCGCAAGCATACGCTTCCAGTCCGGTCTGTCAAAATTGGTTCCCGACCATCCGTCATCCGTATAATGACGGAGATTGGTAAATCCCTGCTCGTTTGCAAATCTCTCCAGCATCTTTTTCTGGTTTACGATACTGTTGCTGTCACCGCTTTGCTCATCATCACGGGATAATCTCTCGTAGAGTGCAGTGATTTTGTTAAGTTCCGGTTGTTTGGTTTTCATAAGATTCTCCTTTCAAAACAAACAACCAGCTTATCTGTGGTTTTATTCTACCACGAATAAGCTGGTTTGTGTAAAAATAATTATTGTCTCACTAATAGGAGAAATCCGAAAGAAAATCGGAACTGTTTTGTAAAACTTATAAATTTTAATTCCCCCGAATTCGGGGGAATTAGAAAAATGCAATTGAATTACTTCAATACCTTTGGATTTTGTTCTTCCAAAATGGACATTTGATGTATGGCAATCTTATTTAATTTTATCAGACGTTCTTTCTGACTTAATCCGTCTTCAATCAAAACTGCATTGATATTTTCCATGTTGGAAAGACAAATCAATTCATTAATGCTAGCATAATCTCTGATATTCCCCTTTTTGTCAGGATGTTCTTCACGCCACTGCTTGGCAGTCATACCAAACAATGCCATATTTAATACATCTGCTTCGGATGCATAGATTACAGAGGTCTGCTGTGGTGTAAGCTCAGCTGGAATCAGATTTGTTTTTATGGCATCTGTATGTATTCGGTAATTGATTTTTGCCAGCTCTCTTTTCGCACTCCAGCCAAGTAAAGCTTGTTCTTTCTTTTTTAACCGTTCAAATTCCTTAATCAGATACAGCTTAAACTGAGGAGATACCCAACTTGCAAACTCAAATGCAATATCCTTGTATGCGTATGTTCCACCATATCGTCCAGCTTTAGCTATGATACCTTTTGAATTGGTTCTGGTTACCCATTGCTTAACCGACATAATGAAACGATTCAGACCAGCTTCCTGCATAATTTCTTCATATGCATGGATATCAAAATCTTCGTTATACATTTCTTCCCATATACCAAGAAATTCTATTGTATTTTTATTACGAAGCCACTTCTCAATCAATGCCGGTCCGTTATCAATTTTTCGCACCATATCTGTTAAAGAAATATAATCATCTTCTTCAATCTGTAATACCTGTATTTCAGTACCATCGACATTGAGTTTTTCCATAAATCAGCCGTCCTTTCTTTATTCTTTATCCTTCGCCCGGCTCTTATACACATTATACTGGTTCTTGCATTTGCCGCTGCAGAATACGCTGTTTGGTCTGTTGGCAATAAAAGCATTGCCACAATGCTTACATACCCGGAGTGTGGATTTTTCATCGGTAAGCATAAAGGAAAACATCATCTGCACACCAAGTAAGAGGGAGTGGAAATCCCAGACAATGGTAGGTCGGTCAAGCAGCTCTATGTGATAGGTTGGTGCAATACCGCCAAATGCCGCCATGCCCT
>JAUNJN010000045.1 GCA_030533235.1 Eubacteriales bacterium | reverse complement strand
TGTTGCCTCTGTGGCTGCTTCCGTAGTTGCTTCGGTGGTTACTGCGGTTGTTTTATCTGATTTATCAACCGCATCTGTCTCTGTAGCCTCCACCATTCCAAGCTTTTTGGCGCGATCCTTTATTTCTTTATCACTGAGCTTATATCCGCCACTTGTCAAATATGCTGCCAACATAATAATTGTAGCAAATAAGATACCGGACCCAAGCCCTCGTAAAAAATATTTCAATTTCATGCCTTCGTCTCTCCTTGATATAAGTCTACAACCAGCTTAACCTCACCGACACCAAGACCTAAATGTTTTGCAATTTCCAAAATACTAAGTCCTGATTTGTGCATCTCAAGAATCACCTCACGACTACTGTCAACCGGTTCATTTGGTTCATCTTCCGTATCCTCGGAAATACTATCATCAATTTCTTTTACAGCCGCTGATAGCTCCGCATCCTCTTTCGAAACAAAGGTTTGATTTAATATTTGATTCGCCTGAACAAATGCTTCGACGTCTTTCCGATAATCATCCACCATAGTTGCGGTTGTCATGATTTCCTTTTGCTTATCTGACAACATACTGTATAAAAACATAACCTCACTGTGATTACGCTCAATTTCTTCGTTTACAGTAACTGCATAATCACCTAGAGCAAGTGTTTTCTCGTTAATAAGCTCTGCAAACCTTGATTCAACATCCGATAATTTGCTGTCAACCTTTTCATCCATATAATCGGCAAGCAGCTTATCAATTTTTTCCTTTTGCTCCTGTTTTAATTCCTCCGGTATTTCGATGACCGAGTTTTTATCCTCCTCATCAAATTTCGCAGAAATAAAAAAACTTGCGAACACAAAAATTAATCCTAAAATAATTAGCAAAATTACAATTGGTGACATTATTTTCTCCTTACGTAGCTTCCATTATATTTTTATATCAAAATTCACCCGTAAAACATCGTTTTTTTGTTTTTCGGTCGATTCATTTTGTTTCTTTTTTTTGTTGGAATAAAAATTGGTGTATTTATTTTTTCCTTCTTCCTTTGCATCGTGGTGTTGTTCATAAAACACCGCTTCTTCCTTTTGTACAACAGACTCTCGGATTTGACGTTCTTCTTCGCGAACTTGTTGTCTCGCATTTTGCCCCTGTAAAGCACTTTGAATATTTTCATTTTGCTGAATGGAAGCTATCGAACTTGAGTTTTGAGCTGCAATAATTGGTGGTATCATAGACACTCCTTTCCCATCTCGACAAGCACTTAATAACCTGACGGATGAATCTCACCATCTACAACCTTATATATTACATGAGACTGTTTTCCCTTCACTGTATAAATATACTTTGAAATTATTAACGTCGTACCCTGGTACACAGCTCCCGGAACTTTAATATACCCAAGTGTTGCATTATTTAATACTTCTTTAATAATAGTAAGACGTTTTGTAGCCGCTTCTTTTTTCTGATTCAACAACAAATATTTTTGCTGTATCTCGACCAGATGCTTCAGCTTGTCAGACGGAAGCTTAACATTATTTTGTCTTTTTTCTTTAAAATCCAAAACTAACGGCAAAAGCTCTTCCATTTCTTCGTTAATCTCTGCAACGGAGGAAATGATTTCTTTCATTTCCTGTACAAGCTCCGCTTTCACTCCAACCTTTACTATCGTATTTTTTTCCATCTTGTTGCCGATACTCGTTGCTTCAATAAATTTATCGCAGGATACTTCGCCACCGACGATAAATCCTTTTCTTCCGCTTGCAACAATCTTTCCTTCAGCAACGACATTACTGTTCAATATAGAACCTGAAATCACATCACCCTTGGCAAACACATTCGAGCTTTCAAAAAAAAGAGCACATATATCTTTTCCGGCACGAAGTTCACCACGATTCATTCCCTGAACCCCGCGTTTAATAACAATATTTCCGCCTGCAACCAATGTTGCACCCTCAACGCCACCATTAACAAGAATATCTCCTTTTGCCCGAACGGAAAATCCGGTCCGAACCATTCCCGTAATTTCAATATTTCCGTCATATTCGATATCTCCGGTAGATGCATCTACATCTGCAGGCACCTTAAAGACATCCGATACAAAAACCGTATCATCCAACAAAAATACATTTCCGTCAACCTGACTGTATATTTTACACTTATCGTCAGAAACAGATATATTTTTTCCATATTTTAGAACTGAAATAACAGGTTTATTTTGTGGTATTGGCTTTCCGTATATGTTTATACCCGGTTCACCAAGTGTATGCGGTGTTAATGTCGCAAGCAATTCACCATGTTTCACCGGACAAAATAAGTTAAGATCATGAAAATCAACACTTCCGTCTTCTAAAAGTTTCGGTTTGGCTAACGGTTTTGTATTAAAATTATATGTTATTGCAGCATCAGTAGCCGGAACCGGCATTTTTGCTTTCGCAATTGGAATATCAAGACAATATTGTCGTACCTGTAAAAAAATCTCAATTGCACGGTCAACAATACCATAAACAATCTTTTCACGTTTTAAATCCGAGTAAATGTCTTCCTTTGTCATATGTTTTTTCCCTATGGAAGGAGGATAAAAACGTGCATATGCAATCCTGCCTGACTTTTCAACTCGTACATACATCTGTTCATTGAATGGTTCCATACAACTGTCACTGATTTTTACGCATAACTTATCCTGACCGATTGATTCCACCGCTTCCTTAAGCGTAGATAATGAAAAATCATAGAGACCCTGTTTTTCAAGAAATCCTTTCACTTCTTTCAGTTCCAGTTTTTTTCCATCTGCTATAGCCGGATACAAATGCATATAGGTTCCGTCTTCTTTAATTTCAATTTCGAAAAAAGAATTTTTATATTTCATACTATCGTACCTATCCCATAAGTAATGCAAAATTATCACCCAAATAACCTCTCATCTTTTTCAAGGCCTTTGAATGCAATTGTGAAACTCGAGATTCAGACACTTCCATTGTCTTACTAATCTCTTTTAATGTCATTTCTTCATAATAATAAAGCAACACAACCATTTTCTCTTTTTCCGTGAGCGCCATAAGCGCATCATTTAATGTATCCGAAAGTTCTCGTTCTTCAACAACCCGTTCCGGTTCAATGCGCATATATGGGCTGTTCCCGGATGCTTTAACATCATTTCCCTGCTCAATAAAGTCATCTAAGGATGCAATATTTGAAATATTTGTCTGTCCGACCCAATTATTATACTCATCAGTCGAAACCCCTAGCTCTTTCGCAATGTCATCATCCGTGTAGTTTGTTCCCTTTTCAAGTTCAAGCTTCTTTATCGCTCCGTCAATTTGCTTTTGCTTCTGTCTGACAGAACGCGGAATCCAATCCATCTTTCTGATTTGATCTAAAATTGCACCTCGAATACGTAAGCTGGCATAAGTTTCAAACTTAATTCCCTTCCCGTAATCGAACTTGTCAATCGCATCAATCAACCCAAATATTCCATAGCTTACCAAATCCTCGTATTCAACATTGGAGCCTAAATAGATTGCAAGACGCCCCGCAACAACCTTTACAAGCGGCACATATTCAATTATGATTTGTTCTCGAATAACGCCCGTTTTCGAATGAGAATACTCTATCCAAAGACGTTCCTTGTTGTCAATGATTGCCATAATTCATTCATCCTCTCCGAACAATAGGTAACATGGATTATGTTTCTTCATCCTCTTGTTTCTCCGGCTGATCTAACAAAACCGTTTTATTATCCATGTGACTAATTTTCTCAAATAAACGTATCGCAATTGTAGAAATTACATAAAAAACAGCAATTACAATGATTAAAATTATCAGAGACTCTAACAAAGCTCTCTTATAACGAATATTTAGAAGCCAACATATCATTGCCGCCAACAAAACAATAAATGCTCGAATATTTTTTGATTTTTCTTTAAATCCCAATGTAAGCACCTCTAAATAATTTTCTTTTGTTTTCCGGATGTCATAATCACAAGTTCACATGTTACAGGATCAAACACAATGGAACGACCGAAATTAAGTCCTACATCTTCCGCAATTAAGGGAATCTTCTTTTCCATCAATTTCATATGAACTGCCTCAATGTTTTTGTCTCCAATATTACCAATTTGTTCAGCTTGAAGCTGAAACATCCTCGCTCCGCCGGCAATTTTCGCTTTTAATGAATATTTATCGACACCCCATATGTAAAGTTCATCCAATAAAGCATCAATACCGGTATCTGCAAATTTTAACTTATTCTGATTTTTTTTAATTTGGGCACTATCCGGTAACATAATATGAACCATCCCGGCAATTTGTTTGATTTCATCATATATCACAACCCCAATGCAAGAGCCAAGACCAACCGTCATGATTCTATCAGGCGCTTTGCATATGTTCATTTGTGCAATTCCGACTCTGACAATTTTATTCATACGATTCACCTATCCCAAGCTTTTCCAAAATAATATCATATGAGTTTGATTCAGAAATCATCATAATATATCCATTAATTCTCTTTTCCCCTGATTGGAATCCGGAATTTATCAGCAATGCACGATCACAGACTTGACCAAGTACGGTACATGGTACAGATAAAATCGCTCCGGCCATATCAATGCATACCTCCGGTAAAGCATATCGCATTTTTATTCCTGACAGACTCTCAAGAGAAGCAACATACGATCCAATCATGATATTTCCGATTTCATTGATTACATCTTTTCCATAATCGGAAACAAAAGATATATTCTCATTTACAAGAATCTGTATAAGATGTTTAGCATCCTCTTCACCTAATACAAACAGAAGCATTACATTAATATCACCTTCGATATTACTTAATACTCCGACAATCGTAGCATCCGCTCCTCCGAAAATATTTTCTAATTGATTAAAATCATAAAGCGATACTTCCGGCGGAGTCATCGTTAATTTGGAAGAAAGCATCAAAGATAACGCAGTTGTTGCATTTCCTGCACCAATATTTCCGATTTCCGACAATGCATTATGCATTTGTTCTGATAAATTCTTCCTCATTACAACTCTCCTGTACTACTCATTTTCAATATCCGCAATTAATGCACCAATGTTCAAAAGTGAAATCAATAAGTTATTATATTTTCCTACACCCATTAAATACGCTTTTGAATCCATTACATCATTGGTTGCAATTTTTTCTACGTCAGAGTCATACAACGTAACAACCTCACGCACCTCATCAACCAAAATTCCAATCTTGGAATTACCTTCCAGTTTTAAAATCAGAATACGTGACGCATTTGTATTCTCTTTATCTTCCAATTCAAATTTTCTACGCATACTCATGACCGGAATCACTTCTCCACGCAGGTTAATGATTCCGAGAAAATACGGCTGTGTATGAGGAACTCTCGTAATCTGCTGCAATCTCACAATATTTTCGATATAACTGATATCAATACCATACTGTTCATTGTCAAAACGCAAGATGATATACTGTTTTGAATCATTTACTTCGATATTTGTATCCATCCTTACACCTCCATTACACCAATGTATTTGAATCAATAATAAGTGCGACCTCACCATTACCAAGAATCGTAGCACCGCTAATCATCTTCGGAACACGAATAAATTTACCAAGCGGCTTAATAACGATTTCCTGCTGACCAAGTATTTTATCAATCACAAGTCCTGCCTGACGGTCGCCCTTCTTAACAATTACAACTACCATGCAATCGTCTTCCTCTTCGTCCTCTTCCCGTATACAAGGCTCTATATCCAATACTTCATTCAAACGTACGATTGGAATAACATCGCCTCGAAGATTAATTACTTCTTTGGTATGTACATACTTAATATCCTCCGGCAAAATTTCTTCCAATGTTACAATTGAATTTAAAGGAAGTGCATACTTCTCACCTGATACATCAACCATCAATGCCTGAATGATTGCCAAAGTAAGCGGAAGTCGAACAATAAATGTAGTACCCTCGCCAAGCTTTGTCACTACCTCGACATCGCCACCAAGACCTTCGATTTTATTTTTTACAACATCAAGTCCAACACCTCGACCGGAAACATCCGATATTTGTTCAGCTGTAGAAAATGCCGGCTGAAATAACAAATCAACTGCTTCCTTATCCGACATATATTCCGCCTGCTCCTCTGATATCGTGCCTTTTTCGATTGCCTTTCTCTTGATTTTTTCTACATCGACACCACCACCATCGTCGGATACTTCAATAGTAACATTGTTTCCATCCTGATATGCATCCAAACGAATTGTTCCAACCTTTGGTTTTCCGATTTTTAATCGATCAATTGTAGACTCCAAACCATGATCGGCAGCATTACGAAGCATATGCATCAACGGATCACCGATTTCATCAATTACCGTACGATCAAGTTCTGTATCTTCACCGGTCATAACAAGTTCCATTTCTTTTCCAAGTTTCTTCGAAAGATCACGAATCATACGAGGAAAACGGTTTACAACACTCTCAATCGGTACCATACGTACTTTCATGACAGATTCATGAAGATTTGTTGTAATCCGCTCCAAATACTCGATTTGTTCATTTACTGACTGATTGGAAGATGCAACCGTACCTGTAACGGATACAAGTCCGTTTTTTGCAATAATAAGCTCAGACACGAGATTCATAAGATCATCCAGCTTTTCAATATCCACACGTACAGAACGATTTACGACAGGCTTTCCGGCTGTTTTACCACCTTGCTTTGTATTTGCTTTTGCTTTTGTTTCCTTATCTTCCGGCTTGTCCTCGTTTGAAGATTCTTTCTGTTCATCTGTCTTTGCACTCGTCTCAACAACAGTATCCGGAATCTCAAACTCTTCAATAACCGCTTCCTCAATTTCGGACACATTTTCAATACATTTTTTTATCTCTTCCAAAGGTTTATCGGATAAAACGAACATCGAAAAGTCGAGCTCGAATTTTTCATCTTCAATATCCTGAACACTCGGGACAGATTTGATAATTTCGCCCTTATTCTCTAATCCTTTAAATACCAAAAAAGCACGTGCTGCCTTTAATAAACAGCTTTCCTGAATGTAGACTGTTGTCGCATACACATGCATACCATTGTTTTTTGCCTCAAGCATAGCATTTTTTTCAAAATCCGCAATTGGAATTGAAAGATATTTTTTCCTTGAATCCGATGATGTATCAGAAGAAACCGGTGCTTTATCCTTTTCTTCCGGTTGCTCCTTCGGAGGCAATGTTTCCTTAACACCATTTAATGCATCATTTAACAGAGCAATAACATCCTCATTATCCTCCGTTCCTTCGTCTGAAGTTTCAATGATACTGTTCAGATATCCTTCAATTGCATCAAGACATTTAAACACAATATCAACCATGTCCGCATCCACATTCAATTTACCGTTGCGAACCTCAGAAAAAACATTTTCCATATCATGTGTAAGGCGCTGCATACGCTTGAATCCCATTGTACCGGCCATACCCTTTAAAGAATGTGCTGCTCTGAAAATCTCATTGACCGTATCAATATTTTCCGGTTCAGTCTCTAAAATTAAAACCTGGTCATTTAGATTTTGCAGATGTTCTTTTGTTTCATCAATAAAGATTTCAAGATACTGACTTAAATCCATCTAACATACCCCTACCTTTCTTATAATGTTGTCCGCAATTTCCTCAAGATCACAGACACAATCAGCAAGTCCATTTTCCAGTACGACCTTTGGCATTCCAAACACTGTACTGGATTCTTCATTCTGTGCAATTACGTATATTGATTTATGCTTTGATAACTCTTTAAGACCAGCTGTTCCGTCATTGCCCATTCCGGTTAAAATTGCACAAATCACCTGACGATACGGACTTTGAATCAAACTACGCAATAATATATCTCCACACGGTTTTATGCCAAAAACAGCCGGTGAATCATCAAAACATACTGTTGGATATTTTCCTGAACTATCAACAGTAAGATGCATACCACCCTTTGCAATATACACCGTGCCTTGTTTCAATCTTTCTCCATGAGTTGCTTCTTTCACTTGAATCTCACTCAACATGTTAAGACGACCGGCAAAAATATTTGTCATCCCATCTCCCATATGCTGAACAATTAAAACCGGAGTTTTAAGATTTTTCGGTAACTTTGGAACAATACTATGCAAAGCCTTTGGTCCGCCGGTAGAACAGATAATCACAACTATATCGCTACTACTTGTATCCATTATATCAAACCCCATCCTTCTCATGAGTGTATAGTTATTTTTTTTGAAAATTTACTATTTTAAACCTATTTTTTTTGCACGTGCCATACGTTCACTTTCAAAGATAAAGCGAATGATTTTATCACGTTCATCCTGACCGATTTTCATAAATTCCATACGTTGTTCAAAAAACTCCGGTCGATTTTTAATTGGTGTGCTTGCAAGAATATTCGCATATAAATCAAATATTGCAACATCATCCAAAATCATCAAAACAAACGAAATCTTAACAATTGTATTTCGTTCCATAAAGACTTTTGATGTAATTCTGGCGCCGCCTCCGCTGATATCCAATATTTTTACAGGATTCCATAATACTTCAACCGGTACATCATCTTTCATATCCGGTTTTCCGGTTGCATACTCATGTTCAGATACCGTTCGAATCTTTGCATCTAACAGACAATTATATCGATAATAAGCTCTTCTTTGTACTTTCCGCAGCTCACTTAATAAAGCAATATCCATAAAAAACAAATTACCGCTTTTATACCGAGATGTAATAATAATATTACACTGAAGCAAGCCCTTCTCTGTGTAAAAATTGGCAGAGAACTTTTCATTTACGGGTAGCGGAACAATTTTCCCATCATATATCGGCATCGCAATCTGAAGAACTCCATCGTCCAAAATATCATACACCTTACTGATATAAACCTGTTTATTGGCATCATTTCGAATAACCTGCTCAAGTTTTATCAATTCAATTTTATTTCCTAAAGAAATACTCATATTTTCCCCTCACTCCGTATGCTTACGATTTCTTTTTTTTCGACCGAATAAAATCAAGAAATACCTTCGCAATTCCATCGTGTCGCTTATATTCTTCCTGTGTCTGATTCATTAATTTATATGCAACCTGCGTCATGCCCTTTGCAGCCTGTGACTGCGGATACGCCATAACTACAGGTTTTTGTTCAATAATTGCCATAGATGCATTACGATCCTGCATAACAGCACCGACATATTGAAGCTTTGTATTCAAAAACTTAGAAGAAACCGTATTCATCTTCTGGAAAATTTCTACACCTTCCGCTTCATTTTCTACACGATTAGCAACAACATGAATGGTCTTATATAAAGGATTGAACTTTTCTTTTCTCCTTAAAACCTTTAACAGGGAATATGCATCTGTAATTGATGTTGGTTCCTGTGTAACAACAAGCAAAACCTCCGGACTAACCATTACAAATTCCATCACAGAATCAGTAATTCCTGCCCCGGTATCAATAATTACAATATCATACATATTATCAAGTTTTGCAAGTTCGGCAATCAGAAGTCTGATGCTTTCTCCATCCAATGCGGCAAGTTCAGACACTCCGGATCCTCCTGAAATAAAACCGATTTTATTTGGTCCTTCAGTTATGATTTCTTCAATATTTTTTTCATTATGAATGACATCCAAAAGATTGTACTTTGGTCGAATACCAAGCATAACCTCCACATTTGCCAGACCAAAATCCGCATCAAACACAACAACCCGTTTTCCCATCCTGGAAAGCATGATTGCAAGATTGACGGAAAGACTTGTTTTTCCTACGCCACCTTTGCCGCTCGTTACTGCAATCACGCGTGCATTAGAAAATCCATGTTCATCCTGTACCATCTGTCTTAGTTTTGTAGCCTGATCCATATCACCTTGCACCCCCAAGCAGCTTCTTAGCAATTACTTGTGAATTCACAAGTCCGATATCTTCCGGAACATTTTGTCCCCATGTTACATAAGACAAATCTTTTCCGGTATCCAATTTCAAATTTAATATACTTCCAACACCATTTGTTTCATCTAATTTCGTAAAAATAATCCTATAATCAAACAGCTTCTGATAAGCAGATGCAATATCATACAAATCACTGTATTTTGTTGTTGCACTTACAACAAGAAATATTTCCGTTTCTACATCCGTTACAGAGTCGATGATTGCCATCAAATCTGCCTTATGCTCTTCATTTTTGTGAGAGCGGCCGGCAGTATCAACCAAAATCAAATCATAATTTTTGTATTTTTCCACCGATTGCTTCATATCCTCCGGTGTATACACAACGCTCATCGGCGCATTTAATATATTTGCATAAGTTTTTATCTGTTCAATTGCAGCAATACGATAGGTATCAACGGAGAGCATTGCTACAGATAATTTATCCTCTAGCATGCATTTTGAAGCAAGCTTTGCCATTGTTGTAGTTTTTCCGACACCTGTATTTCCAACGAAAAATATTACCTTTGGCTTGTTCTCTCCACCAACGAGCGGACGCACCTCTCCAAGCTTAAGCACAATCTTCTGATAAGCATTTGCAAGTGTGTTATCAATAGATGACACGCCACTTTCCAATTCGTCAACCAGCATATCCGCATATTTTGCGCTGACTTCATTGTCTATCAATTGCTGGTAGATTAAATCGACAACCTTACTCTTACCCTTTTTCTTTTGTGTATCCTCTGTCGGGACATTCGTTTCTCTGTTTAAATCTTCTGTCTCATCCGATACATCCTGTTGGATTGGTTTATCAATTTTTAACTGTTGTTCCAAAAGTTTTGCAATACTGTTAATTTTATCCTCAATCGCATTTTGAGTGTCTTCACTATACGAATCTTTTTTTGCGGAAAACGCATTTCCAAATCGGTACGTTTCTTCTGTTTTTGGCATAACGATATCTTCTTTTGTGTCCTTTTGTGAAGATGTCTTTTCAACCACATCATCAATTGCAGCAGTAAGCTCCACACGGGATTTTTTAAATAAGCCAAAAAAACCTCCGGCTTTGATTGTTTTTACATTCATCACAATAGCTTCCGGTCCTAAATCTTCCTTTGCAAGTATAATTGCCTCTTGTTCAGTTTTTGCTTTGTACTTTTTAATTATCATCGACTGTAACCACTCCTACTGATTTAAGTTCAATATTCGAATCAATCTCATTATACGAAACAACTATCAAATCTTTTATATAATCATTTGTCAGCTTTTTAAAATACATGCGGACAATTGGTGATGTAATAATAATTGGAGCCTGTCCTTTATCCTCAAGCTTCTTTAACTCTGTTTCGGTATTTTGAAGAATTTGCTTTGTAATTGCCGGATCCAAAGAAATATAGGCCCCTTGCTCTGTCTGTTTCACAGAACCCATAATCATTTGTTCTACCTTTGGATCTAATGTAATCACCGTAGTCATATCCTGATCACCGAAGTATTTGCTGGATATTGCACGTCGTAAACTCTGTCTGACATACTCTGTCAATATATCTGTATCACGACTCGTTGCGGCATAATCAGCCAACGTCTCAAAAATTGTTATTAAATCTCGAATCGAAATACCTTCCCGTAACAGATTTTGTAATACTTTCTGTATATCTCCGACGCCAAGCAGCTTTGGAACAAGCTCATCCACAAGAGTCTTATTATTCTCTTTAATATTATCAATGAGATTTTGAACATCCTGTCTTGTAAGCAGCTCATCCAAATGCTGTTTAATTACTTCTGTCAAATGTGTTGCGATTATAGATGGTGGATCAACAACCGTATACCCAAGTGATTCCGCACGTTCCCGTTGTGACTCCGTAATCCACATTGCTTCCAAATGAAATGCAGGCTCAAACGTCGGAATACCGGTAATTTCATCTTCTACATAGCCCGGATTCATTGCCATATAATGGTCAAATAGTATTTCACCCTCACTCACCTGAATTCCTTTAATTTTGATAATATATTGATTAGGATTTAATTGAATATTATCACGCAAACGAATGATTGGAACGACCGCACCAAGCTCAAGTGCAATCTGTCTTCGAATCATAACAACACGATCTAATAAATCTCCGCCCTGATTTACATCAGCAAGCGGAATAATACCGTATCCAAATTCAAGTTCAATCGGATCAACCTGCAAAAGCGAATTGACATTTTCGTGTCTTCTGACTTCCTCTGCCTGAATTTCCTCTTCCTCGACTTCCCCTTTGATGGCGTTTTCTTCTTCCCTCCCTTTGATTGCAAACGACAAAACAATAAACAATACACCATAAGCTCCGCAAAATACAATGCTAAGCGGTGTCAGAATACCAAGACCAATCATGGTTGCTCCAACCATAAGTAATACTTTAGGTATACTAAACAACTGTCCGATTAATATATCTCCGATATTCTCTTCCTTGGAAGCCTTTGTAACAAGAATACCTGTAGAAAGTGAGATCATCATCGATGGAATCTGTGAAACAAGACCATCACCGATTGTTAATATTGTAAATTTATTGACAGCTTCTGACATCGAAAGTCCCATTGATGTTGTTCCGATTATCAAACCGCCGATAATATTAATCAGGGTAATAATAAGTCCTGCTGTTGCATCTCCCTTTACGTACTTTGAAGCACCATCCATTGCGCCGAAAAACGCCGACTCTTCCTGAATCTTTGCACGACGGGCAATTGCCTCCTGATCACTGATTGCACCGGAATTAAGATCAGCATCGATTGCCATCTGTTTTCCCGGCATGGCATCCAAAGTAAAACGCGCTGTTACTTCTGAAACACGTTCGGAACCTTTATTAATTACCATCATCTGCACAATAATCAACACAATAAAAATAATTGCACCGATTACTAAGTTTCCACCACCAACAAAAGCACCGAAAACTTCCACAACTTTTCCCGGATTACCTGTTGACAAAATCAACTTTGTCGATGACACATTAAGTGCAATACGAAAAACGGTCGTAAACAAAAGCAATGTCGGAAAACCTGACATATTCAAGGTTTCGCTTGTAAACAAGCAGTTAAATACGATAATCAAAGACATCGAAATATTAAATAATATCAATATGTCAAGTAATACCGGAGGAATCGGAATGATAAGGAAAACAACAGCGGCCAAAAAATACAAGCCTAAAAACATATCATTTTTCTTCACATTCCACACCTTCTCTCTAACTTACTTTATTTTTCACCCTGTATACATATGCAAGCACTTCCGCTACAGATTGATATAATTCTACAGGTATTTCACTCCCTAAATCCACATTTGCATATAACATTCTGGCAAGTGGTTTATTTTCAACAATTTCTACTTCATTTTCACTAGCAATTTCTTTTATTTTAAGAGCAAGATAATCTGCGCCTTTTGCAACAACAATCGGCGCTTGTCCTGCTGTATTATCATATTTTAATGCAACTGCAAAATGCGTTGGATTGGTAATTACAACATCCGCTTCCGGTATACTCTGCATCATTCGTCTTCGTGATGCCTGCTGCATACGCTGTCTTTGTTGTGCTTTAACCTTCGGATCTCCCTCCTGATTTTTAAACTCGTCCTTTACTTCCTGCTTGGACATTTTTAGATCCTGTTTATGTTTCCATTTTTGGAATATCAAATCAGCCAGACTAATCGCAAGATATGCAACAGAAATCTTAATGCCAAGTTCCATAACCAAAGAAAATAGTATATTAAGATTATCCTCAATGGTATAATTATAGTTGGATACAAACACTCCAAGATTGTCTTTTAATACCGACCAGCTTACTGCTAAAAACACGATTATCTTAAAAATTGATATCACAAGTTCAAATAAAGACTGCTTCGAAAACATACGCTTAAATCCACTTAACGGATTAATTTTATTGAACTTTGGTGCCAACGGTTTTGCTGTTACCTTCCATTTAAACTGAAGCTTTTGAACCATAAATCCAACAATAAATGCAACCAGCAAAAAAGGCAGACAAGTAATTGCCGTATAAGAAATAATATTCATCAATACCTGCCATGCTGTCATAGAATCAAAGGTTCCTTTGACATATTCAGGCGTCTTATTCCAATAAAGAGGAAATACTCCCAGCAATCTTTCTCCCAGAAATCCAACAAATATACGTAATGACAAAAAAAGGAAAAGTAACGTAACGGCATTTGAAATTTCCTTACTTTTAGCAACCTGTCCTTCTTTTCTGGAATCTTCGATTTTTTTTGCGGTCGGTTCCTCTGTTTTCTCCCCGCCATCATCCTTCGCAAAAAATTGAAGATTATATACGAATAAATTGTATTCTTTATATTCCATATTATATATCTCCAATCACAGTTCGAAGCATTTCCTGCATTCGTTCCATAAGAAAATTTGCAATATTCGGGACAAACAAAATTGCGATTGTCATAATTAACAAGCCACCCAACACCTTAATCTGAATACCAATCGAAAACATATTCATCTGAGGCGAGCTTTTTGTTAATACGCCTAATATTACATTGATAATTGTTGCTCCCAAAAATATTGGCATAGCAATTCGAAAACCAATACTGAAATATTGTCCCATAAATCTGATTGCGTGGGTTGCAATACCGGTCATATTTACTGATACTCTCCCAACCGGAATCAACAAAAATGATTGTGCCAATGCTGTAATAATATAAAAATGTAAATTTGTTATCAGAATAACTACATATACAAGCTTGTCATACAGCTCAGCTGTAATCGTAACGGAAGCTCCTATATTAGAATCAAAAGTTGTAGCCATTGTAAATCCGATTTCCCGGTCAATAAACTCTCCGGCCATAACAAGAAGTGTCATTGTGATGCTTGAGATAAAACCAAGAGAAAGTCCGACTGCAAGTTCCTTCAATATCAAAAAAGAAAATCCTAAAACCGTTTCATATTCAGGTAGCGCAATATCCATAGACGAATATACCGATATGGATATACACGCTGCAATTAGTACCTTTAAACGCGAATTGATACTCTTATGACTAAGTAACGGTGCAGTAGCGCAAAAACCTGCGCTCCTGGCAACAACAAGAAGAAATGCTTCCAAAGCGAGTGTTGAAACCGTAAAATCCATAGGCAACTACCTCACCATGATTCCAAACTTATCATACAAATCCCGAATAAAGGTAACAATATTGGAAAGTATCCAATCTCCGCATAAAATCAGGACAAGCAGGATAACCAAAAGCTTCGGCACAAAGGTAAGTGTCTGCTCCTGAATGGATGTAACCGTTTGAAAAATACTGATAATCAATCCGACGACCAAAGAGGCAATCAGCATAGGTGCACTACACTTAATAATCAACCAGATAGCCTGTACTGCAATATCAATTACGTCACCTGTACTCAAACCTCTTCACCTTCTTTCAATCGAATCATTTTAATTGTTATAACTGAAACGAATTCACCAAATTTCCAATAATTAAATTCCATCCATCTGCTAAAATGAACAGTAATATCTTAAAGGGCATCGAAATTGTTGTCGGCGGAAGCATCATCATACCCATGGACATTAAAACAGACGCAACCACCATATCAATAACAATAAACGGAATATAAATCATAAATCCGATAATAAACGCCGCACGTAACTCACTAATAATAAATGCAGGTATAATTACCGTAATCGGAAGCTCATTCACTGAATTTACAGATTCGATTTTTGCGATATCCATAAAAAGACGCAGATCATCCTCCCGCACCTGATTTAACATAAACTCCCGAATCGGCATAAGCCCTTCTTCGAGTGCCTGCTCGTTTGTAATTTGACCATCTGACAACGGATCCAATGCCTCCGTCTTCACCTTGGCAAATACAGGACTCATAATAAACAGTGTTAAAAATAACGAGAGCCCAATCAACACGTTATTCGGTGGCGATGATTGAGTTCCGATTGCTGTTCGTACAAAATGCAACACAACAATAATTCTCGTAAACGACGTCACCATAACTAAAATTGATGGAGCTAACGAAATAACCGTTATCACTAACAAAATACGAAGTGTACCCGAAAGCGAAGTCTCATTTTCGTTAGTGCTTAATGTAAGACCAACAGACATACCGTCATCGGTCAAGCCTTCTTCAATCGTCTCCTCCGGTTCCGTGTCCGGTGTTACATTTGAAGCTCGAGATTTCGTTCCTGAAAACACAACAATCATTGTTAAAAATAACAACAATATAAACTTAAAAGATCTTTTGAATTTCATCTGAATACCTACTTTGTTTGATCTTTTTTCTCTATTTGTTCTTCGACACTATCCTTTCCGCTATCATGTCGAACCTGTGATAAAATCTCCTTAAAATCAAACTTTTTCGACACTTTGGAATCTGTGTTTTGAAAATCCTTGACTTTATCAAAATCAAGCTTGTCAATTAAATGCATTTCATCTTTTCCGACTGATAATGCATAATAACCGTCGCAGATTTTGACAATCGCAATAAATTTGTTATTTGCAATTCGGAAGGACTCAATTACCTTAATATTTGATTTCTGACTTATTGAATTCGTCTGATATTTTGCAACAAACTTGGTTGCATAATATGCAAGCGCAACAACAAATACAAAAATCAAAATCAGCGATATCATACTCCAAACAGCCCCAAGTCTGCTTAGGCACAATACATAGCGATCTAATATCATAATTAATCAACTGCCTTTTTTACTGCTTCCAAAACACGATCCGGCTGGAATGGCTTTACAATAAAATCTCTTGCCCCTGACTGAATAGATTCAATAACCATAGCCTGCTGACCCATTGCAGAACACATAACAACACTTGCACTCGGGTCGGCTTCCTTAATTTTCTTAAGAGCCTGAATACCATCCATTTCCGGCATAGTAATATCCATCAATACCAAATCCGGTTTTGTTTCCGCATACTTCTCTACAGCCTTCACTCCATTCTCTGCCTCACCTGCAATCACATAACCATTCTTTACAAGAATATCTTTGATCATCATTCGCATAAAAGCTGCATCATCACATATTAATATACTCTTTGCCATAATTCATACTCCCTTGTTATATTTTATCCTTAATAATCTCAGTAATTCGAATGCCGAAGCTTTCCTCAATTACAACAACTTCACCCTTTGCAACCAACTTCTGATTCACCATAATATCAATTGATTCCCCGGCGAGTTTATCAAGCTCGATAATTTTACCCGGTGAAAATTCCAAAATTTCCTTAATGGATTTTTTTGTCCGTCCGAGTACTGCTGATACTTCAAGCGGAACATCCATAATTAATTCAATGTTTTCCTGCTGCATAATCGGGTTTGCGACAGGATTAAACGCATGAAATTGAACATTTTGTATATTGACATTTTGGGTTTGGTCCATAATATTCTGGCTCACAGCCGACTGC
>JAUNJN010000044.1 GCA_030533235.1 Eubacteriales bacterium | reverse complement strand
CCTGTTTCTTCCTTTGTTTCCGTGACAGGCTGTGTATTTTTTTGTACGTCCTCAACCGGCTTCAAAACACCTACCTTATTTGCATTGTTGCTTGCAACCAGCTGTTCAACCATACTCTCCGCCAAGTCAAGTTCTTCTCGAAGCTGTCGCTTTTTTGATATTTGAACAAATGATAAAACAACAAATATGATAAGTAAACATATGCATCCGACCAAAGAAATGATTAAAATCATTCGTGAAAACGTATCATCCGTCTTATTGTTTGTCACAGGCTTTGCATCAATCACAGTCGCATCTGCTACAGTAGCCGTTTCCGGTTGCAAAATATCATCCGGTGCATATCGCATAAAGGTTTGTTCAGCTCTGTCATACAGATAAAATCCGGTATTCCCGTAGATGTTCATCGCATATACAAGATACATATCTGCGTCCGTTGCATACTCGGAACGATATGCAAGAACAATTTTATCGTTTATCGTAAGCTCTGCTTCCGCATATCCGTCAGGTATTTCAACACCTTCCGGCAGTTCCATAATGACATATCTGTTATTTGCCGCCAGAACTTCTTCATATGGTACAAACTTTTGATTTTCCTCATCATAAATAAACCATATGATTTCATCGATTTGTTCATCTGTTTCCCGGTCGGTTGTCTGATCCGCATCCTGAGAATCATCATTCACCGATATAATTTCCTTTAATCCAATCAGAATCAATTGTTTATTTGGAGACTCGTAAGCAACAATGTTCCAATCACCATATGAAACCGTTGTCTCAATGTATCCCTCCGGTACATATTCCTTCTCTATTTCATTCACAAACGCGTATTTTTTTTCTGCAATCTCAATCTGTACATCCTCAAGCAATTCTCCGACAACCACACGAATGGAATATGTTTTGGTTGAGCCATTTTCAGCCGTAACAACAATTGTTACTTTATTTTCACCCGGCTTTAATTCATCTGCTCCGTTTATCTGTACCTTAGCCTTTGAATCCTCTGCCTCCGCAACAACTCCAAGACTCGTCACATCCTTATCAAGCTGAACAAAGTATGATGTCTGATAATATACAAATTCCGGTTCTAAAGTGCCGTTTGTCAACTGAAGTCGAACAAGATTGCTGTTATCGGACTTACCTTCCTCTGTCGTAGGGTTCGCCGTCGAAGGTTTCTCCGTCGTAGGTTGCTCCGTTGTAGGTTGCTCTGTCGACGCATCCCCCCCTACCTGAATAACAACGCCTGCATGTGCAACCGATAACTGTGTGCCGTTAATATCATAAAATTCTGCACTGCTTGTCGATACACTTGCCTGTCCCTCCGCAATTGCAGTAAACGAAAGCGTTACCGTTCCCGCACCTGTACCACTTATATTTACAGTCCCACCACCGCCTGCAACCACTGCTCCGCTTCCGGAATTGAATTGCAACAGTCCGGAGGAATAGCTCACATACATCGTATATGCGGACAAACTACTTCCATTTACGGAAATTGTAACCGTCACTGTGTCACCCTTGCTTACACTACTTGATGACAATGCAATAATAACCGATACATCCTCTGCCTTTGATGACATACTGTTTTGACATAACATCGATAATAACATTACGGCTATCGTCACTATCCCCAAAAGCTTCTTTCTCGCCTGTTTCATTCTTTTCGCTCCTTTTATCCATCGGTTAATACAGTGCTTCAAGTCCTACAATATGTCTTTGAAGCTTAATAATATCAAGTGCGGTCACCTGACCGTCACCGTTTAAATCTGCAACATAGTCAATCGCATCCAATCCGACAATCATACGCTGGATACGAATAATATCAAGTGCCGATACATTACCGTCACCATTTAAATCTCCCTTTATACCGGAAACAGACGTGCCGCCTTCTCCGCTACCACCCTGATTATCAGTTGTATTTCCGACGTTTTCCTGATTGTTATTACCATTATCGTCATTTTCATACGGAGACGGCTTTACGGATGCGCTCTCCGGCATATTAAGATATACCGGAATTTTAAATGTAAACGGAGAATCCATTAGCCCATTTGCCGCATATGCCCGTTTTGCACTGTATCCTTCCGCCGCCGGTGCCTGTACATTCGTCATATACTGATGCGCATATAACATGTTTTTGTACACAACATTGAACTTCTGTGTATAAAGTGTATCCTGTCCATACGAAATATATGCTTTTGCAAGATACTTTGCCCCACCGATAATTGATTTTGACGGTGTATCCCATGGTCGATCGTAACTTCCGCTTCCGGCTGCCCACTCAATTCCTTTTAATACAGGATTTCCGTTGGAAGTATCAACCGCTCCGATATTATAAAAATTATAGATACCCGGATAATTCGATGCAGTACCGAGTGCTGCAACACCTGCCGTTGTGCCCATCTCCTGTCGAATACGTGAAGCTATATGATACGGACTGACTCCACTCTCCTCCGCCGCACGCATAATAAGCTGTGCATAGGTTTCAGTTTCTCCTTCCGGAGTGGCATAGGACATAAATGTTCCTGCTAAAATTGACTCGACAACCTGTTCCGTCTGAGCTCCCTGCTGATAGGAAAGACTCTCAAATACAAATATGTAATCCTCATTTAAATATGTTCTCGGATCTAAATAATATGTAATCAATGCTTCGGATGCGGCAAACCATGTCGTACCGTCCGCCGGAACCCATGTATTGGTACTTGCATAATAATTGACATCCTTAGAACGCCAGTTATAATTTGGATTCGCACTCGTACACTGTACGGTATTCTTGATATTATTACTTGTTCTGTTTTTCTCTCCGGCAATTACCGAATCCCAAACAAGTCCGGTATTAACAGGTTGGAATATCCAGCTTGGATGTTTTTCATGCAAAGCTGTCAAGTACGGAATATACACGCTTGGAAATCCCATTTGACTAAGCTGTGTCGCATAATCGCTGTTTGGATCTACCTCTGTCCCACCTTCTTGCCGAATAGAAATATACGAGCTGTGTGCATACCCTGTATACTCCACACCGTTAATCACAGTCGACACCTGATACCAAACACCATGTGACGTATCAATAATATCGAGTTCCTGATTACACGGCATTATGATGATTGTTTGTCCACTCGGTTGCTCGCGTAACCATAAGCCCTCTGCCGGCACAACATATCCCTTTAATGCGTCGGCCTTGGAGTGGTACGTCATCTTCATAGGCGTCAATAATATCATCACAAGTGTAAATACAATATACATATATATGAAACTGTGCTTTTTTTTCATAAACAATATTCTCCCTATTCTAGTCATACATTGTTAGTTTACCACAATATATGGTATTCTGCACCTTTTTTTTCCTAATTTCCATTTTTTTTCACAATAGTTGACATAATTGGCACTTTTCTCCAATAATATAACCAAATTGCACAAAAAAAGGATGTTTCCCGATAAGAAAACATCCTTTACAAGCTGATAACGGGAATCGAACCCGTGACCTCAACACTACCAATGTTGCGCACTACCGACTGTGCTATATCAGCCTGTGCTTACACACAAGTATGATAATACTTGATTCTATCTTCTATGTCAAGTGAAATCTATCCTGCGGAACTGCTCAGCTTTGTACGAATTCTCTGTAAGGCATTGTTCACGGATTTTTCCGTTTTACCAAGTCGATTTGCGATATCTGCATAGGATAAACCATTTAAAAATAACTTCCAAACATGATTTTCATAGTTGCTGAGTAACGAATGAATCTTCATTTCGAGCAACCGTTGTTGTTCCTTAGCAATTAATATATTTTCCGGATTCGCATCCACTGACTCAGCCTCATGATAATCAAATACGCCTCCATCTTCCTCCTTATTCGCATAAAGAGAAATATACTCGTTGAGCGGTGCATGTTTTTTTCGATTGGACGTTTGAATTGCCGTGCGAATCTGCCCACGCACACAAATATTGGCAAAAGTTGCAAATCCTGCCGGACTATCCGGCTTGTAATCCCTGATTGCCTTAAATAATCCAATCATGCCCTCCTGCGCCAAATCTTCCATCTCCGCACCGATTAAATACAATGTCCTTGTCTCTCTTTTTACAATTCCACTGTATTTTTTCAGCATATATTCCATTGCTTCATCATCCTGCTTACGAATCTGCTTAATTATTTCATCGTCCGTCATGGACTTATACTTCATAGATAATCCCCCATTATCATGCATGTTGCGTTTTTATTTCTTAAGTCTTTGTCTTACAACCTCATATGCAAGAACACCCGCTGCCACCGATGCATTCAGAGAATCGATATCCCCCTTCATCGGAATAGAAACAACATAATCACATTTTTCCTTTACTAATCGACTGACGCCTTGTCCTTCATTACCGATTACAAGGCCAATCGGACCTGTCAGATTACAATCATACATCAGTTCTCCGTTCATATCCGCACAGGCAAACCACATACCACGCTCTTTCAATTCTTCAATTGTTTTTGCAATATTTGTTACCTTTGCAACCGGTGTATAATACACGGCACCTGCCGATGCTTTCCCGACTGTCGAAGTAAGACCTGCTGCCCTGCGCTTTGGAATAATGACTCCATGTGCCCCACACAAATTTGCCGTTCGAATAATCGCGCCTAAATTATGCGGATCCTCTATCTCATCCAAAATAAAAATAAAAGGAGCTTCTCCCTTTGCCTCAGCAGCTGCAAAAATATCATCAATTTCCGCATAAGTATATGCTGCACATATAGCAATAACGCCCTGATGCTTGTTTGCAAATGACATCTGATCAAGCTTATCCCTGCTCACAAAATTCACAATGACATCATGCTTTTTTGCATCTCGAAGAATCGAGCTGATCACACCATCGCGAAGCCCTTCCTGAATATATAATTTATCAACCGTTTTACCGGAACGAAATGCTTCCAATACCGCATTTCTGCCTTCCACGGTATGTGCTGTCATTTCTTCTTCCTGATTATTAACATCTGTGCTCATATGCCTTTCCTTTCCGGATTACTTATCCGTCACCGTTTGCTGCAAATGCCTGACAATCATATCGTCCGTCAATGCATGGAGTTTTTCAAAATTACCTTTAAGGTACAAATATCCATACAATGCCTCAAGACCGGTCGCCTTGCGATATTCCCCCATCGTTGCATTTTTTGCCTTAGAATGCGTCTTAACGTTTCTTCCGCGTCGAAACACATCCTGTTCGTCCTCGTCAAGCGTATCATAAATCAAATCCGCATACATCGCCTGATTTTTGGCATTGACAATATCCGTAACTTCCTTGTGATACTTATAGGTCTGCTTATTGGAGTTCGTGACAAAATAACTCTTTACAAGCAAGTCCATCACACTATCTCCGAGATATGCGAGTGATAACGGCGAATATCCGAATGGCTCAAGCTCTGTTTTGATATCACCACGCAAGTCCGCGATTTGCTCTTTGCTTATGCTCTCTTCCATCTTACACCTTCTCTTGTATCTTCCAGCACAATACCCTTGTCCAAAAGCATGTTTCTGATTTCATCCGCTCTTGCAAAATTGCGTTCCTTACGAGCATCCTGACGCTCTTTAATTAATGCCTCAATCTCATCATCAAGGAGTCCCTGTTCCTCTTCGACAATAATTCCAAGGATATCGCAAAGTAATTTGATTTTTTTTGCCACATAGGTGGAAAACTCTTTTGTTGCATCCTGACCAACCGAAGTATTTGCATACTTTACAAGCTCAAAGATTACAGAAATCGCATCCGCAGTATTAAGATCGTCCTCCATAGCAGCTTCAAATTTCTCAACATAAGCATCAATCTGTTTTACATTTTCTTTTTCCGCGGCCGTCATAACATCTTCCTTACCGGCTGCTATCACTTCCTGTAATCTGCTGTAAGCAGTTCTGATTCGTTCCAATCCATTTTTGGATGCCTCAACCAAATCTGCCGAGAAATTAAGCGGACTTCTGTAATGTGCGGACAACATAAAGAAACGAATGACCTGCAAGTTGTATTTTTCACCGATTTCTCTCACTGTAAAGAAATTGCCAAGCGACTTTGACATTTTTTCGTTATTAATTTTCAGGAATCCGTTATGCATCCAATATCTCGCAAACTCGGAGTCATTTGCAGCCTCAGACTGAGCAATTTCATTTTCATGATGCGGGAAAATCAAATCTTCTCCACCGGCATGAATATCAATGACATCACCAATATATTTTTTAGACATCACCGAACACTCAAGATGCCAGCCCGGTCTTCCGTCACCCCATGGCGACTCCCAAAAAGGCTCTCCCTCTTTTTTTGGCTTCCAAAGTACGAAATCAAGCGGATCTTCCTTTTCATCCTCGCCGGATACAAGTAACTCGCGGAATCCGCTTCTTAAATCATCGATATTTTTCTTTGATAACTTTCCGTAATCATGAAAGCGACGAGTACGGAAATATACTGTTCCGTTTACCTCATAGGCATAACCCTTGTTAATCAATGTCTGTACCATCGCAATCATATCCGGAATTTCCTCGGTTGCCTTTGGATGTGTCGTTGCTTCTGATACATTAAGGGATGCCATATCCTTTTTACACTCTGCAATATAACGTTCGGAAATCACGGAAGAATCCACGCCCTCCTCTCCGGCACGCTTGATAATCTTATCATCAACATCCGTAAAATTCGAAACGTAATTAACCTCGTATCCCTTATACTCAAAATATCTGCGCAGAGTATCAAAAACAATCATCGGTCTTGCATTTCCAATGTGAATATAATCATACACCGTAGGTCCGCAAACATATATTCCGACCTTGCCCTCTGTAATCGGTGTAAATGTCTCTTTCGTTCTTGTTAAAGTATTATAAATCTTCATATCCGGCCTCCTCTATGCCAACATCTCTAAACCTCATTGTAGCTTGCATGTCAAAAACTTGTCAACACATAAGCTAATGTGCAAATTGAGAATTATATAAATTTGAATAGAACCCGTTCATCGCCATAAGTTCTCGATGGGATCCCTTTTCAATAATATTACCATCCTTCATAACCAAAATGATATCAGCTTCTTTGATTGTTGACAGACGATGCGCAACAATAAAACTGGTTCTTCCTTCCATCATTTTGTTAAATGCCTTCTGAATACGTATTTCCGTACGTGTATCAATTGACGATGTTGCCTCATCTAAAATAAGCATTGGCGGTAACAACAGCATAACTCTCGTAATACACAGGAGCTGCTTTTGACCTTGTGAAAGATTTCCGCCATCTTCTGTTAGCATCGTATCGTAGCCGTTCGGAAGACGTTTAATAAAACTATGCGCATGTGCAAGCTTTGCCGCACGTACAATCTCCTCATCCGTCGCATCCGGCTTTCCGTAAGCAATATTTTCTTTGATCGTTCCTGAGGAAAGCCATGTCTCCTGAAGCACCATTCCATAATTGTTTCGAAGACTTGCTCTCGTCATGTTTCGAATATCGCATCCATCTACCGAAATACTGCCTTTCTTTATATCATAGAAACGCATGAGCAAATTGATAATCGTGCTTTTTCCGCAGCCGGTCGGTCCGACGATTGCAACACGCATTCCCGGCTTTACCGTAAGGGATAAATCCGTAATTAACTTTTGTTCCGGAACATATGAAAAATCCACATGTGAAAGTTCAATATTTCCTTCAGCCTGTCTGAGTACCTTAGCATCAGATGGTTCTTCAACCTGCGGTTGTTCATCAATCAATTCAAACACACGGCCGGCACATGCAATGGCGTTTTGCAGCTCCGTGATAACATTTGATATCTCATTAAATGGTTTTGTATACTGATTCGCATAACTAAGGAAGCATGTCAACTGTCCGACAGAAAGTCTTCGGGATATTACCGACAATGCCCCGATAATACCAACTGCAGTATATACAAGACCGTTTACAAAACGAGTACACGGATTTGTAAGCGATGAATAAAAGGTCGCATTCATGCTATCCTTTTCAAGCTTGTTGTTAATCTCTTCAAAACGGTCAAGTGCAGCATCCTCATACCCAAATGCCTGAACAATCTTCTGCTGTCCCACCATCTCATCTACCAATGAAGTAAGTCTACCTCTTGATTCAGACTGGCCTTTAAACAAATTGTAGGTTCTTTTTGCAATAAAGGAAGCCACAAACAGCGAAATCGGAGTCAATACAACGACAACAAATGCAATCGGTACATTGATATAAAGCATAAACGCAAGCGTTCCGAGTATTGTCACGACACCTGTAAAAAGCTGGGTAAATCCCATTAAAAGACCATCTGCAAATTGATCAATATCTACTACAATACGGCTCACGATATCGCCATGCTGGTGAGAATCGATATAGGAAAGCGGTAAATTTGACAAATGATTAAACGCTTCTACACGAATATCCTTCACAACCGAATAAGTAATATGATTGTTAATGATATTCATCAGCCACTGCGAAACTACCGTAATTAAAACTACAACCAAAAACTTGAATAATATCTTCTTAATTCCTTCAAAATCAACCTGTCCCGGACCAATAATAAGGTCAATTGCATCACCGGTAAGAATTGGTGCATACAACGTTGATGCCACGGAAACTGCAGCACATACAAATGATAAGATGACAAGGAAACGATATTTTTTTATATATTGTAATACACGACGAATAATTGCCGATTGTCCGTCCTTTTTCTTAAGCATATGTTTCCTCCTCTCTGTTCTGTGAAGCACAGATTTCCTTATAAACCTCGCAAGTCTTCAGGAGAATGTCATGTGTACCGACACCCACAACCTTTCCGTCATCCAGTACAATGATTTGGTCAGCATACATAATGGAGGATGCACGCTGTGATACAATAAATACTGTCGTATGATCCGTTTTATCAGCTATTGCCTTTCGAAGTGCCGCATCCGTTGCATAGTCAAGCGCCGATGAGCTGTCATCCAAAATAAGGATTTCCGGCCGTTTAACAAGAGCTCTTGCAATTGTAAGCCTTTGCTTTTGTCCACCGGATAAATTCTTTGCTCCTTGATTTAATCGGAAACTAATACCACCCTCTTTGCTGTCAACAAACTCCTTTGCCTGTGCAATTTCAAGAGCTAGATCAATTTCTTCCTTTGTCGCATCGGATTTACCCCAACGAATATTATCTTCTATAGTTCCTGAAAACAGGACTGCCTTTTGCGGAACAATACCGATTTTATCATTCAACTGCTTCTTTGGATATTTCTTAACGTCAACACCATCAATCAATATTTCACCTTCGGTACAATCATAAAATCGCGGTATCATATTCACGAGCGTCGACTTACCGGAACCGGTACCACCGATAATACCGATAGTCTCACCTCTCATAACCTTCAAATCAACACCCTCTACTGAAGATTCCTTTGCCTGATTATACGTTAATCCGGCATGACGAAACTCAACCTTTGGAGCATCCAATTTGGTTTCTTCAACCGGCGTTGTCTCATAGACTTGAGAGCTGTTTGTGTTTAAAATAAGCGCAATACGGTTCGCACAAGCTACCGCCTTTGTCTCAGTAATAATTAAATTTGCAAGTTTTACAAGCTCAATCAATATCTGCGACATATAATTGACAAGTGCATACACACCACCCTGCTGCAAAATACCAAGATCAACCTGATTGGAGCTCTTCCAAATAATTGCAGCAATGGAAAGATTGATAACCGCATAAGTAAGCGGGTTTAAAAATGACGATACCTTTCCAACAAACAGCTGCCCCTTTGTAAGTGCATTAGTTGCATCATGAAATTCTGACATCTCCTGCTGTTCCTGATTAAACGCACGAATCACGCGCACACCGGATAAGTTTTCTCTTGTTTTTAGAAGAACCTTATCCAAACGCTCCTGCACACGTTTATAGAGGGGAATTGATATAAACATAATTCCGAATACAATCAAAATCAAAACAGGCAAAGTAATCAAAAACACCTTTGCCGTATGCACATCTACCGTAAATGCCATAATTGTCGCACCAAAGACAATAAACGGCGAACGCATAAACAAACGCAAAAACATATTAACACCGGTTTGAATCTGATTAACATCACTTGTCATACGTGTGATAAGTGTTGAACTTCCAAAGCGGTCTATCTCCGAATACGACAAGCTTTCGATATGACGGAACAAGTCATACCTCAATTCTTTTCCAAAGCCCATGGCCGTCTTTGCCGAGAAGTATTGTGCCGTAATCGAACATAACAGTCCAACAAGACCCAGTACAATCATAAGCGCTGCCATCTTATAAATATACGGCTTATCATTGTTTTTGATACCGTTATCAATAATCGCCGCCATAACAAGCGGAATCAAAAGCTCAAAGCTTGCCTCAAGCATCTTAAACAGAGGCGCAAGCACAGCCTTTATCTTGTAATTATTGAAATAACGCATAAGTGTTTTCATGTATTTTACCATCCTCTAGTTGTAATATAATCAAGTATTGACCATTTGTTTGATTTCCCTTATGATATTATAAACAATAAACTATTTTTTTCAAGCAAATACACCAATTTTATGAGGTATATTGCCAATATAGTTAGAAAGAATGAGGTAATCCCCATGGAAGACACACAATTTAACGAGTATGATGATGCAAAGGTAAGCATGGTATTAGATGACGGCACAGAATTAGAATGCGATGTTATCGCAATTTTCCCGGTTGGAGAACGCGAATACATTGCACTCCTTCCTGATAAAGTCATTGACGGTTATGAAGAAAACGAAGTATTCCTCTATCGCTATAAGGAACTCGAAGGCGAAGATATCGAGCTTAATCAGATTGAATCCGAAGAAGAATATGAACTCGTTGCAGATGCCTTTGACCAGCTTCTTGACGAAGAAGAATTCAACAATTTAAGTGAGTAGTAACTACTGTAGCCATAAAAAGTTATTATCCGTACTTAAGAATTCGAGATTATGAATAAACAAAACATCCTGTATGTTTTCACGATAAGCCAAGTCGCTTATGCTATGATGGAAATACCTTAAATCCACCATATGAATTTCGGAATAATGATCCGCAAGCAACGGGACAAGACAATGCGCGTATGAATCCTTCACGATCAAAAGTTTTTTGTCGTTGTCCGCGTTGCTTTTTATGATTGTATTGCTGTGATTTCCGTCCAGATATACAGTATATTTATCTTTCTTCTCTAAATTATCTGTTTGATACATGGTATCATACGTTTTCCCCGTATCCGCATAAGTCACTTCATATACCCCATTCGGATTAATAAAGATCTTTATATAATCCTCCGACACATGAAAGCTTGGCGCATCCGAAAACACAGTTCCGTAAAATTCATTTTCATCCTGCCATATCGTATATGTTGATATATCATTTGCCTCTATGCCAAGCGCCTTACATAACTCAACATAACATACATACGCACCATCCATCGTCCAATGATGATCCGTCTTATAATACAGAGTGTCTGCTTCGTCTTTCTCCGCAAGTTGTGCCTTTGCACCAAGCAACGCTTCCCTACAGTCAACGAACCGGATATCTGATGATATCTGCATTTCTGCCTTATCCATTCCCATACTCTGATCCATGGCCGCTACATAGCATGGCAAATCCTCGCCATATATATAGCATGCATTCGGAGCTAACATAAACGTACAATCAAATTCAGGGTTTGCCGCTGTAAACTCATTGATATAAGAAATATTTTTTTCAAGCTGGGTTGTACAATCCACATATTCCCGAAACATACGATTATTTTCCCCAAAATATACCCCGTTCATATAGGTCTGACCAAGCATCAGACGACCTTCTGTATTAATTTTTACAAACAAATCCTTTCCAGGCAGCTGATCCTCCAAATATGTTTCGACCATGTCAGAAAACTCGCCATTCACCAAACTCTTTACCGTTACCTTGGGAATCCCGGACAATGTACGATTCTCAAGTTCTGAAAAATCCCGATCCTTCACAATAAAATACCCAAAGGAAAAGACAAAAATATACGCCAGAAAAATCACTCCAATTACTTTGTTTCTCATAGTTTTCTCCCTTAGAATCTAAAATACAAAAACGGATTAAAAGACTCACTTGCAAGTGTAGCTGTCGATACGATAAGTAAAAAAATCATCCAGCTGACAACAATAAAATCTCTGATCTTACTCCTTGATTTAACGGTTGTTTCCCTGACATTTGAAAACAGTCTCTTCATAAGCGGTGTTGACGCAATCATTGCAATAATAAAGAAGCCCGCATAAGAACGTATGATATAAAGTGTATAATCATTGCAAAAGCTTCGGTTGCCTCCTCCAAACATACCAAAAATGGCATTTTTTAATTCTGACAAACTCTCATAGGAAAACAAAACCCAGCCAAGATTCACAAAAAACATTGTATAAATATGGGATAAAATCTTTGGTACCTTATTCATGCATGTTCCCAATATAAACTTCTCGAATACAAGCAAAACAAAGTAATACAATCCCCACAAAACAAAATTCCATGCAGCACCATGCCACAATCCTGTAAGTAGCCATACAACAAACAAATTTCGAAGCGTCATGATCACGCTCCCCCTGTTTCCGCCAAGCGGAATATATACATAATCACGAAACCAGGAAGACAATGTAATATGCCACCTTCTCCAAAACTCTGTAATACTTTTTGATATATACGGATACTCAAAGTTTTCAGGAAATGTAAATCCAAACATGCGTCCGAGTCCAATTGCCATGTCCGAATACCCTGAAAAATCAAAATATATCTGCACTGTAAATGCAAACGAGCCTATCCACATCAAAAGAATTGTAGAATGCGCATCTGCGGTTTTAATTATCATGTCATGTATTTCCCCTGCCATATTGGCAAGCAATACCTTTTTGGCAAGCCCGATAATAAAACGTTTTGCGCCCTCTCCGAAGCTTTCCGTATCAACGATTCGCCTGTCCAACTGCGCACATACTGCATCATATCGCACAATCGGACCGGCAATCAACTGCGGAAATAATGTAATATATGTAAATAGCTTTCGTATATTTTTTTGTACTGCAATCGTTCCCCGATATACATCGATATTATAAGACAACAACTGAAACGTATAAAACGATATACCAAGCGGTAATGATAGTTTTGGCAGCTTTAAATCGATGCCTGCCAGATTTTTAATATTGCTTGCGAAAAAACCCATATATTTGAAGAAAAATAAAACGCCGATATCTACTATGATTGTGCATACAAGAACGACTCTTGCTCCTGTTTTGTTCTGTTTTTTTTTCTGAATATCCGTAAGTCGTCCCATCCCATACCCGATACATACCATAACAAACATAACGATTACATATCGAGGTTCGCCCCACGCATAAAATAACAGACTACATATAAGCAATACAATATTTTTTATTTTGTCCGGACTAATATAATACAGCAACAACGTTGCCGGTAAAAACATAAATAAAAACGTAATACTGGAAAAAAGCATTTTTTATCGCTCCATGTCTTTTTTATTTATCAAATCCGATTTACGAATTTCCCTAATAAATCGACTTTCATCTTTTGCCTTTCCCGCAATATGACCGGGAACAAACATATATAGCTCATGTTTTGCTCGTGTCATAGCTACATAAAACATCCGACGTTCCTCCTCGATTTCCGCAGGAGTCTTCGCACGCCGGTAAGGTGTAACGCCCTCCACGGCATCAATTAAATAAACAATTTCAAACTCAAGTCCCTTTGCACTATGCATTGTCATAAGCTGTACTCCCTGATTGGTATGTCTGTGTTTCGTCGTATTTTTTGCAAAGTTTTCATACTCCTCTGCAAATAGAAACACATCTCCAAAGCTATTCATGTCTGTAACCAACGACGCAAACTCATCCAATATATCATACAACTCTCCGACATCCATTTGACGATACTCCGCATACTCTTTTAAATATGCATCATATCCGACAAATTTGCGAATAAAATTTACCGCTGCATACGGCTTTAATTTTTTTAGAATGCCAATATCTGCAACAAATTTTAACAGCGAATCCTCCGCTGCACTGCCGGGCTTTAATCTCGACTGTATTTTCTCAAAGGAAACCTCACTTTCCACAAACACATCACGACTGATGTATCGACCGGGTTTATTAATAATCCGAAGTATTCTCGCTCTGGTCATATCTCCGGATGCTACATACATATAATCGATCAAATTTTTTACAACAAAATGATCAAACAGATTTGGCACAGCATCACTAATCGTATACGGTATATTAAAGCTCCCCAGCTTATATATCAGACGCCTCGGTTGTTGGTTTGTCCGATACAAAACCGCCTGCTTTTCATATGGAATTCCCTGTTTTTCATGCTGTCGGATCATCGCTATAAGTTTTCTGTTTTCCTCATCAATATCTTTGCACGAAACAATTTGTACGATTCCCTGTTCCATTCCTCCCGCACACAAGGATTTCTTAAACCGAAAACGATTATTGGAAATAAGTTTTGACGCTGCATCCACAATTTCTTTTGCACACCTGTAATTCATCCCAAGAGTAACCTGCTTACAGTTTGGAAAATCCTTGCAAAATTGTTTCATAATCTCAGGTCTTGCGCCGCGAAAACCATAAATCGACTGATCGTCATCTCCAACAACAAACAGATTTTGAGAAGGATTTGCCAAAAGCTTTAATATTTCATATTGCAAACGATTACTGTCCTGAAATTCATCAACCATAATATAACGAAAAATTCGTCGGCATTGATTCAGAATATCCGAACGTTTTGTCAAAAGCTCATAGCATATCATAAGCATGTCATCAAAATCAATCTTGTGCAGCTGTTTTTTGCGCTTTGACACATTTTTATACAATACGCGAAAGTCTTCTTCCGGCATATCATAACTGTAATAGTTTTCAACATCAATCATATCACACGCTACAAGACTCATCTGTGCAAGTACACTCGATATGACATCCTCTTTGTTATCAAACCGAATCGACATCTGCTGTAATGTATCACTTACAAGCTGCCGTTTTTCTTCTTCTGTCATAATACAGGAATTATCAAGGTTGTATGCAGTTTTTACTATCCAGAAAAAAATAGAATGAAATGTTCCGAACCGAACAGGATATGACTCAGGCTTTGTTATCATACGGAAACGTTGTTCCATCTCATTTGCCGCTGCCCTCGTAAAGGTTATAACAAGAATATCTGCGGGAGAAACTCCCGCAGATGAAATTAAATGTCGAATACGTTCTGTAATAACGGTAGTCTTTCCGGAACCCGGACCGGCTACAACTAACATGCTTCCCTCTGTATGACGGATTGCAGTTTGCTGTGTCGGGTCAAAGCTCTCATAACTGCCCTTTGCCGAAGCAAATCCATGATGCATCTTAGTTTGCTCCACAGCACTTCTTATATTTCTTACCACTACCACATGGACATGGATCGTTTCTGCCAATCTTGTGTGGTTTTACAACAGTACGGGAAGATTTTTCCGTCTTATAAAGCTCTTTTTTCTTCTCCTCTGTAAAAATCGTATCCCACTGTGGAAGTGTATACAACCACTCTGCATTACAACCTACCATATTCATATAAAGCTTTTCCGGATCAAATGCGAGAGAGACCTCAGAATCCTCTGTAATCTCCTCGATTCCATTTGGATTCAACAAGCTTTCCTCGATTCCATCCAAAAAACCAACCATGTAAGAAAGCGAAAGACCAAACTTCTCAGCAAGTTCCTTGACAGTGCCCTTTACTTCTTCCTTTGGGTTTGTAAGAAGCTGCTCATATACGGTCTTTTCCTGCTGAAAATAATCAAGCCAAAATTTCTTTCCCTCTGCGGTCCTTTCATCCAAACCATAGGCATAATCACGCCAATCCTGTAATAAACTCATCCTTAGATCTCCTATCATTCACAGGCACATTGCCTGTGTTCTTATCTGTAATATGTTGCGATATCATTTTCTCGCAAAACAGAGTATATCAAAATCCTTTCAATTTTTCAAGTCATTATCTGTCATCTCTGTTTTGTCTCTTGTCCGAAACAAAACACTGCCGAACCACAGCACAACATAAAACAGAAACGGAACAACAATTGTAAGTGCCAAACATGGCAGAAAATACGAACTGCCTGTAATTCCTGTTATGATAGTCGCAATAATACATGCAAAAATGATTACGACACATAACAGCGATATGACACGATATATTTTCTTTTTTGCCAGGGTTTCCAGATACTTTTCATTACTTTTCATAAATCATACACTCCGTCTTTGTTATTCATATCGAAGAGCATCAATCGGATTTAAGTTTGCTGCCTTCACAGAAGGAATAAATCCAAATACAACACCTATCACCATAGAAAATAACACAGATACGACAATAGCGCCACCACTAATTGCAACCGGGACCTCCGCAATCTTTGAGACGAGATACGCAAGTCCGATTCCGCCTCCGACTCCAACAAGACCGCCAAGACTTGTAAGCACGGCTGCCTCTGTTAAAAACTGTCCAAGAATTACCTTTTTACGAGCCCCAAGTGCCTTTTTTAAACCGATTTCCCTCGTGCGCTCTGTAACGGATACCAGCATAATATTCATAACTCCAATACCGCCTACAAGCAAAGAAATACCCGCAATCCAAATAAGCTGCTGGCTTGTCGATTCACTAACCTTCTGCAATGCTTTTGCAGTCTCGAGCAAGTCCTCGCTTCTGTATTTGTAGGATTGTCCCATACCAGCGGACTCCTCGGATTCACTCTCTGTCGATGTAACATATGCATTTAGAACATCCTCTGTCTTTTTACCTGCCTTTGTCATATCCTCTGTTCCGGTTGCCCGAACCGCCACATGATACGGTTCGTCAAACCCGAAAATCATCGGCCAATCCGCATTCGGAATAAATATCTTTGCGGATGTCATATTCCCATAGTACATATACCATTCAGATATATTTTCCGCAGTTGGTGAATAAGAATCCACTTTTTCAACAATTCCTGCAATCTGATAAGTATCTCCTTTGATTTCTAATGTCTCACCTATCGGATTATTGTCGCCAAACAATGAGTTTGCTGCAACTGTATCCAAAATTACTACCTTTAAAAACTGCTTTTGATCACGATCAACAAATAATCTTCCCTTTACAAGAGAATATCCCATAACCGAGAAATAGTTCTCATCCACACCATACACTGAGGCATTTTCAAGTCCCTTATTTTTATAGTTAATTCCTTCATACATGGAACCGAGACGATATTTTGTTGCTGACTGTACTTCGTCAATCGCCAAAATCTCTTCCATCATACTGTCGGTAAGAACCGGTACATTTTCGGGCTTTATTTCATTTCCTGATGTATATGCCCAGTCACCTGCTGAAAGCTTTACTTCAACAATATTATTGCCTGAACCGACAAGATTTTCTTTTATCTGCTCACTTGTTCCCTTAATTGTCGAAACAATTGCTATAATCGAGGCAATACCAATAATAATACCTAACATCGTCAGAAAGGAACGCAGTTTATGAGCCCATATTCCCTGAAATGACAATCTAACATTTTCTAACATAGCTTCCTTCCTTTCCTAATATCCATATAATTCGTTGCTTGTCTTTCGAACGGTTTTTACACCTTCCTTTGCGTTTTTCGAAGTAGGAAGTGCCAAATAATCATCCATCGTTACACCCGACTTGATTTCGATTGTATCTCCCCAAACAATATCTCCTGTCTCGATATAAACTTTTTTTAGTTTCCCATCGACTTCTTTCATCACATAATATTTACCGTTATCCTTTTTCACGAAAGCCATTACCAAATACAACGAATCCGCACTATCCATATTATCTAAATCATTCGATGAGATTTCAACATACATCCCCTGCTTTAAATCATCTGCGTTTTCCACGATAATTGTCATCGGATAGTAAGACTGTTCCTTTGCGCTATATCCATAGTAGTCGGCTGTCGGTGTCGTTGATATCTCAGATATCGTACCTTCATAATTCATACCGGTATCATAACAAAACATGGAAATTGTATCTCCGATATGATACTTATCCAAGGATAACTCTCCGATTGTAGACTTTACCGTATACCCATCCGAACCACTCACCGTAATAAACGGTACATGATCCATAATTGCCGTATCCTGACTGCTTACCGTCTTTACCACTCCGTCAAACGAACAAATCACTTCACCATTTTGACATTTTGCCTCCTGGATTTCAAGTTCAATCTGCAACAACTGATAATCAATCTTAAGCTGTTTGATTTCTCTTTGCTTTGCATCAATTGCAGCATCAAGTTCTTCTTTGGTATACGTTATTTCTTCACTATATTCCTCTTGTTCAACAAATGCCTCCGGCGCAACCGGTGCCCCGGTTGTCGTTCCCTCAGTTGTT
>JAUNJN010000065.1 GCA_030533235.1 Eubacteriales bacterium | reverse complement strand
CCCCCGACCCACGGCTTAGAAGGCCGTTGCTCTATCCAGCTGAGCTACGGACACATTTGGGTATTCTCGCAATTGCGAAAATAAAGAGCGGGTGATGGGAATCGAACCCACGTATCTAGCTTGGAAGGCTAGTGTTCTACCATTGAACTACACCCGCATGTAAAAACATCAGTGTTAAAGAAATAGTCGGGGTGACAGGATTCGAACCTGCGACCTCCTGATCCCAAATCAGGCGCTCTAGCCAAGCTGAGCCACACCCCGAGGGAATCATTTTTCGCCCTCTTTCGGTTGACGCAAGTCATATTATATATGATGACTATTCGTATGTCAACTCTTTTTTTAAAAAAAATCATGTAAAAGAAGTTATTAAAAGTATCGTTGAAATCATTACATATTTCGCACTTTCTAAATTGTAACAGGTGTGATATGATTGTACGGGTAAAACGTAGAGAAAATCAAGTAAAAGATAGGAAATCTTGAGGAAAATTGACGTATGAATTACAAAGAACTTGCAGGATTGCAAAAAAATCGTTTGAATTAACGAAGATTACTGACACAATTATCGATTATATAACGGACAAACTCATTCAGTGCCCGAAACAATTTCGTAAGCTGGCAATTGTCGGAGTGGACAGAAAAAAACAAAAACAGTTTGAACGTTTGAGTAAACAAACCGGAATACTAATTAAATTTCTGGGGGACTATGAAAAAGCAAAAGAATGGACTATGAAATAGAAGGCGTGAATCATGGATAATTTCATTTTTAGTGTCAATGTAACAATCCCCATCTTTCTTGTGATGATTTTGGGATTTATATTGCAAAAAATCAATTTCTTTTCGGAGGAGTTTGTAAAAATAGCAAATAAATATGTGTTTGTTATCGCATTGCCGGCAATGCTGTTTCGGGATATTTCGGCATCGGATGTGAGAGAAGATATGAATCTGTCTTTTTTTCTGTACTGCATGATTGTTACAATTGTGATGTTTTTCGCGGTTTGGGGAATTGCCACATTATGCCTTAAGGATAAAACGTTGGTTGGTGCATTCGCACAGGCTGGTGCACGAGGAAGTGCTGCTGTGTTAGGTATTGCATTTGTCGAAAACATATGTGGCGAGGTCGGAATGACGCCGCTTATGATTGTGGCGGCAGTCCCGTTTTTCAATATTATGTCAGTAATAATATTGGTATTTAATGCGAGTACTGAGAAAAAGGATTATGGAAGAATCAAACAAGCAGGCATAAATATTGTAAAAAATCCGATTATTATAGCAATTTTGGCAGGCTTGGTTGTGTCATTGCTTGGTATCAGGCTACCTTTGATTGTTGGACGCACATTTGATTATGTCGGGAGAACGGCAACACCGATTGCACTTTTGGTTGTTGGAGCCGGCTTTCATTTTAAGGAAGCAATTCAGAAAATCGGACCTGCAATTGGAGCAAGCTTTATTAAACTGATAGGACTTCCGTTGGTTTTTTTACCGATTGCATATAAAATTGGATTTGCACCGAGTGAAATGGTAGCCATTTTGATGATGCTTGCATCACCGACTACCGCAAGCTGCTATATCATGGCTAAGAATATGGATAATGATGGTGATTTGACATCCAATGTAATTGTAATTACAACCTTATTGTCCTCTGTAACGTTAACATTATGGATATTTGTATTGCGCAGTCTGAACTGTATATAAAAAGGAGAACACATGATAGAATTAAATGAACTGAAAGAGAAGGTGTTGAAAGGGGAATATTTGTCAAAGGAGGAATTGCTTAGTCTTTGTGAGGTGCCTCTGGATGTATTAAGTATAGCGGCAGATGAGATACGTGAGCATTTTTGCGGAAACCAATTTGATATATGCACGATTATTAACGGAAAGTGTGGTAAATGCTCTGAAGATTGTAAATACTGTGCACAAAGCTGTCATTATAATGTGGATTTAAAGGAATGTCATTCGCTTTTACAGACGGAAGAAATCGTTGCTCAGGCACAGAAGGATTATGATGCAGGCGTACTTCGATATTCGATTGTTACAAGTGGCAGGCGGTTGTCAAAGCAGGAGGTTTTGCAGGTCTGCGAGAGTATTGGGGCAATTCGAAGTCAAGTTGGAATCGAGGTGTGTGTATCCTTTGGGCTCTTGGATGAAGAAGATTTCAGGCAATTAAGGGAAGCTGGTGTGAGTCGTGTACATTGTAATTTGGAGACCTCAAAATCGCATTTTTCATCCGTATGTACAACGCATACCTATGAGGAAAAGCTTGATACGATACGTGCGGCGCAACGTGCGGGTCTTCAAGTGTGCTCCGGAGGAATTATGGGTATCGAAGAGACGATGGAGGATCGTATAGATATGATATTAGATATTCGTGCTCTTGGCATCAAATCGGTTCCGGTCAATGTATTGAATGCCATTCCGGGAACCCCGTATGAACATAACAAAGTACTTACACGTGATGAAGTTCGCAGAATTATAGCAATTTATCGTTTTGCAATACCGGATGCATTTCTTCGAATGGCAGGGGGCAGAGGTCTGCTTGGGGACAAGGGAGAGTCTTGTTTTACAGGAGGTGCGAATGCCGCAATTAGTGGGGATATGTTGACAACGGCAGGAATTAGTATTGAGACAGATCGTGAATTGGTACAGCAGTTAGGTTATGAAATTCGATAAAGCTATGAAGCATATAAACGGGAGGAAATTCGTATGAAAACAGCAAAAGGAATACTTGTTTCGCTCGGAATTATCATATTGGCAGTGTTTGTCGCACCATTGTTTCTTCATTGCACCATGAATATTGGGACGTTGACGGGCGTTTCGATTGGTATTGCACTGCTCATAATTGGAATATGGCTTCGAGGAATCGTTTTATGGATACAAAAATGCATGAATAAACGTGTGGGCAAAGTTTTTGTTTTTTTATGTGGAGCGATTATGTTGTTAATCTTTGCCGTTGCTTCGGTTGAAACTGTATTTATGGTACGCGCTGCAACCAAAAATCCGGAACAGGATGCAACGGTCATAGTTCTTGGATGTCGTGTGTATGACGGAAAACCGAGTAAGACTTTGGAAGGACGATTGGATGCGGCATATGATTATTTGATTGATCATGAAAATGCGGTTTGCATTGTTTCCGGTGGAAAGGGCTCCAACGAGAATATAAGCGAGGCTGCATGCATGTATAATTATCTGGTGGAAAAAGGAATTGATGAAAATCGGATTTACATGGAAGATAAATCAAGGACGACCAGAGAAAATCTTGAGTTTTCAAAGAAGATTATTGAAGAAAACGGACTCAATGAAAACATTGCCATTGTTACAAGCGAGTTCCATGAATATCGTGCCGGTTTAATTGCAAAGGACTTAGATATGAGTTACGGAGCCATATCGAGCAAAACAAATACGATACTACTGCCGACATATTATGTGCGAGAGTTGTATGGTATATTATATCAGTGGTTGGGAATCGGAGAATGAACAGCAGAAAGCTGATTATGGGATTGTATATTTTTTCTGTTTTTTTTCTG
>JAUNJN010000008.1 GCA_030533235.1 Eubacteriales bacterium | reverse complement strand
GCCGTTCACCCTCTCAGGCCGGCTACTGATCGTCGCCTTGGTGAGCCGTTACCTCACCAACCAGCTAATCAGACGCGGGTCCATCTTATACCACCGGAGTTTTTCACACCGTATCATGCGATACTGTGCGCTTATGCGGTATTAGCAGTCGTTTCCGACTGTTATCCCCCTGTATAAGGCAGGTTACCCACGCGTTACTCACCCGTCCGCCACTAAGTTTACCTGAGTGCAAGCACTCTGGTAAACTCCGTTCGACTTGCATGTGTTAAGCACGCCGCCAGCGTTCATCCTGAGCCAGGATCAAACTCTCATAAAAAGTTTTGATTCCGGACCTCGTTATAAACGTTAGCTTATAATTACGATCCTAAAAATTACTGTTGTGTTTCCATTCATTTGAATGATAGGATTTGTACTAAATCCTTGAAAATCTCTTAAAGAATTTTCAGGGTTAACATGTTATTAAGTTATCAAAGGTTCTTATGATTCAATCAAAAGTATATCCAACGGAGAAGGAGGGATTTGAACCCTCGCGCCGATACTCTCGACCTACTCCCTTTCCAGGGGAGCCCCTTCAGCCGCTTGGGTACTTCTCCAAACAAGCGATTGAATCGATGCACAAAAGTGCAAACGGAGAGGGTGGGATTCGAACCCACGCGCCCTTGCGGACAAACGGTTTTCAAGACCGCCTCGTTATGACCACTTCGATACCTCTCCATATAAAATCTATGCAATTAAAAATCGCTGTTCATGTCAGCGACTTGTTTATCTTAACAAAATCATTGGATAATGTCAACAGCTTTTTCAAAATTTTTCAAAGATTTTTTTGGCAAAAATCTCTGCAATTTCCATATCCTCAGGTGTCGTGATTTTGATGTTTTCAAAGCTTCCCAAAACGATTTTCGAACGCACCCCTTTATATTGTTCTACCAGCATTGTATCGTCCGTTATTTTGTATTTCCCATCATTTTCGGTTGCAAACATCGCCTCGTATGCATCCATTAAAACATCAAATGAAAAAGCCTGTGGTGTTTGAATTTGATACACAAAATTTCGATCCGGGGTATCAATCCCAAATGAAGCTTCATCTACAATTTTGATTGTATCCTTTGCCGGTACTCCGACCGCACACGCCCCATACTCTTTTGCCGCTACAATCACGTCGTCAATCATATTTGCTGTCACAAACGGTCTGGCACCATCATGCACGATGACGATTTCATTGTCTGTATGCGAAGCAAGCACCTTTAACCCGTTATAAACCGATAAATATCGCTCCATACCGCCGGCACAAACGCTTACTACCTTCTCAAATCCATAATGCGAAACAATTTCCTTTTGGCAGAAATCAATTTCGCTTTCTCTTGCCACAACAACGATGGCATCAATCATCGGGTGTCGGTTAAATGCATCCAGGCTGTAAAATAACACTTCTTTATTATGTAGTTTCATATATTGCTTCGCAACCCTCGACTGCATCCGACTGCCGCTTCCTGCTGCGAGCACAATTGCAACTGCCATAGTATCTCCTATCTACGCTCACCGATTCCTAGGTTCGGAACCGCGTTTAAATCCCACGAGTGACGTACACCACTCATATATGCATGATATCCTGCCACGCCAATCATAGCAGCATTGTCTGTGCAAAGCCCCGGTGACGGATGATAAAACGCGATTTGTTCTCTTTCACAGGCTTCACGCATCGCTGCTCGAAGGGAAGAATTTGCAGCCACACCTCCGGCAAGTGCCAGTCTGTTACAACCATAGTCCTTCGCCGCCCGCACAGAGTTATCGGTTAATACATCCACAACCGCCTGCTGAAAAGATGCAGCAACATCTGCCCGATTGATTTCAATATGTTTCATTTCGCAACCATTTAAGTAATTTAAAACTGCTGATTTCAATCCACTAAACGAAAAATCATAAATCGCATCTTCCATAAACGCACGCGGAAACATAATCGCGGAAGGATCTCCTTCCTTCGCAAGCTTATCCACTTTCGGTCCTCCCGGATACCCAAGACCGATTGCACGAGCAATCTTATCAAATGCTTCTCCCGCCGCATCATCTCTTGTACGTCCGACAACCTCAAACAAATTGTAATCCTTTACATAAACAAGATGTGAATGACCGCCGGATGCAACCATACACATAAACGGAGGTTTTAAATCATCATTTTCAATGTAGTTTGCAGCAATATGTCCCTCAATATGATGTACACCGACAAGCGGTTTTCCCTTTGCAAATGCAAGTGCCTTTGCCGCACTGACTCCGACCAACAGTGCACCTACCAGTCCCGGACCATATGTGACTGCAATCGCATCGATATCATCCCATGTTGCGTTTGCATCCTCCATAGAAGTACGAATGACCTGATTAATTTTTTCCACGTGCTTGCGGGACGCAATCTCCGGGACAACGCCTCCATATCTCGTATGCAAATCAATCTGCGAATAAATTGTATTTGATTTGACCAACTTGCCATCTGTGACAACCGCTGCCGCAGTCTCATCACAGGAGGATTCAATTGCTAATATTGTTGTACTCATACTCTATACCTTCTTACATGACAGCCGGTTCCTTCGCTCCGCCCCAGCCGTATATTTTCCATACTTCATTTTCCTTAATCAGAAAATATTGAATTGTCATATATCCAATAGTTTTATCTGACATATCTACCGTAATGACCACATCCAGTGTCGCCATCTCGCATCCATCCTTGGTAAAATATTGTACCTGACTTGCTTCCGGCAAAGAATAGCTTTTGTATTGATAGTCAGATTTTTTCACCTTCTCAATGTCCTTTTTCAGATTCGGAACCGAAGATTCAATCGGATTTACAGAGAGCAATTCCCGGCAATACAAGCTACGCACCTTATCATTGAGCGTAATCAGCTCATCATCTCCCAAATCAGTTGTATAAAACATCTTCAAATAACGATTATGCAGTTTCGCAACATCTCGAGGAGTATTTGGGTAATCCAGCGACATATTATAATTTATAAGCTGTTCTAATTCCGTTGCCTGCTTTTGTGTACGTCGTTTTGTTGACCCGTCACTAAGATTTTTCACATAGAAAAGAACGAGTGCTACCAGGGCAATCGCAATAATGATTGTTTTCAAATTTGAAGCAAATGATTTCTTTTTCATACGCATCCCTCTTATCTAGTTTTCCGCAAATGTAAGCACTGTCTCCATACGGTCCTTTGCCATTATCATGCAAGGACAAATCGCTTGTACCATGTCAGTATATTCAGATGGTCTTGCGGTTGCCGGACTATAATGTGTCATCCATGCCTCTGCAACCTCTGCATCTCTTGCTATTTCCGCTGCTTCACGCATCATCATGTGCTTGTTTTCCTTTGCTTTCGGAAGCTTATCTTGCTCACCATACATGCCTTCACAAATAAACAAGTCTGCTCGAAATGCCTCATCGATAATTTGCTTTGTCGGTCGTGTATCCGTACAATAGGTAAGCTTTAAACCTTTTCGTCGCTCGCCCATTACCATATCACTCGTATAAAGCTTTCCGCCGTATTCCACACTGTCTCCTCGCTGCAAAACATTCCAATATTGAACAGGAAGTGAAAGTGCCTTTGCCCTGTCTACATCAAACTTTCCTGCGCGGGAAAGAAGCAGGCTGTATCCGTAACAGGTCACCTTATGATTCACACGAAATGCACGTATTGTGAGTCCGCATATTTCAATATCACGGGTTTCTTCATCAATCTCAATAAATGCAATGTCAAACGGTAGCTCCGGTGCAATGATACGCAGTGAATTCACAACCTTTTGCAAGCCCTTTGGTCCGATAATCGTAAGAGGTTCCTTACGCTCCGCATTACCCATCGTAAGCAAGAGTCCCGGCAAGCCACTGATATGGTCCGCATGAAAATGAGTAATGCAAATCACATCAATCGGTTTAAAGCTCCACCCGAGCATACGAATCTGGTTCTGCGTACCCTCTCCACAATCAATCAAAATATGACTTCCGTTATATCGCACCATCAACGATGTGAGTGCACGATACGGAAGTGGGAGCATTCCTCCCGTTCCAAGTAGGCAGACATCCATCATTGTCCCATATACTCCCTTCTAGTTTGGAATCCGTTCATATATAATTCCATCTTCCCTCGGATTCAAATAATATTTTTTTCTTATTCCAATTTCTTTGTATCCAAATGCCTCATATAGTGTTCGTGCCGGATGGTTCCCTGCACGTACCTCAAGCAAATATCGTTCGCACCTGATTTGCTCATGATAATACTTCATAAGCATACGTCCGTAACCACGTCCGCGGCACGATACATCAACTGCAATGCGTAAAAGTTCCGATTCCCCTGCCACGAAATTTGCAATTACATATCCGCATACAGCTCCGTTTTGATAACTATGAATCGGACAACAACGCACCTTGTTTTCCTGCAAAGCCGTATTGTTCCCGTTTTCCTTTATTACATACAAAACGTAAATTGAATTGTATTCATAACACATCGTCTCTTCAAGCATGGAAACAGACCACGCATCCGAAAACGTTTCGGACTCCATCTGTGCAATCCGCGATATGACATCCGCCTTGTTCATCAATTACTTTTTACCCTCACGTTCCTCATACTCACGCTCTGCCTGTGACTTCCGTAAATAAATCGGCGCATGATCGTCCGCTGACTCATAAATTCCCTCTTCGTACATTTGCATTCCAAGTGTTGCAACTGCCGCTGCACGCTGCCTGTTCATATGTGCCGGAGCATACATACATGCACCCTCAAAGGTTTCATCAATTATTTTCTTAAACACCGGAACTCCATCTCCAAGAAAAATAACCGGACGATCGTACTCCGTAAGCTTTTCCAACAAATCTGTAATGCCAATCGCCATCTGATCTTCAATAACCTCAAGCGTACCATCAATAAACTCATAAATGCCTGTATATACCTGACCACGTCTCGCATCCATAATCGGACAAACAATCGCTTCCGTCCCCCATGCATTATATGCAAGGGCATGACATGTCGGTACCGCAATAATCGGCTTATCAAGTGCAAGTCCAAGCCCCTTTACAGCTGCCGAACCGATACGAAGCCCCGTAAATGACCCCGGTCCTGCCGCAACCGCAATCGCATCCACGGATTCCGGTCTCGTTTCTGTCATACGCATAATTTCATCAATCATTGGCAACAACGTCTCTGAATGCGTTTTTTTAAAATTGACGGAATACTCTGCAATCGTCACTCCGGAATCTACCAATGCAACGCTCGCAACCATTCCTGAACTGTCAACGCCTAAAACCTTCATCTTAACCTCCTGCGAATCTTACACCAAAGAGACTTGTTCTAACGTAATTTTACGATAATCAAATCCTCTTTCAAGATCCTTCTCGATCGTAACCCGGTAAAAAACCTCCGGCAAAATGTCCCCAATCAGTTCTGCCCACTCAATTAGACAGACACCATCCCCATCGATCTTATCATAATATCCGATTTCGTCCATTTCGTCCGAACACCCAATTCGATACACGTCAAAGTGATAAAACGGAATTCGACCCTCATCATATTCCTTCAAAATCGTAAATGTCGGACTGCTGATTGGCTCCAAAATGCCAAGACCGTTTCCAAATCCTTGTGAAAAAACAGTTTTTCCCGTCCCGAGATCGCCGTACAGACAATATACATCTCCCGGTTTTGCAGACATGGCAATTTCTTTTCCTATTTCAAATGTGTCAGAAGCCGACAGGCTATCTCTACATACCTTTTCCACTTTGATACCTCTTTAAACTATTACTAAGCTTCGGATTGTACTGTGAAGTAAACTGCACAACCGACGTAAGGATTTTCGGTCCATCTTCACCAAGCTCCGAAACCGGTATGACAAATGCATGAATTCTCGACGTATAAATTGCAAGCATCTGTTTTGTAAGCATTAATCGACAAATCTGCTTCCAGGTTAACGTCGTTGATACGTCTCCTTGTGAAATAGTAATTCCATCATCCGTAAAAGTATAATCAATCGGCTTTTTATAAGACGGACTTAATTTCAACTGCTGAAATGCCTTAAATGCCAACATAAGCGGATTGATTACGGTAAATAATAAAGCAACCAGAATGAGCATGATTTTGGTACTAACCGCAAACTTCGTCCAAAATATAAGTGCACACACAAGCGAACCTACACTGATAACAATACCCATCACCCCGGATAAACTTCTATAATTCGTATTGATAATATAACTGTAAAGTGCTGAAAAATTCATCTTTACGGATTTCGTTTTTGCTGCTGTCATCGCACTACTCCTTACAATTCAAAAGAAATCTGTTTGTGTTTGTTTTGATATGGTGTATATTTCACACCTGCCATATCAAACATTTGCTTTGATGCAATTGTAGAATCCGTATCTGCATATTTGTCCGACAAATAAATCACCTCGCCAATTCCGCTTTGGATAATGGCCTTTGCGCACTCATTGCACGGAAACAAGGTGGAATAACAACGGGCACCCTTTAATGTGCCACCTCCACGGTAATTCAATATCGCGTTGAGCTCCGCATGACAAACAAAATAGTATTTGCACTCTAAATGATTGCCTTCGCGTTCCCAAGGCATATCATCATCCTTACATCCTGTCGGCATACCGTTATATCCAACTGAGAGAATACGATTGTCCGCATCCACAATGCAGGCACCGACCTGCGTACCCGGATCCTTGCTCCGCTCTGCTGACATAATTGCAATTCCCATAAAATACTGATCCCATGAAATATATTCTGTTCTCTTCATACAATTTCCATCTCCCATTTCGATGCAATCTGTAAAGTAAGGCTGCCGCACATTGCGACAGCCCATGTATGTCTCGTCCTCTTAAAATGCTGTACGGATTCTGCAGATCATATCCAGAGACTGAATCTTCTCTTCAAATTCCTTCTCGGAAATCTTATCCGTCAAGAAAGCATACTCGCCCTGTACACCTTCTGCTGTAATATATTGTACATCACCGAATGCTGTTTTGATCTGCTCCTTGCTTGTGGCATCCTTTACACGGACAAAAAACTTACAGGTAAATTCATCCTTATCGCCAAGAATCATCTTGTTCGGATCCCATATAGTCATGATATTGGTATCCTCATGCTTTGCCGCGTCCACAACATCCGCAACAACAGCGCTTGCCGTCGGAAGCTTACCGGCGCCTCTGCCGTAAAACATAGTATCACCAACCATATTGCCATTTACGAAAATTCCGTTAAAAACACCATTAATGGATCCAAGCGGATGATCTCTTCCGATGATGAACGGTGCAACCATACAATAAACCTTACCACCGATACTCTTACTTGTTCCAAGCAACTTAATCGCACCATCCATTGCCTTCGCATAACGGATATCGGTTTCCGTAATCTTTGTAATACCTTCCGTGTAAATATCCTGGTAATCCACCTGCTGTCCATATGCAAGCGATGTAAGAATCGCAATCTTACGGCAAGCGTCATATCCCTCAACATCGGCCTCGGGATTGCGCTCTGCATATCCAAGTTCCTGCGCCTGCTTCAAAACGCTGTCAAAATCCGAGCCCTCATCCGTCATCTTGGAAAGAATATAATTGGTTGTCCCGTTTAAGATACCGGTAATCTCTGTTACCTCATCTGCAGTCAGCGACTGATTGAGTGGTCGGATAATCGGAATACCACCACCTACCGATGCCTCAAACAGGAAGTTTACATTGTGCTCCTTGGCAATTGCCAAAAGTTCTGCGCCATGTGCCGCAACCAACTCTTTATTCGAGGTTGCTACATGCTTACCTTCCTCCAGTGCATTTTTCACGAAGGTGTATGCAGGATTAATTCCACCCATTACCTCAACCACAATTTTCACTTCCGGATCCTTCAAAATAATATCATAATCATGTACAAGAATATCCTGTACCGGATCACCCGGGAATTCTCTTAAATCAAGCACATATTTTACTGAAATTTCTTTGCCCGCACGCTTTGCAATGCTGTCGTGATTTTTCGCAATCACCTCAACCACACCGGAACCAACTGTTCCGTATCCCAAAACCGCAATCTGAATCATCTCTATCATCTCCTCTATTTATGTCTCGTCACTCTCACAGTCTTCGCTTTCCTGCTTCTGCGAATCCACAAGTGCCTGTTTGATATTTTCAAACTCGACATCTTTCAATATATTATCAACTGAAATACATAGTACGATATCTGCATTTCCATTATCCATACCCGGCAAGTGTACAATACTCTCCAAGTAACCGGTTTCCTCACTCTGAACAACCTTCGGAACCTTTTTAACATCTGAAGTCTGAAGAACTTCGATTCCCAAAACCGTGTCAACCTCAAACGCGATTACCATATCATGTGTCTCAGCTAAAAGCAACTGTTGCTCCGAAGAATCCTCTTCGAATATATTTAACTTTTCCTTCAGACTGTAAACCGGAATAACTTCATTCCTTAAATGTATGATTCCCTTCATACATTCAGCCCCTAAAGGAATAGGAACAACCGTATAGGCCTGTTCAATGCCATTAATTCTGGATAATTGCATACAATACTTTTGACTTCCCAATGAAAAAATAACATATTTAATCTCTGCCATTTTATCAACTCCTATCTACCTTATGGCTCATCCTCCGGCTTTGTATTAATCCACTTTAAATAAGCATCCATAAATATATCCACACCACCGTCCAACACAGCCTGTGCATTTCCACTTTCACAGCCCGTACGATTATCCTTAACAAGCACATACGGTTGCAATACATACGAGCGAATCTGACTTCCCCAGCCATTCTCTGCGACTTCGCCGCGAATGTCTGAAATACGCTCCGCATTTTCCTGTTGCTTCATCAAATAAAGCTTTGCACGAAGCATTTTCATTGCCTTATCTTTATTACTATGCTGAGAACGCTCATTCTGACACTGAACAACAATTCCCGTCGGAATATGTGTAATGCGAACTGCAGAAGAAGTCTTGTTGATATGCTGACCACCCGCACCACTGGAGCGATACGTATCAATACGAAGGTCCTCATCTCTTACTTCCACTTCAATTGTATCATCAATCTCCGGCATAACATCCACTGCCGCAAACGATGTCTGTCTCTTTCCGGCTGCATTAAACGGAGAAATCCGTACAAGACGGTGCACACCCTTTTCCGATTTCAGGTACCCATATGCATGCAATCCATTTACCTGAAAACACACAGACTTAATGCCTGCCTCGTCTCCGTCCTGATAATCTAAAACGTCAATCGACAATCCTTTCTTTTCCGCCCATCTTGTGTACATACGATACAACATCTGCACCCAGTCACAGGCTTCTGTTCCTCCTGCTCCGGCATGCATGGTAACAACCGCATTGTTTGAATCAAATTCGCCGGAAAGCATCGTCTCAATTCGGAACTCTTCAAAAGCCGTCTGAAATGTCAAAAGCTCTGCACCAATCTCTGCCGCAAGCTCTACATCATTTTCTTCCTCGGCCATTTCAATCATGACCTCCATATCATCGAAACTTCCTTTAATCTGCTCATAACGTTCGATGACATCCTTTAGGTTCTTAAGCTCGCAGTTTACGCGCTTGCTCTCCTCTATATCTTCCCAAAATCCGGGTGCTTCCATCTTGGCTTCTAATTCGGAAATTCGCAGTTCTTTCCCTGCGATGTCAAAGTGAATCCCTCACTTCTGCCAGTGGTGACCTGTATTCATTTAATGTGAATCTGTACTGATCCAGTTCAATCACTATCTTCACCTACTTTATTATAATTTCGTTTACAAGTCCTATCACCTGTAGTTTTATATGTTGCGACCGCAACACATTTTATATTTCTTACCGCTGCCGCAAGGACATGGATCGTTACGTCCAATCTTGGCACTCTGTCTCTTCACCGGTCCCTTCTTTACGGAATCATCACGGTTTGTACCGGTTACCTTCGCCACCTCTTCACGTTCAACCTTTTGCTCAATCTTTACGTGGAGAAGCATCTGTACAGTTTCCTCGCGAATTGCAGTTGTCATGTCATTGAACATGTCAAATCCGGCAAACTTATACTCTACAACCGGATCCTTGCTACCGTATGCCTGCAGACCAACCCCCTGACGAAGCTGTGCCATATCATCAATGTGTGCCATCCATTTTTTATCAATAACCTTTAGCAAAATGACACGCTCGATCTCACGAATATGCTCTGCATCTGGGAATTCTGCTTCCTTTGCCTCGTAAACCTTTGCAGCCTCTTCCTTCAGTCTTTGCTTCAAAGAACTAAGATTGCTCTCTTTTTTCTCTGCTTCGGTGAGACGAATCGGCTGAAGCGGAATAATCGGAATCAGCAGACGGTTTAATTCCTCAATCTCCCACTGAGATGCCGGGAGCTCGGATGAACAAGTCTTATCCACATAGGATTCTACTGTATCCTGAATAAACTTAAAGATAACGTCACGCATATTTTCGCCGTCAAGTACTCGCCTGCGTTCTGCGTAAATTACCTCTCTCTGGTCATTATTTACCTGATCGTACTCTAACAAATTCTTACGAATTGCAAAGTTATTTGCCTCGATTTTCTTTTGTGCCTTCTCAATGAAGTTTGTAATTGTCTTATGTTGGATTTCCTCGCCCTCCGGAATACGAAGTGCATCGTATACGGCCTTTACACGTTCCGAACCAAACAGGCGCATCAAATCATCATCCAATGATAAATAGAACTTTGACTCACCCCGGTCACCCTGACGACCCGCACGACCACGAAGCTGATTGTCAATACGCCGTGACTCATGACGCTCTGTACCGATAATCATCAATCCCCCGAGATCCGCAACGCCTTCGCCAAGCTTGATATCCGTACCACGACCTGCCATGTTGGTTGCGATTGTAACAGCGCCCTTCTGTCCTGCATCTGCAACGATTTCCGCCTCCATTTCATGGAACTTCGCATTCAATACCTTATGCGGAATCCCGCGCTTTGTGAACATTCGCGAAAGCTCCTCTGATGCGTCGATTGTAATCGTACCAACCAATACCGGCTGTCCCTTTGCATGAGCTTCCGCAACAACATCCACAATCGCATTCAGTTTTTCCGGCTTCGTCTTAAATACAGAATCCTGATGATCAATTCTCTGTACCGGAAGATTTGTCGGAACCTCAACAACGTCCATGCCGTAAATCTCACGGAACTCATTTTCTTCAGTTAAAGCAGTACCTGTCATACCGGCCTTCTTCTTATATTTATTAAAGAAGTTCTGGAATGTAATTGTCGCAAGCGTACGACTCTCACGCTTAACCTTCACATTTTCCTTCGCCTCAATCGCCTGATGCAAACCATCTGAAAAACGTCGTCCCGGCATAATACGTCCGGTAAACTCATCAACGATTAATACTTCGTCGTCTTTAACTACATAATCTTTATCACGGAACATAAGTGCATGCGCACGAAGTGCCATAATCATATTGTGCTGAATATCAATATTTTCCGCATCCGAAAAGTTTTCAATATGGAAGAACTGCTCAACTTCCTTTACACCCTGTGCTGTAAGAACGACCTGCTTATCCTTCTCATTTACAAGGTAATCACCGTCTTCTTCAATTTCCGTTCCCATGATGGCATCCATCTTGCTGATTTCCATAGACGCTGTACCGCGCTTCATACGTCTTGCAAGATAATCACACATCTTGTACAGATCCGTTGACTTTCCGCTCTGTCCGGAAATTATAAGAGGAGTACGAGCCTCATCAATCAAAACCGAATCGACCTCATCCACAATTGCATAGTGAAGATCACGTTGTACCAATTGTTCCTTATAGATAACCATATTGTCTCTCAGATAATCAAATCCAAGCTCATTGTTTGTAACATATGTAATGTCACAATTGTATGCAGCCCGGCGCTCATCCTTTGTATTACCATTTAATATGACACCAACCTTGAGACCTAAAAACTCATGAACCTGTCCCATCCACTCAGCATCACGCTTTGCAAGATAATCGTTAACTGTAACGATATGAACGCCCTTACCCTCAAGTGCATTTAAATATGCAGGAAGCGTGGAAACAAGCGTCTTTCCTTCACCGGTACGCATTTCAGGAATACGTCCCTGATGCAGCAAAATACCACCAATTAACTGTACGCGATAATGCTTCATATGAAGGACACGACTTGCTGCCTCACGGACAACCGCAAATGCTTCCACAAGTAAATCATCCAGAGTTTCTCCCTCATCAAGACGTTTCTTGAATTCCTCTGTTTTTGCCTTTAATTCATCATCGCTCAAGCTCTGCATCTTTGTATCCAAAGCATCTATCTTGTCAACGATTGGGTAAATCTTCTTCAGTTCCTTTTCACTATGGGTGCCAAACACCTTTTCAATCAGACCCATTTTTTCCCTCCAAAAAATCTTATATTATATATTTATCAATTAATCAAACCGAAAAACATACATAACCAATCTTAAATATAACATTAAACCACCTGCGACGCAAGTTTTTTCTTGCCTGCGTCCGGGAGAAGAGATGTGAAATAACAAAGCGACCACCGAATGATTTTACTCACTCGGTGGTCGCTTTAAATACGGTAATTTAGAATTCCGGTTCAATCAAACCGTATGTATTTCCTTTTCTCTTATATACAACATTCACTTCATCCGTTTCTGCATTTCGGAACACATAGAAGCTATGTCCAAGAAGCTCCATCTGAACACATGCATCCTCAGGATACATTGGTTTTACCGCAAAACGCTTGCTACGAATAATCTTAACTTCTTCGTCGTCATCCTCATCCACATCAAAGAAATCACTCTGAATATAGCTTGCATTCTGTTCCTTATCAACAATCTTTTTCTTGTAGCGTGTCACCTGACGCTCAATCACCTCAACAACCAAATCAATAGATACATACATGTCATCGCTCGCCTGCTCCGCGCGGATAATATGTCCCGTCATAGGAATCGTCACCTCAATCTTCTGTCTCTCCTTTTCAACAGAAAATGTAACATGTGCCTCTGTATCGTCAGTAAAAAACTTTTCTAACCTCCCCAGTTTTTCATAAACGGACGTCTTAAGTCCCTCTGTAACCTCGATATTTTTTCCAATGATAATGTAATTCATGTTGCCCCACTCCTTTATTGTCAAACTAATAAATCTCATCCTTTATGCGTATCCATATATGCGAAAACATCCGATAGCTTTGACATAGGGAAAGGACAAAATTTATTAGGATTATTATATCATAATTATCTGTTTTTTCCAAACATTTTTTCGGAAATCTTACCAAAATCTTACGAAAAAAATCACCCTTTGCGCATATACGCAAACGGTGATTTTATGTATGTTACGAGAAGACTGTTCCTATTAATTTGTTACGACACGTACTGCCTTGCAAGGGGTTCTGTAATACATATTCGCAATAATAATACCTGTCGAAGGAGTACTTGCATGAATAACCTGTCCGCCTCCGATATACAGTGCTACGTGATTAATGGATCCACTGCTTCCTGCATAAAAGATAAGATCCCCCGGATATACATCCGACAAACTAACCTCTGTACCTGCGTTCGGCTGTACATCTGCCGTACGCGGGATTGAAATACCAAAAGCAGCATACACACTCATTGTAAATCCGGAACAATCCGCACCATCCGTAAGGCTTGTCCCTCCATAAACGTACGGATTCCCCTCAAACTGCATTGCATAATTTGCGATATCTACTCCGGTACTTGACGTTGGTACCTGAACAGGTGCCTGCGTCGTAGTTGCCTCTGTAGTACCCTCTGAAGCAGGAGTCTGTGTTGTACCGGTATTATTATCGGCCGGTGTCTGCACCTCCGGTGTATCGGACACAACAATTGCTGAATATGTTTGATATGTAAGCTGAATATAATTATTATTTACAAATCCGGACAATGAATTATCAACCTGTATTTCCGTCCATTCACTGCCAACCTGAATAATTTCATAGCACGCTCCCTGTGCAATCTGTGTCAGGCATTTACTACTCTCATCCGCCGCTTCACGAACTCTTAAGGATGCGACCGTTGCCTCAACCATCAGAGGTAAATTTGCTTTCGCATACGCCTCTGCATCACTTCCAAACAGTAAGAACTCATTTTTAATATATCCTTCACACGCTCCCGAAACAATCAGAGACCATGTATCTCCTTTTTCCTTTACTGTTACCAAGCCATGACGACATATTGAACCAACACGTTTTGCAGATACATCGCCCTGCTCTCTTATATTAACCGTACTCTGCGCAACAACAAGCGCTTTGTCTGCAAAGTCGAGACCCATCGGCAGAACCGCACCCTCGCCCAGTTCGACCTGTGGCGCAGTTTCCGTATCCTGCCGAAATGTCTCAGAGATAGCAAACGCATTTCCGATTGTAAGGTCTTTTTTCTGCATAACTCCGATCGACCCATTTTCAATATAACGGTCGACCGCAGATGTAATGCTGACATCTGACTCTGTGTATAGAACCTCCTTTGCACCAGATGACTGAAAACCAAGTGTTGTCAACAACAACCCGGTTGCAAGTGCATAGGAAGTAAATTTACGAATCCTGTTTTTCATTCTTTTTCCTCCGATACAAGCCTGTTCCAAATTATTACAAATTTGTTACAACTTGTTACATCGTTATTCTATCATCCATCAACTTTTCTGTCAACACGTAATAAAAAAAATATTATGTAAATTATGTGAAATCAATATTTTATATATATTTTTTATCAATTTCGACATTTTTCATTGCATTTTATGTCAATTCATTTTATAATAAATTCGTAGTTAACATTTTTCGAGCTTTTACGGAGGTCGCTTATGAATATTTCTCCAATCGGAAGCATGGATCTCATGGTTTCAGGTACAGATAATATGAATATGATTGATATATCGATTCTGAAAAAATCTCTTGATTCTGTCGAGACGAGTGGTGCCATGCTAATCCGGATGATGGAACAATCCGTCAATCCCAATTTAGGCGCAAACATTGATATACGCCTCTAAGGAACCCTGTCATATGTAACAAGGTTCCTTATTTTATATGGAAGTATTCACATACAGCCTTCCCAATCGCGTCTGCAAGCTTTGTCTGATAGATTTCCTCACAAAGTAATTCCAGTTCCCTTGGATTACTTAAAAACCCGCATTCCACAATCACACCGGGGCACGTACTCTTTCGCAATATGTAATAATCATTTCCTGCTTTTGCAAGTCGTCTGTTATTCCGGTCAACATCTGCAACCAATATTTCCTGCAATAATTCACCAAATTCTTTCCCTGAATCCGACATTCCATGGTAAAACACCTGCGCCCCGCTTGCCGATGAATCTGTAAAACTGTTTTGATGGATGCTAATCAACAAATCGACCTTCTCGGAATTTATGATTTCTACACGATTTACCAAATCCGAAGTTTTCTTATTTCTTGCACCCTCTGTTGCCAGGCTTTTATCACTGTCTCTTGTCATAATGACTCTGATATCCCGTTCCTCAAGTACTTGCTTTAACTTCAATGCAATTGAAAGGTTGATATCCTTTTCCAGCACATCATGTTTTCCCACCTTACCGGGATCAAAGCCTCCATGTCCCGCATCCACCACCACAACAAATTCTTCCCTTTTCTTTGCCTTACTTACACACAGTCCAATTGATAACACAAAAACAAGCAACCCGATGCTGACCATCCACAAATGGATTCGTCTTTTCACTCGAAGTTGCTTGTTATCCTTTTTACATACTCTGTCAAACACACCAGTCGATTTACGTATACACATCATCCATTACCTAAACTTCTCTCTCGTTTAGAATTTATGATAACGTTCATACATTTAGACTATACAAAAATTATTTTGTCTGAAACTCATAAACCGTCGTTGTATCATATTTACGATCCGGACCGAACACCGGCGAAGGGAATTCCGGCTGATTAATCGAATCCGGAAAATACTGTGTTTCCAGACAAAGACCGCTTCTTTTTGTATAAGAAGCACCATCCTTACCTGTCTGCTCATCAATAAAATTGCCTGCATAGAACTGAACACCGGGAAGTGTTGTATAGACATTCATAACTATACCTGCGGATTCTTCTTCAACAACTGCAATCTTCTTTAACGAACCGTCTGCATCATCAATTACCCAGTTATGATCAAACCCGGATGTAAGCTGCAACTGTTCAAACGCGTCCTCAATATCATCACCCACAACCTTTGATGAAAGAAAATCAAGAGGTGTTCCTTTTACTGTTGCAATTTCACCTGTTGGTATTGCTCCCGGAACAACCGGTGTATAATTGGATGCAAAAATCTGAAGCTTATGTCCTAATATATTTCCGGACTCATGACCTGCCAGATTAAAATATGTATGATTTGTCGGGTTCAATACGGTGTTTTTGTCGCTAATACCCTCATAATGAAGCTTTAATTCATTATCATCGGTCAATGTATAAGTAACTGAAAGCTTACGATTTCCCGGAAATCCCAAATTACCATCAGTATCTGTCAATGAAAGCTTTACAAAATTACTTCCGGTTTCTGCATTCCATACACATTTGTGATATCCAAGTGTTTTATGACTATGACAGTTATTCTCCCCATCATTAATCTCAATCTGATAAGAAACACCATCCACCGTATACTGTCCCTTACATATACGATTCGCATTCGGACCAACCACAGCTCCAAAGAAGTTATTGTTCACGGTATATGGCTTTATCTCATCATACCCGAGCACAACATCCTTCATCTGTCCGTTTGCTGCCGGAACAATAAGATTGGTTATTATGGCACCATAATTTAGTACGGCAACTCGAAGTCCATTTTTGTTCTCAATCCAAAATTTTGTTATCTCTGTTCCATCTGCAAGCTTTCCGAACAATTCCTTTTTTACACTCATTTCCTTTTCCTCCATATGATTTTTTGTAAAATTTTTAAGCAAAATATTTATTTTTTGTAAATTATTTTGCTTGTAACACTTGAAAATATCCCTATTACACCTTATAATAAGCACAAGTAACACTTTGATAAATGTACGAGCGAGGTACCTTATGGATCAATCTACGAATAACCAGACGCTAAAGAAGTCACAAGTTACACCCGACAAATATCGTCAACCATTAGATGCCAATTCCACAAGAGTTTTCGAAAAACTCCGCGAATTAGTAAATTACGGTCCTGATTCTCATGTGCGTATTTGGTACAACACACAGTGCGAGGAATACTCTCTCCACTATCATGACACACTTGAAGTTGTGTACTGTATAGAAAACAAATATCGTGTATTGGCCGGCGAAACCGAATATTTAATGAATGCAGGGGACATCCTGTTTATTCCGCCAAATGTACCACATGAAATTCCGATGAGTGATACCGGTATCCGTTTTATCTATTTATTTGACTTTTCTGCATTCAAGGAATATCAGGATTATAAACTTCTGACCTCCACCTTCGAATCCGCATTTCTTTTAAATAGCAAAACATGTCCGACCATCTATCATGATATATCCGAAAGGATGATCAGGATTGTTGATATTTATTTTTCCAACTGCACGATGTGGGAAACTAAAATCTATTTTAACCTACTTCACATATTTCTTCAAGTATATGAAGACTATATGCAAATAAATACTGCACATAAAGCAGATAGCATGTCTGACAACGCTCCCGAATACAGCGAACGTTTTACGAGTTTCCTAAATTACGTTGATGTGCACTATGCCGAAGAGATCACCTTAGATGCTGCAGCAAAAGCAATCGGTTTTTCAAAGTATCACTTTACTCGTATTTTCAAGCAGCATACAGGTTTTACCTTCCACGAATACTTAAATCACAAACGAATCCAGGTAGCGCAATCTCTTCTTGCTGCTGATTTATCAATTACAGATATTGCATTTCAGACAGGCTTTAACAATTTGACGTCCTTCTGTCGTTGTTTCAAAAAATACGCCGGCACATCGCCATCCGAGTATCGAAAGCTGTTTGATCCGGAAACAACAAAGAAGCATCCACATTCATAATATTTCTATAATAAAAAACACCTCACACATTGAGGTGTTTTTTATTATAGAACGTGTGAAATACTTTCCTATACAGATTAGGGTGTCAAAAGCCTCGTGTTCAATTTTGTCCCGGCAGATTGCACAAAGAACAATCTGCCGAGGCACTGTATCAACAGGGGCCTTTGACACCATAATCCTATGCAATAAAAAAGGTGACTACACAAAGTGCAATCACCTTTATATGTCATATATATTGTCTTAGGATTAACCCTTTACAGAACCAAGAGCTACACCGGCAATAATATACTTAGAAAGTGCAAAATATACAATGAACAGTGGTAAAACAGTCAATGTAAGACCTAAGTAAATTGAACCGAACTCTGTCTTGTAAATATCACCCTTTAACAAACTAACCATGATTGGCATTGTATACTTCTTCTGATCTGTTAACAATACCATAGGTGTAAACAAGTTGTTCCAGCTGTTTACAAATCCGAAAATTGCCTGAGTAGCAATCGCCGGCTTCATAATCGGAAGAACAATTGTATTAAATGTTCTAAACTCACCTGCTCCGTCAATACGCGCAGATTGTACAATCTCCGGCGATAGCGTCGGTTGTAGATACTGTCGCATAAAGAATACAACTGTCGGTGCAGCGATAGCAGGAAGAATCAACATGATCATCTTGTTTGTCATGTGAATCTTGTATACCATCTGATAGAAACCGATCATAGTAACCTGTGCAGGAATCATCATGATAGCCATGATAAACTTGAAGAAAGCATTTCTAAGCTTCCAATCATAGATAACCAATGCATAAGCTGTCAAAGATGAGAAGTATACGTTCAATGCTGTTGAACATACGGAAATAATCATTGAGTTTGTGAAACCGCGTAATACGTTGAAACTCTTACCTGTCAAAATATTCCAGTTCTTAGCAAGGAACTTTGATGGCAACAAGCTAATCGCATGCTGCTGAATCTCATATGTTGAACGTGTTGCATTGATAATCATAATCCAGAATGGGAAGATACTTAAAATAGCAAGGAAAATACATACAATATAAATGACAACTTTCATTCCTGTATAATGATTATTTTTCTGCATTTATTTATACCCTCCTCTTCTTTCTCTTGCCATAAACACTTTGCTCGTCGTCTTCTTTCAGAATCTGGAACATAATCGCAGAGATAATAGCAATAATGATAAACATAATTACACTGGCCGCAGCAGCTCTGTTATACAGGTAACTTCCGGCAAATGCCTGCTTATAAATGAATACACTGGTCGTAATTGTCGCATTATCAGGTCCGCCATCCAGGAACAGCTTTGGAATATCGAACATATTCAGACCACCAACGACTGACGTTACGAGTGTAAACAACAAAATTGTCTTAATCTGTGGCAATGTAATAAGGAAGAAGGTCTGTGTACGGTTTGCACCATCAACCTCTGCAGCCTCAAAAATCTCCGGATTGATACCAAGTACACCGGAAATCATAACTACCATTGTATAGCCATACCACATCCATGTCTGGATGAAGATAATTACTCCCTTTGCTGTTGCCTTATTCTGTAAGAAATAAATCGGCTCATCCGCCCATCCCATTGATTTAAATAAATCATTCATCGGGCTTGTAGGATATGCAAACAATGCACCAAACAAGATAGCGATTGTAGCAGCTGTGATAATGTTAGGCATGTAGAACAGTACCTTGAAGACACCTTGTCCTTTTACCTTACATCTTCTGTCTGTAAACCACGCTGTTAACAAAAGAGCCAATACGATCTGAGGGAAGAAGTTACCGAGCCAGATAACTACAGTATTCTTCAGCGCTTTTCTGAAGGTCTTATTCGTCAATACTGACTTAAAGTTGGCAAGCGGATCGTCCAAGAAGTGAATCTTAGTTGCTCCAATACCCTTCAAATCTGTGAAACCAATCACAAGCGTATAGATAATTGGATATAAAGAAAAGATTAAAAATGTGATAATAAATGGTAAGCTGAAGATATATCCATACTTCGCATACTTCACACTTTTCTTGTTTCTCAATCCAAGCACCTCCTCTGTCTTATTATTTGTTTTGTCTTATAGTATCCAAAAACGGAGCGGATTTGATTAAAATCCGCCCCGCCTAGCATACTACAAAATCACTTTGAGGTGAAATTAATCTACTGTAATATCAAGAACGTCGCCTACGTTGCTCTTGAAATCTGCAATAGCGTCTTCCTTAGACTTCTCACCTGAGCTGTACTGACGTACCTGATCTCTCCAGTTAGAGTTGATTGTCTCATCATATGGTGTAAGGTTCTTACCATTTGCATACTGGTTAGCTGGAACAAATACATCGAACATGTTCTGTCCACCTAAGAAATCAAGCTCACCGTTTGACATAGCCATAACTGTACCTGAAGCTACGCAGTCCTTTGTACCGCCTTCGCCGTTAAGTGTACCGTTAGCCCACATATACTGAAGACCATCCTCTGTGCAATCAAGTGTGATCCACTCAACGATTGTCTTAACAGCCTCTGTCTTTGTTGTGTCCTTGTTAGCAAGGAGCCATGTACCACCCCAGAAGAAACCGATAGGTGGCTCACATACAGCCCAATCACCGTATGTACCTTCGCCTACAGCCTTGCCACCGCAGTTAGGAGCAAGTGTGTAGTTGATCAACCAAGCTGGTCCGAAGAAACCGAAGATCTGCTTCTCGCCTTCGCCCTTCATATCAGCGAACCAAGCATCCTGCCAATCCTGTGTATCATTGTGATATCCGTTGTCTTTAAGTTTCTTAGAGTAGTCAAGGAAAGCTTCTCTCTTAGGATCGATTGTAAGAGCTCCGTCTACAATCCAACCCTGCTCAGAGCTGTTCTCAACTGCGTGCCAAAGGTCACCATCACCAGAAATGATACCATAACCCTTAGCCTTTAACTCTTCTGCTGCTGTCCAGAATGCATCGAGGTTACCTGAACCACCACCGATCTTCTTAGCGATCTCAGCTGGATCATCTGTTCCCCATGTATCCTTAGCGATTGAACGACGATAGATGAAAGCACCACCAGTAGCCTGGTAACCAAGTGCAACTACCTTACCGTCTGGGTTTGTTCCGATATCTACTGAATACTGAGCGATATCAGCTTCCTTAATCTTAGCGTCGATGTCGATACCAAGATCAGCATAAGGCATAGCGTACTGAGCTGCCTCGCCCTGTGTATACTTAAGAACGAAAGCTGCCTCTGCTGCATAAAGGTCAGGAGCATCTGCGCCGCCACCCATCAATGCCTGGTCAAGAGCTGGCTGATAAGCACCGTCTGTTGTAGCAATGATAGTTGGGTTTACTTCGAATCCACAATCCGGATGAGTATCGATGTACTTCTGTACCATGTCAGGGATCTCATCTGTGAATGACCACAAGTTAATAGTTACCTTTTCGCCAGATGGAGCATGCTCTGTTGTGTCACCATCTGTACCTGTTGCGTTGTCTTCTGTTGCAGGAGTAGCTGTTGTTGTCTCCTTGTTGTCATCAGACTTACCGCAACCAGCAAGCAATGTTGTTGCCATAAGAGCACACATAGCGCCTGCTACAAGTCTTCTCTTTTTCATGTTTTTTTTCCTCCTTACATAAAAAGCATTTGCCATCCTGTTAACATAACTGCATTCGCAGTCACAATAACAATGATGAACTTATTATATCATTTATCCCAAAAAGCTCTATACGTTTTTTGCTCTATATTCTACACATATTGCTTTTTTGACTAATATAACCAAAAGCTGTCGTTTTTTCGCCACTTCTTTCATGCTTTTTTACTATATATGGTAACATCTGTCAGCATTTCGCCCAAAATATGCTCTTCGAATCAACTCATACGTTGTATAATATGTTATGAACCTTGTATTATTCTTAAATTTTTATAAAATTATTTATGATAAATGTGTGAACAATCCGTGGTTTTTTGCATTTATATCTTGTATATACCCTAATATTATTGTATTTTATACTTACAAATCGAATATTTACTACTAAAGGAGTTTTTACCATGAGATTCAATCCAGACAACGGGTTTTTCCGTTTTTTGTCGCTAATCAGCGATTTATTATTTGTAAACATTCTGTTTCTTTTCACAAGCCTTCCTATTATTACGATCGGACCCGCACTCACAGCGCTCTATCATGTGACATTTGAGATTGTCCGTAAACAGGATCCCACGATCGGAAAGGAATATTTCAAAGCCTTTACCAAGCACTTTAAGCAGTCTCTATTGCTTTGGCTCCCGCTTTTGTTTTTGCTTGTATTTTTCTTTTCCGATTTATATGTCATTTATAAAATAATCGATCCAAAATATAACATGCTTCAAATTCCGGTTTGGATTTTCCTATTTGCAATCTTTTCGATTATAATATATTCCTTCCCTTTGATTTCAACTTACCCAAACAAATCAAAGGTTATTGTCAAAAATGCATTACTGATCAGCTTTGCAAATTTACCAACTACCATATTCTGTCTCGTTATTCCGATTGCTATAGCAAAGATTGCTGTCAGAGATTCAACAACACTTGTATTTGTATTCAGCATCTTCCTTTTTTGGGGATTTGGTATTCTTGCTTACATTTACTCCATCTTTCTCAATCGTATCTTCTTAAAAATTGAGGAAGCAGAGCACGAACGTGCCGGTATTCCATTCCGCAAAATGCCGGTCGATGTTCCATATGACGATTACGAAGAATTCACAAGCTCCGATACATCTGATAAAGCTACAGATGTTAATATCTCTTCGGATGCCTCAGACGAAAACACATCCGACAGCACAGACTCCCCTGTTTCATAAATCTTCGATTATGATTTCAAAATAATAGGTGTGATAATCCAACTGTTGATTATCACACCTTATTATTAGCCCTCAAACATCCATGCAATAAAATCCTTTGCACGTTCAACGCGCGTCGAATCACTCGGAATCCCGATAACAATCGTCTCCCCTTCTTCATAGAAGGAATCAATATCCCGATGCCCGTTAATGATAATGCCTACCGGAACAACTTCGCCAGATGCATTTTTTTCATATGTCAGAAGCTCACCAAACTGTGCAAGTTCCTCCTCAGTATATACATCTCTCAGATCATGAAACACATTATTTTCCATATAATCCCGTAAAACCCAGGGATTTGTAATGGCAATATCGATATTTCCGGTCGTGACTGACGCAGAAAAACGTTGCATACTGGCAATAATTGTATCATTTTTCAAATCCGCATCGGTAATCAGTTCCGGATGGAGGAAATCAACATCCAATGTAATACGTCCGCTCTTCGGATCAAGGCCTCTTTGATTTCCATAATCATCACCATATGTTGCGTCACCCGGTGATTCCATATGTGCATTCATCATTGCAATATAAATAATCGGAGGCTTCATTTCAATGATAACCGCACGAACTAAAAGCAAAATGCAAAGAGCAAGCCCTACCACAACGCCAACCGTCCATTTATAGTAATCCCAAAAATATCCTATCTTTTCACCGATTGTTTTCAAATTCTTTTTCCCATCATCTTTTTCCTTATGGGGTTCCAAACCGACTCTCTGTCCATGAACTGTGCGTATTTCAGAACTTGTATTCTCAACATTGTTTTCTTCCGTCTGTTCTTTTTCTTCCGTTGTGTCCGCGGTCTGCTCCTTCTTTTTCATTTCTTCCATATAATATTCTCCTTGCCTGCCTTCTCATATATCGATTCGATTGTCAACATTTTTTTACACGCTACAACCATACCAATTTTTCTGTTATTATGCAATGTATTTTTTGTGAACATATGATGAATTGCATTTGCAACAAAAGGGCATATACACATATATGTGCATATGCCCTCCTATAAATCTACCTATAATATGCCTTGACTAAAATTAGTACAATGCCTTTACTGTTGGATAAAGGCTCTTGAAGTACTGATATCTCTCCTCATACTTTGCTGTAAGCTCTGCATCCGGAAGAATAGACTCCTTGAAACGAACGATCTTGCTGGCTGCATCTTCTACACTCTCGTATACACCGCATCCAACAGCTGCAAGGATAGCACCGCCGAGTGCAGGTCCTTCATCATTTTCTACAACATCTACTTCAATACCCATAACATTTGCAACAATCTTTTTCCACAGCGGACTCTTCGCGCCACCGCCGCAAATATTTGTCGCCTTAATCTCGATTCCAAGACTCTTAGCAACCTCAAGAGAATCACGAAGACCAAATGCAACACCCTCAAGTACTGCCTGTGTCATATCCTCTCTTGTTGTGTCCATGCTCATTCCGATGAACATCGCACGGGCAGCCGGATTGTTGTGAGGAGAACGCTCTCCCATCAAATACGGAAGGAAGTATACGTTATTCTCACCAAGCTTTGTGATGTTAGCCTGTTCTGCAGGATAATCCTTTGTCTTGATAATTTCATCCATCCACCACTTGTTGCAAGATGCTGCTGAAAGCATACATCCCATCAAATGGAAGTTTCCGTCTGCATGCGCAAAGCTGTGCAATGCATTAAAATCATCGACGCGGAACTTGTCATTTGTGATAAAAATTGTACCGGATGTACCGAGGGAAAGATTACACTTTCCGGCTCCTACAGTACCTGTACCTACAGCAGCTGCTGCATTGTCACCGGCACCGGCAACAAGCTTAACAGTACCACTCATACCAAGCTCAGCCTTCGAAGCGTCATTTAATTCGCCAACTACTTCAAAACTGTCATAAAGCTTTGGAAGCATTGCCTCATCTACGCCACAAATTTCAAGCATTTCCTTAGACCAACACTTATTCTTGACATCAAGCAAAAGCATACCTGACGCATCAGAGTAATCTGTGCTGAATGCGCCGGAAAGCTTGTATACAAGATAATCCTTCGGAAGCATGATCTTTTTAATCTTAGCAAAGTTGTCCGGCTCATTCTTCTTCATCCAAAGAATTTTTGGAGCTGTGAAACCGGCAAATGCAATATTACCTGTGTAATCAGAAAGAGTCTTCTTGCCGATTACCTCATTTAAGTATTCTGTTTCTTCAACAGTTCTGCCATCATTCCAAAGGATAGCAGGGCGAATAACATTGTCATTCTCGTCTAATGTAACAAGACCATGCATCTGTCCTCCGACACCAATACCCTTTACGTCATCCGGATTAAGACCTTCTAACAAATCTTTGATACCGGCAATACTCTGTGTATACCAGTCTTCCGGATTCTGTTCTGACCAACCCGGCTTCGGGAAGCTCAGTGGGTATTCCTTTGAAACTGTCTTAATAATCTTGCCGTCAGCTGCCATTAAAAGCAGCTTGACAGCGGATGTACCTAAATCTACGCCAATAAACAAATCCTTATCCTCCTTTTAGCAGAATGGATTCTCTGTGATGTAACGCATTTCCTTTGGCTGGTTGAAACGAATTTCCTTGTAATCAACGCCAATATACTTAAATACTTCGTAAAGAATCTTTCCAAAGTGACCAAATGCAACAGCACCGTGATGTGGATAATTCTTCTCAATCAATACATGACGATAGAATCTTCCCATCTCCGGAATCGCAAAGATACCGATTGCACCGAATGATCTTGTACGAACAGGAAGCACCTCACCCTGAGCAATGTAAGCACGAAGCTTAGCATCAGCTGTACTCTGTAAACGGAAGAATGTAATTTCGCCAGGAATGATATCACCTTCCAAAGTACCATTTGTAACTTCTTCCGGAAGTGAACGTGCCATAATCATCTGGTTCTTCATCTCGCAGAATGCAAGCTTTGAAGAAGCTGTATTTCCGCAGTGGAAGCCCATGAAAATATCCTTCTGTGTGTAATCAAACTTACCTGCAATATCCTCATTGTAGATATCAGCAGGAACAGAGTTGTTAATATCAAGCAATGTAACTGTGTCATTACTTACAACTGTACCGATGAACTCTGAAAGTGCACCATAGATATCAACCTCACAAGAAACAGGAATACCCATCTTTGTAAGACGGCTGTTTACGTAGCAAGGAACAAATCCAAACTGTGTCTGGAATGCCGGCCAGCACTTACCTGCGATTGCAACATACTTTCTTGATCCCTTGTGTGCCTCAACCCAATCAAGCAATGTAAGCTCATACTGAGCAAGCTTTTCAAGGATTTCCGGCTTCTTATTACCTGCACCGAGCTCTGCAGCCATATCCGCTACAACAGCAGGAATTCTCTCATCACCGGCATGCTTGTTGAACGCTTCAAACAAATCAAGCTCTGAGTTCTCTTCAACCTCTACACCGAGATTGTAAAGCTGCTTGATTGGAGCGTTACATGCAAGGAAGTTGAGTGGGCGTGGACCAAAACCGATAATCTTAAGGTTCTCTAAACCGTAAACTGCTTTTGCAATCGGAACGAACTCATGAATCATATCAGCACACTCCTCAGCTGTACCTACCGGATACTCCGGGATATATGCCTTAACGTTACGAAGCTTTAAGTTGTAGCTTGCATTAAGCATACCACAGTATGCATCGCCTCTGCCCTGAACCAAACCGCCATTTGCAGATGTCTCCTCAGCAGCAGCAACAAACATCTTAGGACCCTCGAAATATTTTGCAAGTAATGTCTCAGCGATTTCCGGACCAAAGTTTCCAAGATATACGCAAAGTGCATTACAGCCTGCAGCCTTAATATCTTCAAGTGCCTGCATCATATGAATTTCACTCTCAACGATACAGATTGGACACTCATAAATTTCCTCTGCATCATACTTTGCCTTGTATGCCTCTACAAGTGCCTTTCTTCTGTTAACTGAAAGCTCCTCCGGGAAACAGTCACGGCTTACAGCTACGATACCAATCTTTACTTTTGGCATGTTATTCATTGTTTAACTCCTCCTAATACTTTTATATTCTTTGTACCGGCGGGAGCCTCCCGCCGGTTATCATTTGATTTAGATAAATTCCTTTACACGGTTGTAAATTCCAACCTCATCAAGACCATACTTCTTAATCAATTCAACAGCAGGGCCTGATTCACCAAACTGGTCATTTACACCAATCTTGCATACCGGAGTCGGACACTTCTCAGCAAGTGCATCACAAACCGCACTACCAAGACCACCAATCACAGAATGCTCCTCAACCGTAACAATCTTGCCTGTTTCCTTTGCTGCCTTAACAACAAGATCAACATCCAGCGGCTTAATTGTATGAATATTGATTACACGGGCGCTAATGCCATCCTTCTCAAGCATGTCAGCAGCCTTCAATGCGTAAGCAACTTCAAGACCGGTTGCAATAATTGTTACATCCTTACCATCCTTTAATGTAACACCCTTACCAAGCTCAAACTTGTAATCCGGTGCATCATTCACAATCGGTGCTGCCAAACGGCCGAAACGGATATATACAGGGCCCTGATGCTCATAAGCAGCCTTAACAGCAGCCTGAGCCTCAACATCATCAGCAGGGTTAATTACAACCATTCCCGGGATTGTACGCATTAACGCAAGATCCTCGTTACACTGATGTGTAGCACCATCTTCACCGACAGAAATACCTGCATGTGTAGCACCAATCTTAACATTAAGCTTTGGATAACCAATGCTGTTACGAACCTGCTCGAATGCTCTACCGGCAGCGAACATTGCAAATGTACTAACAAACGGAACATAACCGCAAGTTGAAAGACCTGCCGCAATACCCATCATATTTGACTCAGCAATACCGCAGTCGATATGGCGTTCAGGAAACGCCTTCTTAAATACGCCTGTCTTTGTTGCAGCTGCAAGGTCTGCGTCTAAAACGATCAAATTGCTTTCTTTTTCTCCAAGTGCAACTAACGCATTACCGTAGCTGTCACGAGTTGCGATTTTCTTATCTTCTAACACAAGCCTTCACCTGCCTTTCCAAGTTCTTCCATTGCCTTAGCAAATTCTTCATCGTTAGGAGCCTTACCATGCCATCCGACATTGTTCTCCATGAAGGATACGCCCTTGCCCTTAACCGTATGTGCGACGATTGCTGTAGGCATACCCTTTGTAGCCTTCGCCTCATCAAGAGCCTTGCGAATCTCATCCATATCATTACCGTTAATCTCAATTGTATGGAAGTTAAATGCAGCAAACTTCTCTGCAATCGGATATGGTGAACATACTTCTTCAACTGTACCGTCAATCTGAAGGTTATTGTTATCAACGATTACTACAAGATTGTCAAGCTTTTTGTGACCGGCAAACATAGCCGCCTCCCAGATCTGACCTTCCTGGATCTCACCATCACCACATAAACAATATGTACGGTAAGCCTCACCCTTAAGTTTCGCAGCAAGTGCCATACCAACTGCACATGAAAGACCCTGTCCGAGAGAACCTGAAGACATATCAACACCAGGAATATGTTTCATATCCGGATGTCCCTGAAGGTACGAACCGGTATGACGAAGTGTGAGCAAATCTTCTACAGGGAAAAATCCTCTGTTTGCAAGAGCCGAATAGTAACCCGGAGCTGTATGACCTTTTGAAAGAACAAAACGGTCACGGTCCGCCTTCTTCGGATCCGCCGGATCTACATTCAACTCCTCAAAATACAAATATGTGAAAATATCAGCGGCTGATAACGATCCGCCCGGATGACCAGCCTTAGCACTATGAACTGAGCTTACGATGCCCTTTCTAACTTCAAGTGCCTTCTTCTGAAGTTCAAGTGTTGTCATAATTATCTCCTTTTTACTTTCCGAATACTGCCTCATAATCCTTCTGGAACTTTGCGATACCCTGATCTGTAAGTGGGTGCTTTGTCATCTGCTCGATTACTGAGTAAGGAACAGTAGCGATATCAGCACCTGCAAGTGCACAATCAGTTACATGAATCGGATTACGAACTGAAGCTGAGATAATCTCTGTGTCAAGGTCATAAATTGCAAAGATTTCTGAAATCTGACGAATCAAATCAATACCCGGCTGGCTGATGTCATCCAAACGGCCAAGGAACGGAGAAACATATGTAGCACCTGCACGAGCAGCAAGTAATGCCTGATTAGCACTAAAGATCAATGTTACGTTAGTCTTGATACCTTCTGCAGAAAGAACCTTAACTGCCTTAAGGCCTTCTACTGTCATAGGAATCTTAACAACCATATTCGGATGAATCTTAGCAATTTCTCTTCCTTCTGCAATCATGCCCTCTGCATCAACGGTTGTTGCCTTTACCTCACCTGAGATAGGACCGTCTACGATAGAAGCGATCTCAGCGATAACCTCATTGAAATCTCTTCCTTCCTTAGCGATCAAAGATGGGTTTGTTGTAACACCACAGATTACACCCATGTCATTTGCTTTCTTAATGTCTTCTACATTAGCTGTGTCGATAAAAAATTTCATACTCTTTTCCTCTTCATTTCATAATAATATTTTTCGTACATAATTATGCACGTTGAATACTTTGACTTAAGCATGTCCGCTTCATAAGCGCCGCACTTCTTGCATCCGGCTGTTGTCCTCCGATATACAAAGTATAATCACCTGCAAGCGTCACACGACTACCATCTTCCAATACCGTTTCAAACGCAAGCGGCGCAATCTTTACGGAAACCTTCTTGCTCTCGCCTGCAGCAAGGCTCACACGTGTAAATCCGCACAAACTATACTTTGGCTGGTTATCTGCATCAATCAGTGATTCATACGATGTATTCTTTCCATTGGCTACTTTTTCCTTGATGTTGTTTGCCACATACACCTGAACAACTTCATCCGCATCATATGCACCCGTATTGGAAACAGTTACCTCACAAGTCACTCCGTCACCATCATCAACTACCGTAAATCCATCATATGTAAAGGTTGTATAACTAAGACCAAATCCAAACGGATAAAGCGCCTCATCCTCCATATAACGATATGTACGATTCTTCATGCTGTAATCTTCAAAATCCGGAAGATTACGATCATAGTAAAACGTAACCGGAAGTTTTCCGCTCGGACTGCATTTACCAAACAGCAAATCGGCCAGTGCACGTCCGCCGGCACCACCACTGTACCAGCTCTGAATAATTGCATTACACGTTTCATCTGCATAACTTACATCAAGAGCACTTCCACTGTTAATTACAACAATGGTAGGCTTTCCAATCTCTACAACTGCCTTCAAGAGCTCCTGCTGAGATTCCGGCAGGAACAGACTGTTCTTATCACCGGCTGCAAAGCTGTTGCCTGTATCTCCCTCTTCACCTTCAATCGTTGAATCAAGACCAAGGCAAAGAACTACGACATCACTATGTCTTGCAACTGTCTTTGCTTCACTGATACGATCATTAGGCAACGCGAGTTCCTGTACACGGTTCTTATACAAATGACAGCCTTCCGAATAGTAGATACGCACATCAGGTCCCACAGCCTCGCGAATACCCTCAAGGTTTGTAATGTACTCTGAAGCAGTACCATTGTAGTTACCTTCCAAAACAACCTTCGAATCTGCTGTCGGTCCAATAACGCCGATTGTTTTAAGTAAACTCTTATCAAGCGGTAAAATGCCATCGTTCTTAAGCATAACCATAGATTTTCTTGCAGCATCCTGCGACATCGCACGATTTTCGACAGTATCATTTTGGTCATAACCAATTGCATCAAATTCACAATCATCGGCAAATAAGCCAAGCTTATATCTTGTTGTGAACAATCGAACTGCGGCTGTACGAAGATCCTCTTCTGTAATAAGTCCTTCCTGTAAAGCTACCATCAAGTGCAAATATGTATTTCCGCAATTTAAATCGCAACCGTTCTTAAGTGCTAATGCGGCAGACTCAGCTGCTGTACTCGTCACCATATGATTTGTGTGAAAGTCACGAATCGCCCAACAGTCAGAAACGATATGTCCGTCAAATCCCCACTCTTCTTTCAAAATATCTACCAGAAGTGTCTTGCTTCCGCAACAAGGCTCACCGTTCGTACGGTTGTAAGCTCCCATAACCGTCTCAACGTCCGCTTCCTGAACTGCAGCCTTAAATGCCGGAAGATACGTTTCATACATATCCTTCTTTGATGCAATTGCATCAAAGCTGTGGCGAATCGCCTCCGGGCCTGAATGAACAGCAAAATGCTTTGCACACGCTGCTGTCTTAAGATACTTGCCGTCGCCCTGCAATCCCTTGATAAACGCTACTCCGAGTCTGGATGTAAGATACGGATCTTCTCCGTAAGTCTCATGACCTCTGCCCCATCTTGGATCTCTGAAAATATTCACATTCGGTGACCATACGGTAAGACCCTTGTAAATATCTCTGTCCTCATCAGCAGCTTGTGCATTGTATTTTGCACGTGCTTCCGTGGCAATCGTCTCTGCAATCTCCTTTAGGAACCCGTCATCAAACATTGCTGCCATAGCAATCGCCTGCGGGAATACGGTTGCAGTACCTGCTCTCGCAACGCCATGTAACACTTCATTCCACCAATTATACGCCGGAATGCCAAGTCTTGGGATCGCCGGAGAATCGTACTTTAACTGGGTTGCTACCTCATCAACCGTCATCTTACTAACCAATTCCTCGGCCATCTCACGAAATGTTTTTTCCAATTTATGCACCTCCTTAATATCAGCGTCGATTCTGTCAATCGAAGCGCCTTGTATACCGTTTATATCCACTTTATATTTTAATAAAAACGGTTTGTATATACATCCAAAAAATTGCGAATATATTGTACCTATGTTGCTACGCAATACAAAAAAGAAGATAATATTTTTTTGTGTACAATCATTCGCAATTTTATCTCTGTTTTTACACGTTTTGTCCCTCTTCACGCATCTTCATACGGCGTTTTTTCATGGCGGCAATAATGGTGTTTCGTGCTTCAATTGCCTGTTCCTTTGTTGCCTCCGGAACATCCTTTAATACATAATCAATTCCCAGCTGTTCATACTTGGTCTTTCCCATATTGTGATACGGCAAAACATCCAACGCCTTAATATGGGTAAACTGTCCGATAAAGTCTCCGAGGCGTTCCAAATACTCCGGCACAAGCGTAATGCCCGGCACAAGCACATGGCGAATCCAAATTGTTTTTTCCTGCTCATCCAAAAATTTCAGAAAATCAAAAATGTGGTCACATGGTTGTGCGGTAAGCTTCCTGTGTTCCTCCGGATCAATATGCTTGATATCAAGCATAATCAAATCCGTCACCTTCATAAGCCGAAGATATTTTTCATAAATAATCGGATTATCTCTTCTAAACATAATCCCCGATGTATCAAGGCATGTATGAATATCCCGTTTTTTTGCCTGTTCAAATAACTCAATCAGAAAATCAATCTGCACAAGCGGCTCGCCGCCTGTTACCGTAAGTCCCCCATCCTTTAAAAACGGTCGATATCTGTCATAGTCATCCAAAATCTCTTCAACCGTCATCTTAGTTCCGCCTGCCATCTCCCATGTATCAGGATTATGGCAATACTGACATCTCATCGGGCACCCTTTTACAAATACAACATACCGAATCCCCGGACCATCAACGGTTCCGAAGGTCTCGATTGAATGAATCATTCCTTCCATCTATTTTCACTCACTTTCAATCTTTATTTTTACATTGCATTATTCGTATGATACCTGTAAATGCAAATGCATTTCGTATGTATAAAAGTATACCACATTTCGACCGGATTGTTTAGTAAAATCGATGATATTTTTTGGAAATTTATGATATAAATTCGTGGTCCGAGGTTTCTGTTGCAAAAGCACTTTCCTATGCAATAAAATAAGGGCTGTCGTTAAAACGACAACCCTTATCGTGATTACTGAATATTAAAGTCCCTCGTGGAATGTACGTGAGATAACATCAGCCTGCTGCTCCGGTGTAAGCTTAATGAAGTTTACAGCGTAACCGGAAACACGGATTGTAAGCTGTGGATAATTCTCAGGATGCTTCTGAGCATCAAGAAGAGTATCTCTGTTATATACATTAACATTTAAGTGATATCCACCTTTTTCTACATATCCATCTAACATTCCAACTAAGTTATCAATCTGCTGTGTGCTAGCCATAATATAATCCTCCTATACTTATTAATCTTCAAACGCATCATCGATGCCATCATGTAAAGTCGGTACCTGGCAAGCGAGATTACCTTTGGCACAGTCAATGCATCCTAAGGTTTCAACCGTCTTGCCTTCCTGATTCGGGTCAAAGGACACATTAATGTGTCCATGACCGTTCTCAGTCATACCGTCCAACATAGCTACAATATCGTCAACATTTTTAAATTGATTTTCCATGTAAATCAGTCCTTATTAGTCAAGCTTAAGATCTACATCAAGGTCTCCTGCAAATACCTGATCTTCCTTACCAAGTGCTCCCGGAATAATTGAGAATGTATTTGAGATACCATCCTGTGAATCCATGTATGGAAGCTTAGCAACTGAAGAAAGGGAAGCCATAGCACCGTGAGAATCTCTACCATGCATTGGGTTTGCACCAGGAGCGAATGGCTGACCATGCTTTCTGCCGCAAGGTGTATCACCTGTGTTCTTACCATATGTTACGTTTGATGTAATTGTAAGTACTGACATGGTTGGGAAACCATTTCTGTATACGTGATGCTTTCTTAACTTGTGCATAAATGTTGATACAAGGCTTGCTGCAAGCTTATCAACTCTGTCATCATTGTTACCATACTTAGGGAAATCTCCCTCTACTTCGTAAGATGTTACGATGCCCTGCTCATTTCTGATACACTTAACCTTCGCATACTTGATAGCTGAAAGAGAGTCAGCTACAACTGAAAGACCTGCAAGACCTGTTGCGAAGAATCTCTTAACATCTCTGTCATGAAGAGCCATCTGAATTCTCTCATAAGCATACTTATCATGCATATAGTGGATGATGTTAAGCGCGCTAACGTAAACCTTAGCCAACCACTCCATCATATCATCAAACTTCTCCATAACGTCATCGAAGTCAAGGTACTCAGAAGTAACCGGTCTGAACTTAGGACCTACCTGTACGCCTGTACACTCATCAACACCACCGTTGATTGCGTAAAGGAGACACTTAGCAAGGTTTGCTCTGGCACCGAAGAACTGCATATCCTTACCGATTCTCATGGAAGATACACAACATGCGATACCATAATCATCACCGTGAACCGGTCTCATAAGATCATCATTCTCATACTGGATAGAAGATGACTTGATAGACATCTTTGCACAATACTGCTTAAAGTTCATCGGAAGGTTCTTAGACCAAAGAACTGTAAGGTTTGGCTCCGGTGATGTACCTAAATTGTCAAGTGTATGAAGATAACGGAAGCTCATCTTTGTAACAAGTGTACGTCCGTCAACACCCATACCACCAAGAGACTCTGTTACCCATACAGGGTCACCTGCGAAAATCTGATTGTACTCAGTTGTACGTGCAAACTTAACGAGACGAAGCTTCATGATGAAGTGATCAATAAACTCCTGAATCTCTGACTCTGTAAATGTACCATTTGCAAGGTCTCTCTCAGCGTAGATATCAAGGAATGTAGATGTACGTCCAAGTGACATAGCCGCACCATTCTGCTCCTTAACTGCACCAAGATAACCGAAGTAAAGTGCCTGAATAGCTTCCTTAACGTTTGTAGCCGGTTTAGAAATATCAATACCGTAAGAAGCAGCCATCTGCTTTAACTCGCCAAGTGCACGAATCTGCTCAGAAATCTCTTCCTTACCTCTGATAACATCATCTGTGTAAACCTCGCCGAAAGAATCCTTCTGAATCTTCTTATCAGCTACAAGAATATCAATACCGTAAAGAGCTACTCTTCTGTAGTCACCGATGATACGGCCACGACCGTATGCATCCGGAAGACCTGTGATGATGTGATTTGAACGACATCTTCTGATCTCATCATCGTATACATCGAATACACCAGCGTTGTGTGTCTTTCTGTGCTTTGTGAAGAACTCAACGATCTCAGGATCAACTGTATAACCGTTATCCTCGCAAGCCTTCATAGCCATACGGATACCACCGTAAACGTTCATACCTCTCTTGAAAGGCTTATCTGTCTGGAAGCCTACGATCTTTTCCTTGCTCTTATCGAGGTATCCAGGGCCATGGGAAGTAAGTGTAGATACTACCTTTGTATCCATATCAAGAACGCCGCCTGCTTCTCTCTCCTTCTTAGAAAGTTCGAGAACCATCTGCCATAAATCCTTTGTGTCCTGTGTTGGTTCAGCCAGGAAAGCATCATCGCCTTCATATGGTGTGTAGTTCTTCTGAATGAAATCACGAACCTCGATTTCCTTCTGCCACTTGCCAGGTACGAAACCGTCCCAACCTGCTGATTCGAATGCATCCAACTTTAATAACATTGTTTGTATTCCTCCTTTTTCTTTTCGCATAGAGCGATTTTTTATTGTGAAATATGTTTCTCCAGAAAAATGACGACACACGTAAAATCGTCTGTAACCCCGCCTATTTTCCTGTTCTGATTTCATTATAATTTTGAATTGTATACACGTCAACGCAAAAAAAGCATTTTTTTGTACTTTTTTCAATACATAGATTGTATACAGTATACAAACACACGATATGCATTTTGCAAACTTTTCACATACGATATATAGACATTTATCTTTTTCATGTGTTATAATCAGTTCGCGTAATTATTTCAATATTAATATAGTAATTATAGTTTTTATAAGGGGGTAAATGATATGGCAAAGCAAATCGATCCGTCTATGCTCATCCATGAAATCATAGAAATCGACCCGGGTAACGCTGCAATTCTTATGGCATCCGGTATGCACTGTGTAGGTTGTCCTTCTGCGGCTATGGAGTCACTTGCAGAGGCTTGCGCCGTACACGGTATGAACGTTGACGAAGTAGTTACTTCTATTAATGAGTATCTCGAAAAAAAGGAATCGTAATATAAAGGGGGATTTTTATGTCATATAATGACAACAACGGCTACAATAACTACGATCCGAACAACTACGGACAATACAACAATCCGTACGGACAGTATAACGGCCAAAACAATGCGCAATATGATCCATACAACCAAAGCAACGCGCAGTATACACAATATAACCAATATAACAATCAATACAGCATGCAATACGGCAACCAGTATTCTACAAACACAGGAAACGGTTATGGTGTTTCCGCACCGGTTCAGGCTGACGAAATTTCAGCACAGAAGTACAACCTGATTATCGGAGGTGTTTTACTTTACGGTTTCCTTGTAAATGTATTTATGATTCAGTTTTGCTTTGATGCCATCTTCGATTTGATGATAGGCAATCCGATCTTATTCTATATTTTATATTTTGCTATGGCAATCATCGGTGTAGTCATGGTAAATAAATCACAAAATCCGGTCGTAAGCTTTGCCGGCTATAACCTGATTGTAATTCCTATCGGTATGGTTATCGCCGTCACCGTAAATGCATATATCATGACCGGTTATGAAACCGTTATTGTATCAGCTTTCGCAATTACTGCGGTTGTAACATTGGTTATGATGTTCCTAGCCTCCGTTTTTCCGAACTTTTTCTTAAGTCTCGGCAGAACACTCGGTATAACATTACTCGTCACAGTTGTAATTGAGTTAATTACATTCTTCATCGGAATGGAGCTTGGAATTATTGATTATGTTGTAGTACTTCTTTTCTGCGGTTACATCGGATTTGACTGGGCAAAGGCAAATGCAATTCCTAAGACGGTGGACAACGCTGTAGATTCGGCAGCAGAATTATATGTCGACATTGCAAACCTGTTCCTTCGTCTTATGCGAATTCTTGCACGTTCGCAAAACAACTAACCGCCGTTCTCTCACAGACTATTTCTACAACAAAACGAAGAACATCGGTGCACCGCCAGGCACATCAGCAAAAAAAATTATCCGAATGCCACATGACATTCGGATAATTTTTTTGCATTACTTTATAATTTGGACAATGTCTGAAGTGCATTCGCATCGATAATCAACTTAAAGTGCTCCTCCATATGACTCGGTGTCGCATACGTGGTACGAACTCTGCTTCCATACTCGCTAATCAAATTGCAGGTACGAACAAACTCGCCATCTGTATTTTTATCTTTTGTCATATACAGATAGAATCTGCTATCCTTCGGATTCTTGTAAAGGGAATTCTCACTCTTATACAATCCGGTCACGAGCTTTGCAGATAAAATCACCTGATCCAGAGACTTAAATGCAAAGATCCGGAACACATCCGTCTGGTTCTCCTGCTGCTTTGCAGAACCACGTGCCTTTTTGGCTGCCATACGTCCGCTACCGAGTGCACTGAGTCCCTCTGCCAAATTACCAAGAGCCTCCAGCAATCCATCCGTCGCACGACCTGCCGCCGCACTCTGCATATCCTGTGCAGAATCACCCGACTCTATCGTATCATCTTCATCTATCTCAATCTCATCTTCCTCCCGATCAATCGGTCTCGTAAACCTCGAAAATCTCGTATCGAGCTCATCCGGATCCTCAACCTTCGTAATAATCAGAACGAGACACTCCGGTGACACAGGTATTGCTTCTATCATAAGTGGAATATTATCCACCTCAAACCCTAACTCTTCGGATGCCTGCTGCATCAACTCGCGAAACAGCTCTTTCGCCTTATCCGTACCATATGCTAACTCCGCCAAAAGAAGTTCCTTGTCTGCCAAATCCGCCTTGTAAAGTGTGCATCGAATTTGATTTTCACTTAATCTTTCAATCTTCATCTCAGTCACTCCTTTCCTGAAAGTAATACTAGTTTATCACAAATTTTCAACATGTAAAGTTTTTTCTCACTTTTTTCACATATTTTCAAACAGAAAATAACAGAAATTTTCATAGATTTTTCTTGCATTTTTATTATATTTATAGTAGGCTTTTCTTATGTGAATGTCTGTTTTTTCTTTCAGTTTCAACATTCTTTTTATCATTTATGTTTGTGGTATTCCCACCTTTTACCCACATTATTATTTTAACGATTTTGAAATTAATTATGCTACGGACATTTGCAAACATCAAACATCGCTCATCATAATCCATATATAAAATATATCACACATCAATTTCCTTATTGTCTATGATTATGATATGCGAAAAAAGACCGGAGGTGATGCCAGCCTAAAACCCATATACATTACAAACACAAGAATCACACGAAAAGAGGAGTACGCTCTTTCGTACTCCTCTTTCTATGTGTGAGCAATTATGTAATAATTACTCCTCTGAAATAACGCCTGTCGGACATGTGCCTGCACATGCTCCACAAGAAATACATGTATCTGCAGCGATCTCGAACTTGCCGTCTCCCTCGCTGATTGCGCCTACAGGACAAGCACCTGCACAAGCACCACACATAACACAGCCGTCATTAATTACATATGCCATGATGTAATCCTCCTTTTATATATGTTGTTGAGAATTATTCTCAACTAATCTTTCTACATTTTAATGCATTTTGTGACAGATATCAAGTTGTTTTTTTATGCCAAAATACACCCTATAAATCATTGCTCTTTTGACCTTTTGCATAGAGACGCACCAAAAGCCTTGCAATCGGTGCCGGCCAGAACTTTCGGAAAAGCTCATAGTCCTCACCGGTTCTTCCGTTTCCGTCCCCGATGACCTTCGACGTTTCCGACTCTTCATGGATACGATGCCCCATCTTTGGCTTGGAAACATAGCAAAATGCTCCTTTTTGCTTGGAGTAACGCTCCCATGTCTGCCAATCGATGCTGGCACGATATTTTTCTTCAAACGGCTCCTTCGGCAGCTGATTCTTTACATACGTGACCGAAGGACAGCAAATACCGCATCCGAGCGACAGCGATCTGCGACGCAAAAATCTGCTGTTCCAGGTAAAGCTTGGAATAAGCGGCATAAGCAAAAGTTTTTTTACCCGAAGCAAACGATTGCTGTAGACCTTTTTGCCGTTTCGAATCTCATAATACGCCGTATGTGCAAGAATCGGACATTTTGCTTTTGAAAATGAAGCAAGCGTACATTCCAAAAAATCCGCATCGTAAATGTCATCCTGATGTGCAATCGTAACAAGAGGAGTCCTTGCCTGTGAATAAGCATAATTCCAATCGGAAGCAATGCCGGACGGTGCATCATTTACAACAAGCGGAATATGGTAACGTGCCGCAACCTCTTTAATATGCTTATTCGGTGTGGAGGTCGTCATAATTATATGACTATGCACGGTCTGTCTTAATAATGACTTCACACACTCCGCCAAATATGGACTTTCTTTGTATGCACATACAACAAATGTATGTGAGCCTCCTTGATATGTCATGCCTGTTCCGAATCCTTTCCGCTTTGCTTCTGTTCTAACTCACGTACCCGTTTTTCCAAAATCGCCTGTGTCTGTGTCAATGCTCGCACACGTTCACTGAGCAGTGATGCGATTGATGTTAGCGATAGAATAATCACAAGAAGGAAACATACGCCCAGGAAAAAAACAATATTTACTTCTGAATACACGCCAAACAACTGGGCAAGCCCGCGAATGATTTGCGGAAAAATTGCGCAAACCAGAAGAATGATACCCGCAGCAAACCAAACAAGGGAATACTTGAGATTCATTTTCCCTTTACGCATCAATAATATGATTCCAAGGAGATAAACGAGCACACCAATCAATAAAATCGAGCGAAATAAACTTGTCATCATATGTGTGTTACCTCCATTTCTTACCTACCAAACGATACATCGCAATGGCAAGCGTAACCTTTATCATATAATATACAGATTTAAGGGTATTGATTGACGATACCCCCGCAGTACGTTCATTCATAACAACCGGGACTTCTTTTACATGAAAGCCGCTGGATGCAGCCGCAATAATTGACTCCGGCTCCGGATAGTCCTGGGCATAGTGCTGCGAAAAAAAAGCAATCATCTCTCGCGAAATCGCACGAAAACCGCTCGTCGCATCCGTAATCTTCACACGTCCAAACAACCGCAAAACACATCCAAGCATATTAATTCCCATACGACGCATAAAAGAAGTTTGAAAACCCTCTTTGTTAATAAATCTGGAGCCGATGACCATATCCGCTTCGCCGTTTACAATCGGAGCAATCAAATCCGGAATATACTCTGCGTTGTGCTGACCATCTCCATCAAACTGAATAGCAATGTCATACCCGTTTTCATAGGCATATCGATAACCGGTCTGCATGCCACCACCGATTCCTAGATTAATCGGCAATGAAATATAACAAAATCCATGCTCCCTGCAAATCTGCTCTGTTGCATCCTTCGAACAATCATTTATGATAATATAATCCACATCCGGACAATGCTTTGTTAAGGTTGTAACTGTATTTACAATATTTTCCGACTCATTATAAGCCGGGATAATTACAAGCGTTTTCATTTCCACCTCTTATGTGCATATTATTGCTTCGATTATACGTCAACGGATAGTGTTTTTCAAGGATTTTTCTTTCCTTTTCGAATGATATGCATTATAATTAGTAGTATATTTTGTATGCACAATATTATGTATTTCGATACAAAGGAGCACCCTATGGGAAAAAGGTTTTCAAGCTTCTTCCGCATGTTAACGTGTTATATATGGATATCCGCTTGTGTATGTTTTTTGGATGGCTGTGGCAAAAAGGTATCGAATGATGCCTTTTCACTTGAGAAGCAGTCACCTGTTTCCATGAAGGATACTTTCGGTGAATTCAGAGAACCGGATGCCCCAGGCACCCGCACGCAGGGAAATGACTGCGTGACGATTGACATTTCAAACGCATCGGAAGGCTATTGCTATGTCACATATACCGGCACCAACCAAAAAGTCAAGCTGCAACTTACAGGTCCGGACGCACTGACATACACATACAACATAAAAAACGAGCCGGCATGTCTTCCTCTTACCGCAGGAAACGGCAAATACACAATCGCCATATTTGAAAACATCAGCGGAACCGAGTATTCCACTGCCTATTCCGGTGATTTTGAGGTTACGGTTGAAAACAGCTTCGGTCCTTTTTTATATCCAAATCTGTATGTAAACTTTGACCACAATTCAAAGGCGGTTCAAAAATCAAACGAGCTTGCTGCAACAACGACTTCCGATCTTGCACTCGTCGAAGCCGTATATCATTTTGTTACAAGCACGATTGTCTATGATAAAGAAGAAGCGCAGACGGTAGCCTATGATTACCTGCCGGATGTGGACGAGGTCTTATCAACAAAAAAAGGAATTTGTTTTGACTATGCTGCATTGATGGCAGCCATGCTTCGCTGTCAATCTATTCCGACACGACTTGAAATCGGATATGCCAAGGACGCGTATCACGCATGGATCAGTGTTTATATTGAAGACAAGGGTTGGATTGACGGCATTATTGAATTTGACGGATCCCATTGGTCTTTAATGGACCCAACCTTTGCAGCAAGCGACAGTTCCGAATCCGATGTAAAAGAATTCATCGGGGACGGAAGCAATTACAATACTCTTTACACCTATTAACGGAGGTCAACACAATGAAAACAAAAATGTTATCCAATCGCGAGCTTTCAATGTTTTGCGACCATATGGCTATGATATTAAAAGCCGGTCTTACGCCGGCAGCCGGCATTGAACTTATGCTAAACGATGTCGATACCGAAGAAGGACGCGCCATTCTGCTCCCAATTGCAACCAAATGTACGGAAGGTGATTCCTTCTCCGAAGCAATCGCCGCTTCCGGTGTATTTCCTCCTTATGCATGCCACATGATTGAAATCGGAAATACATCCGGTAAATTAGAAGAAGTATTCGAGTCTCTCGCTTTTCACTACAACCGGGAGGAATCGATTGCCGAAAGCATCAAGAGTGCGGTAACATATCCTTTTATGATTGTCGCCATGATGATTATTGTCATATTCGTATTGGTGATTAAGGTACTACCAATATTTAACAAGGTATTTAATCAATTAGGTTCTGAATTATCCGGTTTTTCAGGCGGATTACTGAAACTCGGGACCACATTGACAAGATATTCGGTTTTGTTTATCGTGATTTTTGCCGTACTGACAGTTGCATTTCTCATATTTACAAAGCTCCCTGCCGGAAAGCGGGCATTCAAACATTTTTGCTCAAAATTTTTCCTGACAAAACGCTTCTACGAAAAAATTGCCTCCGGTCGTTTTGCTTCCGGAATGGCAATCACAATGGCAGCAGGACTTGATACCGACGAGAGCTTGGATCTTGTAGAAAAGCTCGTTGACAACGATATCATAGGTGCAAAGATTGCCATGTGCCGTTCCTTGATGGAGGGCACTGAAACAGAAGCCCCACAGTCCTTTTCAACCGCACTTGCAAACTCAGGAATCTTTACAAGCACCTATTCCAAGATGGTCAGTATCGGTTTTTCCACCGGTTCTGCCGACACGGTACTAAAGAAAATTGCTGACAGCTATGACGCGGATATTGAACGTAGTATGAATCACACTATATCCACGTTAGAACCGACACTTGTTATTATATTATCCGTGATTGTATGCTTTATATTACTGTCTGTAATCATGCCATTACTTGGCATTATGTCCGGCATCAGCTAAGGAGGTTTTTATGAATCGGTTTCAAAAGCAAAACAAATGCAAACAATTCCTCCGTGCATTTCCTTTATCAATTGTCGCTTTCATCGGTATTCTGATTGCATTTATCTACGGAATATCAAATGTGGCAGACAGTGATACATTAAATGAAAAAGCACTTCTTGAGGATGCATTGCAACGCAACATCGTACATTGCTATGCCGTGGAAGGTGCCTATCCGCCTTCACTTTCTTACATTGAAGATCATTATGGTCTTTTGTATAACAAAGACAAATTTCTAATCAGCTACGAAAATATCGGTTCAAACCTTTTGCCGGTTGTTCACGTTATCGAGAGGTAATCGTATGAAATTAACACGTAAAAAAAGCTCCACAGTGGATACTCTGTTTTTATTGGCACTACTCTGTGTATTCCTTATTAGTGCTCTTTTTGTAGTGCTTTTTGGTGCACACATTTACAAGCAAACCATCCGGGATACATCCGACAATTTTACGGTCCGTACAACCTCCGCATATATCACCGAAAAGCTTCGCCGCTTTGACAGTGCAGACAATATTACAATCACAACCCAGTCTTCCGGTTCCGTTGTCGCACTGCGGCAAACAACGGAAGGACACACATATGTTACCTATTTGTACTTTGATGAAAGCGCACTCAAGGAACTTACAATTTTAGACGGTTCGGAATTTTTAAGATCCGCCGGTACACCTATATTGGAATTACACGGTTTTAACGCAGAAGAAATCAGTCCCGCGTTTTATGCCTTCCATATTACCGACACCAACGACAACACAACGACATTTTATGTGTCAGCAGCAAACGGACAGACAGGGAGGTGACCGGCATGCAAAACAGACATTCCAAAACATCGATTTTTCTGATGGAATTTATCGTGTCCATTCTGCTGTTTTCCATTGCATCAGCGGTCTGTATACAGCTGTTCGTACAAACACACCTAAAAAGCAAGGCATCCGTCGCAACTACACATGCCGTTGTTGAAGCACAAAATGCAGCAGAGATATTGCGCAGCACTGCGATAAACGGCAATGATGTCCTGACAGAAATGTGCGAGATATATCCGCTTGCAACTGTATCTGAAAATAATGTTCTGACAATTTACTTTGACAACGATTTTCAAAGCTGCACAAAGGATGCTGCAATTTATCAGGAGAAGCTGACCTACTCCTACGAAAACAACCTTTGCACATTGACAATCTTCACAACGAAGCTTACGGACGGAGAAGAAATATTCTCCATGCCCGTTCAGGTTTACAGGGGGGATACGAAATGAATACTAACAAAAAAAAGAAAAATGGAATTACCATCGGAACTTCCCTCATTCTGGTTACCTTTGTACTCTTGTGTCTGGTTGCATTTTCCGTACTCTCCTTTGCATCCGCAAATGCAGATTACACCAAAAGCACACAAACGGCAGAGCACACAAAGGATTATTACGCAGCAGTCAGTATTGCGGAAACAAGGATTGCAGACCTGATTGAAAGCCGCGAAACAAATCCGGAGGCCTTACACTTTACGGTTCCGATCAACGACACGCAAAATCTGTCTGTCACGTTACAGGCAGATGCGACAGATGATAATGAACCTGTCTACACGATCATCGAATATAAAACAATTACAACAAACAATCCACAGGATACGACGACCATCCGCGAAGATGGCGGTCTTCTGTTCTAGAACATAAATAAGGAGTGATCTCATGAATGCAATTGATCTGTTAACAAAAATCACAACGCTCGGTGCATCCGATATTTTTATCGTTGCAGGACTTCCTTTGTCCTACAAGCTGCACAACCAATTATATAACGAAGGAGAAGAAAAATTGATGCCTTCCGACACAGCAGCAATGATCCACGAAATCTATGAGCTGGCCGGCAACCGGGACATGACACATCTGACTGTACAGGGAGATGACGATTTTTCCTTCGCACTTCGAGGCGTTGCCCGTTTTCGTATCAATGCATACAAACAGCGCGGTTCCTTATCCGCTGTCATCCGTGTCATTACATTTACGATTCCAAAGCCGGAACAGCTCGGGTTTAAACCGGAGATTCAATCAACAATTATGGGTCTTGCCGAGTTAAAGAAAGGCATGGTACTTGTAACAGGTCCTGCCGGCTCCGGTAAATCAACGACGCTTGCATGCATGATTGACCATATCAATAGTACAAGGCAGTCCCACATTATTACATTGGAGGATCCGCTCGAGTATTTGCATACGCACAAAAAAAGCATCGTGTCTCAACGTGAGGTTGTGACCGATACCGATAGTTATATTACTGCGCTCCGTGCATCGCTCCGTCAAAGTCCGGATGTCATTTTGCTCGGCGAGATGCGAGACCACGAAACGATCAGTGTGGCAATGACTGCTGCAGAAACCGGACATCTGATGCTGTCCACACTACACACAATCGGTGCATCCAATACGATAGACCGTATTATTGATGCATTCCCACCGACCCAACAGCGCCAGATTGCCGTACAGCTTTCTATGGTATTGCAGGCTGTTGTATCCCAACAACTCATTCCGACCGTAAACGGCGGACTCGTTCCTGCTTTTGAAATTATGCTCCTGACCCCGGCAATTAAGACGATGATTCGTGATTCAAAGATTCACCAAATCGACGGTGTCATCTCCCAATCACGAAATCTCGGCATGATAACCATGGACGCAAGCCTGTCTGACCTTGTACTAAACGGAATCGTCCACGAACAGGTTGCACTCGAATATGCACAGGATCCGGAAATGTTAAGCAAGCGAATCGCCGCTGTCAGAAACAAAAAACTCTAATGAACGTTTCAGTATGCCTTGTGTCAGGGCAATCGTTGTTCCGTAATTTGTAAACGGAACTCCCTGATCCAGGGCATTTTTCATTCGAGATGTTACTTCCTTTTCATTTAACATGCAACCACCACAATGAATAATCATCTTATAGGAAGATACATCCTCCGGAAAGCTTCCCCCGGATGTAAATTCGTAGACAAACTCTTTTCCTGTATATTCTTTCAGCCATTTCGGCAACTTCACCGTACCGATATCTTCGCATTGTCTGTGGTGCGTACATCCCTCACAAATCAACACACGGTCCCCATCTGAAAGCAATGAAAGAGCTCTCGCCCCTTCGACAGCTGTCTTCAGGAACCCTTTGTATCTTGCCATCAAAATCGAAAACGAGGTAAGTGGTATATCAGACGGCAAAATATCCCCAACCTCATGAAACACCTGGCTGTCCGTGATTACAAGTCGCGGTTTATGGGACATTTTCTTTAATGCCGGCATAATTTCGTCAACCTGTACGACCACCGAAATCACACCTGCGTCCAAAAGCTCACGAAGTACCTGCTGTTGCGGTAAAATCAGACGATGCTTCGGTGCCGACTGATCAATCGGTGTCACAAGCATCACGACATCTCCCTTTTCTACCATATCCGAAATAATATATCGCTCCGGTTCTGTTTGAACCAGCACCGCCAGCTGTTCCTTCAACTGATCAATATTTTTCTTGTTCATTGCACTAACTAAAACAAGATGCTTATATTTATCGGTCATACCACCGGTCATACTACCCGGCTGTTCCATAAGCTTACGCATCTGTTCCACAGACAACAAATCGCATTTATTATACACAATTACATACGGAAGCTTCTTTGCCTCAAAAAGAAGCACAAGCTCCTCATCGGAAGCAAGCATGCCTTCTGTTGCATCCACTACCAAAACCGCAATGTCCGTTCGATTTAGAATCTGTTTTGTTTTCTGCACACGAAGCACTCCCAAATCACCCTCATCATCATAACCCGGTGTATCAATAATCAAAACCGGTCCGATCGGAAGAAGCTCCATCGACTTTTTAACTGGATCCGTTGTCGTTCCCAAAACATCCGACACAACCGACATTTCCTGATTTGTCACCGCATTGACAACGCTCGATTTACCCGCATTACGTCTGCCAAAGAAACCGATATGTATTCGATTTGCTTCCGGTACATTGTTCATATGAATCACCCTTTAAAATCTAAAATCTCTGCTACCAAGTTCAATTTTTGCAAGCTTCTCCCTGCAGATTTCCTTCACCTTTTCTTTTGGTATATTGTAGAGCTCTGCCTGAATCAATGCCTCTCCTATCTGTTTCGTTTCCTCGGATGCATAATCCATAAGATACTCCTTTAATGTCATAAGTGCATTCGGATGACAACAGTTTTGGATTTGCCCCGACTTACACAAACTCATAAACCGATCACCGGTTCTGCCTTCACGGTAGCACGCCGTACAAAAGCTTGGAATATATCCCATCTCCATAAGCCATTTAACAACCTCATCCAGCGTTCTTTGATCACTCACATTAAACTGCTCCGAATGTGAGTCTTCAGGTTCCGGCTCATAATACCCACCAACACTTGTCTTAGAGCCACCGCTTATCTGCGACACGCCAAGACGAATAACCTTTTCACGAACCTCCTTGGATTCTCTCGTCGAAATAATCATACCTGTATACGGGACACTGATACGAATTAATGCACATATCTTTGCAAATATTTCATCACTGATCCCGTTGTCAAATGTATTCGGATCAATATCATCCGCAGGCTTAATCCGGGGTACACTGATTGTATGAGGTCCGACACCATGCACTGCCTCCAAATGCTCCGCGTGCATCAGAAGGCCCGCAAACTCATAACGATACATCTGAAGTCCAAACAGTACACCGAGTCCGACATCGTCAATACCGCCTTCCATCGCACGATCCATTGCCTCGGTATGGTATGCATAATTACTCTTAGGCCCGTATGGATGAAGCTCTTCATAACCCTTTTTGTTGTATGTTTCCTGGAACAAAATATAAGTTCCTATCCCCGCCTCATGCAGCATACGATACTCCTCAACCGTCGTTGCGGCAATATTTACATTGACCCTCCTTATTGCACCGTTTTTGTGCTTGATATCATAAATCGTACGAATACTCTCCAAAATATATTCAATCGGATTATTTTGCGGATCCTCTCCTGCCTCAATTGCAAGACGCTTATGTCCCATATCCTGAAGTGCAATGACCTCACGGCGAATCTCTTCCTGTGTAAGTTTTTTTCTCGCAATATGCTTGTTCTTAATATGATATGGACAATATACACATCCGTTTATACAATAATTTGATAAATAAAGCGGTGCAAACATCACAATACGATTGCCGTAAAAATCCTTTTTGATCTGTTCGGCTAGCGCATACATTTTTTTTACACGTATCTCGTCCTCACAGGCAAGTAACACGGATGCCTCTCTATGAGATAACCCCTTCCTCTTACTAGCCTTTTCGATAATCTCATCAACCAGTGCAAGGTTATCCTTGTTTGCATCTGCATACGCAAGCGTATCCATAATTTCTTCATCACTGATAAATTCCTCTGCAATTAATGACTTCGGATTATACATTATTTTGCCTTCTTCCTATTCTACAGTCTGAACCTTTAGCATGTTTGTATTACCTGTTACACCAAGCGGCACGCCTGCACCGACAACTACCGTATCTCCGGTTGCAAGAAGCCCCTGCTTCTGACCTGCTAACACCGCATTATCAAACAATTCGAAGATTTCCTTTTGCTCATCCAAATGAATCGGAGTTACACCCCAGGACATGTTAAGCTGACGGGATGTTTTATCACTTGTCGTACCTGCAATAATATTACATACCGGACGATATTTGGAAATGTTTCTTGCAGAACGACCGGATTTTGTCACAATCACAATTGCAGCAGCATTCAAATCCATTGCCGTTGTACATGCCGCATGGCAGATTGCGTCCGTTATATTCTGATTTGCTTTTCGCTCGTAATGGAAAAAATTTTGTCGATAATCGATATCGCATTCTGTACGCTCCGCAATGCGAACCATCGTTTCAACCGCTTCAACCGGATACATGCCTGCTGCAGTTTCTCCTGACAGCATAATTGCGCTTGTCCCATCATATATCGCATTGGCAACGTCAGTTGTCTCTGCACGGGTTGGTCTCGGATTTTTAATCATAGAATCGAGCATTTGTGTTGCGGTAATTACCTGTTTTCCGGCGTTGTATACCTTTCGGATAATCATCTTCTGGACGATCGGTACTTCCTCTCCCGGTATCTCGACGCCCATATCTCCGCGGGCAACCATAATACCATCTGAAACATAAATGATATCATCGATATGATTGACACCCTCAGAGTTTTCGATTTTAGAAATAATGTTAATATTTTTTCCGCCATTTTCATCTAAAAGCTCACGAAGCTCCAATACATCTCTCGCACTTCGCACAAATGAAGCAGCAACAAAATCAACATCCTGCTCGATACCAAACAATACATCGTCAATATCTACCTGGCTCATATACGGCATATTTAAATGTACATCCGGCACATTGATTCCCTTGTGGTTAGAAATAAAACCACCTGTGATAACCGTACATAATATATCTCCATCACTAATCGACTTGACCTCAAGCTCAATCAAACCATCATCGATTAAGATATGCGTCCCCTCCTGCACATCCTTGTATAAATCCTTGTATGTAATAGACGCAATGGTGCTATCTCCAACAAGCTCTCTTGTCGTAAGCGTAAAAAAATCGCCTGCATGGACCTCAACCTTTCCACCCTCAAAATCGCGTGTTCGTATTTCCGGTCCCTTTGTATCAAGCAAAATTGCAATTGGTAACCCAAGCTCCGCACGAAGCTTCTTCACCATATCCATACGGCGTTTCTGTTCCTCATGTGTACCGTGTGAAAAGTTTAATCTGGCAACGTTCATGCCTGCCTGCATAAGCTTTCGCAAAACATTTTCGTCATCTGTAGCCGGTCCCAGTGTACATACAATCTTTGTCTTTCTCATATTATTGATTCCTTTCCTAACATCATCTATTATCATACCTTTTTTTCCATTTTATATTGTAATGCATATTCTTCAATCCTTCAACAATTCGAAACAATTATTTACATCTATTTTTCGACATCATGCGAAGCACATCTCTCTATAGAGGTGCCATAAGCTCCTGTCAAACTAGTAACTCAGCAAAAAAAGAGAAGCTGCAAAACTGCAGCTTCCCTCTGATTCTTATTGAAGAAATTAATCCTTTAATTTATTCTTTTTGTGCTTTCTGTACATCTCATAGCCTGTGCCGCCAAGAGCTGCTACAATCAACAACCACCACCATGACATCTTCTCATCATCATCGCTGTCAAAATCGATTAACGGAACTTCGCCGTCCTCGATTGTTACATCGCCAGACTTCTCCTCTGTAGCACCTTCTGCAAGAGGTACTTCCGCATCCTCAATTACAACAGGTGCTTCTTCATCTGCTACCTGTGTATTATCTGCTACCGGATTCTGTGCCAGCGGCGTTGCATTATCAACGATTGTTGTTGTCGGCTGAGCCGGAGCTGTCGGTACGTTCGGTGTTGTCGGTGCATCCGGAGTTAAATCATTTATTTTCTCATCCAACAAATCCTTCGCATCATCAACAATATCCTCAAGTCCGTCTGCCTTATCCTTAGCCTGATTGTACTTTTCTTCTGCAACCTGAAGCTTTGCTTCCATAAATGTAACGATTGATGAATCGATATTGGATTCCTTCATCTCATCAACAGCCTTCTTAAGCAATTCAACCTTTGCCTTTGCAGTTGCAACGTCCATATTTGTCTTCTTTGCAAGCACAATCAGTTCTTCGTAATTGGTTGCATTCTTTGCAGCCTCAAGTGCGCTCTTTGCTTTATCATATTCTTCACTTGCACCACGGAATACATTTTGCGCGGTACCTAACGCCTGCTTTTTCGAAGACTCATCAGCCTGTGCAACCTGCAATTCCTCATCTGCAGCAGCCTTATCGGCAATTGCCTGTTCATTTTCTTTGATTACCTTTTCAGCGTTATTAAGGAAGTCACGGAAATCCTTATCGGTCTTCTCAAACAAATCAATACCTGACGCATCCTTCTCATTACCGATATACTTATCGTAATTATCGTTTGTATAGATGGTGGTCATCTTATCTTCAACCGCATCCTCATGCAAAAGTAGTTTTGCATCAAACTCCGTAATCTTTAATACGACATCAGACTCGGTTGTCTGAGACATCTTGTCAAATGTAATCTTGTAGTTGAAAGTATCTGCCTCTTTATCCTTCTTAACTTTCACATCGGAAACATCTGATACATCAAGCTTATTTGAACCTTCATACATGAAGTAATTTGTATATGTTGTATTAACACCCTTATTGAACGCATTAAGAAGCAACTGCGTCGCACTTGTAGTTGCTTTGAGTGCCTGACTGTTTGCATCGGAAATTGCATTCTGCTTTGCATTTTGCTCAGCCTTAGCCTGTGTTTCCGCATCCTCACAGCTGCCCTTTGCATTGGAGTGATTTAAGTAAGTGATATCCGCCTCTGTAAAGTTCCAGTTCCATGAAGAAAAATCAATGATCTCAATATTCTTCTTTTCGAGATATTCTTTTTTAATTTCCTGTTCCTTTGACTGCTTATCGCTATGGAAGATAGAATCCCACAAGTCTGATACCCAATCCAATGTAGAGAAATCAACCTCTGATGTTCCGCCGGAAGCATACTCTACTGTAAGACTGCCCTTCTTAAACTCATACTTCGTCTCATTCCATTTTTTATCTTTCTTGGTTGTCGTTGTATCCTTTGACCATGCACTTGAAAATACATGATAGCCTGACTTTTCCAACAGACTTTCTACGGCTTCCTGCACCTTATCCTTCGGTGAAGCAATGTGACTCATGTAATCTGTCACATATCCGCCAAAGTTAATTGTCGATGTAAGTTTTGTTACAAAGGAAACCTCTGCCTCAGCATCATATACCTCCTTACCGACATTGGTTGTGATATCGATGTTGACATTCTTGTCACCATCCTTCACCTGATCAGCAACCACCTTGTCGGCTGCTGCCTGTGCCTGTGTCTTAGAAGCATATTCCTTTTCAGACTCGATTGTCTTGTTATCATACTCTGTCGTGATAACATCACCCTTCTCAGTAATGACAACCTTATCACCCTTTACTTCACTGCCTGATTCTACATTTGCAGTCTGCTGGTTCTCCTTTAAGTCTTCTTCAAATGTAACATTTTCGGAACTTAAATCCAAAGCATAACTTGCTTCGTCAATCTGAATAATCCACTTGCCAAGCGCCTCATCATACTCCTTCAGAGAGATTACCAATCCGGAACCATCAGCAGCCACATACTGCTCATCGTGTCCCTCCTCTGTAACAACTTGCGTCGGAACCTTCTTAAAGATAATCAGGTTCTTCTTATCGCTTTCAAATTTGTAATTGAGATAAAGCTCCTGAACATTTCCGTCCTTATCCGTAATTGTGAGCTTGTAATAGTTCAGCTTGTCATCACTGAACTTTGTAAATTTACTGTCACCCTTTTCGCCATAGACAACTTTCGAATCGGCGTCTGCCCCGATAATATTCGGAACATAGTAGTTCTTAATAATAAGATCAAACAGCTTATCTGCTTCTGTATAATTGTTCTGCTTTCCGTTTTGAACAACCTTCTCCTGCTCCCAAATATCAATAGCACCCTTATTGGCAAGCAATAAAGCCTCTGTCTCCTTTAACTTCTGATCTGCATCTTCACATGCCTGTTTTGCTGAAGTGAGCTTTTTATCTGCATCCTTCCATGCCTGATCTGCTGCATTCAATGCTTCCTCTGCCGCTTTCTTATCCGCCTCTGCCTTGTCATAAGCTGCCTGTGCCGCATCCACTGCTGCCTGATATGCATCCTGAGCCTTCTCAAGCTCTTCCTGAAGTGCTTCACCCTTATCCTGAACGTCTGCCAAATTCTCAAGTGCTGCATCTAACTCAGCCTGTGCTGCAGCAACTGCTGCCTGATAATCTTCATCGGCCTTTGTTGCCGCTAAAATTGCTGCGTCATAATCAGCCTTTGCCTCATCGTATGTTTTCTTTGCATCGGATACTGCTGTCTGTGCACTTGAAACTGCATTCTTTACATTATCATAAGCAGCATTCGCATCCTCAATCGTAGTTGCATTCTGAATTGCCTCAATATAAGCATCAATATCTGCCTGTGCACCACTTACCGCATCTGCTGCCTGATCTGCTGCATCACCGGCCGCATCTGCCTTACTATCTGCATCCTTCATAGCAGCCTCTGTATCACCGGCTGCATCGATTGCATTATCTACCTGCTTATCTGCCTCATTTACCGCATCACCTGCAAGCGTCTTATCCTCTGCTTCTACATTTGCTTCCTCATTAAATGCATCCTTTGAGTCTGTAACCGCATCATCCACACCATCGGTTGTCTCGATACCGGTTATTAATGCATCTCCGGACTCCTTCGCATCAGTAACTGCAGAATTCGCTTCGTCAACCGCCGAATTCACCTTCTCAGATGCTGTTTCCTCTGCCAAATCGTCAGTTGTCTCATTCTTGTCATTTGCCATGGATGTCATTGCTGACACGGATGATGCCGCAAGAGCCGACACACCGATTGCCATTGCCTTAACAACTTTCTTTGTTACCTGTTTTTTCATCACATACTCCTCCTGTCATGCAACCTAACTGGTGCACAAAACTGTTCGTTATCACTGTATACAATTCCAACACGAAATGTTCCTCATGAATACATAGAACCTCCCATGTTATTTGTAATTTACACTACTATACTCTTCAAAGCGTAAAATGTAAACTAGCCAAAAGGATAGTTTTTCAAATTTTAGATCAATCCACGATTTCTGGCCTCGAAAATCGCCTGTGACTTACTGTTTACACCAAGCATTTTGTAGGTTTGCTGATTATAATACTTTACACCCGCCTTGGAAAGGCCAAGTGCATCCGCAATCTGTTCGACACTCATGCCGGACTCCTGCATACGAAGGACCTTCACCTGCGCGGCCGACAATGTAATCGTCCCGTCGGGCTTTTCTTTCAGGTACATCGGATACAGGGACGCCATATATTCACATTCCTTTCGTACCTGATCCCGGAAATCTGCATCCTTCCATTCAAACGACTCTCCTCGAAGAAGCTCCCACAAGGCAGCACCCTCTCTGGAAAAGACACGTACAAAATGGTATTCCTCTGCCAGTGATATTGCTTCCTGAAGTGTCTGTTTCCATTTATCATCCTTCATGCGGTATTGTACAATTGCAAGCAACACACCTGCTTCAATTCGGATAAAAATGCGCTCTCGTTTTTCCGCAAATTAAATGATTTCATGCAGAAGCTTGATTGCACGCTCCTTTTTTCCGAGTGCCAAATACACACGAACCTTTGTCATGTAATGGAAACGATCTAAAGTACAAAACTCTTTCTCCTCATCCGGTGCCTGTTTCAACCATTCCGTCACATCAGCATCCAAACCCGAATACAACAGCATACGCACACGAAAGGTATCGACTCCCATCAAAAGCAGCGTCATAGTTTCCGGCACAGACTCCCGGAAGCTTTTGACACTATCTAACGCATCCTCTAAGTGATTGTTTTGTACTGCAAGCTGTGCAAGCATTCCGACTGCAACAAATACTTCCTCGAAGCATTCACAGCTCTCCGCCTGCACGCGACCCTTGCTGGCTCGTACGGATACCTCATAGCTGTCGCCACCCTTTTCAAACATACTCTCAGCAAGCGCAAGATTCACAATACCTTTTCCGGCTTTGCCCGTCACAAGCTCAACAAGCTTTCCGATACTGTTAGCAAGCTGTTTATCCTTCTTGCTCCACTCACAAAAATCCTTGCCTCCGTTCATAAGAGAAGGCTGATTGTTTGTTATCGAAAACTCCGGCAATATTGTCCGTCTGTTTGCGACAAGAACTCCCGCCTTTTTAACCAGCTCAATCATAGAACCGATTCCTCTTTGAGGGAGCGCCACATCCAAATAAACAAGTTTCACCTGTGCGGCTCGTTTTGCCGTACCCGTCTGTTGCTTTGCATACGCCTCAAGTGCCTTGTACCATCGGTCACTTTCTTCGTCATTTAACATAATCGAATGCAGCATGGAAACTGCCGCCATCAGTTCCGGATTTTGCATAATCATGTCTTTCGGAACATTCAAATAATACTTGCGAAGCTTCCAATATTGTCCTGCCCCGACATGCTTTCTTGCATTCTCAACCAACAATCTTGAAATCCCCTCATTGTCGCCGCAAAGCTCATACATTTCAAGTGCTTCCGCAACCTTACCCTGATATTCATAACAGCTTGCTGCATTGTAATATAAATTTCGGATATACGAATGTGAACGTTTTTTCTGCAAACGTCTATTGAGCGACAACCTGATTGGTGCACGAAGCTCATAGATTGTCTTCCCCTTCACACTCTTTTCCGTCATATAATTTCCGGTTTCCTTTGTAAGCGCAATCAGTTCACCTGTATCATTTTTCTTTGTAATAATCTGTGCCATCTGCATATCAAAACAATCTACAATCGACACATCCATCAAAAACTCCTGCAACTCGATATCCCATTGATCATACACGGCACTATCCAGATAATCCCACCAATCCTGCTTTGCAAGCGAGATTGCCTGGATTTCCAGCTTGGCACGCTCTTCATTTTCCATCTGAGACATCCCGATATTGCGAAGCCGTAACGCGGCAATCCGAAGAAACAAAGGGAAGCCCTTGCTAATTTTGTACAATTGTTTCTCTGAACGTTCCGTCAGGACAATGTCCCAAGATGACAAATAGACCTGCATATCATCAATTGAAAATGTCAGGTCCGATTCTTGAATAATTGTAAAAAACGAACGGATGTAAAGAGGTATCAGCCACGCCGGCATTTCACAGCGCGATATAAGAATGACCCATACATGTGAGTCCGTAATCAGTCTTTGTAAGATTTCGAAGCATTTTTCCCTGTCCTCTGCCATCACAACTTCCTGCAAATCGTCAATGACAACCGTATCCTGCTCCTCTAATTTATTGGTCAACATGCTTAAATCCTCAACCATGTTTTCCGCCATTGTTATGTAATGATATTTTTTACGCGCAAGAAATCCTGCAACCAGTGATGTTTTTCCATATCCGGTAGCGCCGTATATGTACACGGTCTGTTTCATACTATGTGCAACCTTCAAAAGACCCACTGCCTTTTTCGGTCGCACATAGTTTGGATCCACTGTAAGTTTCTTATGTTTTTCTCCATTTTTCATACGAATAATCCCCTTATCTCCTACAGTCAGGCATCCGCATCTTCTTCGGTATCTTCCTCCGCATCATCCTGTAAATCCGCAGGCAACGTATCAAATTTATCTCCGGCAAATGATGTAAACGTCAAAAAGAACATGCACGGAATCGCAAGTACAATCATCCATTTTAATAAGGTATTTTTCCATGCGACGTCATTTCCCTGACACAGCTTCCACACCGCAAATACAATCAGGCCAAGCACCAGCATATCAACAATAAGCGCAAGCGCGATTTTCCACCCCTTACTCATCCGTAAATCACCTACGCAATCGGCACAAGATTTTTGAGACTTACATCCATAATCGGTGCCGAATGTGTAAGCGCACCAACGGAAACAAAATCCACACCAACCTCTGCAATTTCGTGCAGTCGAGCCTTTGTCACATTCCCCGAACACTCCGTCTGTGCACGACCTGCTATTCGATTTACAGCCTCGCGCATCATCTCATTATCCATATTATCAAGCATAATAATGTCCGCACCTGCGGCAATTGCCTCATCAACCTGCGCAAGAGATTCGACTTCAACCTCAATCTTGCGAACAAACGGTGCATATTCTTTTGCAAGCTGTACGGCCTTTGTAATACTTCCCGCAGCCCCAATGTGGTTATCCTTAATCAAAACTCCATCTGTCAGGTTATATCTATGATTGGTTCCTCCGCCAATCTTAACTGCATACTTTTCAAACAAGCGCATATTAGGCGTGGTCTTCCTTGTATCAAGCAAGGTTGTATTTGTACCGTAAAGCTCATCAGCAAGCGATCTTGTAAAGGTCGCAATACCACTCATTCGTTGTAAGTAATTAAGTGCCGTACGTTCACCGGTAAGAAGTGCATGAATATCTCCGTAAATCACGCCAATCACCTGTCCCTTTGTCACACGGTCACCATCCGTAACCGTTGTCTCGAAATGTGCGGTCTCATCCAAAAGCTCAAATGTGCGTGCGAAGACATCCAGTCCGCAAATAATACCGTCCTCCTTGCATATAAGCTCTGCCTTCCCCTGTCTTTTCTCCGGCATAATAGCATTTGTCGTCACATCTTCTCCCGTAATATCCTCACGAAGTGCCGACATAATATACGTATCTGCGTTTACCTTAAGCGTTACACCATTTATCATAAAAATCACAATCCCTTCTTTTTATTTCGTCCATGATTAACTTGCGATTCGCCGCATCCCATGCATCAATATCTTCATACTGCGACAACGCAATAGCGGAGACACAGGACAAATCGCCCGCCGCTCCGACAGCATTTCCCGTAGCCTTTTTGGTATCGTTTGTCTGCTCTTTTCCCGTCACTGCTTCATTATGGGAAAGGATATCGGTTATGGCGTCCTTACCAAGACAACTGCCCGACGCCCCCGCATCAAGCTCCTCTGTGATAATCCATCCTGCCCGCTCCGAAAAAACAAGACTTTCCAACAGCGAATTGCTCGCCAGACGGTTGGCACCATGCACACCATTGCATGCCGTCTCACCAACCGCAAACAGACAATTTACAGATGTTCTGCCATAGGTATCCGCCATAATGCCACCCATCAGATAATGCTGTGCCGGCGTAACCGGAATGTCCTCATTGCTAAGATCATATCCGACCTCCAAACAATGTCTGTATATATTCGGAAACCGGCGTATTATTTCGTCCTTCGGCATATGTTTAATCGATAACATAACATACGGTCTGCCATCCTTTTCCATCTGCTTGCGGATTGCCTCCGTCACGACATCGCGCGGCAAAAGCTCCTCTACAAACCGTTCGCCTGCCTTATTTAGCAAAATCGCACCCTCCCCGCGAACCGATTCGGAAATCAAAAATTTGCGATTGACATTTTCCTCATATAAGGTCGTAGGATGAATCTGTATGTAATTGATGTTTTCAAGTTCAATATGATGACGCAAAGCCAGCGCAAAGCTGTCACCGGTAATATGTCTAAAGTTGGTTGATTGCGCAAACAAGCCACCGATTCCGCCGGTTGCAAGTATGACACGTTTTGCCTGCACCGGGAAAACCTGCTTGTCATGTACAAACACAACGCCGCTGCATACATTGTCACGGATAATCAAATCCACCATTCGCGTATATTCACAAAGTGTGATATTTTCCTGCTCCCGAACGCGATTTAATAGCTTGTTTGTAATTTCTTTTCCCGTAACATCCTTATGATGAAGGATTCGATATGTTGAATGTGCACCTTCCCTTGTGTATTCGAAAGAGCCGTCCCCCTTTAGGTCAAACTCCACTCCGTATTTGATGAGTCGCTGCATAATCATCGGTGAGTTTTCAATCATTACACGCACGGTCTCCTCACGGTTTTCATACCGGCCGGCACGTAAAGTATCTTCCATAAAACTGTCAAAATCCGAAGGTTCCTTCAACGTACAAATACCGCCCTGCGCCAAATAAGAATCGCTGTTTTCGATTTTGTCCTTGGATACCATCAGAATTTGATACTTCGGCGATATAGAAAGTGCGGCAAACAACCCTGCCACACCGGTACCTACTATTATTACATCATATTGTTTATCTTGTATTTTCATCCTCTTTGTCTCCATATGAAATTGCACAAATTATACATTGCGGTTTCCATATTATCCCAGTATCCGCAATGTAAACTTTCACTCCATAATAGTGACATAAAACGGTTGTAATGTCAATGAATTGTGCTATACTCTTTAATTAGGTAAAAACAAAATATTACGAGGTGATAATTTATGTATCAGGTAGATTTTCAAACGCCGTGTAACGTTTATTTTATGGGCATCGGCGGCATCAGCATGAGCGGTCTCGCGGAGATCTTATTACAGGCGGGATTTCATGTATCCGGTTCCGATATGAAAGAATCCGACATGACAGCGACGCTGCGTACACTCGGTGCCATAATTTATATAGGACAGGTAACTGAAAACATTTCATCCGACATCGATGTCATTGTTTATACTGCTGCCATCAGTAAGGATAATCCGGAGTTTGTGGAAGCAAAACGTCTCGGTCTTCCGATGCTCACACGTGCCGAGCTGCTCGGCCAGATTATGAGCCATTACAAATATGGAATTGCCGTAAGCGGTACGCACGGCAAAACAACAACGACATCTATGATGTCACACATTTTGCTGCAGGCAGACACGGATCCTACCATATCCATCGGTGGTATGTTAGATGTAATCGGCGGCAACATCCGCGTCGGACATACTGATTATTTTGTAACGGAGGCCTGCGAATACACAAACAGCTATCATGCATTAAATCCGTTTATCAGCATCATATTAAATGTTGATGCCGATCATCTGGACTTTTTCTCAGGCATCGATGAAATTGTAGAGTCCTTCCGGGTATTTGCGGAAAAGACACCCTCCGATGGTGCTCTTATTATAAACGGCGATATGCCGTATACCGACCGAATCATCAAAAATGTTTCTAGCAACGTGATAACCTTCGGTCTTAATCCGGATAATACATACAGTGCAACAGACATTACCTTCGATGAGTTCGGACACCCGACCTATACACTGATTGTCCGCGGAGAAACAAAAGATTGTATCACACTCCACTCTACCGGTATTCACAATGTTGTAAACTCTCTGTCTGCAATAGCTGCATCCGAGTTTCTCGGTCTGCCGGCTTCCGAGATTAAGGAAGGACTTCTTGCGTGCACAAGTGCCAAGCGCAGATTTGAATATAAGGGTACAACCACGCAGGGTGTAAAGATTTTAGACGACTATGCACATCATCCAACAGAAATCTCCGCCACACTGGAAGCCGCGCGCAATTTACCGCACAGTAAGCTCTGGTGTATCTTCCAGCCGCATACCTACACACGTACCTATGCCTTGTTAGACGACTTTGCAAAAGCGCTTTCCGTATGTGACCACGTACTCCTCGCGGATATTTATGCTGCCAGAGAAAAGGATACACATATGGTATCGTCTAAAGATCTGGAAGAAAAAATCAATGCACTTGACGGAACAGCCACTTATTTGGGCGATTTTTTGTCAATCGAAAAATATGTAGAAAAAAATTGCAAAAAAAATGATTTGTTGATAACTATGGGTGCCGGAAACGTTGATGTTGTGGGAGAACACCTCCTAAAAAAATAGTTATCCACATTATCCACAAGAGAATTTCCATTTCTTTTCGGAAATTCTCTTGTATTTTTTTGTTAACATAACATTTCATTACTTGTCGCATTTTAGGAGCATAATGCCCCCCTTACTCATTATGGAAACTTACTATCCACATTATCAACAATTTCCACAAAATGCATTTTTCAGAGCACAGAAAAGATGTTCGATTGTAATTTTTTTTTGCTATGTTATAATGCATTTGCACATAAAAAGAGGGGACAGGTTACAATGCAAACAATTACGATTTCGACTGCAAACAGTGAGACCTATTCTTCCATTTCCAACTTCTTTATCGACTACTATATGACGGAAGCAAATGGGGAATTTGTAAAGGTATATCTGTATCTTGCGCGTCAGCTTGGACGGGGTCAGGCAATTACCGTTACGTCAATTGCAGATCACTTTAATCTCACACAGAAAGACATATGCAGGGCAATTAAATATTGGGTATCTAAGGATGTTCTGCGTCTTAGCTACGATGGAAAGGGCAATTTGTGCGGCATTGTGTTATTACCGCTTTCCGCGCCGATTGCAAATCAGCTTGCAGACGATGATATCGATTCCATATTACAGGCACCGACACCGACGAGGCTTCCGGTTCCGACTGATACAATTGCAGTTTCGGAAAGCTTCAGTGAAACGAAGGAGAGTGACGACATTGAGCTCGCCGTTCCTCCAAAACAAAAGCAGACCCAGTCTGCCATCGACAGCAAGCTAAGCGATCCAAACTGGGAAATTATATCTCATGAGTTTGAGACCTTATTTGGCAAGCCAATGAGTGCAACAGATTTACAGACACTCCTGTACATATATGATACGTTGGATTTCGACATTGATTTATTCGAGTATCTGATTGAATACTGTGTTATGATGGGTAAAAAGAACTGCCGCTACATGGAAACGGTTGCGATTGCCTGGTATAAGGATGGTATCAAAACCAAGCAACAGGCCAAGGAGCAGCACAGCATGACAGCAGGGATTGCCAAGACAGTTTTCAAGGCACTCGGTATTCGTCGTTCAATGCCTACCACGATTGAAAACGCATACATCACAACCTGGAGCAAGGATTTTGGTTTCTCCGTGGAAATCATTGAAGAAGCATGTATGCGCGGAATCGCCCAGAAGCCAAACTCCGTTAACTTTGCATACATCAACGGAATTTTGGAAAACTGGCATAAAAAGGGTGTGAAAACCTTTGCGGATATCGAACGCGTTGACAAGGAATTCTTTTCCGCTTCAAAACGCACTGCCCGTACAGCCGTACGAACCGCAGGCGGCGTAAATGACTTCAAGCAGACAAAGCTTGATGATCAGTTGGATGAAATGGAACAGCTGTTGCTTACCGAAATCAACCATGGGTAAACTCACAAGCTGATCCGGTTATAATGACACCTGCCTACTATCATTTGAAAGGAATCAATACCAATCATGATTGGAAATGAACTTCGCATCGAAGACATCTTGCATGAATATGAAAAGACGCGGCTTGAAAACAAGCGGCGTCTTCAAGAGCGTACAGAGGAAGTATATGAAAAAATCCCTGAAATCGAATCTCTCGACCGGGAAAACAAGCTTGCATATCTTCAGGCAGCAAAACTCCGCATCGCAAAAGACGACGCTTCGATTGCGGAGGCGAACCAATTGCAGGAAGCATGCCGCATCCGTTCAAAACGTAAGAAGTCTTTACTCGTATCTACCGGATATGCCGCGGACTATCTTGACACAATCTATCAGTGTAAGGTCTGCAAGGATACCGGTTTTATTGACGGTTCCCGTTGCCGATGTTTTCTCACGCGCATTATTGATTCGCTTTATTTACAATCCAATTTAAAAAATGTTCTTGCACAGGAGAATTTTAATACATTTTCCTTCGAATACTATAGTAAGGAAATTCCCTCCGGAATGTCCTATTCACCTTATGACAATATGATGCAAATCGTAAAACGCTCCGGAGAGTTTATCAATTGTTTTAAAAAGGAGGACTGCTTTGCAGGGAACATCCTCATATATGGTGAAACCGGACTTGGCAAAACATTTCTTACGAACTGCATTGCAAAAGAACTGTTAGACGACGGCCATTCCGTTTTCTATTTGTCCGCAAACGACTTATTTGAATCAATTCTTGCGGAATATTTGCTAAATCGTAAAACAGACCTTGAAGATTTATACAAATACATATATAATACCGAGTTGTTGATTATTGACGATCTCGGCACAGAGCTTACAAACAATTTTGTGGCTTCCCAGTTATTTGAAATTGTAAATAAGCGAAACCTTACAAAGCGCTCCACCTTAATTTCGACGAATCTTTCGATGAAACAGCTGCGGGATCGATATTCAGAGCGCATCATGTCAAGAATTATAGATAATTACATCGTATTCAACATATACGGTGATAATATAAGGTATCAAAAAAGAAAAAAAGCAATTCATGCAATTACTTAAACACTACGGAGGAAAAATCATGCCAGATTCAAGTCATCTTATCAGTGTACCTGTTGGAAAGCTCGGTATTATCCCATTACAGAGCTGCAAACCATTAGGAGAAAAAGTGGACAGCTATATCGCCCGTTGGAGAGCAGAACGCCAGCATGAGCATAAAGATAATATCACCTTCAGCGGCTACGAAAAGGATTCCTATATCGTAAAATCTTCCTGCCCACGTTTTGGTTCCGGAGAGGCAAAGGGTACCTTATCTGAGTCTGTTCGCGGTACGGATTTATACCTGTTGGTAGATGTTATGAACCACAGCATTACCTACAATGTATGCGGACATCCAAATATGATGTCTCCGGATGACCATTTTTCGGATTTAAAGCGTGTCATTGCCGCAATCGGTGGTAAATCCAAGCGCATTACGGTTATCATGCCGTTTTTATATGAGAGCCGTCAGCATAAAAGAAGCGGTCGCGAGTCTCTGGACTGTGCCATCGCTTTAAAAGAACTTATTTCCATGGGTGTTGACTATATCATCACGTTTGACGCACACGACCCACGTGTTCAAAATGCAATTCCTTTGGATGGCTTTGAAAATATTATGCCAACGTATCAGTTTATCAAGACTTTGCTTCGCACAACACCGGATCTTGAGCTTGACAAGGATCACCTGATGGTTATCAGTCCGGACGAAGGTGCTATGCACAGAGCGATTTATTTTGCAAACCACTTTGGTGTCGATGTCGGTATGTTTTACAAACGCAGAGACTACTCTACAATCGTAAACGGTAAGAACCCGATTGTCGCACATGAATTTCTCGGCGATTCCGTGGAGGGCAAGGATGTAATTATTGTTGATGACATGATTGCATCCGGTGAGAGTATGTTGGATGTTGCAAGAAAGCTAAAGGAGCATAAGGCACGTCGTGTATACGCCCTTGCTACCTTCGGTTTGTTTACTGCCGGTCTCGAGATTTTCGATCAGGCATATGAAGAAGGTATTATTGAAAAGGTTATCACAACAAACTTAACCTATCAGATGCCGGAGCTCTTTGAGCGTCCTTGGTATGGTTCTGCAGATATGAGCAAATACATCGCAACCTTGATTGATCATTTAAATCATGATGTATCCATCAGCAAGCTTGTTGACCAGTCAGAGCGTATTCAGGCACGTATTCAGGAGTACAAGGAAAACGGCACTATCACAGATAACTATCGTCCGATTCGTTTAGAGCAGTAAGCACACTGCACCGTCGGTTATATAATTTAAAAGCCCACCCCTTCGCATATACGAAAGGGTGGGCTTTTAAATTTTCTATGCATTGGATAGCTCCACATAATTGTAATCCATATCAAGGTCATCTAACATATCTCCGATATGCGGGTTGGATGTAAGAAGTACAATCTGTTCCGTATCAATCGTCTTTAGACAGTCAAGTGTATTTTTAAGCCGCCTCTCATCATAATTCGTAAAAATATCATCAATAATAAGCGGCATCCTGTCACGACATAACAGTCGTGCTACCGACAAACGAACAGCCAGATAAATCTGTTCAATCGTACCTGCACTTAAGTATTCAATCCCGACAAAATTCTCGTTATCCCGCACCATCACATGAAGATTCTCGTCCAAATAAACATCGGTATATTTTCCGTCCGTGATTTTCGATACAATATCGGATATATTATTGTTAATCAAAAATCCCAGGTCGTTGTGAATCTCGGACGACATATCATTAATTGTATTGATTGCAAGATGAATCGCATGCAGCTCGCGTTCCATTTCAACGAGCTGTCTGTTATAATGTGCATATTGCACATTTAACTCTTCTCTGCGCGCCTGCTTCTCCATCAGCACCTTCTCAGCCGCCTGCAAATCGACCTTTTTATCCATAAAGGACTTCGCGAAGGACATATCAATTTCAACCTCTTCGTGACTTTCGGTCTTACGCTCGAGCTGATAGATCATCTCCCGGAACTCGTCTTCGGTCGGAGTATTCACATCATCCTCAAAGGTTCCCTTGGAATACAGTCCTTCCACAATTGTAACAATGACAAACAGGGTTGTACACACAATAAACAGCTGACGTACACCGGAATCAAACGGTAAAATATTTACCATCAGTGCAATAACACCGATTACAAATAGTCCGACGAGACATATAAACCACAGCCGATCCGTAAGCTTTTTCTTCGGCTCAAAATCCTCAAGCAAATCCGCATTGAGGAAAATGCGTTCACGCAATTCACTTCTTCTGCGTTCCTTTTCATCGTCGAAATCATCCATTGCTTCTGAAATAATTTTTTCGCTCTGCTCTTTTTTATCCGACCCCTGTTCATGTCCTTCCGTCTGCTTGGAAGAGACCTTTTCATCCTCATCTTCGTCTGCATCCGCATTTTGCGCAGAGGTATCAATGAGCTTTCTTGCCTCGCGTTTGCGACGTGCTGTCTCAATCGCAAACTCTTCCTCCACCTCATGGATTTCATCGCGAATCTTCGCAAGCTGTTCATCCACATCTGCAAACTGTTCTAATTCCTCACTGATATCATCCATCTTCCGATTGATATCCCTTGCATCATACTGTCTGCCAAGATCTTTTAAATACTCGATTGCCGCGGTCTTATCAATATCCGCAGAACCTGTCGTTGTCATATTGGCGAGGTAATTATCCATCTTGTGTGCGAGTTCCTTGCCCGGTGCTGCGCCATGCTCCCCAATACACAGTGTGTTGACATATGTATTTTTATCCAGGTCAAACATCGTCCCATGCAACGTATTCTGTGTTTTAACCGGAAGCTCCCTTCCGGACTGAATATCCATCACGGAAAGTTTGCGATTATGTCGCAGAAAGCTGCGTTCAATCAAATAATTTTTCCCTTGATAATGCACATAAGCCTTTCCCGCATATCCGCTATTGTAAAACGGTTTATGCAGCTCATACGTATCAAAGCGCGCGGCAATTCCACGTGCCTTATCAATTCCATACAGCATTCCGACAATAAATTCCTTGACTGTTGTTTTTCCCGCCTCGTTCTCTCCATACACCAAATTAAGCCCTGCTTTGAGAGAAATCTCCTTATTATGAAATTTTCCAAAATCCTTTAATAATAGCTTATTTAAATACATTTATCTGTCTCCGGCGGCAAGTAACGCTTCGATTCCATACCGAAGTGCCTTACTCCTGATATTTTCGTCCTCTGTGCTCTCCTCATCCGTAAGTGTGCGGATAAATCTGCCCAGAAGGTTATTTTCGTTGTCTGCAAGCAACTCTTCCATGTCATAATCAGCCTGCGTATGATTTATGATCTCATTAATATTATATCGTTTGGTAAGACCGCTCAAATTGATCTGTAAATTGTGATCAACGCATCCCTTGAGAAGTATCCGGTAAATATGCTCCTTACCAAGCTCCTGAATCCGGTTTTCCACAATATCCGAAATCTCCGCATTGCTGTACTCCGGCGACAACGTAAGTGCCAGATTGATATAGCTTCTTACATTGTGCGGAATCCATTTGATTTGCGTGTTATGATCTGCATCGACTTCACCCATAATATAGCCGCGTCGACCGGTTTCCGTATAGTCAATCGGCTCCAGCGATCCGGAAAAAGCCATACGGTTTTTCAAAATATGAGCCGGCTTGTGGATATGCCCGAGCGCAATGTAATCAAAGCCGAGTCTAGCGAGCTTTTCCTTTGAAAACGGCATATGCTGCTTATCGCCACCATGACCAAGTAAAATATTATAAGCCCCCTCACGTCCCGGACGAAGTCGCTCCAGTATACGCTCGGTATATTCCTTTTTCCCATAACTGTATCCCGTCACACATACATTTAATTCCTTAATGTATGCATTGGTCGCACGATCCCGTGGCAACACAATTGTATCGGACTGAAACTCAAAGGTTTCCCAATTGGAGTTTTCCTCCATATAATCATGATTTCCCGCAATAATAACGGTTTTTGTAAACGGTAACGTACGTAGCTGATAATCCAGGCTCTTTAACTGCTGCACGGTCGGCGGCGCATGAAACAAATCTCCTGCAATCAGAAGCAAATCCACTGCCTCACGCTCACAAATGCGCACAATATCCCGAAAGCTTTCCTCAATTTCAGTAGCTCGTTCGTTACTCCATATTCTTCCTCTGTCCGGCTGTACACCGAGATGTACATCGGCAATATGTATAAATTTCATAGCATTCCTCTTTAACGTGACGTTCTGTGCCTATCGATGGCTACAGTCGTTATGATTATAATACGAAATTACGTTCTGTGCAACGATATTCATAAATTGGTATCTGTCCGGTTTCGATACTTTTCGCGCGTGGCAAGTCCGCCTCTTATGTGTCGTTCCGATTTATTTACGTCCAAAACGGCCCTCGCCTGCCCTGCCAGCATGGAATCAATCTCCATTAACCGGTCGGTTAGGTCTTTATGTACGGTTGACTTAGAAATCCCAAACTTTTTCGCAGCCTGCCGCACGGTTGCGCCCGCCTCGATGATATAATTTCCTATTTCAAGCGCGCGTTGTTCGATATAATCTCTCACCTGTACAAACCTCTTATAGCTTGTTTGTACAGTGTATGCGGGATAAGACTTCCATAGCACCGGAAAATAATTTATCTGTTCTTTGTGTTCTGTTACGACCATCATACTAATAAAAAAAAGATGATATCATTCAATTATATATCATCTTGTTTTTTCAGTGTGCCATATCCTTATTTACTCACTATAAAATAGCTGTTTTGGACTCTTCGGTTTCTCAGGATTCGTCATTTTAATCTTTCCACTTTCCACCAAGGGCATTACATGTGTCTGTATAGCATAAGTAATAGATGATAAACCTAAATATTCACATATCTCTTGCCTTGTTCGTGGTGTTCTACAGAATACCAAAAGATCATCAGACACTTTCAATTCTGGTTCCACCTTACTGATATTACTAGACTTATAAAATGTCACTGTAAAACAGCCTCTCTCATCTGCGAACTTCGGTTCCTTAAGATGAAATTTTTCCATTTCTCTACGAATTGTCGGTATCCCGGAATATCTATTTTCTGTAACACGCAATGTTTCTAATGCTAACGCCAAAACAGGATTTCTCGTATCCGGCTGCATTTTCCCCAACTGGTCAACTTTAATTCTTCCGTATATACCTCCCGGATTTCTTATCTCCATCCTATCTTCATACATAATAATTTGTATTGGCATACCTTCTGTATGAACACTATAATCACGATGAACAAGCGCATTGATAATTGCCTCTCTAACCGCAGTAATAGGATAATCTGTCCTATCCTCACGCTCCCCTGTTACCGGATTAATAATCGTCTTATTTTTCATATTCTTTTTTACAAATCGAATTGCTTCTTCAAGCATCTCCGGAATACTGCCTTCAATTCGCTGATTGTCCAAAAAACGTTCTCCTGAATCTCCAAGATTCCCTATCTCTGTTCCCGGTACAGCGATTGCAGTAATACACAACTGAGGAAAATATGCCTGTGGATATGGACTAAAAATCATTGTTGCACTCAATGTCGTTTCATTATTTCTTGTAACACTCATCAGTTCATAAATACTTTCATCATCCAGATTAGCCAAATTAGGTTTTCCCTTTTTCAGCAAATCTGTATAGAGTGCCAATTTTTCTTGATTCAATGAAGATAAAGTTGCGCGCCTCACACCGCGAATATCATCTTGATACTTCTTTCTATACGCTTCATAACTATAGACCTCATATTCCGTCATAGGTTCATCACTATCACCCACTCGCGTATATGAACCCTTCAAACGACCTTTGCCTTTATAAAACACAGGTCTATCCGCCAAATCCACACCAGGAATTTCAGCTGACACAAAGGACATTCCACCCTTTTCAACAACCGTTAACAATGGACGAACAATAGGCTCCATTTGTAAACACTGTTCATTTATCTTCTTTTGTATATCCTGTGGGTCATAAACCCCCACTTCTTTATAATCCTGCTTTTCATCAATTCCGAAAACGATGATTCCACCTTCGTCCTGATTCGAAAAGCTAGACAAAGAATCATACAAATGTTGTGGACAACCTTTTTCTGCACTCTTTAGTTCAAGGGTGTTTGTTTCTGACTTCATTTTTTGAATCATTTCAAGTTTTCCAATTAATTCGTCCGCCGTCATTTTTATTCCTCCATTTCTTAATCCATATTTTAACATCCTTTTTACTTATATGCAAGAAACTCAAAAAATATTCATAAACTTAAAAAATAACTCAAATTATATTCATACAATTTAAGTTCCTTTCTTTTTTCCATGCAGTAGCCCAAAACGAAATCAAATTACAGCAACATTTTTCAGTTGTTGTTTTCATTTTTCTGTTATATTTTACCACATATTAAACGTTTGGATTTAACATACTATTTTCCGATTCCAACTTTTTAGGCACCTACCTTCCCCCAATCTATGATTCGTCTGAGGTACGGATCAGCGCCATACTTACCTTCAAGATATTGCTTATCAAACTTGGCATCTTTTCTGACAGATTCGCCCTTTTCATTCTTGAATTCTACAAGAGAATAAAGTTTTGAATTTTCTTCATTTCCCTTTGCTACAAACCAAATCTCATCTCTTCGGAACACTTCGCTATTCATAGTAGACAAATCGTGTGATGTAAATATAAGCTGTGCTTTGTGCTTATTGATAGTCATATCATTAAACATCATTATGATATGTTTAAGCAACACCGGATGAATCTTTGCATCAAGTTCATCTATTACAAGTGCTGTTCCGGTTAGTAAGCTTGCAGCAATAAACGGAAGCAGACCAAATATCTTCTGTGTTCCACTTGATTCATCCGACAAATCCAATTCGGTTTCGACACCGGCAACACAATGCTTTGTATATACCTCTATCATATCATTTTCTTTTTCTTCAACTCTAAAGTCCACAATGTCCAAATCCATTTCCTGAATCATCTGAAGCATAAGCTTCTTTATAGCTTTGGAAGATGAAACAGCCATTCTAAGTTCTTGAATCGGATTACCGTAGTTGAGGAAATCTATACCTGACTCAAACCATCCCAACACATCTTTAACGACTTCATTTTTCTTATATGTGATTCCCAGATACGAAAGCAAAGTAAGCGTATTTGATAAATCATCACTTACCTTTAATTGGGAAAATGCACCCTTTAGTGTTATTTCATCATTGTCTCGTTCAAACAATGCAGAACGCCTTCCGGTTTCAAACTTCACTCTATCCAAGCTTTCGTATACTATTACATCTTGCTTGATGTGAAGAATATATCTATATTCTGCCAATGAAGTTCGGAAGAATAATTCTAATTCCGTTGGTTCATTCTTACATTCAGAAAAAGCAAATGGTTCCATAACAATTCTCTTCTGTAAAAATGCTTTGTTTTCATTGTCCTCTGTTATATACAATGGGCGCAATATCTTTGCTACTAACGTATGCAATGCAGCCAAAACATTTGACTTACCACCACCGTTTGGACCATAAATTGCAGACACCGGCAGATATAACTCTCCATCCTTATCCTTTATGATTCTATCTTCATGCTCAGAAATAGCAGTAGCCTGCATATCAAAGGTTACTTCATCTCTTATACTTTTAAAATTTTTCACTGTAAATTGACACAACATACTTTTTACCCTCCATTTAACATTTATTATATCCCTTTTTTATATTTTACAACACATATTTGAGATTTTATCTCATATTTTAGTTCCAAATTGCGTTTTGTATGTATTATGCATCAATTACCTCTTTAATTTCTGCTTCTTTGGCAGCTTCTTCAATAGCACGCTCAACCTTATCAGCATTAACTTCTATCAGTAACTTACATAAGAAATCTGCGGTATCTTCCGCTGAATTTGGATTATGAAAACGATAATTTAATTTTCTCTCTTTTGAATAATCCGGGTTGAAATCCATCACCTGTCCGGCGTATGGAAATCACTAATC
>JAUNJN010000064.1 GCA_030533235.1 Eubacteriales bacterium | reverse complement strand
TATAATGCTGCGGTTATCCCGCTTAATTGTGAACAATTAAAACAAGAGGATATATATACAATTTTTCAGCAGCTGTTATTGGATTTTCCGGTAACATCCGTTAATTTTCATATTCCAAAATGGGTAGAATCATTTGATAATGACAGTAAATTGAAAGCATATTTGATTGAGATGGCACAATCTGTTTTTTCAGATGTTTATCAGATGCGTGATATGAAAAAGTGTGCTCTGGAAGCGGACACCTATATTGAAAAAATAGAAATCGAAAATCTCAATTTATCAGACGGTTCCGTACATATTAAAATACAATTGTTTGATCATTACTACTATGAAATGTTATCGGAAATGCTTGGTTGTGACATAACCAATGAGTATGATTTTATGCGTGAAGTAAGGGAGATGGCAGTTACAAAAAAACAATGTCAAAAGGTTGGGACAGCACTTTTGCAGTCATTAAAGACAGGATATGGATCGGTTTCACCGGATCCTTCCGAAATAACGCTTGATCAGCCGGAACTAATCCGTTCCGGAAACAAATATGGTGTTAAAATTAAAGCGCAGGCACCATCCATTCATTTAATTAAGGCTAATATTACAACGGAGATAGCGCCGATTGTCGGCTCCGAAGATCAGGCAAAAGATTTGATTTCATATATTGGTCAGGATGGACAAAAAGATGAAAATATATGGGATGTCAATATTTTTGGAAAAACAATAAGGCAGCTTGTTTTGGATGGCTTACATGCAAAAATTAATAAAATTAATCAGGAGTCGCAGCAAAAACTTCAAGATACAATGGAAAAGATTGTAAATGATTCAAACGGTGGTATGGTTTGTATTATCATTTAGCTTGCATCTTGTGTTTTTTCTTGTTATGATATGTCATATTGAAATTTTATGGATAAGATAACATATTATGGATAACAAATTAGAATTTAAAATTCCTGAGTTTGAAGGACCGCTTGATTTGTTACTTCATCTCATTGAAAAAAACAAATTTAATATATTTGATATTCCGATTCTTGAGATTACGGAGCAGTACTTAGACTATGTGAATCAAATGCAGGAAGAAAACTTAGACGTTATGAGTGAGTTTTTGGTTATGGCGGCAACACTGATTCGTATCAAGGCTAAGATGCTGCTTCCAAAAGAACCTGAAGAGGAAGTTGAAGAAGAGGATCCGCGTGCAGAATTAGTACGACGTCTTTTGGAGTATAAGATGTATAAGTATGCATCGTACGAACTAAAGGATATGGAGCTTGATGCAGGCCGCGTATATTATAAAAATGCAACGATTCCGAAAGAAGTTTTGGATTATAAGGAGGATATAGACCCGGCGGATGTAATTGGGGATACGACGCTTGCAAAACTGTCGGATATATTTAATCAGGTTATGCGAAGAACGGTTGACCGTGTGGACCCAATTCGAAGCAAATTCGGAACCATTGAGAAGGAAGAGATTCGTATTGAGGACAAGATGGAAGAAATCAAGGCTACCATGAGAGGGTTAAAAGGAATTAATTTTCGTACGTTGTTGGAAACGCAGGCAACTAAGCTAAATGTGATTGTTACATTTATGGCAATATTAGAATTAATGAAAATCGGTGATATCGTGATTCGACAGGAGTCTCTGTTTGGCGATATTATTATTGATTCTCTGGAGGCATAGGATGGAAGATAGTATAGTTAAAATACAAGCGGCTGTTGAAGCAGTTTTATTTTCACTTGGCGAAGCTGTTTCGGAAAAAGAATTGGCCAAGGTTCTTGAGATTGATGAGAAGACACTTGGAAAAATTATGAATGATTTAATAGATAAATATGAAGATCCGGCAAGAGGAATTCGAATTGTTAAGCTGGAAAATTCATATCAGTTATCTACAAAGCCGGAATATTATGATATTTTGACAAAGATTGTGAATATGCCAAGAAAACATAATCTTACGGATTCTCTTATGGAGACTTTGTCAATAGTAGCATACAAGCAACCGGTTACAAGACAGGAAATCGAAGCAATTCGAGGCGTGTCTTGTGTGCATGCAATCAACAAATTGGTAGAATATAATCTTATTACCGAGGTTGGTCGACTGGATGCAATCGGACGCCCGATTCTTTTTGGAACAACTGAAGATTTTCTGCGTTGTTTTGGTGTAACATCTATGGATGAATTACCGATTATTACCCCGGATAAAATTGAAGATTTCAGACAAGAAGCCATGGAAGAAATTAATATTCGTGTAGAAACATAAACTTGCGAATAAAATATAGAGAGCATCCGATTTACATGATGCTCTCTATATTTATGTCTGCGTTTTTGGATAAATCAATATAGGTGTCTTTGGTCTTTATCATTGGCTTTGAAAGACGCACCTTATTAATATAAACGATATCTCCTTCTTCTCCATTTGAAAGGCGTACCTTACAGTTCATATAACTATTTACAACATGTTCCAAAAAGGTAAGCAGAAATTTTGGATTATATTTTTTGAGTCCGTCGTTTTCAAACATGTTAATTACTTTAAATGGACTGAGAGGACCGCGATATACACGATTTGCAGTCATAGCCTCATAGATATCTGCAATTGTAATGATTTGTGCATACCAGTTGATTTGCTTATCAATCAGTCCGAGCGGATAGCCGGAACCGTCACATTTTTCATGATGCATAAGTGCAGCATATTGAATATTTAAATCAGCATTTCGAGATTTTAATAAATCGTATCCAAGCTTTGGATGTTGCTTGACAATTGCAAATTCCTTATCGGTCAGTTTATCCGGTTTTTTAATTATGGATTCGGGAATCAACAGCTTTCCGACATCATGAAATAACCCGCATAGTGTGAGTAATTCAATATCGGAATCCGAAAGCTCTAACCAACGGCCGAAAATATTACTGATTAATGCAACATTTAAGGAGTGGTGGAACGTGGAATCATCATAGTTTTTTAAGGTGGATAACATTGTAAATATACTCAATGGGGAATCGGTCGCTTTTAGAATATTAACTGTGTTGGTTAACATTGTGTCAATATCCAGTGGTGCATTTTTGTGGACAATATCGTTAAGATGATTACCGATTATTTCGACATTTTTTTCATATCTGCGTTTGAATTTCTTGTATTCGGGTTTTGATGTGATGGACAACGACGGAATAAGATCAGCTTCCAAGGACGATACATCCATATTATTATTTGAATCCGGATTGTGGTTTGCAGTTGTGTCTTCTGAAACCTCAATAAAAATAACATCATTATTTACCAGTTTATTGATGATATTTTTGGTAATTACCGTATCTTTGCCCAAAATAAGCTTACCCTGTGTAGAATAGGTATCTGTCAGAGTAATCATGCCTTCTTTTAATTCTGATGTGAATAATGATGCCATAATCAACCATCCTCTGCGACATAATATATGATTATTATATAAAATATCAATCAAAAATTCAATGTCTAATGTCTAATTTCAAATGAATATCCATATAATTTTATAGAGCACAAATAGGGGAGATTCCATGATAAAAAAGAAATTTTTCATATTTATATTACTTTGGCTATTAAATATCGCAACTTATACTATGATTTTTTGATTGTT
>JAUNJN010000043.1 GCA_030533235.1 Eubacteriales bacterium | reverse complement strand
ACCAGTTTCATGACGCATTGGTGCCTTTCGCAGAAAGGCGGATTATACAAATGAACATCAAAGAAATGCAAGAAAAAATTATGAAATTGAAAAAGGAGAAGGATATTTGTATCCTTGCTCACAGCTATCAGGCAAAAGAGATTGTCGAGATTGCGGATTTTACAGGTGATTCCTATCAGCTATCCGTACTCGCAACAACTGCACCACAAAAAACAATTCTCATGTGTGGTGTACGATTCATGGCAGAGACTGCCAAGATTCTCTCTCCTGACAAAAAGGTTCTCATTGCAAATAAAACCGCCGGATGCCCAATGGCAGAACAGATGTCGGTGGAAGAAATCAGCGCATTTAAGAAGGCGAATCCGGACTATACGATAGTTGCCTATATTAACACAACCGCTGCACTGAAAACTGTCTGCGATGTATGTGTGACATCATCATCCGCAGTTTCGATTGTCGACACGCTTGAAAATGACAACATCTTATTTATTCCGGACTGCAATCTCGGTGACTATGTGGCAAAACAGCTTCCGAGCAAAAATATCAAGCTGCTTCAGGGTGGTTGCCCGGTTCATGCACAAATCACAGAAGCAGACGTTCTTCATGCAAAAGAGCTTTATCCGAACGCAGAACTTCTCGTTCATCCGGAATGCAAACCGGAGGTTGTTGCACACGCAGATTATATAGGATCTACCGTTGGTATTATGAATTATGCAAAACAATCTGAAAAAAAACAGTTTATTATCGGTACCGAAATAAGCATTGCCGAGCTTCTTGCATACGAATGTCCAAACAAACAATTTTTCCCACTTTCCAAGAAGCTTATTTGCACGGATATGAAGGCAACTACTTTAGTTGATGTCCTTCACACCATCGAGGGTTGTGGCGGGGAAGAAATCATTTTGGATGATGCAACAATTCATGCTGCAAAAAAATGCATCGACCGTATGATCGAACTCGGTCAATAAGTTTGCGAAACACTTTTGTTTATGTACTTCTGATTTTGACAGAAAGGATACTTTTTTCATGCAAAAAAAAGCATTAATCGCGATGAGCGGCGGCGTTGACTCAAGTGTTGCCGCCTATCTTATGAAAGAGCAGGGATTCGACTGTATCGGTGCCACCATGAAGCTCTATCAAAACGAGACGATTCAAGTTTGTGATTCACACACATGCTGTTCTTTAGATGATGTGGAAGATGCCAGGGCCATTGCACTCTCTATGAATATTCCGCATTATGTTTTTAATTTTTCCGATCATTTCAAGGAAGCGGTCATAGATAACTTCGTAAATTGCTACGAATGCGGCATCACTCCCAATCCGTGTATCGAATGCAACCGTCATCTTAAATTCGAGCATTTATACAGACGTGCAAAAGAGCTGGCCTGTGACTACGTTGTAACCGGACATTATGCACGGATTTCTTTTGAAGAAGCAAGCGGGCGGTATTTGTTGAAAAAGGCAATTGACCCATCCAAGGATCAAAGTTATGTGCTCTACTCCATGACACAGGATCAACTGGCTCATACTTTATTTCCGTTAGGCGGCATGTCAAAGTCAAAAACCCGCCTCATAGCCGAAGAACAGGGCTTTATCAATGCAAAAAAACATGACAGTCAGGATATTTGCTTTATCCCAAACGGAAATTACGCGGAGTTTATTGAACATTATACAAACAAACGCTATCCGGAAGGTAATTTCATAGACAAGGACAAAAATGTGCTCGGACGTCACAAAGGCATTATCCGGTATACACTCGGTCAAAGAAAAGGGCTTGGTCTTGCACTGCACGAACCAATGTATGTTATGGCTGTAAACGTCGCCGACAATACTGTCATGCTGGGGCGTGACTCCGATTTATATACGACGACACTTGACGCCGGGAACATTAACCTCATTTCCGTTTCTTCGATTGAGGGCGAAATGCGAGTGAAAGCAAAGGTTCGTTACCGACACACCGAACAATGGGCAACTGTAACCCAACCGACTCCCGACACCCTCCATCTCGTATTTGACGAGCCACAGCGTGCCATCACGCGCGGTCAAGCTGTTGTCTTATATGACAACGATATTGTTGTCGGCGGCGGAACGATAAAATAACCTCGCTTATTGCGAGGTTATTTTATAATACGTGCGTGCTGTGAGCATGTAGGTAATATAATATAACAGTGAAAACACACCAATTGTTCCGATTGTACTTGCGATAAACGATGTATCATTGGTAAACTCCATCATATGAAGGATATCCTTGATAATCTTAAACGCAAATCCGATGTGTACCATTGCCAAAAGAAGCGGCAGGAAAAAGACTTGCAAAATCTGGCTTCGGATGACACTTTTTACTTCTCGTTTTCCCATACCAACCTTCTGCATGATCTGGAAGCGTTCTCTGTCATCATAGCCCTCCGATAATTGCTTATAGTAAATAATCATTACTGTAATTACTAAGAACAATCCACCGAGAAACAATCCAATAAAGAACATCCCTCCATAAATTCCGTACACCTCCGGACGCATGGAAAAAACATCATCAATTTGTGAAAGATGAGCAATTCCCGTTTTGTTGATATAATCTCGAAGTTCCGTTACAAAGGCAAGCTTATCGTCTTTGGAGCCACTCAAATTGAACATCATATAGTAGCAAATGCTTATCTGGACATCTGTTGACCCATACTCATTTTTTTCTTCCGTAAACGCATTGCGTAGTACACGCAAATCATCCAGGGAAGGCACAACCATCGTAATACTCCTGCCAATACTACTTATATATGCCCGATCCAACGAAACACCCAAATCTTTATGTTCTGCAACCTCATAGCAGCAGCCTGTTATACATATACGTTCGGCATGTTCAAGGTCCGCAACATCGGTATCGAGGAACACCTGTCCCTGTTCCAATGCGTAATTCGTATTTTTCATTCGATTGTAGTCATCCACCGTAATGACATTGATATATGCCGCGCGTTCATAATCCTTATTTTCAATATGAATTTCATTTCCGTCTATATTCACCAATTCAGATAAAATGTAATACTGTTCCATATCCTGAATCTGGACGTCACACGTCTTTGCGCGCTCCTCCAATGCCGAAGTAACCGCATCATAGTCATAGTGATGTTCATTAATCCAATCCGAAGGTGAATTTTCTTCATCACGGTCACGTTCATATAAATACTCAATGATTACATTTTTCTTAAAAATATTATCAAGAATATCTTCAATACCCGTATACAAGGACACCGTCGACGACAATACAACAAGAACCGCCGTACTTAAAATACAGATATTGGCAAGACCGACCGCATTCTGTTTCATACGATACATCATACCCGAAATCGTAATAAATCGCTTTTTGTGGTAATATAACTTTTTGCTTTTCTTGACAAGCTTTAGAATCGCGATGCTTCCTGTCAAAAACAAAAGATAGGTACCTACGATGACACACAATACAGCAATGAAGAAAAATCCCATTGCCTCAACCGGATTATTTGCCGTCTGTGCCAAATAATAGCCGATTCCAAGGGAAATAACACCGAGTACGGCAAGCAACCATTTTGCCTTTGGCTCGCACTCTCCCGCACGGCTGCTCTGCATAAGGTCAATCGGCTTTAGACGATAAACACTAATGGCATTCGCAACCAGAATTACAAGCATCGTGATACCAAACAAGCCGGCTGTTACCATAATCGATGACGGGACAATCCGGAATGCGAAATTCGTTTTAACGCCGATTATGTTAAGTAACAACAAAAACATAAGCTTGGAGAATAACACACCTAAGCCAACACCGATTGTAATAATTGCGCCACCTACATAGATAAGCTCCCATTTAACAACCTTTGCAATATGCTTTTTTTCCATACCAAGCAAACTATAAAGTCCAAATTCCTTTGCGCGCTGCTTAATCAAAAAACGGTCTGTATAAAATAATACAATCACCGATAAAAATCCGACAACGTAAAGTCCGAAACTAAGCACCTTGCGCATGGTTCTTGCCCCCATAAACAAACGGTCATCCGCTTGTATGCTGATTGTGTGTAGCATATAAAACATTGCAACCATAAATATTCCGGCAAGTGCAAACGGAAAAAAACTGGTCTTGTTTTTCCGGATATTTTGAAATGCGAGCTTTGGATACATAAACTTACTCATTGACATCACCACCTACCAGCAAAACTGTGAGTGTATTCGAAATCTTCTTGTACATCTCATCATTTGTCATATCGCCCTTATAAATCTGATGGAAAATACGACCATCCTTGATAAATAACACACGGTTTGCATTTGCGGCGGCACGGACGCTATGTGTTACCATAAGAATTGTTTGCCCCGCCTCATGCAGGGAAGAAAAAATATCAAGCAAATCACCTGCAGATTTTGAATCGAGTGCCCCCGTCGGCTCATCTGCAAGTAAAATATCCGGCTTTGTGATCATAGCTCTTGCAATTGCGGTTCTCTGTTTCTGACCACCGGATACCTCGTACGGATATTTCTTTAAAATGTCTGCAATTCCAAGCTTTACACTTAACTCCTTCAAAAGCGGCTCCATATTACGATAGGATTTCCCTGCCAAAACGAGCGGAAGATATATATTATCTTCCAGTGTAAAGGTGTCAAGCAAATTGAAATCCTGAAACACAAAACCAAGATGTTCACGCCGAAACCTTGCAAGTTCTTCCTCCTTAATCGAAACCGTATCCTTTCCTTTTAATAAAATCTGTCCGGACGTCGGGCGGTCAACAGACGCCAGTATATTAAGAAGCGTCGTCTTACCCGATCCGGACTCCCCCATGATTGCCACGTACTCTCCTTCTTCCACAGAAAAGTTGACATCTCTAAGCGCCTCAACCTTATTTCCGCCAAAACGCGTCGTATAGATTTTTTGTAAACCGTTCACCTGTAATATTTCCATGTTGATTCCTCCAAATACTTCATCTTACAAACACATTTTACAAAAAAAAGAACTGTCCTGCCTTAATTTAGCCTTACAGTTCTTTCAATCATCCTTACACTTTTGTAAGGTTACGCTATTTTTCAATCGTAATAGGTACCTTGGTCCCGACTCCTACCTCAGACGTAATCTCAATCGTATGCCCCAGCATCAAAAGCACGCGCCTTGTAAGATACAAACCAAGCCCGGTCGCCTTTTTATCCTTACGTCCGTTATATCCGGTGTATCCTCGTTCAAAAATACGCGGAAGATCCTCTTTTGCAATACCGATTCCGGTATCTTCCACAATAACTGTTGTCTTCGAATGCCGTCCCCCGCCCTGGCTTGTCGCGCGAATAAAGATGCTCCCCTCGTCCGAATACTTTAATGCATTGGAAACAAGCTGCTTTAATACAAACACAAACCATTTTTCATCAGTTACAACCTTAAGCTCCTCCGGAATATCAACCTGTACGGAAATCTTTTTCGCAAGAAATATACGGGCGAAATATTTGACTGCCTGATTTGCCATACTTCGCAAGCTGTAGGAATGGATAACCATATCCGCACTCATGTCCTGCAGGCGTAAATACTGCAGCATCATATTTACATACTGTTCAATCTCAAATATCTGTGTGCCAAGCTCTGTCTTCATCGGTTCATCTGCAGTCTGTGCAGTCAACTGTAAGGCAGTCAGCGGCGTTTTAATCTGATGGGACCACAACGTCACATAGGCATCCATGTCATGATTTTTTTGAAGTTGCTCCTGCAAAGCTTCATTTTTCGCTGCATTCATAACTTCGAGCAGTGTCTGATAATCAGCCTCAAGTAAATTGTTTGCCTCCGGCAAATTAGCAGTTGTTACATCAATATGCTCCTTTACCTCAAAAAGCTGCTTGTGCGTTCCTCGAAAAACCTGATAACGAATTGCCCCATATACGACAAGAAAAACAAGACAAAGTAACGAAGGATACCAGACATATTTAAGCGGCACTTCACATAGCGCAAACAACGCAGCATAAATTGCCACGCACACAAAAAACATAGTCAGATGATGTTTTTTTGCCTGTATATATTTTAAAATCGTACACTTTTGCATATCCCATCACCTATAAAATTATATAGCCTTGTCCCTTTTTTGTCGTTACAAAATCCTCTAACCCAATATCGTTCAGCTTCTTACGAATACGGGTAATATTTACGGTTAATGTATTGTCATCAATAAAATTATCACTGTCCCAAAGCTGCATCATGATTGCATCACGACTTACGATGCTTCCTGCATGCTCCATCAACAGTGCAAGAATCTGAAACTCATTTTTTGAAAAAGCAACCTGCTGTCCGTTGTAGCTTAGACTGGCATCCAATAAATTAAGCGTCGCACCCTTATGTGTAATAGCATCCACCTTGCCTGCATACGAATAACTTCTTCGCAAAATGGCACCAAGCTTCGCAGTTAGCACCGTAAGATCAAACGGCTTTGCAATAAAATCATCGCCTCCCATATCCATCGCCATCACAATATTCATATTATCACTCGCCGATGATAAGAAAACGATTGGAATTTTAAACAAGCGGCGGATTTCTCTGCACCAATAAAATCCATTAAAATACGGGAGTGAAATATCCATCAATACAAGATCCGGCTTACAGACAGATACCTCGCCTAAAATGTCTCGGAAATCGGATGCAAGCACGACAGAATACCCCCATTTCGTAAGATGCTCCTGCATCTTTTCCCCAATTGTCTTATCATCTTCTACAATTAAAATTGTGTACTGTTTACCTTCCATACTGCACCCGTAAATTCACTTCAGCCATAAAGTTACTCATCCTGTTTCCGAAGCACATCATACTCGGAAAGCGGTTCTCCCAAATCCAAAAACAGGCATTGCTTTGGATGCGGACAACTCTCCATTAAATTCATGTTCTCATCGTAAATTGCTTTTACCGTAACGACAAGATTTCGACCATCCGGTTTCATGACTTCAATCGTATCCCCAACATAGAATTTGTTTCTCTGCGTAATTACCGCATAACCCTCTTTTGTAATTGCTTCCACATATCCGAGATACGTATAATTTTTAACATATACATTATTGTCATATATCTGTGCATCATGATTCGGTTCCCCATAGAAAAACCCGGTCGTATAATCACGATACGTTCCCTTGGATATCTCCTCCAAAAGCTGTGTTGTCAGCTCTTTGTAGCTGTTCGGATCCCTCATATACGCATCCAGAGCCATACGGTATGTGCGAGCAACCGTTGCGACATACAACACGGTCTTCATACGTCCTTCAATCTTAAAACTGTCGACACCCGCCTGAATCAAATCCGGAATATGCTCAATCATGCACAAATCTTTGGAATTCATAAAATATGCATAATCATCACTAATCTGCTTTTTCTCACCCGGCGAACCACATGCTTCATACAATGCGAACTTCCAACGACAAGGATGTGTGCAGGCACCATGGTTACTATCCCGTCCCGTAAAGCAGCTTGAAAGCTGACATTTGCCGGAATATGCAATGCACATCGCACCATGAATAAAACACTCAATCTGCATGTCATCCGGAATATATGCACGAATTTGCCTGATTTCCTCTATCGATAGTTCCCGCGCAACAACAACCTTTCTTGCACCGAGTTCATACCAAAACAGAAATGTTTCGTAATTGGTATTGTTCCACTGTGTACTGACATGAATTTCGACCTCCGGCAAAATCTCTTTTATCATCATAAAAAGCGATAAATCAGAAACGATAAACGCATCCGGCATAACCTCTCGCAGCTTATACAAATAATCTCTTGCCGCCACAATCTCTCCGTTAAATGCAAATATATTAAACGCAATATACACACGAACTCCATGTGCATGTGCAAATGCGACACCCTCTTTCAAATCTCCGATTGTAAAGTTCTTTGCCTTTGCACGAAGGCTAAACAACTCGCCTCCGACATAAACCGCATCGGCTCCATACATAACCGCTATTTTTAATGTTTCCAAATCTCCTGCTGGAATAAGTAATTCCGGATGTCGCATCTTTTTCACCTTTCATTTTGATTCAATCAAATCACTTATTTCTTGCTGCAATTGCGTGGAACGGTGGATAAAGAACACCGGCAACTGCCCATACAATCCATGTAATTTCCCAATCATTGGTTATAAAACTCCAAATTAAGTAAACCGCCGTTGCAAGGCACCAGTATGCGCTGGAAAATACACTCGTTTTTTTCATATTCTCTTTGTTTTCCGGAGTAAATTCGTCCTCCTGCATGAGCTTCTGATAGCTGGAATAAATCATCCCACTGCTAACAAACATAAAACATGCAACACTTACAATAAAGAGCAATACACATACACATATAATGCAAATAAAATCACTTGCCTCCAGACATCCTGCGAGAATAACAGGAACTGCACTGATAATGCAAAGCAGAACCGCAATCGTAATTGTCATACGAAATACCGGTGCATATACTTCCTTTCTACGCATAACAGCTGCTTCAACACCATATTTCAAGGTGAGCTTTTCTTTTTCAAGAAATTCATACTTTGACAGTTTCATCCCATCTAAAATGAAAATTGCGACTGCGCATGCTACAAATACAAACAATACACAAAGTCCGATTCCGGATGCAACGCCCTCTGTTATACCGCCAATATGTGCCTCTGACATACCGGCCAGGAAAATCAAAGCGACCGGTGACATAATACAAAGCGCAACCGCAAAGGCGATACGCTTAGCAACACTCTGAATATGGTCCATATACTCCGTCGCAAATTCCATGGAAATTACTTTTCCTTCCTTTACGGAATCATCAATGGCTGTAGGCTTCGTCTCCTGCATACAAACAGTATCTTCATCTTCCTTTAATAGATAGTCGGTACTCACACCAAACAGTTCACTCATACGGACAATCTTTTCGATATCCGGAATGGAAGCTGTACTCTCCCACTTGGAAACGGACTGTCTTGATACGTTTAATTGCTCTGCCAGCTCCTCCTGGGACCAGCCGTTCTGCTTTCGCAAGCTCATAATCTTTTCTGCTAAAATCATTTTCTCTCCTCGCTTTCGTTTTGATAGGCACAACTTACCAATTTATTCGGTTGCACACTACCAACTACACTGTATTTTTTGTCAACCTCCGGTTGCAGCCACGCAAAACCGTCATTTTGAGCTTGTTTTTTCTACGATTGCCTTCCCATACCATTTCTTTTTCTGCCAACGGCGAAGCACAATCAGTCCTCTGACGCATTCATCCGTTGCCGTTCCGATAAATACTCCGGCTACTCCGATACCTGCTGCGATTCCAAGCACATATCCAATCGTCGCTCCGAGTCCCCACATCGTAAGCAAACCGATAAAAAATGTAAAGAAATAATCGCCTGCCGATTTTAAGCTGTTAACAACCGTCACATTAAGACATCTTCCAAGCTCCAAGAAAATATCGACAAGCATTATGTAAAATGCATAATGGATAACCGTTTTATTGCTCGTGAATATTCGTAACGTCAACGGACACAAAAGCCAGTTCACCGTCGCAAATGCAAACGTAATCGGAAGTGAAACCTTCAAGGTCTTAAACACTCTCTTATAAGCTTCATCTTCTTTTCCGGCGCCAACCAAATGTCCGGTAATAATTTGTGTCGCGAGAGCCTGAGAATTTGAAAACAACATCGCAAATGCAATCAGTGAATTGCAATAGATTCTTGCATTTACCGAATCATTTCCCATCGTATTCACAAATGACAGTAATACAAGCTGATACAAATTATAAGACATATTTTCTCCGGCTGTCGGAAGACCGATTCGGATCATCTTCATCAAAAACTCGGTCGGGAACGGACGAATATATCGAAGTGCAATTCGTCCGATCTTTACCTTTAAGAATACAACAAATGCTACAATCAATGCAACAGTTCTTGCAGTTACCGTAGAAATAGCAACGCCGGCAACACCAAGATTAAGACTTTTAAGCGGTCCGTACAAGAACAAATAATTACCGATGATATTAATCACATTTACAATGACCGAAACATACATGCCGACTTTCGTATAACCATTGCATCGAAGTATCTGCAGCATAACATTGTAGCCTGCCTGTAAAAACAGAAAACCTCCAACTATCATAATATATGTTTTCGCATCCGGACGCATCTCCGGTGATATTTTCAAAAGGTCAAGGAAAAACCCGCGACCAATCACAAGACCTAAACTTAGTACGATTCCAAACACAATATTTACAATAAATGCAAGTGTGTAAATCATATTCATACGGTTATAGTCCTTTGCACCTAAATACTGTGCGACAACGACCGACGTTGCAGTCGCAATAATATTGAACATCAAAATGATAAACATCATCATCTGATTCGCATTTCCAACCGCACCGACCGCATTTTCGGAGTAATGACTAAGCATTAATGTGTCAACATTGTTAAGCATAATATTTAAAAATAATTCCACAAACATCGGAAGTGCCAAAAGACGAAGTGGTGTGTTTTCATTGATTTCAAGTGCTTTGCTATTGTTCATCCTATCATTACCCTTTCCGTCATCGTTATTCTTTCGACATTATATCACTCCGTGTCCCAATGTAAAGAGTATACACCAAAATAATAACTTGCGCACATATTTTAAACATTTATGATAGAGTTTTATAATTTTGTATTGGTATTTTACGTATTATTTGGTATTATGTAGGTAGGTTTATCGCAGGGAAATTATACACACTATATTGATGTTACTCAGGAGGATATTTATATGGTAGAACGCAGACAAATCACAAGAATTGATTACGACGCCAAAGGTGTTATCGTTGTCGTTGACACAGAAGAAAAAATCGCCGTAAAAGTTGCAAATGTTTCGCCTCTCGGTATGGGTGTTCTAATTCCAAAGGACGCTCCTGATATCTTAAACAAAGATATCATCATCGTTGCAGATTGCATGGTAATGTATGCAACTGTGAACCGTGTTGCCGAATACGATGACACGCATAATCTTGCCGGTATCCACGGAAAGACATTTGACGCAGATACGTTAAACTATTTGTGTGAACATATCGGATAATCCATTGTCTGATGCATGCTTTAAGCGGACAGCAATATTATCCGTCGCTCTACACAAATACATTTCCAGTGATGCATTTCCGTCATATTGAAGTTGAACCAGATGTTCGGTTGCATCCATTAGCATTTCACGTAAATCCGAAAGGGCTTGTCTTTGTACAAGCTCTTTTTGCTTTATTACCCGAAGCAACCTATCGGTAAGAACAATTTCACAAATATTGTCAATCATTTGCCGATATCCCTTATTATACTTCTCTAAAATCTCCATTACATATTGATAGGGGTTTTTGTTCAAGAATATCTGCTCAAGCTCAATACATTTTAAGTAATTATATATTTTATCAATCCCACAAAAATCGGAGAGATCGACAAGAATCGGATAATCCAATGTAAGTATTGTATTTTGAGGGTTAAACTTAACATCATACCAAAGGAAAAACTGTGACATGCCTTTTACAATCGTATCCTTTAAGCATATATTTTCATAGTATGAAAACCCGGGAAGCATTGCATTATACAAGTCAAGTGCTTTCTTTGCCTTATTCTTAACACATTCCAATCCCTTTTCATACATCAATGCTGCAGATGGTGTTTTGTTTTGTTCCGGTAAATTCATATGCATCGTTGCATCTTCAAATACGAACCCATCTTCCGCTGTTGCCTCACGAATGCAGTACTGCACAGCCTCCATCAGCTGTCCCGCCGCTTCATATGTGATGGATGTACTTTCTTTTGATGTATATTGTTCAGCAAGCTTTGCCACAATCGGCACAAACTCTTCCATTTCGTATTTCATATTTGCGCTCCTATATTATTCTCATCCGAGATCTCTTAGTTTTTCCATATATAACTCATAGTTCCACTGATCTCTTCCATCATATTTTGAGTAATTCCCGATATCCTGATATCCGCTGTAACCTGCCCGAATTGCCTGCGCAAAATCCGAAAGACACGTTCCCTCCAGATAATCAAGATCTCCATAACACAGCTGCTCATACTGATTGCGCATCAAATGAAGCAGCTCATCATCCGTAATTTCATCCTGCATCTCATTTTTGTATAAATAAAATATTTCCTGTAAACGAATACCCGTCTCCACATAATTATCCTGATTGATATAATCTGAATCGCAAAACTCCATGATAATCTTGTGTGCAATTCCTTCTCCAAATTCAACACGCCTTTGTTCATTAAGTGCCTTTTTACGATTTTCCAAAATAAGCTCTGCCTGTTCCTCTGACAAAGCAAGACCATATCGCTCCGTGTATTGATTCATATCAATAACCTTCGCCAACTGATTTTTCCCTTGTACTAAATCAAGCCAGTTTTTTTCCATCTGCTTATCCCCCTGTCCATGATGATATGTCATTCTAGCACTCGTTTTCCTTTAGTAACAGTCTTTACTTTTTTGCGATTTTGTGGTAATATAAGTATATAAAAAGAGTGCAAATTTTAATTATTTGCACTCTTTTTTTCGCCTTTTCACTCACGAATTCGTTTCATCCGGACTATTTTTCAACAGTTATTTATTAATCCTTATATTTGAAAATGACTCCTACTGTCTTTGCACCACAGTTACAGGCAACCGTAGCTGATGTTGTACAAACATGCACATATTTAAAATCAATAATACTTCTCACTTCAGCAACAATGCGATCCACCTCATCCTTACTACAAGCGGCATGCGTAATAAAAACTCTCTCCGGATCAATTTTCTCTTTATGCTTGAGTTGTCGTCTTACATATTTTTTAATATATTTTTCACGACTTCCGTGTTCAAAACGCAATACAGATAGTTTTCCGTTATCCATATAAAATACCGGTCGTAATCTAAAAGTTCGAACAAAGCTTGCGATAAATGGTGTAACACGACCATTTATTTCAAGATAATCCGCATTCCTCGAAACGAAGCTGACATGAACCTTAGAAATAAGCTCCTTTGATTCTTGCACAATAGTCTCCGCATTGTAGCCTCTCTTTTTCATATCACATGCCTGCAGTATCAAAAAAGAAATACCGGACGATAATGTCAGGGTATTTACGATAAATACTTTCGATGCATCCTCCCCTAACAGTTCTCTTCCTTCATTTGCAAGCTTATATGAATTACTAATCAACGAAGAAATCGTATAGTGAATAACCGTTTCACTTGTCTCCAACTGCTCACGGTAAATCTGCGCATATTCTTCCGGAGAAGGCACCTTTGATATTATTTTTGTTTTATTCTCCTCATAATGCTCAATAACATTTGAAACCGATATTTCATAACCGTCCATAAACCGTCTGCTGTCGATTGTCAAATAGAATCGAACTACATCAACCTCCTGGCTCTGCAGGAAATCGTTTGAAAGATCACAAATACAATCTGTTATGATTTTAACTTTTTTCTTCATAGGGCACCCCATTCAAAGTATTACTCTTTATTACTCCTGCTTTTTACTTGTGCAAGACTATATTCAAGTTTAATCTTGTCACCATTATAAAGCTTATTAAAGTTTGAAATAATCCGTTCAACGACCTTCTCGCCATTATCAACATCTGTCTCAAGCAACATAACAATTGTCTGTACACTTAAATAACGTGTTGAAATATCGACACGACGAAGCGATGAAAAAATCGCCTGATCAAGCAAATCAAGAGCCTCCGCTATCTCATCTTCCGTTGGTGGATTTGAAATATTTGCCTGTACAGCGTTAAATAAAACTGAGACAACTTTTGTACTCTCGCGTTCAACAAATCGTTTCAAAAACTTGTAAATATGATGAAAGCTTTCAAAGTCAAGCATATACGCTCCATGTCCGCTATCCGAACGGCTTAGAATCTCTCCAAGATATGTAAGATCTACCTTTTGAAGTGCACGCTTCTGCTCTTCTATCACATTATCGCTAAAAAATCTATACGCATTTTTTCCATTGTTTTTTACATAGTAAAGCGCTTTGTCTCCGCAACTGTAAAGCTTCGAAAAATCCTCACCGTCGACCTTGGCAATGGAAATGCCGATAGATACAGAAGTTCTTACATCAAATTTCATATCCTGAATCCTTTGATTCAGAGAAGCTATCATATTGCCTGCAATATTCGCAATTTCAGCACAATCTGTTTTGTTTGACAAAAAGACTACAAACTCATCACCGCCTATTCGGCAAATAACATCCTCCTCACATGTAAACTCTCTAAGTGTATCAGCAAACATACATAGCACACGGTCCCCTTCCTGATGACCATAATGATCATTGATTGATTTAAAATTATCAAGGTCAATCATAAAAAGACTGCCATCTATACCGGCTTCAAGAAGCTCATTCACCTTTCGCTCTGTATATTCACGATTCCATAACCCTGTAAGTGCATCTGTATATGATTTCGTTGTGATTTTTTCAATTTCCTTTGTCTTTTGATCAAGTTTGCTTGCAAGTGCCGCACGATAATCCTCAAGCTCCAATGTGCGATTTACACGAGAGCGAATTACACTTGGCACAAATGGTTTGGAAATAAAGTCCATTGCTCCGCTTTCAAAGCATTTTGTCTCTGTCGCAGCATCATTATCCGATGTAAGGAAGATGACCGGAACATTTGCATTTTTCTCGTTTTTTCGAATTTCTACAAGTGTTTCAAATCCGTTCATTCCCGGCATATTAATATCGAGAAGTATCAGGTCGCATTCATTTTTTTCAAGAAATTTTAATCCCTGCATGCCATTCAAAACAGCAATCAATTTGTGATCATCGCCAAGTACACCTTTTGCCGTAGACAAGCTTACCTTGTCATCATCAATCATTAGTATTTTTTTCATCTGCCCATTATCCTCTCAATTTCTTCTTCTGCAAGGTCATATTCAAAGTTTCGAATTTGCTCGATTATCTTACTGAATATTCTCCCGTATACGTTTCCCTCTTGTGTAACCTTGGCATATATTTCCTCTGCCTGATCCGTATCAAATTCTTCCAACGCGATCTTGAATGCAGCGGCATATTTGTCAATAATTTCATGATCGATATTCTCGTCAGAAACAGCTGCGATTTCTTGTTTCACCGCCGTTGCTATGAAAATATTATGTTCATTTAGATACCCTTCCGCTGCCTTTAAAACGTCCTCATATTGTTCTAATAACAAATCTGTTTTTTGTAGTATCAGGTCGTACTTAGCCGCCTTGCCGCTTAACTCTAATTCCTTAGCCAGCTCAGAAAGTGGTGCTGCTCCAATTGTCAAAGAAGTACTCTTTAATGCATGCACCTTTATTACATAATTGCTCCAGTCTTCGCTCTTAAAAGAGCTTGTTATGAAATTCTTCATCTCTGTTGCTTTTTCAACATATTCTTTGAGAATATCAAGATACAATTCCTTGTTCCCTGCTGTATATGTAAGTCCAAGCTGTGCATCAAAAATGCATTGTCCCGCTTCTTCCTGCTTTGTGGAAGCAGCTGTTTTTGCTGAAATCTCCGCCGGTTGCTCCTTGTGGTTTGCCGGATGAATTTTATCTTTTGGCAAATGTAATCGCAACATCCGATCCAGGAAATTGACATTAATTGGTTTTGCAAGGAAATCATTAAAGCCGGATTCCAAAAAAATCTTCTTTGCATTGTTGACTGTATTTGCTGTAAGTGCAACAATCGGAAGCTCCCTAAAATACGCATTCTTAATATTTCGAAGTCTTGCCGTTGTTTCAATGCCATCCATATCAGGCATCATATGATCCATAAAAACAATGTCATATGTCGGATCTTCTTTTAACAATTCGATTGCCTTAATACCACTGTCAACGGTCGTAACCTTCATGTTGTATGGTTTCATAAGGCCTGCCGCAACCTTAAGGTTCATTGCATTATCATCAACAATCAAAACCTTAACATCCGGTGCTTCAAAATCAAATAATTGAATCGGACCGGCGTATACAGCCTGTCGTTTGTTGTTAAGCAAGGCTGCCAGCGAAATAGAATAAAATGGCAGATAGTGACTTATTATTGTTGGCGGCAGTTCTTCGGCCTGCCCGCGTTTCTGCAGTACAATTACTGTCTTTTCATGTGATAATGCTTCAAAGTAGCTCTCATTTTTTAAGTAGACACTCTTATTCACAACAATATGAGAAATCTTAGAATCATTACGAACGAGTTCACTTAACTGCTCAAAGGTCGTTGCGTCTATTACATCTAAGTTAAAGCCCTTGCGAATGCTTTTTATAATACGTTCTGTTTGATTCTTTATACGAATATCAACCATATTATGATCAAACAATGTCACGAATTTGTATTTTTCCGGATGGTCAATCGTAATAAACGGTCTTGCATTCGATACTTCAAGCGGTATGCAAACAGAAAATTCCGTACCAACCCCAAGCTTGCTTGTTACATTAATAAATCCACCCATAGCCTGAACAAGCTTCTTTGTAATTGAAAGACCAAGTCCTGTCCCTTCAATAGAGCGATTGCGTTTCGCATCAAATCTACGAAAGCTTTGATAAAGCCGGTCGATGTTTTCCTCCGCAATACCAATACCTGTATCCTTAACGAAAACATTTAAATTAATACCATACTCCTGCTTTGTAAACTCAACACGCATTGTGACAAATCCAATATTGGTATATTTAATGCCATTTGTCATCATGTTCAGAATAATCTGTTTTATACGCATTTCATCTCCAATAAGTCCGACCGGTATTTCAGGGTCTATTTCAAAGAACAACGAAAGGTCCTTGCCCTCCGCACGTGCTTCAGACATGTTGACAATATCATTAATCACGGATGCAATATTAAATTCTGTTTTGACAAGTTCCATGTTGCCGGATTCAATTTTTGAAAAGTCAAGAATATCATTCACAATTGTAACAAGACTTCGACTTGCTGACGCAATATCCAATGCATAATCATTAATATTCGGCTCATTATTTTCCCGAATCACCATCTCATTCATACCAATAATGGCATTAATCGGCGTACGGATTTCATGCGACATGTTTGCCAGGAAAATACTCTTTGCCTCACTTGCCTCTTGTGCAATCTCATTTGCCTCATTCAATTGACGAATCGCCCTGCTTGTGAAAAGTCCGGTCGAAATAATACCTACTACAAGACAAATAATAAGTGTAAGCACTACAAGCAACAAAGTTTTAACTAAAGGTTCTGTATATACCGAGCTCTCAATTGCTGCTACTACATACCAGCTACAGCATTCGATTTTACTTACATAAACCGTTCGCTTCACACCATCAAAATCATTGATAGAATAGTGTACCGATGTCGCCGAATCCGTCTCGTCTCCACGAATGAATTTAACAATGTCATCATACTGATTCCCCGGAACGGAAGTCAATGTCATTGGCATATCGTTGACATAAGCATATCTTTCATTCGGATGGGTTGCAATCCCCATCGCGTTATCAATCAGAAAACAATAGCTATCGCCGTCAAGTACCTTTTCGTTTGCAATTGAGAACAATGTATCAACAAAAATATCAAGCGCAATTACACCTGCCAGCTCACCATTCGGCTTGTAGCAAACGGACGAAATTGTAACAACATATCGATCCAAATAACTATCCTTATACGGAGCAGAATAATACAATCCATCAATTTTAAGAGCATTCCGATACCAAACACGCTCACGGAAATCAATGGACGGATCCGGAATATACCCATAACCGGATGACATGACATTGTCTGTATTTACAAAATACAAATCATATATATAGCCTTCTTCATTATAATCCTCTACGATTCGAGTCATGTACGCTGTTAACACATCCGGGTCATAATCCCCTGCTATTTCAAGCGCGGCCTTTTGATTTGCGACAATCTGTGCCTCATTTGAAAACCATGTTGTGATTTCCTCCGCAACATTATCCGTTACAATCTGGTAACGTTCATTGGCTTCCTTCATCAAATATTTACTTATACTGATTAACGCAATCCCGACCGCAGTTGCAAATATCGCAATAATACCAATAACAACTACTACAATTATTCTACCGTGCAAAAATGTCTTACGTTCTGACTCTTCATTGTGTTTTTTCATAGATTTCCCCCTGTGGATATATCCAATCAATTATACAATATCTTACAATAAAAATCACGAAATGGCTACTAGTCACGTCCATCATAAAAAATAAACAATTCATTTGTTGCACGATTGATTGCATATCCCTGCACACTATACGCATCTACTGTCACGTAAACATCGCATTTTTCATGATTCAAATAATGCTCTTCCAAATATGTGCATATGCGACATGAGTCGCTATGTGTTATCCATGGATTATCAATTGTCACTTTTTTAATATTTGCAGCATATGTACTTTCATATTCATCTAAATATTGATTCGAAGTTTCGAATTCAACATAAGTGTTATCCCTAGTGAGCCAAAAACCCGGGCGACGATAAAACCTTTCATTCTTTGCATCTTGGGGTATAGATGTTGGAAAATACATATATTCGGTGCCACTAATTTCTTTTTCGTATTTTTTAGGTGATGTCACAACTGCAACACGATCAGCGCATGAAACAGTTATTATCCATACACCTACGATCCCTAAGAAAAGAAGTACTGATATACTTGAATTAATAAGTCTCTGTTGTTTAGAAAGTTCTAATTCTTTTCGATGTGCTCTATATGCTTTTTTATAAATAATTATATACCGCAGAAAGACAATGATTGCTAACATAGCGCAAAGATTCTCAATCAAAAATACCACGACATATACATAATCTTTAATCGATGCAAAATTTGAAACAACTGCGCACAGGATACAAATACCACATATAACGAGGAAAGGTAATACAGACGGAGCCTTCTTTTCCCATTTGACATATTCTTTTTTTGCATGAACAAGTATTTCAATTAATAGCAAAATCGCCATTAAAGCAACAGAAACCGGATGAAAAACGCGCATAAACATTATATTAACAATAAGAAACAGGAACAAATTACATGCCAACAAAACAATTTCAATTTTCTTATTTATTATCAATTTCATATTTATCTCCACCGAAAAATCCATCACAACCAAACAATCCGTCTGCCGACAACGAAATAATCTGACCATCTTTCAAATATCCTTCAGTAAAAGCTGCTCCTGCTATTAATTTGCAGGCTATTCCATTTGGATCATAATCGGATGGTAGCAGTTCACTTCCATGTAAATTGGCAAGTCCGTTTTCTCTGGCGGAAGTCCATTCCCCAACTTTTCATTTCCTATTTTTTCTATCATTTACTATTTTGCGTGATATTAGTATACTACAATACTTCCTATTAGACTTCAAGTCTAATGGGAAAGGCTTTCGAAGTAATTGAACCAAATTGTACCAAATAATATCATAACAAAAAAGAAGCTCAAACAATTGATTTCTCAAGGTTTGAGCTTCCTAAAAGGATATGCCGGCGACCGGAATCGAACCGGTACGGGAGATTAGTCCCGCAGGATTTTAAGTCCTGTGCGTCTGCCAGTTCCGCCACGCCGGCAAATTTTTACAACTATGAAGCTGTTAGCGACCCGGAAGGGGTTCGAACCCTCGACCTCCGCCGTGACAGGGCGGCGCTCTAACCAGCTGAGCCACCGGGCCAAATAGTGGACGTTCAGGGACTCGAACCCGGGACCGATCGGTTATGAGCCGATTGCTCTAACCAGCTGAGCTAAACGTCCGTATTTTCGATATGCCTTGTATATCCACAACTTATCGCTTGAATACAAGCAGGATGCTAACACATCCCGAAAAGCCGATGATCGGACTCGAACCGATAACCTGCTGATTACAAATCAGCTGCTCTGCCAATTGAGCCACATCGGCAAATAAACTTGATGCAGCTGATTTGTAATCAGCCGCTCTGCCTGCGACCAACTCCGTTGTTCTTAAAGAATTGAGCCACATCGGCAAATAAACTTGATGCAGCTGATTTGTAATCAGCCGCTC
>JAUNJN010000007.1:40137-72812 GCA_030533235.1 Eubacteriales bacterium | reverse complement strand
CGTATTTACACTATTTGTGAGGTTTTTACCATTTTTTAACTGTCAAAGACGGGATTATCATATTCAAGTTATGTTGTAAACCCTAAAAATATGACTTTTCATCTATAAAAAAAATATGTATAATATAACAAGCAAATTACAGGAAAGAGGTCCCAATTATGGCAGGTTCAACATTCGGAAAATTATTTACCACAAGCACATTCGGTGAATCCCACGGTACGGCACTCGGCGTCATTGTTGACGGATGTCCGTCCGGTATCCCGCTATGTGAAAATGATATTCAAAAATTTCTAGACCGCAGGAAACCGGGTCAAAGTTCTTTTTCTACCAAGAGAAACGAATCCGATTCCGTCTCAATACTATCCGGTGTTTTTGAAGGTTTCACAACCGGAACTCCAATAGCACTCGTCGTATATAACGAAGATCAAAAATCAAAAGATTATAGCAATATCGCGACTTGTTATCGTCCCGGTCACGCCGACTTCTGCTTTGACGAAAAATATGGTTTTCGAGATTATCGGGGTGGAGGACGTTCATCCGGACGTGAAACAATCGGTCGTGTTGCTGCCGGTGCAATAGCTGTCAAAGTTCTTGAAACTCTTGGTATTACGTTTACAACCTATACAAAATCAATCGGTAAGTATTCCATTGATTACAGTCGTTTCGACAGCACGGAAATCATGAATAATCCTCTCTATATGCCGGATGCCGCATGTGCAGCCGATGCTTCCGAATATCTAAAATCAATTATGGCAAATAAAGATTCCATAGGTTCTTCCGTCGAATGTCGTATCAATGGGATGCCGACAGGTATCGGCGAACCTGTTTTTGATAAATTAGACGCAATGCTTGCACATGCAATTGTATCCATCGGAGCTGTAAAAGCCGTAGAAATCGGCGACGGTACTGCTGTTACCGGTTTGCTTGGCTCTGAGAACAATGACGCCTTCTGCATAATGGATGGCAATGTATGCAAACAGACCAATCATTCCGGAGGGATTTTAGGCGGCATGAGCGATGGTTCAGAAATACTGGTTCGTGCATCCTTCAAACCAACCCCATCTATTTTTAAAAAGCAAAACACCATAAACAATGCCCACGAGGAAATCGACATTGAAATAAAGGGCCGACACGATCCGATTATCGGACCTCGTGCCGTTGTTGTTGTAGAAAGTATGTGTGCAATAACAATCCTCGATTTACTTATGCAAAATGCAACATCCAAAATTGATAACTTATTAAAAATATATCAGTAAATCAAACAAAACCACAGCAAACTATGCTGTGGTTTTGTTTGATTTACTACAATTATTTTACATGTTGCATATGTGCACGCGGATGTGCTCGATCATATTCCTCTTTAATACGACTCTGTCGACTCTTTAAATATATCTGCGTGGTTGATATATCAGAATGTCCAAGCATCTCCTGTACAGCCTTTAAATCCGCTCCGTTGCTTACCAAATGCGAAGCAAAAGAATGCCGAATCATATGAGGTGTAATATCCTTATCAATTCCAGCCCGCTTTGCATACGTCTTTATCAGCTTCCAAAAACCCTGCCGCGTCATAGCCTGTCCTTTTAAATTTGTAAACAAACATGTACTATCCGCACACATAATCGGTCTCGCATCTGAAATATAACGTTCCAATGCTGATTTCGCTGCATTTTCAATCGGAATCACACGTTCTTTACTCGCGTCGCGACACATAATATAATTCATCGTAAGATTTACATCACTAAGTTGTAACGAAACAAGCTCTGATACACGCATACCTGTAGCATACAACAATTCAAGCATTGCCTTATCGCGAACCTCCTTCGGATTGTTTTTCGAAGGCTGTTCTAACAGTCGATTTATCTCTTCTACGGTAAGTATTTCAGGAACCTTTTTCTCAATCTTTGGTGGTTTAAGTTGTTCAGCCGGATCACTTTCTACAGTCCCGTTTTTATACAAATACATAAAAAAGGACTTGATGCTTGCTATACTTCTGGATACAGTCGCCGTTGACATTCCATTTTCCTTCATAAACAACACATAAGTATCCAAATCTGTTGTATTCACATCCGAGAAATTCTCAATATCCAATCCACCAAAATATCTGCAAAGCTTCATCAAATCTCGTCGATAAGAAGCAACTGTATTTGCGCTCGCCTGTTTTACGTTATTTAAATATGAGATGTAATTTTCAACGTAAGTTGTCATGCGTTAATCCTCTAAAAAACGTTTCATCGCTCAAAAAATCAAGCTACAACAACTATTATAATGACTAATTTACATAAAATCAAACATATTTTTTTCACATTTTCTTAAGATTCGACACATTTCTGTAACAAAGTACGATATAGCGGAAACACATATCATTAACTCACCATATATTGAGAAAAATATGTAAAAATTTTTCCCGAAAAATACATTTCACAAATAAGTCCGGCAACAAAAAAGACAAAAAAACAAGCAACACATTTTAATCTTAACTCTCGATTTCCTCCCGCATGAATGTATCTTTTTACCATGTTTATAGATAGATAATATAATATAAATTGCGGAAAGACAGCAATAAATATTAATAGTATTCCATATAACCCCATGTAATAACATTGTGCAGACAAAAGAATCCCCATAACAAAACCAAACAAACATAAGATGGAAAAAATGACCTTCTCAATTCGAAAAACCTTGATTAGTAATGCAAGAATTACCATTTGCTTACATCGAGCAAATGCCAAAACACTAAAATGCCTACTATGTATCTTCTTTGTCGTAGCATCAATTGTCTGAATTGATAAGTCCAATCCTGACAAATCAAATTCTTTTTTTATCATTATGTTGGCTATAACACAACCCACTATCGATGCAACAAGAAACACAAACAGTTGTCCGTATTTTGATTGTCCTGCCTTTTCCATAAATACCTCGCCATACATAAAAATAGAGAGTCAAACCAACTCTCTATCATTGTATGAACACTATGAATTTATTATTCCATTTCGCTTATACTCCCGGTATGCAAAAAGCGCTAATACCGTCTTGCTGTCTACAATAGTGCCATCATAAACCATTTTCATTGCATCCTCGATTGACACATGCATAAGCTCAATATATTCCTCCGGATCCCGATTACATGTTCCGGAAACCAAATTTGTTCCGATGAACACATCTGTCCTTTCATCAAATGTACCGATAGACGAAACAACATTCGCCACATGATAGATTTTTTCCGGAACATAACCTGTTTCCTCTTCTGCCTCACGAACGGCACAAACTTCACCGGTCTCATCCTTCGCAGAATAACCGCCTGCCGGAATTTCAATAGATACCGCATCAATCGAATTACGATACAGCCGAACCAGGTACGTAAATTCTCTATCATCAACGAGTAGAATTCCTGCTCCTCCGCCACTTTTGTGCCGAATCAAATCATAAACAACCGACGTACCATCCGGGGTTTCAAGATAATCCTTATAACACGAAATTATTTTTCCGTCATATGCAACTTCCAATGCTTTACGGGTAAATTCTATCATAATAGCACACCCACCTATGATAATGCATTTAAAAATTCTGCAATACGCGAAACACCCTTTTCAATCTGTTCCATGGATATCGCATAGGATAAACGGATATGATTTTGAATACCAAAATCATCGCAAGGAATGACTGCAACATTATAATCTTCAATCAAAATACGTCCAATATCACCGGCACCGGTAATTTCTTCTCCACGATATTTCTTTCCAATTAATGCTGAACAATCAACAAAAGCATAAAAAGCACCTTCCGGCTTGATGCAGTCAACAAAAGGAAGCTTACATATTTCGTTGTATAAAAATACGCTTCTCTTTTCAAATTCGCGAACCATTGTCATAATTGTATCCTGATTGCCTGTCAATGCTTCATATGCTGCCTTTTGAGCAATCGAATTTGGATTAGATGCCTGATGACTCTGCACACTTCCCATAAGTTTAGCAATAACAAGCGGTGAGGCTGCATAGCCAATTCGCCAGCCTGTCATAGCATAGCTCTTAGAAAGTCCGCTACATGTAATTGTACGCTTATATATCTCCTCACCAAAGCTTGCTATACTTACGTGTTTATTTCCACCGTATACAAGATACTCATACATCTCATCTGCAATTACATATATATCCTTACGTACAATAAAATCAGCAATCGCACGTAACTCATCTTCGGAATAAATACTTCCTGTCGGATTACATGGAGTATTCAAAATAAGTGCCTTTGTACGCTCGGTACATGCTGCTTCCAACTCATCCACAGTAACCTTATATCCGTTTTCCTTTTTTGTTTTTACCGAAACCGGAACTCCACCGGATAGCTTAACCATCTCCGGATAGCTCAACCAATAAGGTGCGGGAATCAAAAATTCATCTCCCGGATTAGTTATTACAGTAATTGCATTTGTTAATGAATGTTTTCCACCATTGCTGATTACAATCTGTTCAGGTGAATAATCCAAATGATTAAACTTTGCAAGTTTTTCAGATACAGCCCTTTTCAGTTCTAAAGTTCCTGCTGCAGGAGTATATTTTGTAAATCCATCACGAATTGCCGCAATCGCTGCCATGCTTATATTTTCCGGTGTATTAAAATCAGGTTCACCGGCAACAAACGCAACAACATCGATACCTTGTGCTCTTAAATCTTTTGCTTTTGCAGTAATTGCAAGTGTAGATGATGGCTTAACACCTTGTGCTTTCTCCGATAATGCTAATGACATAATAATCTCCTTATGAATACTATTTAATAATCAATTGTTACTACTATATAATATTAACGCTATGATTTCAAGAAAAAAACAAGAAAAAAAATGTAAAATGCCGTTTTTTGTTTATTTTCCCAAATCAAACATCAAAAACGAAGTGAAGCACTTTCCTACGCAACAAAAAAGGAATGTGAATTGCTTCACATTCCCTCATTTTATTACTTTGCGAAATCCGTAACTCTTGATTCACGTATCAGATTTACTTTAATCTGTCCCGGATACTCAAGTTCGGCTTCAATCTGCTTCGAGATATCTCTGGCAAGTAATACCATATTTGCATCACTTACCTGCTCTGGAACTACCATTACTCGAATTTCTCTACCTGCCTGAATAGCAAAAGTCTTCTCAACGCCCTTGAAACCATTCGCAATATCTTCCAATGCTTTCAAACGAGTTGTATATGTTTCCAACGTTTCTCTTCTTGCGCCTGGTCTGGCAGCAGAAATTGTATCTGCAGCCTGAACAATACATGCAATTAAACTTTGTGGCTCTACATCGCCATGGTGTGACTCAACCGCATTAATAACAATAGCTGATTCTTTGTACTTTCTACATAAATCAACACCAATTGATATATGTGAACCCTCCATCTCATGATCAATAGATTTACCAATATCGTGCAATAAACCGGCACGTTTGGCCAAACGAACATCTACACCGATTTCCCCGGCAAGCAAACCGGACAAAAGTGCTACTTCAATCGAATGCTTCAATGCATTCTGACCATAACTTGTACGGAACTTCATTCTACCAAGTAAACGAACTAATTCCGGATGAATTCCGTGAACACCAACCTCGAGAGTTGCTGCTTCACCTTCCTCGCGTATCATGGTCTCAACTTCTTTTTGTGCCTTTTCTACCATTTCCTCGATTCTGGCCGGATGAATACGTCCGTCCACAATCAACTTTTCAAGGGCAATTCTTGCAACCTCTCTACGAATAGGATCAAAGCTTGATAATATAACAGCCTCCGGTGTATCATCAATAATTAAATCAACACCTGTCATGGTTTCAAGAGTACGAATATTACGACCCTCTCTACCAATGATTCTACCCTTCATCTCATCGTTAGGTAACTGAACGAGTGAGATTGTAGTTTCGGATACATGATCTGCTGCACATTTTTGAATGGCAGTTACAACATAATCCTTTGCTTTTTTGTCTGCTTCTTCTTTTGCTCGTGTTTCTAATTCTTTGATCATGACTGCAGTTTCGTGTTTAACTTCGTCTTCAACAGTCTTTAATAAGTATTCCTTTGCTTGTTCAGAGGTTAATCCTGAAATTCTTTCAAGTTCCTGAGTTCTCTCTTTTTCTAGATTCGATACTTCAATCTTAAGAGCCTCGAGCTCCGCTTCCCGCTTTGCAAGAGAGGCTTCTTTCTTCTCAACTGCCTCGTTCTTACGATCAAGATTCTCTTCTCTGGAAAGAACCCTTTTCTCCAAACGCTGAACCTCATTCCGACGATCTTTGACTTCTTTTTCCATGTCATTTTTCGTCTTCAGAGCTTCCTCCTTAGCCTCGAGAAGTATCTCACGTTTCTTAGCTTCCGCACTTTTTAATGCTTCATCTATGATCTCCCTAGCCTTGTCTTCTGCTTTTCCCACTTTTGCCTCAGCAATATTCTTACGATAAGAAATCGCTGCAAACCAAGTGATTACGATGGCAACAACAAGCGCTACGGCAAAGATTGCAATAACGTAACCTTCCACTCAGGAGCACCTCCTTATTTAGTTTTTGTAAAAAAATACAACAAATAAATTTTATACTTTTTTTATAGAGGTGTCAAGTTCATAATTATTTTAATTATGCAATATGTAAAAAAAAATTATTGAAAGCTATTATTTTTGACAAAAATATGAACAGCATGTTTAATTGTCTCAAATTGAAAACCACGTCTGACAAAATAGGCATAAATTCGTCGTTGCTCTTTTTCATCTTCAAAACAGGCATTAGAAAAACGACGTTCTAAAATGTGAATAATCGTAGTTACTTCATCGATGGGATTTGAATTAATTACCTGTTCAATAACAGTGTTGTCTACTCCCTTTTGAATCAATTCCATTTTGATACGTTTTACACCTAACTTATTCATCTTGAGACTTTGATAATGTTTGGCATAACGTGCATCATCAACATAACCATATTCCTTAAGTTTATTTAAGGCGGAAAGAATTTCCGCCTCAGAATAATCATTTTGTATTAACTTGGCACGCACTTCTTTTTCTGTCCGGTCACAATACGATAAATAATCAGTGGCCTTATCAAATGCATTCTGTTTGTTTTCCTTATGATTCATGTTATTCTCCTGCAGAATTTACAGTTGTAGAAGCAACCACTCCACATTTTTCGCGCACCCTCTGCTCAATCATCTGTGTAAACTCCGGATTTTGAATCATATACAACTTCGTATTTTCTCTACCTTGACCGATTTTATTTCCCTCATACGAAAACCAAGCCCCGGACTTTTGAATAATCTCGTTAGCAACTGCCAAATCAAGAATATCGCCTTCTTTCGAGATACCTTTACCAAACATAATATCAAACTCAGCTTCCTTGAAAGGAGGAGATACCTTATTTTTAACAACTTTGACCCTTGTACGGTTACCTACTACTTCTCCGCCAACCTTTAAAGTTTCAATTCGACGTACATCCAATCTGACAGATGCATAAAACTTTAACGCACGCCCACCGGTTGTTGTCTCCGGATTACCAAACATAACACCAACCTTTTCACGTAGCTGATTGATAAAAATAACAACACAATTGGATTTACTAATAATACCTGTCAATTTACGAAGTGCCTGAGACATAAGTCTGGCATGTAATCCTACATGGGAATCTCCCATCTCGCCGTCAATTTCAGCCTTTGGGACTAAAGCTGCGACCGAATCAACAATTATGACATCCATAGCACCGGAACGTACCATCGTCTCTGTGATTTCAAGTGCCTGCTCCCCATTATCCGGCTGAGAAATATAAAGATTATCGATATCAACACCAATATTTGCTGCGTAATTTGGATCCAACGCATGCTCTGCGTCGATAAATCCTGCAATACCACCTTGTTTTTGAACTTCTGCCACCACATGCAATGCAACGGTTGTCTTACCGCTTGACTCCGGACCATATATTTCAATCACACGCCCTCTTGGCATACCGCCAAGTCCAAGCGCTAAATCTAAGCTTATTGAACCTGTCGGAACTACTTCAATATTCATATTGGCAGATTGGTCACCTAACTTCATCACGGAACCTTTTCCGTATTGTTTTTCAATTTGTGCCAATGCTGCATCCAATGCTTTTAATTTATCCTCGTTTCCCATACGTACCTCCTGAATAAAACATATGTTTGTTTTTTATAATATATAATGGATGAATGCGGTTGTCAAGACACAAATCGAATTTATGTTCGATTTATGTCGAAATAAACTATAATCCGTACTATTCAATCCCTGTAATTATTTTATCGCAACTCTTCTTTCTTTGTAAAGTTCCAAAAGAAGACATTCCAAGTTTATTATCGGAACACCTTATTTTACATGAGAATTTCGAAAGTTCAGAAGCTTCTCGAAGGCTTTATCCATCAATCGCAAATATAAACTATGCGAAATCCAAAAAATATTGTATAATTTTTATGTTATATTCCCATTCTAAATAATTAACCCAGACATTCACAAATACTTACGGAGATTCTATGAAAACATTAGCAATTATTGCAGAATACAATCCTTTTCACAATGGACACGCCTACCAATTATCATGTGCGAAAGAACTTACACAGGCAGATTATTCAATTGCCGTGATGGGGGGGAATTTCTTACAACGCGGACAGGCAGCCATGTGGGATAAATTCACACGTGCTCAAATCGCCGCATCATGTGGTATCGATCTTGTTATAGAGCTTCCTTTTCCATATGCTACAGGTAGTGCTCGGGACTTTTCCATGGGTGCTGTTTCAATGCTTAACAAATTTCAAACCGTTGACTTTCTCTGTTTTGGTGCAGAAACAGATGATTTACCAAGTTTTCTTAAAATCGCGAACATACTTGTAAATGAGCCGGATTTATTTAAACGCCGGCTAAAAATATATTTGGCAGATGGTGATTCTTACCCTCTTGCAAGAGAGCGTGCAATGAATGACTATATTTCACACCAAACCGTTCAATCAATAGATCAAGTCACGGATTTCAATAATGTTCATGAGATTCTGTCACTTCCGAATAACATTTTAGCATTGGAATATATCTGCGCATTAATACGTACAAACAGCTTGATCAAACCGGTTTTGATTCCCCGGACAGAAGCACTTTACCATGATGAAAATATTCACCATACAATCTGTTCTGCAAAGGCCATCCGCTCCAATATACACAACTTAACAGTAAATTCGTCCGTCAAACATGCGTTGCCTGAAGTTTCTTACTCACTGATAAAGGCATCCTATCAAATTAATTCTCCGGTAATTACCGATGATTTGTCTGTTTTTTTACAAAGCGCTCGTCTGTTCAATCCACCGGATGCATCTATCTGTGACTTTGACGAGGAATTCATCGGACGTCTGTCAAAACTGCCTATCGCAGCTTCCTATTTGGACATATTGGATGCGTTAAAATCAAGAAATTGGACATCAGGACGTATATCTCGTGCATTCATACACTACCTGCTTGGCTATACTGAAGAACATCGCACCTCTTTTTTATCAGGCGGTTACTGTTTTTATGCAAACATCCTCTCCTTCCGGAAAGAAAGTTCTACACTCATCAAAGAACTTCATTCCAACAGTCAAATTCCTATTATCACAAAAAAGGGAGACTACTTATCAAAGCTTCACCAAGAATCCTTCGAGGCAGCACTATGCATGTGGAAACTTGATATTCATGCAACTACGCTTTACAATTGTATGATTTTTAATCGTTATCATGTTGTTTGCGAAGACGATTATCATAAATTAATCCCAATAATATAAAGATATGCTAAAACAAGCAAGTGCCTCATAAGATGAAATATATCTTCTTTTGAGGCACCTTTATGCTCACACTTATCCTTATTTTTTTAATTCAACTCCGTCTTATTATGGATAATGAATTAGTACAAATCGGAGCCAAACGCGGACTCATGCTTTGGTATGAGCAACTTCTTCCGATCCTGCTCCCTTTCCTTTTGATTTCAAGTCTTTTCACACTGCAAGTTACCCGTTACACAACAAAAAATAAAATATATCAAAGTCAAAGTATATGTATTGGTACAATTATATTGCTTGGAATTCTTTGCGGATGTCCGATTGGAGCAAAAACAACAGCCTCATTTTATCAAAACGGTCAAATCACCCGAAAAAATGCTTTACTTTTTTTACCCCTTTGCAATAACATCAGTCCGATGTTTTTAGCAGGCTACATAACCACAACGATTCTAAATCAATCCATTCATTTTTTTACAGCATTCACGCTCATCTATTTACCATATTTGATATATTTAATAATCGCCTTTTGCATAACATCGATTATACCCATTCATTCACCTGCTCCTATCGTAAAATACTCTTCAACATCAGATACATCCGACGATTTAATTATGAACTCCATTGTGCAAATAACATACATTGGTTTTTACGTTATGATATGTTCGGTTGTAATTGAATTTATTAATACATATGCACCGTTTCGGATATTCGTCAAATACATGCTTTCCTGTCTGACTGAAATTACAATCGGCACAAGCTTATTACATAATTATACTGATATTTGTATAAAAACAAAGACAGCTTATATACTTGCCTTTACATCTTTTGGCGGGCTATCCGCTCTACTCCAAACACACAAGATGCTTCAGCAAACCAAGCTGTCTATCGTTTATTATATACTAATAAAAATAATATGTGCTGTATCAACCTTTTTCCTGACAATATTACTCATCTAAAAAGTCATCATCCTCAAACTCTTCATCCTCATCAAATGCTTCGTCGTTTGAAGGACGCTCACCATACACATCAATATCATCATCCACAGCAGACTCATTTTCCTGTGAAGGAATTGTTCCCGTAGAAAATGCACTATCCAAATCATCATCGTCTGATACATACGACATATTGCTAGATGCCGTCATAAGATTAATATTTGCCTCCATCTCGCTCATATTATTTTCAATAATATAAGTATCACTCTCAAGTGACTCAACTAATGTACGATAGTTTTCCTTTTCCATAGAAAGAATTTTAACAAACATATCATGCATTTCCGTAAGCTTGTCCTTTGTATAGTACATAGCACCTAAACGAACCTCGTTTGCCTCCTCAGATGCCTGATCGACAATTTGCTGTGCCTGATTTCTTGCCATTTCCAAAATCTCATTCGCACGAATCTGTGCAAGCTCTGTAACCTGATGCTGATCCACTAAGCGATTAGCCTCGTTGACAGACTCCGAAATAATTGCATCCGAACGCGTTCTCGCATCTGCCAGAATTGCTTCTTTATTTCGCATGATTTTCTTGCAACGCTCAATTTCACTCGGAAGTCTAAGCTTAAGTTCATTAACTAAATTTAAAAGCTCATCCTTGTGTACAATAATTTTGTTCTGTGAAAGAGGCTGAAATTTACAGCTTCCGATAAAAATCTCGATCTGATCAATAATGTCTTCAACACCCTTTTTTCCCATGTCCATATCCTCCCATTGTTACTTTATCTTATCCATTAGCTTTGGTATTACACATGTTGGAACAAACTCCTGTAAATCCACATGATATCTGGCATACTCTTTTACAATACTGGAACTTAAATATGAATATTGTACACTTGTAGAAAGAAATACCGTATCCACATCCGGCGCAACTGTTCGATTGCTCTGAGCCATCTGCATTTCCAAATCAAAATCGGTCAATGCCCGAAGTCCTCGAATAATTGTATTTGATTTCTTTATTCGCGCAAAATCAACCAATAATCCTTCAAATGCTTCTACCGAGACATTCGGCAACTCCGACACTGTATCCTTCAACATATTAACACGTTCTTCCAAAGAAAACAATGGTGTTTTTGAAGCATTATTCAAAACACCGATAATTACATGGTCAAACATCGCAGCAGAGCGTTTAATAATATCAAAATGGCCTAAGGTGACCGGGTCAAAACTGCCCGGATAAATTGCAATTCTCATTCTTCGTTCCTCTTTTCAATAAAAACATGTTTATTACTTTTGTATAACTTTTCCTTTGTAATCTGAAATCCAAGTGATTCCAAATATGAAAAGTCCTCGTGAATATCTGCCTCCACAACAATTAAGCAATCCGTCACAAAAGTTTTATCTGCAAGTACGGTAAGAACCGACCTTTCGAGCTGTTTTCCATACGGAGGGTCCATAAAAATGACATCAAAATCAATTTGGGATAGTCCTGCCACGTAACTTATCGCATCGGACTTTATTACATTTGCATGATCCATTAACTTTGTGTGAATTAAATTATCTGTAATGCACCCTATAGCCTTTGGAGCTAACTCTACAAATGTACAAGATTCTGCTCCTCTTGACAGTGCTTCGATCCCAATGCCGCCACTTCCGGCAAATAAATCCAAAAACCTGGCATCGCTTGTATATCCGGTCAGAACATTAAACAATGTCTCTTTAATCCGATCTGTTGTCGGTCTTGTATCCAATCCTTCAATTGTCTTAAGCTGTAAACTTCTGGCACAGCCTGCAATAACTCTCATAATGTATACCCTTCTTTTTTAACTAATTACCTAACATTTGATTACGAATCCATTTACCGGTATCCGATAAATCATCCACCGTCCACCCGGATGTTTTATTACATGACGAAATAATAACAGAAGATGTTTCCGCTTTATTGGATATATTCCAAGCAGCATAAGATAAATTGTAATTATCAATCAAATCAAACCATAAATCAGCCTGATTGTAATCGATGGCACCGTTTCCGGAGGCATCGCATATTGAGAATTCGCTTATAAATACAGGCAATCCGGCATCAATTGCTGTTGTAACCTTATTACGGATACCATCTGTGTGTGTTGTCGCGTAAAAATGGGCAGCATACATAATATTATCATATCCGGTAATCGGATCTTTTGCGGCAACATCAACATCCTGACTCCATGTCGGTGTTCCGACAATAATAATTGCATCCGGAGCATTCTCACGAATAATCGGTATCACCTCTTCCGCGTAGGATTTTACATCACTCCACGTAGTTCCTCCATTCGGTTCATTGCAGATTTCATAAATTACGTTGTCATAATCCTTATATTTTTTTGACATTTCTGCAAAATATGCCTTTGCTTCCTCTTTGTATACCTGAGGATTTAAGTCATGTAATATATGCCAATCAACAATTACATACATGCCAAGATCAGTTGCTGCTTCTACCCCGGTACAAACAAGCCCCTTAATCTGTTCTTTATTTCCTCCGGTACAATACCCGTTGTTTTCTGCTGTATACATAGCTAGACGAATCAGATTCGCATTCCAATCATCACGAAATGTTTGAAATGCATCTTTGTTAACATAATCCGGAAACCATGCAATTCCGTGTGTACTAAGGCCCTTTAACTGATATTTTTCTCCATGTTCATCCACTATATCTGTTCCTTTTACAGAAAGCTTTCCATGATTTGCAAACGGCGTTCCCTCTTCCTTTTCAGGCGGAATATTTGCAATAATCTCTTCTGTTGACGTTTCGGTATCTTTTTTGTCTTCTGTTTCTGTGCCGGTCTCAGCAACTACATTTTGCATTTTTTCTCCATTTACAAAAAATGCATAAGAATTACAAACCTCAGACATACCCTCTTGATTTACGGAGGATATAATAAACCCAACATCCGAAACAGACATTCCTGCTGCAATCGTATTATTATAATCAACAGGTGATATTGTCAGTTTCCCATCACTTAATATGCTGGTACCATTCCATATATCACTAACCAATGTATCATCCGGTACAGTAAGTTCTACTGTCCAATTTTCAATATCTTCCTTCAAAGGATTTGTCATGTTTAATGAAAACTGTGTATAGAAACGATTTTCAGATGTCCAGGAGTTTACAGCAACAACCGAAACAAATTGCGAAGAAGCATCCATCTCTGCGGAAGCTTCCGTTGTAGTCTCCTCTTTATCAGCATCCGTATTGGTTGTCGTCTCACTGCCGACAGAAACTGTCGTTGCTTCAGTGCTTGAAGAATCATTATTATTTGATTTATTTAGTATAAATATAAACGCAATGAAAAGGCCAATTACCAAAACACCCAAAACAATACAAACACATACAAGTGTCTTATTCACCGAACCGCTTTTTTTCTTTGTTTGAGCGTCTTTTTCTTCATCCTTGATTGTGTCTTTTTTCACCTCATTAGTTTCTTCTTTTACTTCTTCGTACTTATCGCTCATTTTTTGCCTCCTGAATGAATATATACAATTTATACAAATCTACTTCATCGTAGTTTGCACCAAATGCCCGTTCCGACTCAATATAACGGGTTTTCTTTCCCGTTTGCAAAACAATTCGATATGCAATCGGCTTTCCACCCTGTCTTCCGACAGTGATCGGTTCAATATCAATTTTCGTAAGCTCCGCAATCTGAACCTCAAAGTGGCGTTTTTTATCTTTATACTGTAAGATTCCTTGGGATCTTGCCATATAACCGTCGCCCTCAAATTTGCCGAACCGGTCTGATAAGACAAGTAAAAATAAAGCAATCCCAATACAAAGAGCACCCACACTGACAATATTTGTCACAAGACCGGGCCCCATCAACGAACTGCAAAGTGTTGAGGAAAGCCCAAATATAAGAATCACAAAAAGAACCGAGAAAAAAATAGCTCTTCTCCAACTTGTAATATATCCAACTCTGATTTTCATAAATTTTCTCCACTATAAAACCGTATCCACGGTATGATTTAATCCAATCACTTCATTTTTTCCCGGCACGAGAACATCACCATACTGCCTATATATATCTTGTGCCAAACGAAGCATATCCGTATGATTGTAAATATCTGCAAGGGTAAATAATACCTCACCACTCTGCCTGATTCCAAAGAAATCTCCAGGTCCACGAAGCTTCAAATCTTCATTTGCAATAAAAAATCCGTCGTTTGAATTTTCTAAAACCCGCAAACGTTCCATAGATTCTACAGATTCTTTTCCATTAATAAATATACAATATGATTGTTTTTTACCTCTTCCGACACGTCCGCGAAGCTGATGCAGCTGGGCAAGCCCGAAACGCTCTGCATTTTCAACCATCATAACCGTTGCATTTGGATTATTAATTCCAACCTCAATAACAGTTGTCGAAACAAGCACATCAATTTGTCCATCCAAAAACGCTTCCATAATCCGACTTTTTTCTTCCCCTCGCATCTGTCCGTGAAGCAGCTCCACCCGAACAGTTTTTGGAAGTAAATTTCTTAGTGTTTCGGCATACTGCGTTACATTTGTAACATCAAGCATCTCATTTTCTTCCACCATCGGACAAATCACATACGCCTGATTTTTTTGTTCAACCTGCTCTGCAATAAATTTGTATGCAGTATCCCTGTAATTGGTTCCAACCACACAATTTTTAATCGGCTTACGTCCTTTCGGCAACTCTGAAATCACCGATATATCAAGATCTGCATACATAATAATCGCAAGTGTTCTTGGAATCGGCGTTGCGCTCATAACAAGCACGTGCGGAAAACCACCTTTTTGTGCAAGACGTTTTCTCTGATTAACTCCAAATCGATGTTGCTCATCTGTGACCACCAATCCTAGATTTGCATATTGTACCTTGTCTTCAATCAAAGCATGTGTCCCGATAATAACATCTATCGTACCATCTGACAATGCTTCATAAATATGACGTTTATCCTTCATGGATGTTGAACCAACCAAACAGGCAGTCCTTATTCCGTATGAACGAAACAATTCTGACAGGTCCTCATAATGCTGCTTTGCAAGCACCTCTGTCGGAACCATAAGTGCTCCTTGATACCCTTGTCTGACGCACGCAAAAAGTGCCGCTGCAGCCACAATCGTTTTACCTGAACCAACATCACCTTGAATAAGCCGGTTCATGACATGCTCACTCCCCATGTCGTTTAAAATATCCGTAATTGCCTGTTGCTGTCCCTTCGTTAACGAATACGGCAAATCGGATATCAGCTCCAAAACAGATTTCCCTTGCACAATCACATGAGAATTAATTTCCTTTTCACTTTCTTTTTTCAGAGTCCCCATATCATAAAGGAACTGATAAAATTCGTCAAATGCAAGCCGTTTGATTGCATTTTTAAGAAGCTTTTCATTCATCGGAAAATGAATATTCTCATAAGCCTCCGAAAGCTCCATCAGACCATGTTCCAAAAGTATTTCTTCCGGAATATAGTCTTCCATCTTACAAATCAACTCACGTGTGCTCATAATTGCTTTTTGAACAGTCTTATTTGACAGTCCTTGTGTAAGTGGATATATCGGCTGCATTTCCGTAAGCAATCCTCTGTACGCATCTATACGATAATACTCCGGCATTTCCATAACGCGCATCCCATTTTTTTGTTTTACAGTACCGACAAATACATAAGTATCCCCACGTCGTAAAACATTTTTTAAAAAAGGACTGTTAAACCATGTTATGCGCATTGTACCGGAATGATCCTTCACAGTAATGTTTGTAAGCGATATGCTTCGTACCTTACGTACATCAACATAGGAACTTATGACACAGCATACAGCCTGACGTTCTCCAATTGAAGTTTCAGAAACAAGAATCGGTTCATGATATGTTAAATAATCTCTCGGATATGTATGTAACAAATCATTAATCGAAAAAATGTTTAGTTTGGCAAAACATGCTGCTGTTTTTTCCCCGATTCCTTTTATTGACGTAATTTGATCAGTAAGCTTCATATAACACCATTCTTATTTACTCATATCTCTCATCGATTACACGCTTTGTTTTTTTCTCGCTGCGAGGCAACACACCAACCTCAACAACTTTTACAAGCGGCGTAAATCCAATACGACTCTTTACACGTTCGGCAATTTGCTTCGAAAGCTCTGCAAAATCAACACTACCGTTTGTCTCAACATAAATTCGCATCGTATCTTTACCATCCAAATGCGAAATTCGAATCTGATATTCACTCGATAATACGGGAAATTCTTTTAATATTTCCTCAATCTGACTTGGAAATACATTAACCCCCTTAATCTTCATCATATCATCCGTACGTCCCATAATCGTACCCAAACGCGGATATTTGCTGCCGCATGGACATTCTCCCGGAATAATACAAGATAAATCATGTGTACGATATCGGATTAAAGGTGCGCCCTCTTTTACAAGAGTGGTAATTACTACCTCCCCCATTTCTCCATCCGGTACCGGCTTAAGCGTAACAGGGTCAATAATCTCAATATAAATGTAGTCATCCCAATAATGCATGCCGGTATCAAATTTGCAGTTTATACCGATACCCGGACCATAGATTTCTGTCAAACCGTAGATATCATACAGCTCAATACCAAGTTCAGAAGATATACGCTTTCGCATCGCTTCTCCCCATCGTTCAGAGCCGATTACCCCTTTTTTCAAATGAATATGTTCCTTAATTCCTCTCTTTTCGATTTCCTCGGCAAGTAAAAGTGCATAAGAAGATGTTGAACAAAGAACCGTTGACTTCATATCCATCATCATTTGTAGCTGTTTGTCTGTATTACCGGGACCCATAGGGATTACCATTGCACCAAGCTTCTCCGCACCATTTTGAAAACCGATACCGGCTGTCCAAAGTCCATATCCCGGAGTGATTTGTATACGATCCATGTTAGTAATTCCTGCCATCTCATAGCAACGTTTGAACATGATTGCCCAATCGTCCACATCCTTTGCAGTATATGGAATAATTACAGGAAGACCGGTTGTACCAGAAGATGAATGAATACGTACAATATCCTTTTCCGGAGCCGTCATAAGATCTAACGGATATGCCTCCCTTAAATCTTTTTTTTCTGAAAACGGAAGCTTTTCAAATTCATCCTGATTATTGATATGCATAAGTCCGGCGTCCTTAAGCTTCTTTCCGTAAAAACTGTCCGCCGCAACAAGCGTCTCAATCTGATGATTTACTTTCTCGATTTGAATATTGGATATTTCCATTTCTATATCCTCCCTAACTAAAATTCATAAAAAAGTGCCTGCTCATTTATCGCATACATTTTTTCCGGCATTCGCTTCTTTATTTCTTCCATAATCTCATTCGGCGTAAAACCAATTTCTCCGGTTCGAACCGCTGCACCAAGCAAAAGTACATTCATAACCTTTGGTGTACCAAGCTTCTTACATGCAGCTTCTGTATCTACGACTGTAAGCTTGGACACCTTACTTTTTAGATAAGAAATCATCTGCTCCGCACTATAATCTGACTTCGAAAGCGATGCAGTAATCGGCATTACGGCTTTGTTACTTACAACAACTGCCCCATCATCTTTTAAATACGGCAACATACGAACTGCTTCTCCCGGCTCGAAACCAATAATGATATCTGCCGTTTTTTTCGCTATCATCGGCGTCAATATATCCTCTCCGATTCTTAAATGACTGAAAACACTACCGCCTCGTTGTGCCATACCGATTGTCTCAGCACTCATAACCTTTAAACCTTTTGTCATGGCACAAGCTGCCAGAAGCTTGGATGCAAGAACCGTACCCTGACCTCCTACACCACATAAGACAATATTTTTATGCATGATTCTCGCCTCCTATTGCATTTACCGGGCATACTTTACTGCACAAACCACAGCCAGTGCACATAGATGCATCGATATGAATTCCTTGTGTATCCTTTGAAATAGCAGGACATCCGAGCTCTCTGATACATTTTTCACAGCCAATACATTTTGTATCATCCAAAAACATACATCCGTGCTGTTTTTCAATTGCAATACATGGTGACTTAAAAATAATGGCTTTCACAAACGGTTCTTCCGAGGCCGCCTTTACTGCTTCAATTGCCTCCTGTAAATCGAGAGGGTTAACAGTACGCACGGATGTCACACCGATTCCTCTTAATACCTGCTCGATATTCACTTTATTTACAATTTCTCCCATCATTGTCAAACCGGTTCCCGGATGCGGTTGATGACCGGTCATCGCCGTAGTGGAATTGTCCAAAATAATAAGCGTCATTCTTGCTTGATTATAGATAGCATTAACAACTCCGGTAATTGCTGACGCAAAAAATGTAGAATCACCAACAAAAGCAAAGCAATGTGTATCCGGCTCAATATGCCCGACACCCTGCGCGATTCCAAGACCTGCCCCCATACAAAGACAAGTATCTACCATATCAAGTGGCATTGCATTTCCAAGCGTATAACATCCGATATCACCGCAGAAAATTGTCTTTTTTCCTTTCATTGCCTGCTTTACCGCATAAAATGATGCGCGATGCGGACATCCGGCGCATAATACAGGCGGACGAACCGGAAGGGTTGGTGCCTGCTCTTTATCCGCTTCACACGCATTACATGTATCAGTTGCTAATATGTAGTCGTTTGCTTTCGCAAACTCTTGAATAGATTCACACACACAATCTCTTGAGTTTTCCCCTGCAATTTGAACATTTCCGGTTGTCTTGCCGTAAATTTTTGTAGAAAGATGATATTTTCCACAAACATTAACAAGTGCCTGTTCAATAACCGGGTCAAGCTCTTCCACACAAAGGACAGCATCAAGTCCGTCCAAAAATGAAAGCGCGAGCTTTTCCGGAAACGGATATGGTGTTGATACTTTTAATGTACGAAGCATGCCAAACTGCTTTAACGCTTCCATAACATATGTATAACTAATTCCTCCCGTTGCAATACCAATCTTTGCATCCGTAAAGGCACCTTTCGCCTCGTGAATTATATTTTTCTCATATTTTGAGAAAATATCCGTAAGAATTTGATTACGTTCTTCAATCCGCTTGTGTGCCTGAAATGATAGTTTCGGGAAAATAACAAAGGACGGATCTTTTACAAAACCTTCCGGTGAATTAACAAGATATTCTTCCGCATCCTTTACATCGATAGATGCATATCCGTGACAAACTCGTGTTGTCGGACGTAAAAAAACAGGTGTATGGTATTTTTCGGAAAAAACATATGCTTCCTGAATCATCTCATATGCTTCCTGTGCAGAGGATGGATCAAAACACGGAATCTTTGAAAAGCCAGCAAACGACCTGGTATCCTGCTCTGTCTGAGAAGAAATAGGTCCCGGATCATCTGCAACCAGGATCACCATACCACCCTTAACACCAATATATTCCAAACTCATAAGCGGATCGGATGCAACATTTAATCCTACCTGTTTCATAGTAACCAATGTGCGGGCACCTGTGTATGCAGCACCTGCCGCAACCTCAAGTGCGACCTTTTCATTGACAGACCATTCAACATATATTTGATTTGCGCGACGCTTTGCGATTGTCTCCAAAACTTCTGTTGATGGTGTTCCGGGATATCCTGATACAAGATTGACACCTGCAGCAATCGCACCAAGTGCAATCGCTTCATTTCCCATTAAAAACTCTTTATGCATTGACTACTCCTTACCAAGCGACTTTTCCAGTAATCGCTTACATATATTTATCTTTTCATCTGAATTCAAACTATTTTCGTATGTAATCCGTCCGATATGTGTCTCATCTCGAAGCAAACCGGCTTCTTTGATGCGTCTTCTTGTTTCTCTTGCTGTTCCCGGTGCTCCGTCGAACAATTGCACATTTGGTCCAAGCACCTTACATATCTCATTTTTTGCAAAAGGATAATGCGTGCATCCAAGAACAACTGCATCTAAATTTTCTTTATCAACATGTGAAAACAATTTATCTACAAAAATAAGCAATTCTTCCGTTCCCGCTTTTCCTTGTTCAATGTATTCCATCAGTCCCGGACAAGGGAGCGGTGTTATATTTGCACGGTCTCTATATCGATCCATCAGTTTATGGAATTTTTCCTCTCGAAGTGTAACCGGTGTCGCCATAACAACCACATTCGGATTCTCACATACATAAGCTGCAGGCTTTAATGCCGGTTCGATTCCAACTATAATTTCATCCGGATATTGTTCGCGTAAAAAACGTACAGCCGCGCTTGTAGCCGTATTACAAGCAACAACAACCGCTTTTACACCGCAAATAATAAAGCGTTCCACCTGAATTGCCGTTAATCTTCGCACTTCTTCTAATGATTTTGTACCATAAGGTGCATTTGCTGAATCTCCCATATACCAAAAATCTTCATACGGCATTTCCTTCACTAATGCCCCAAGCACACTAATTCCTCCGACTCCTGAATCAAACACGGCAATCGGAGCATTTTGTTTCTCTGTAAAATGTATCTGTTCCATAATAAATTCCTCAATAAACCATAAAAAAGCCATCACCAAACGACGGCTTTTTGTATGTGAATTTCGTACTATTCAACTGAAATAATATAGTAATATATCGGCTGTCCTCCCATATGGAGCTCGATCTCATAGTCCGGATATTTCTCTTCCAGAAGACCAACCATCGCTTCCGCCGCATCCTCTGTAACATCACTGCCGTAATATACGCTAATAAGCTCGGAATCAGAGTTAATAATCTGTTCGACAAGTTCTGTTACAACCGATTGAATATCTGTGCCAACAGAGCAAATTCCTTTATCGCCAATACCCATATAATCCCCAGTCTTGATTTCTTTTCCATCAACGGATGTATCCCGAACCGCATACGTAACCTGTCCGGATGCTACAGTCTGTATTGCTTCATTCATACTCTCATAATTTGCATCTGTATCTGCCTCCGGATTAAACCCAATCATAGCACTGATTCCTTGTGGAATTGTTTTAGATTCGATTACAACTACATGAACATCCTCTGCGATATCCGCTGCTTGATTTGCCGCCAAAATAATATTTTTGTTATTCGGCAGTACAAAAACCGTGTCCGCACCGGCCTGCCCAATTGCAGATAAGACATCTTCCGTACTCGGATTCATTGTCTGTCCACCGGTAATAATAACATCAACACCTAACTCTTTGAATATTTCATCAAGACCATCGCCGACAGAAACTGCAACAAACCCATATGGTTTCTTTTCTACCTTCTTTTGTTCTTGTTCCCTGCCTATTTGCTCCGCGCGACGCTTATCTTGCTCCATGATAACCTTTTCGCGATGTTCCTCTCGCATATTATCAATCTTCATGCTTGTAAGCTGCCCAAATTCCAAGCCCTTCTCAAATGCAAGCCCCGGATGATTTGTATGAACATGAACCTTTACAATTTCATCGTCAGATACAACAACAAGTGAATCTCCGATACCGGTTAAATACTCCTTAAAAGCTGCCTCAATTTCCATATTATATTCTTTTTCAAGAAGAATAATAAATTCTGTACAATATCCATATTTTATATGTGAAGTATCAATCTCTTCGGAACTTACATCTGCTTTTTTTGATGCATTAGTTGCTGTTGCAGAAACATCCACCGTATCAATACCGAGCAAGCCGTTGTATGCACCCTTTAAAAATTCCATAAGTCCCTGTCCTCCGGAATCCACAACGCCTGCTTCCTTTAATACCGGTAACATATCCGGTGTGCGTGCCAATACCTCATCTCCACATTCAATGATTTCTGCACAAATTTCTTCCAGGGACAGCTCCGAGTCTGCAAGCAAAGCGGCTTTCTCCGCCATACCCTTGGCAACTGTTAATATCGTTCCTTCTTTCGGCTTCATAACAGCCTTGTACGCTGTCTCAACCGCACGAATAAACCCATCTGCAAATACCTGTGCATCAATTATGTTTTTCTCCTTGATTTCACGACAAAATCCGCGAAGAAGCTGTGACAAAATAACACCGGAATTACCACGTGCTCCTCTCAGCGATCCGCTTGAAATTGTTTTTGCAAGTTCTGCAATTGTCGGTTCCTTAAGAGCAGCAACATCTTTCGCCGCTGCAATAATGGTAAGTGACATATTAGAGCCCGTATCACCATCCGGAACCGGAAATACATTTAACTCATTGATGTATTCTTTATTTTTTTCCAAGTTATTTGCACCGGCAATAAATGCTTTTTGAAGCAATGGTGCATCAATCATATTAATTGCCACTTCGGTCTTCCTCCTACTAATCAATTACACGAACGCCTTCAACAAAAATGTTGATTGCTCTAACCGGAAGTCCGGTCATTTCCTCTACCGAATAACGGACAGATTGAATTAAATTGTCACATACCGTAGCAATACACACACCATATGCAACAATTATATGAAAATCAATTGAAAGCGAATTGTCCTCATCAATTGAAACATTCACACCCTTACTGACAGAATCACCTTTTAAAAGCTTAGCAATGCCATCCTTCATACTGATGGTTGCCATACCGACAATTCCGAAACACTCCAGTGCTGCATGACCTGCATACTGCGCAATCACTTCGTTATCAATTATAATATCACCGTGTTCATTTGACATATAGCCTTTCATGCACCATACCTCCTATATTCTGATTCTACGAATAAACTCTTCCGAATATACACAATCACATATGGGAACATTATACCCAAAATGTCCCTTTTTATCAAGTAAAAACCATAATCGAAAGATTTTTTTCACATATCCATGAAATTTCTTTAAATTTTTCTTGCATATTAATTTGTTTTTTGCTAATATATTCATGTTGTGAGCCTACGGGCTAATATTTATTTGTCAAGGAGGTGCTAACGATGGCAAAGTGTAGTATTTGTGATAAAGGCGCTCATTTCGGTAACAATGTGAGCCATTCTCATAGAAGATCCAACAGAATGTGGAAGTCAAACATCAAGTCTGTTAAGGCAGTAGTTGACGGTACTCCAAAGAAGATTTATGTTTGTACAAACTGCCTCAAGTCTGGTAAGGTTGAAAGAGCATAGTTTATAACAAAAAAAGAGGTTGCATATGCAGCCTCTTTTTTTGTGTCTCGCACCGATACGGGCACGAGACGCCGATTTTTATCCTATCATGGAAAGCTGAATTCGTTTCTTATCCATATCCACGTTAAGTACGGTTACATCTACAATATCTCCCACCGATACAACCTCGAGCGGGTGCTTAATATATCGATTGGTCATTTTTGAGATATGTACAAGACCGTCCTGATGAACCCCAATATCTACAAACGCGCCAAAATCAATTACGTTTCGAACCGTTCCTTTTAAAACCATGCCCTCTTTCAAATCCTTCATTTCCAAAACATCACTGCGAAGAATCGGTTTTTGCATTTCTTCACGAGGATCTCTGCCCGGTTTTTCAAGCTCCTTAATTATATCCAGTAATGTCGGTTCTCCAAGTCCAAGTTCTACAGCCATCTTTGACGTATCCGGAATTAACCTTCTGATTTGTTTCATTCCTCCGCATTGAAGTTCCTCATCACCCACTTGAAGCTTTTTCATCAATGCTTTCGTTGCCGCATAGCTTTCCGGATGTACACCGGTTGCATCCAACACTTCTTCTCCGTTTCTCACACGTAAAAATCCCGCACACTGCTCATATGCCTTCGGTCCAAGCTTTGGAACATCCAACAACTGTTTTCGGCTTATAAATCTTCCGTTTTCCTCTCTGTATGCAACAATATTTTTCGCAAGTGTTTTGTTGATTCCGGCAACATATTCAAGCAATGATGCAGATGCTGTATTCAGATCCACTCCGACATGATTCACACAATCTTCCACAACTGCCGATAAAGCATTTCCCAGATTCTTCTGATTCATATCATGCTGATACTGACCGACACCAATAGATTTCGGGTCAATCTTAACAAGCTCTGCAAGCGGATCCTGTATACGTCTTGCAATGGAAGCAGCACTACGCTGTCCGACATCAAAATTCGGAAATTCTTCTGTAGCGAGCTTACTTGCAGAATATACAGATGCTCCCGCCTCATTTACAATAACATACTTCACATCCGCATTAATTTCCCTTAATAAATCCACAATCACGATTTCCGATTCACGACTTGCCGTCCCGTTTCCGAGGGAAATTAATGTAATATGATATTTTTCAATCAATGTCTTGAGTATTTTTTTTGACTCTTCAATTTTATTTTGCGGTGCAGTCGGATAAATCACAACCGTATCAAGCACTTTTCCGGTCGCATCAACAACTGCGAGCTTGCAGCCTGTACGAAATGCCGGATCCCATCCCAATACAACCTGTCCGCTCACAGGAGGCTGCATTAATAATTGATGTAAATTTTTACCAAATACATTAATCGCACCTTCTTCTGCCATTTCTGTTAGCTCATTTCGAATTTCACGTTCAATTGACGGTGCAATCAATCTGTCATAGCTATCCTCAATTGCACGACGGATATATTGCGCGCTGTCATGTTGCGAATTTACAATGATCTTCTTTTCAAGATAACGAAGTACTTCCTCTGTTGGTGCCTCAATTTTAACCGTAAGAATTTTCTCAGCCTCTCCACGATTGATTGCAAGGATTCGATATCCGACAAGCTTTTGAATCGATTCTGAAAAGTCATAATACATTTCGTACACCGATTTTACTTCCTTATCCTTTGCAGTAGATATAAGAAAGCCTTTCTTTCTTGTTAAATCACGTATTTTTGTACGATACTCGGCCTCATCTGCATAACTTTCCGCTAAAATATCCAAAGCACCGGAAAGTGCATCATCAACAGTAGCTACCTCATGTTCCTCAGAAATATATGCTTCAGCTTCTTTTTCAATTGTGTTTTTTGTCATCTGCAACTGAATAATATTTGCAAGACCTTCCAATCCCTTTTCTTTTGCAATCGTTGCACGTGTCCGACGTTTTGGGCGATACGGACGATACAAATCTTCTACCGCAACCATCGTCATAGCATCTTCAATTTGCGATTTTAATTCATCCGTCAACTTACCCTGTTCCTCAATTGTAGCAAGAACTTGTTTCTTTTTCTCATCCAGATTACGCAAATAGATAAGACGTTCCGAAAGATTACGCAATTGTTCATCATTCAACGATCCTGTGTGCTCTTTACGATATCTGGATATAAACGGAATTGTATTTCCCTCATCAATGAGTAAAATTGTTTTTTCCACTTGCCAGACCTTGATATTCAGTTCATCTGCAATTATCTTTGGAATATTCATTTTGATACCTCTGTTTCTTTCTATAAATATTGTCGCATTGAATCACGTAAATGTGCCTCAGCATCCATCAGGCGTTTTGCAAGCTGCTTTGATGAATCATCTGCAGCCTGATACATATTTACATATCTTTGAAGTGACTTGATTCCCATATCACAACCATCTGTAACTAAGTCTGCAATTGTACTGTCTGAATGCTCCATTGCAAGTTTCATATTTGTCTTCATCCATGACATTCCCTTTGCCAGTTTATTGGGTTCCTTTCCGTCATCACCGCAATCGGATAATCTGTCATATGTCTGATTCATAATTTCTCTGCTCGTGTCAAGATGCTTTTCAAGAACTGTTTTAAGTTGCTGATTGTTTACTTCCGGAATCATTTCCTCCAGACTGGTAATTCCCATCTTTACACCTGCATTACATTCACGCAACAAACGAATTGTATCATTTTCAACCATAATATGCTACTCCTTATTCTATCTTTTTTCTTACGATTATAGTATAAGCAATAAATAATACACTTATCCATAAAAGCACTTGATAATTTACAACCCTGACATCTTCCATGTATATGAATAATATGGTATACTTAATATAGTTATAGTTTCACTATCATTACCGTAAAAAGGAGGTTCGCTTATGAATCTGCCATCGGCAATTACATCCAGACAAAAATACAAAGCATTTATCATCCTATGCTTCTTAATTCACATCATGATTATCGGATTTGCTTTGTTTAATCATATTACTCCGTTAGTCTTATTTAATTTCTGGAGTATTCTTGTATATACACTTTCTTTCCTATTGCTAAAATATAATCAACGTATTGTATTTTACATGGGTTATTTCGAAATCATCATACACTCCTTCGTATGTGTATTGGTTTTGGGCGATGGATTCGGTTTCCCATTATATTTCGTTGCAATCGTTCCGATTGGTTATCAGCTTTTGTATTCAACAAAAGATAAAAAATACAAATTAATTGCGACAATGCTTGCCGGATTGTCCTTTATCCTGTATACAGTATGTTATATTATTTCACACACACAGCAACCACTCTATAGTTCAGAATCCTTAAACAGGCAAAAACCGTTTGTCTATGTAATCAATATTTTTGTTATCTTTGTTGCAGTCGTGTTTTCTTCTGTTGCTTTCATGATAGAAGCCGAAAATGCATATCATTCCATTGAAAACAAAAACAAAGAGCTTGATGATCTGGCAAACACCGACGCCTTAACATGCCTTCGGAATCGACGTTCAATGATGGATTCTGTCATCTCTTTGTTTCAGGCATACAAAAAACCGAACCAGACATTTTCTCTTGTCATTTGTGATATTGACAATTTTAAACAATTTAACGATACATACGGTCACGAATGCGGGGATGTTGTTTTAAAAAACATAGCGCAGAAATTTCTTTTATCCACAAGAAAGGATGACTATGTGTGCAGATGGGGTGGCGAGGAATTTCTTTTTGTTCTAAAAAACATTTCCCAAAAAGATGCCCATACGATCACAGAACGTATCCGTATCAATATTGCTAACACAGAAATTCAATATAATGATGAAATTCTGCATATTACTATGACCTTTGGTGTTGCATCCTCCGATGAAGCTGACAACTATGATGATCTGTTCAAGCTTGCGGACAACCGGTTATATCAAGGAAAAAACAGTGGAAAAAATATTGTAATCTAATATCTTTTCCACTGTCTATAATTTATTTACCAACAATTTATTGTTTCTATATTTTCCATTGCCTTTCGATACAAATCCTCTATCTTACCAACAAGCGCCTGTTCTGATTTCTCAATGGTATCAAGCGCCGGTCGTGTAACCGGATGCTTTGCAACAAATGTTGTACAACAATCTTCATAAGGAAGTATCGATGTCTCATACGTTCCAATCTGTTCGGAAATATCAATGATTTCCTGCTTATCCATACCAATACACGGCCGAAATACCGGCAACTTATCTGCCGCCTGATCTATAACATACAGGCTCTGTGTCGTCTGGCTTGAGACCTGACCGATACTCTCACCTGTAATAATACATTGACAATCATTTGCAAGCGCAAGTTCCTGAGCCATCTTATACATAATACGCTTCATAATAATCGTCAATTCGTCATGCGGACAATTATCATATATTGCAAGCTGAACATCTGTAAAGTTTACAATATGAAGTTTGATTGCACCTGCATATTTTGAAACAAGCTTTGCAAGATCAACGACCTTCTGTTTTGCACGTTCACTCGTATATGGCGGTGCATGAAAATAAACTGCTTCCACTAAAACCCCACGCTTTGCAATCATATATGCCGCTACAGGGCTGTCGATTCCGCCGGACAAAAGTGCCATGCCCTTTCCGTTTGTACCGACCGGAAGTCCACCCGGTCCCTTTATTGTATGAGAATAAATGTATACAACATTTCGAACTTCAACCTGAAGTAACACATCCGGTTTATGCACATCAACCGTAAGCGTCGGAAATCGATTCAACAAATCTGCACCCAGATCACAATTCAGTTCCATCGATGTTTTCGGAAATTGCTTATTGTTTCGTCTCGCATTTACCTTGAATGTAAAATCATGTTTTGGATATTCACTTTCAATATACTCGCAAACTGCCTTTGAGATTGCGTCATAGGTGACATCCTCTACGACGCATACCGGACAGATTCCAACAATACCAAACACAGTTCCCAGCGCTTCAATGACCTCATCAAAATCGTATTCAGACAATGCCTCAACAAAAATACGACCATACTCTCTTCGAACCTCAAATTTGCCAAGAGGCTTTAAACGTGAACGCATGCGTTTACACATAACCTCTTCGAACACATAACGATTTTTCCCTTTGGTGCCTATCTCCGCATATTTAATTAAAAATATTTTATATTCCATATTTATCCTCTTTCTAAAAGAACATTTTTGATATCGTTATTTTCTAACATATTTTCGAAGCATCGGAAGCAACTTATCAATAACTGAAATCACATAATCCACCTGCTCGGTTGTATTATATTCGCAAAAACTGAAACGAAGCGTCGATTCCAAGCGTTCCTTTGATAATCCGATTGATTTTAAAACACTGCTAACCTGCGGATGATTGGATGAACATGCAGAACCGGCAGAGACATAAATCTCTTGTTCTTCAAGTGCATGAAGCATAACCTCACTTCGAACGCCCATAAAGCTAATACTTGCAATATGCGGTGCATCTCCTGAATTATTATATACTTCCGGAAATTCGGTCACTTTATCAATAAAGTATTGTTTTAGCGCTTTCATTCCGGAAATTTTATCCTCGTGATGCTCATACATCAATTTGGCAGCAAGTCCCATACCCGCAATGGCAGCAACATTTTCTGTCCCGGATCGCATTCCCTTTTGCTGTCCGCCTCCATGTATAATCGGGCAAAGCAATGTCTTATCCTTTATGTATAAGGCACCGGATCCCTTTGGTCCATGAATCTTATGTCCACTGAAGCTCATCAAATCAACACCAAGTTTTTTTGGCGAAAATCGAAGCTTACCGAATGCCTGAACCGCATCCACATGAAATATTATCGCCGGATTAAAATCCTTTACGATTTTACCGATTTCCAAAATCGGCTCTATAGTTCCAATTTCATTATTTACATACATTGTTGAAACTAAAATCGTATCCTTTCGAAGTGATTGTTTTAACTCCTCTAAATGAAACTGACCGTTTTCATTGACACCAATGTACGTTATTTCAAATCCTTCTTTTTCCAAAAAATCCATCGTGGCAGACACGGAAGCATGTTCTATTTCAGATGTAATAATATGCTTTCCTGCTCTCTTTTTTGCATAAGCCGCACCAATAATTGCAAGATTATTGGACTCTGTTCCGCCGGATGTAAAAATCAGTTCCTTTTCCATGCATTTTATTTCATTTGCAATTTGCGACCGTGCATCCTTAATATATTGTTCGGCCTTGACACCTTTCATATGCAAAGAGGATGGATTTCCATAATCCTCCTCCATTATTTTTACCATCAGCTCTCGTACTTCCGGAAAGACGACAGTCGTCGCTGCATTATCAAAATATGCTTCCATGAATATAATATCCTTTTACTGTTTTATTCCTTTGCCATCGAACTCTCAAGTTCAAACATGAGAATTGATAAAATTGCCATGCCTGCAGTCTCTGTCCGGAGAATTCGATTGCCAAGCGTAATACATTTTGCACCAAGTGACATAGCAAAGTCAACCTCTTCTTTTGCAAAACCGCCTTCAGGTCCGATAAAAATACCCAAGGACTTATTTTTTGCAACTGAACCGATTACTTCTTTTGCATAACCAATTCCTCTTGCATCTTCATATGGAATGATATTCATATCAAGATTTTTTGCATAGGAAAGTGCCTGTTTGAATGTCATAAATTCTTTTACCTTCGGAACAATACCTCTCCCTGATTGCTTTGCTGCAGACATTGCAATTGCCTGAAATCGTTCGAGTTTTTTTTGTTCTTTTTTTTCATCTATCTTTACGACCGTCCGTTTGGTCATAACCGGCACAATTTCCGTAACACCAAGCTCAATCGCTTTTTGAATAATAAACTCCATCTTATCTGACTTTGGCATACCTTGAAATAACGTGATGCGAACCGGAAGCTCTGTTGCATTTGCAAATACATCTTCAATATCGGCAACAACACAATCATTACCGATCTCACATATTTTGCAAAGATAATCCTTGCCCATTCCGTCTCCGATTGTTATTTTGTCTCCACACTTTAATCGCAGAACATTTTTAATATGATTAACATCAGCTCCGGTAATTGTGATCGATTTATCAAAACCGATACCGGAATCCACATAAAATCGAGGCATATTGAACTCCTTATTTACGCTTGTTTTGCTATTACGGAAACCCAATCATTCATCTGAACTACATCAATCACTTTCAATCCATTTTCCTGCATAGCTTTCTTTACATCCGCTTCTTTATCTGCAATGATTCCGGAAGTAATAAACAATCCATCCGGCTTCATATACGGTTTTACAACAGCAGACAAAGGAATAATCACATCAGCTAAAATATTAGCAACTACAATATCATATTGCTCGTTAATAACAAGGAGTTTTGACTCCTTAATTACATTCTTATCAAGTTCAAAGGTTGTACCTTTACCGATATAATTATCCTCTAACAGATTTCCGCATGAAAACTTTATTTTATCACTGCCCAAGTGATTCAGTTTGGCATTTTCCTCACTGGAACGAACTGCAATTTCATCAATATCCGTACCATGTACAAAACCTGCACCAAGCATGGAACTTACAATGGATAATATACCACTTCCGCACCCGACATCAAAAACCTTATCTCCGGGTTTCAGATACTTTTTCAGCTGACCGATGCAAAGTTTGGTTGTCTCATGGGAGCCTGTACCAAATGCAATTCCAGGATCAATTTCTACCACCATATCACCGTCCTGTAAATCCGATACGGTTTCCCATGTCGGTTTAATAACAATGTTATCATACAGACGAAATGGCTTGAAAAATTGTTTCCAATTATTTACCCAATCCTTATCTTCTGTCTTTCCTATTGTAATCTTTTTTGAACCTACCGGAATAAACGCTTCAAGGCGGGTAAGCTCGCAAGCTATATCCGCCCTTAACGTATCATAATCAAAACTATCATCAATATAGCAGGAAATCTGTGCTAATCCGTCATTATCTCCCTCGATAAGCGGAATATCAACATACATTTCCTGTTTTTCTTCTTCGGTAAGTGGAACATGATCACAAATCTCAATACCTTCAATGCCTAACTCATTTAGAAACGCACTCAGTATATCAACTGCTTCCACAGTTGTATCAATCGTAAGTTTTGTCCACTCCATATTTGATTAAAATCCTTTCTTAAATCCCTTTTTCTTCTTGTGATCTCCGAAGGAAAAACCACCGGCTGAATCAGTTGAAGATCTTGCATTCACACCTGTTGTATTTGCATACTGATTCAGAATAGACTTCTGCTCTTCTGTCAATTTGTCCGGAACCTGCACAACAAGCGTTACATAATGATCACCTCGAACATTCTTGTTACGAAGCGTAGGAACACCCTTACCCTTTAATTTAACTCTTGTATCGGTCTGAGTCCCCGGCTTAATATCAAGATCATAAGGCCCGTCAATCGTATTAATGGTCACTCGTCCACCAAGCGCAGCCTGTGTAAAGCTGATTGGTTCTGATGAATATATATCATACTCCTGTCTTTGGAAAGTTGGGTGTCTATCTACCAATACTGTAACGAGTAAGTCGCCTCTCTCGCCACCATTAATACCCGGCTCACCCTTTGCACGAATACGAATACTTTGTCCGTTATCAATACCGGCAGGAACTGCAACCTGAATTTTCTTTTTACTCTTCACATATCCTGTACCGGCACAATTACTACATTTGTTACGGATAATCTTACCTGAACCGCCACAATCCGGACAACTCTGAACGGTTCTTGCCATACCAAATAAGGATTGCTGCGTATATACAACCTGCCCCTTACCTGCACACTTCGGACATGTTTCCGGCTGATGTCCCGGCTGTGCACCGGAACCCTTACACACCGTACATTCATCCTTAAGCGGCAGTTCTAACTCCTCCTGTGTACCAAAGACCGCTTCCTCAAAAGATACACGAACAGTTGTCTTAATGTTTGCCCCCTTAATCGGGCCATTTGACTGACGCTGTCTTGCTCCACCGCCAAA
>JAUNJN010000007.1:0-40127 GCA_030533235.1 Eubacteriales bacterium | reverse complement strand
CCCATATCACTGAAGTCAAATCCACCGAAGCCACCGGCACCGCCCTGTTCGAAAGCGGCATGACCAAACTGGTCATACTTAGCTTTCTTTTCAGGATCACTTAAAACTGCATATGCTTCTGCAGCTTCTTTAAATTTTTCTTCCGCTTCTGCATCGCCCGGGTTTGTATCCGGATGGTATTTCTTTGCAACAACACGATATGCCTTTTTGATTTCAGCATCTGTCGCACCCTTGGTTACTCCAAGGACCTCATAATAATCTCTTTTATCTGCCATCTATTTTCACCCTTATATTACATACTCTACAGTTGCCTGATTAGATTTCCTTATAGTCCGCATCAACAACGTCGGAATCCTCAGAGTAGTCCGGTGTGCCTGCACCTGTACCTGCATTTGCTCCAGGACCATTCTGCTCATAAAGTTTAGAGAATAATGCCTGTGCGCTGTTCATAAGAGTCTCCTTACCGGCCTTAATCTTCTCAACATCATAGTCTGTCATGTTATCAGGATCTGTTGACTCAACAATCTCCTTTAATGCCTTAAGGTCTGCCTCAACTTTTTCCTTCTCGCTTCCTGACAACTTATCTCCTACATCAGAAAGTGCTCTCTCCGTCTGGAATACCATAGCATCAGCATCGTTACGAACCTCAATTGCCTCTTTACGCTTCTTATCCTGAGCCTCATACTCAGCAGCTTCCTTAACAGCTCTCTCGATATCCTCATCAGATAAAGATGTTCCGGAAGTAATTGTAATGTGCTGCTCACGGCCTGTACCAAGATCCTTTGCTGATACATTTACAATACCGTTTGCATCGATATCAAATGTAACCTCAATCTGTGGAACACCACGTCTTGCAGGAGCGATACCATCCAAACGGAAACGTCCAAGACTCTTATTATCACGCGCAAACTCACGCTCACCCTGAACGATATTAATATCTACTGCATCCTGATTATCCTGTGCTGTAGAGAAAATCTGGCTCTTGTTTGTAGGAATTGTTGTATTTCTCTCAATAAGGTGTGTTGCAATACCGCCCATTGTCTCAATAGACAGCGTCAGTGGTGTTACATCCAGAAGAAGAATTTCTCCTGCACCTGCATCACCCGCAAGCTTACCACCCTGAATAGAAGCACCGATAGCTACGCATTCATCCGGATTAATTCCCTTGAACGGCTCCTTACCTGTAATTTTCTTAACCATATCCTGTACAGCGATAATACGTGTAGAACCACCTACAAGAAGTACCTTATCAATATCAGAAGCAGAAAGACCTGCATCCTTTAGTGCTGACTGTACCGGCTCTCTTGTCTTGTCTACGAGAGAAGCTGTAAGTTCATCAAACTTTGCTCTTGTAAGGTCCATATCAAAGTGCTTTGGACCATCCTGTGTTGCTGTAATGAACGGAAGGTTAATGTTTGTTGTCGTAGCAGATGAAAGCTCTTTCTTGGCCTTCTCGGCAGCTTCCTTTAATCTCTGCATAGCCATCTTGTCTGTAGAAAGATCTACACCTTCTGTCTTCTTAAACTCAGCTAACATATACTCAGTAATCGCATTATCAAAGTCATCACCACCAAGCATGTTGTTACCTGCAGTTGCAAGAACCTCAATAACACCATCACCAATCTCGATAATAGATACATCGAATGTACCACCACCAAGGTCATATACCATAATCTTCTGCTCATTCTCATTGTCAAGACCATAAGAAAGAGCAGCAGCTGTCGGCTCATTGATAATACGTTTTACATCAAGACCTGCAATCTTACCTGCATCCTTTGTAGCCTGTCTCTGTGCATCTGTGAAATAAGCAGGAACTGTAATAACAGCCTCTGAAACAGTTTCACCAAGATATGCCTCTGCATCTCTCTTAAGCTTCATAAGAGTCATAGCTGAGATTTCCTGCGGTGAATACTTCTTGTCATCAATCTGAACCTTATAGTCAGAACCCATATGTCTCTTGATGGAAGAAATTGTCTTGTCGGCATTTGTTACAGCCTGACGCTTCGCAGCATCACCGACAACTCTCTCACCTGTCTTTGTGAAAGCAACTACCGAAGGTGTTGTTCTTGAACCTTCTGCATTTGTAATAACAACCGGCTTACCACCTTCCATAACAGCTACGCATGAATTTGTTGTACCTAAGTCAATACCAATAATCTTACCCATTTTATTTTCCTCCATATAACCTTAATTGAATTCTTTATTCTGAAAGGCTGTTAATTTGCAACCTTTACCATACTATGTCTTAATACCTGATCCTTGTACATATATCCCTTTTGCATTTCTTCGGCAATTACATTTTCACCAAAGTTCTCATCCTCAATATGGATGACTGCATTGTGGAATTCCGGATCAAACTGTGTTCCTTCTGCGTTCATCGGTTTAACGCCTACACCCTCAAGTGTCACCATAAGCTGGCGATATATCTTATCCACGCCTTGTTCAAATCCACGTTCCTTGTCTTCCTCCGGAACGCTGTCAAGGGCACGTTCCAAGTTGTCTACAACAAGCAAAAGTTTTTCTAATACCTCCTTTGCTCCAATGTCATACATTTTCTTGGACTCTTTTTCGTTTCGCTGTCTCATATTCTCAAACTCGGCTAAAAGACGCTTGTACTTTTCCTCGTTTCCTTCTGCAAGCTCCTTCATGCGCTCGAGTTCAAGCATAAGTGATTTACTGCCACGTCGACTTCCCTTCGGAACCGGCTTCGGTTTTTCTGCCTCAATGCCTGCCGCATCGTCTGCCGACACATTTTTTTCTTCGTCTATTTGCACGTCTGTGCCTTCATTGACCGGAATATCGTCCACCTTAATTTCTTCTGTTTCCGGACCCTTACTGGTCATGATCACTCACCCCTTTGTCTTTATTAAAAATGTTATCCAACTCAATCGTCAGATTTTTTAGTGTACTAACAACCTTTTTATAATCCATACGTTTCGGACCTATGATGCCGATTGTTCCTTTTGCACCTTCCGGCATCTTATAGGTTGCTGTCACAAGCGAACAGTCCTTCATATTTTGCACCGGAGTCTCCTCTCCGATATAAACCTGAATTCCTGTTTCATTCTCATCATTTGCCGTTTCCTCAAGCATATGGGAAAGTGCACTCTTGTCTTCAAACTTTTCCAAAAGCTCACTTGTCTTACTGATATCTCCAAGCTCCGGATACTTCAAAATATTTGTTGCACCGCTTGTGTAGATTTCCAGTTCGTTAGCTTCATGAATTGCCTCAACAATTCCCTGAAAAATCTGGTCTAATATTATACCATAATCACCGGCCTGTTTTTTCATCGCCTGAATCATCTCAAGATTGATGTCTTCAAGGCTTGCACCTTGTAAAAATGTATTGAGCAGAATATTGAACTTTAAAACGTCCTCATTATCGAGCTCGACATCAACTCGTATCATTTGATTTTTAATGATGTTTCCTTCAACAACAATTACAGCCAACAAATTGCCGATATCGACCTGAGACAGCTGTATGAACTTTACTGTTTTGTTGTAGTTCGGCGCAGTGACCATCGTCGCATAATTTGTATTAGACGCAAGAACCTTTGCAACCTGCTTAAGGAGAAGTTCCATACGATCCACTCGCTCCAGCAAAGAACCCTTGACCTCTTCTATCTCTTCCTTTTCCTCCATAAGCTGATCGACATAGAATCGATACCCTGCATCAGTAGGAATACGACCGGCAGAAGTATGTGGCTGAACAATGTAGCCCATCTCTTCCAAATCAGCCATTTCATTTCGAATTGTAGCCGAACTTAAGTTCAAATCCGAATACTTTGAAATAGTTCTCGAACCTACCGGTTCTCCGGTTTCAAGATAGTTTGATACAATGGCTCGCAGGATTTTTTTCTTACGCTCATCCAGCTCCATCTCATCATCCTTTCTTTTGTTATTAGCACTCATCAGATTCGAGTGCTAATCTCTATTCATAATCTAACACCACCATTATTATTTGTCAAGGTTTTTCTCTCTCTAATCTATGTTTTTTTCGTGAAAAAAGAGACCCTAAAGGATCTCTTATGATATGACAATATATAAGATAAATATAAACAGGATAATCCATGAAATCCATAGTATTTTACGTTTATTCCGGGAATCCATATACCACGGATATCGCGGTTCCGGATCCAACGAATCCGAATCAGGATCCCAAGGCATGTCATCAAACTCACCTTTTGCACGGATGATTTCTCTTGCACTTGCCTCATCTTCATTCTTGACATAAACATCATAGCGCTTTGAAACAAGACCGGTATGTTTGCCGGCAGCTCTTAACGAAACTTCACTAATTTCACACTTAATTCCATTTTCGTTAAGCATATCATGTAAGATAATTGCCTGTACCTGATCTCTCGTCTCCAAAATTGCTATCATCTTATCTACTCCTTATCTAATATAAAATCAGCGAGTACGACGTTGCTTACATCAATTCCTTTATCCGTCAGATAAATCCGATCCCCGTCAATTGCCATAAATCCCTGATCAATATATCGGTTTAACACGGTTCCGTACACTTCATATATATCCTTCTTAAATCGTTCCTCAAAATCACTTCGACTGACACCACACATCATTCGAAGTCCCAAAAACATAAATTCCTCCATACGGGAATCTACATACATTGTCGTAACATTTTCACGCAACTTATCCGTAACTTCATTGAACAGCTTTTCCATATCATCGTAGGAAACAAACTTCTCTGTTGTATCCTCCATTAAGCGAATGTATGAAAATACATCTGTCATATTCGAAAATCGCTTGCCTTTAAAATAAGAAGAAGCTCCTATACCAAATCCGATATATTCTCCCCCGGTCCAATAGACCATATTATGCTTACATTCATAACCGGGTTTTGCGTAATTGGAAAACTCATAACGTTCATAACCACTCGCACCTAAAAGCTTCTTTGTAATCTCGTACATCCTGCGGTCAATCATCTCCGGAGGGAGCTGTTCCAAAATAGCCGGGTCGTTTGCAAACGGAGTCCCCTCTTCAATCTGCAGAGAATATGCCGAAATATGCTCCGGTTTGAAATCCAAAACTCTTGAAATCGTATCAACATATGTATGAATTGTCTGTCCCGGAAGTCCTGACATAATATCGACATTAATGTTGTTAAAGCCTGCTCTTCTTGCAGCCTTAAAGCTTGCAACAAACTGATCATAATTATGCAAACGTCCAAGCCTTCTTAACATTTCATCATCTGCCGACTGCAATCCAATACTTATGCGATTAATACCGGCCGCCTTATAGCCATTTAACTTCTGATGACGCAATGTACCCGGATTGGCTTCAATTGTAATTTCAGCATTTTTTTCCAGTGTAAATGTTTTACGAATGAATGCCATAATGTTCGTAATCAGCGCCTCATCCAGCAAAGAAGGGGTTCCTCCTCCGATAAAAACACTTCGAACAACGTATTCCTCTGCCACCGGTTCATATAGTTTTATCTCCTGACAGAGACTATCCACATAGCGAAGCATCGTTCCATAGCTTTCTCCATCAAACGATAAGAAATCACAATATTTACATTTGACTGCGCAAAACGGAATATGCACATACAGACTTACATATTTTTTCATAGGAACGCCTACTCCTCATCCAACTTTAGTACACTCATAAACGCCTTTTGCGGAATCTCTACATTTCCAACCTGACGCATACGTTTTTTTCCTTCCTTTTGTTTTTCCAAAAGTTTACGTTTTCGACTGATATCACCGCCGTAACACTTCGCAAGAACATCCTTACGCATTGCTTTTACCGTCTCACGCGCAATAACCTTACTTCCGATAGCAGCCTGAATCGGTATCTCAAACAAATGTCTCGGTATTTCTCCCTTAAGCTTTTCACACATTTTTCGTCCGCGCTCATAAGCAGTCTCCTTATGTATGATAAAGGACAATGCATCAACCTCTTCTTTATTGATTAATATATCAAGTTTGACAAGTTCAGAACGTTCATAACCCTTCATCTCATAATCAAAGGATGCATAACCGCGCGAACGTGATTTTAACGCGTCAAAGAAATCATAAATAATTTCATTAAGCGGTAAATCATATTTTAGCAGGGCACGTGTTGTTTCCATATACTCCATGCTCTTATAAATACCTCTTCGTTCTTGACAAAGCTGCATAATTGCACCCACATAGTCCGTTGTAACCATGATTTCCGCGGCAACAAACGGCTCTTCCATATATTCTATTTCCGAAGGATCCGGCAAATTTGACGGGTTGGTTAAATCAATAACAGTTCCATCTGTCTTATGGACCTTATATATAACACTCGGCGCAGTTGTGACAAGGTCGAGGTTATATTCACGCTCCAATCGCTCCTGAATAATCTCCAAATGAAGCAATCCCAAAAAACCGCAGCGGAATCCAAAGCCGAGTGCAATCGAGGTTTCTGGTTCATAACTAAGAGAAGCATCATTTAGCTGCAATTTCTCCAATGCATCACGAAGATCCGGATACTTTGCGCCATCCGCCGGATACAAGCCGCAATAAACCATCGGATTTACCTGCTTATAGCCCGGAAGTGCCTCCGCACAAGGATTATTTGCATCTGTAACCGTATCTCCAACCGTAGTATCCTTGACATTTTTCAGACTGGCTGTTATAAAGCCAACCATACCTGCGGATAGCTCATCACACGGAATAAACTGTCCGGCACCAAATATACCAACTGACACAACCTCGGCCTCTGCCTCGGTTGCCATCATACGAATCTTGGTTCCCTTTTTGCATACACCGTCAAACACTCGACAAAAAATAATAACACCTTTATAGGAATCATACAAACTGTCAAAAATAAGCGCCTTAAACGGTGCATCAATATTTCCTTTCGGAGCAGGAATTTTTTGAACAATCTGTTCCAAAACCTGTTCAATATTAATTCCGTTTTTTGCAGAAATTAGCGGAGCATCCTGAGCCTCAATACCAATCACATCTTCAATTTCATTGATTACACGCTCCGGATCTGCAGACGGAAGATCAATCTTGTTTATGACCGGCATCACATCTAAATTATGATCGACTGCCAGATAAACGTTTGCAAGTGTCTGTGCCTCAATTCCCTGTGCGGCATCCACGACCAACACTGCTCCTTCACATGCAGCAAGGCTTCTTGATACCTCATAATTAAAGTCGACATGTCCCGGTGTGTCAATCAGATTAAAAATATATTCTTCTCCGTCGTTTGCCTTGTAAATGATACGAACCGATTGCGCCTTGATGGTAATGCCGCGTTCGCGTTCAAGTTCCATATTATCTAATACCTGATCCTGCATTTCTCTGCTGGTCAGTGTACCGGTTTTCTCGATAATACGATCTGCAAGCGTTGATTTCCCATGATCAATATGAGCTATGATACAGAAATTACGAATCTTGCTTTGATCCAAGTGTTCCATTTTTTTATCCTCATTCCATATATTTACATGTGCACATATAGTATAAATCGGCACTCTTATTATTCTATCATATTGTTCTGCCGCATGACAAGTAAATACTTATACCATACATAGTTTACTTTATTCAGGTGTCAAAACCTTTGTTGTTTATTGCATACCACCTGATATCACATCATAAATAACTTCCGCCAAAGGTTCCATTGCATTTTTCGCCTCCTCGACTGTGTTGCTCTGTGCACCAACCTCAACCAATGCTGCTTTTGGCATTTTATGTAAATTATATCGATAACCACTTATATAATTTCTTCGAAACAACTCTCCGTACTTTTCCCGTCCGGATATATGAAGTGCAAATCCAAAAGCAAGATTTGTCTCGCGGTATGGATTTTCCAGATAAGATACCTCCCCTTGCATTGCCGAACGACTCATCCCATTCACAAACATAAGCTGGGCACAAGGTTTCTGATTAACCACACGCATCAGATGAAGATCCTCTCGAACGCCATCCCGGTGAACATCAATTATTACTTCAATTTCCGTATTTTCAGCTAAAATCCGATCAATCCCTTGCGCAGAATATTCATACGCACGATCACGATTCAACACACCTTCCATACAATCATATGCAGTTCGATCATGATACACCTTTATCCCGTATTGTTCAGACAAAATACGGGTAAGCTCGTCTCCGACACCAATTACCGTATCCTCAGCAACGCCCGGACGACTGTCGATATACGCCTCGGATCCATGTGTATGATAAATTAACACCTTATATTCTTCTCCTGATAAATCAACTGTCATATCCATACCAAGCATTTTTTTTGCATCCAGTTCCTCCGGATATACAATTGTGGAGGATGCAATATTAAAACAATTACCTATTAAAAAATCATAACTGGATAGTTGTTCAAAAGAGTACGAAATTCCTCCGGTAACAGTCGGTCCCATAACCGTTTCCGTATCCTGCTTTTCTGCATCTGTCAGAGTCATTGTACCATCCGCAAATGATTCTGCGGTATCAGTAGGCTGAAAAGGCGACTCATCATTTTCGGTATTCTTTTCTGTTTCTTTCCATACATATTCTTCATAGCTTATGTGCTGATTTAATCCCTCCGGTTCTCCTTCAAATAAAAAAATCGGGAACAGCTCTTTTACAATTGCATTCGCATCCTGTTTTTCGCACATTGTCGGGAACAGCTCTTCTCTCAGGCAATGACATACGCACGATACAAGACTTTTTCTGCTAAAAATAATCCCCACACAAAAAAACAAAACCGCAGCTTTACACAGATATATGATTTTTGATTTATTATTGTCCATAGTAAACTATATGCCCGTACAAGGTTTGACATACTACATTTTTTACTCTGTACACAATCGGTTAATCGCCTCTGAGATTGTATAGCTCACTCGTTTTACAGCCTCATCAATATTGTTTGGTGTCACAAACATCGATGCAAGTGTCTCAGGAAGCTCTTCCACATTCTGATGCACAATCGCCGAAACCGATATGACAGTCGGGACACCAATTGCAATGACTTTTATCCCAAGTGTATCCTCATTAATCCGTTTTCTGTCATTTCCAACACCGGCTCCGGGTGCGATGCCCGTATCACAAATCTGTATGGTTGAGTTTAATCGTGATGGTTCTCTTGCAGCCAAAGCATCAACCGCAATTACAATATCCGGTTTTGTCTCCATGCATACAGCCTTTAATATTTGAAGTGTTTCGATCCCGGTCTGTGCCATAACCCCGGGACAAAGTGCACATATTTCACGTCCATGTTTCAATACACCTTCTCGAAATAAATGTCTGGTCACATATAGATTATCAACTACATACGGTCCCAATGCATCCGGCGTTACAGCACGATTTCCAAGACCAAGCACTAACACACATTTTGCATCCTGAATCATTTCTTTTAAATGTTTTTGCAAGATTTCTACAAACGGTTCATGGATTCCCTCATCACTTTTCCGAAGTTTTTCACTCTCTAAAGTAATATAAGTACCTATTGGTTTTCCAAGATTTCTTGCACCGCGCTCGTTCGTGACCCTTATGACTGTTTCAACAATGTCACTGTCATCATAAACACCTGTTGAAAACTCCATCCCACTCATCTCTTGTTTTTTTGACAAATCGTCCTTTAGTTCAAGCGCAAGGTCGGTTCGGATATATCGGTTTTTATTTTCCTGCATAAAAAAACTACCTCCAATGTATTTAGAGGTAGTATTCATATATTTTTCGAAAATCATACATGTAAGTCTAGACACACAACTTACACGCTTCCATAATTCGCTGGACGCAAGTTTCTATTGTTGTATCATCACACTCTACAACAACATCCGCGTATTTCTCATACAAAGGTGTTCTTTCATAATAGACATCTTCCAATGTTTTTCCTTTTTTCATTGCAATTCCGCGTGTTTTGATATTTCTTACACGCCGAATAATTTCATCGCAGGAAAGCTTAATATACACAATCTTTCCGTTCTTGGCCAAATGTATCATTGCGTCCTCTCCAAAAATTGCACTTCCGCCCGTAGCGACGACAGTTCCTGATACATCAATCTGTTGCAAAGTTTTATTTTCAATTGCAAGAAATGCATCCATCCCTTGATCTCTTATTATTTCATACAACTTTTGTCCGACTTTTTGTTGAATCAATATATCTGTATCCAAAAAATCGTAATTAAGAGCCTTCGATAGCAATACACCAACCGTACTTTTCCCTGCTCCCGGCATACCGATTAATACTATATTTTTTTTCATATTATCACCTACATCTGCTTTCTTACTACACTATACTCGTCACCATACTTATAATACGGACAGTTATAATGCGGATTTTCCATCAGACGTGCCATTTCGTCCTCATCAATGCTGACATCACATATGTATTCCTCATATTCCTCATCATAAACCAAATACGCACAGGAATCACAGCTCGTTCTCTGTTCTTTCTTTTTTTTATTCATTAAAACACCACCTGACAATTCGTTATCTTTTTGATTTCATTCCAACAATCCTTTGATGCATCATCATATACCGCAACAACTGAAAATCCGGCATTCTTTGCTGTTTTGATTGCAAAAAGAGAATCCTCAAACACAACACATTCCGATCGACCAAGTCCCATTTTATCACATGCTAATTGATACACAGCCGGGGATTCCTTATTTTCTCCCGCCATCGTGCATGTGACAAGTCCGTAAATATACTCCCAAACTCCGGTACGAAGGAGTGCAGGATGCACAATTTCATATTCATTTGCTGTTGCTACCATCATCAAAAAGCCTTTCGCATGAAGCTTTTGAATCAAAGACAACGCACCAGGTTTTAGCTGTAATATATTTTTATATTGCTCTCGTACCATTTGACAAAAATCATCTTCTATTTGCTTTGGTGAACGAGGTAAATCAAAATGTTCACACATATATTCTGCTGCGACCGATAATGTCATCGTCGCAACCGTCTGTTGAAAATCCGATTCCGGAACAATTCCAAATCGATTTAGATATTGAATATCAAGCACATGCCACATAGTCATACTGTCAAGCAGTGTACCATCCATATCAAAAATGATTCCTTTTTTGTCTTGCAACTCATTCCAAAGAGCTTCTTCATTTAATTGATCGTTCATCCATATTTCCATTCAATCACCTTACACGATCATGTTAATAACTTTCGTATACATTGTTTTTGTTTGTTGCTTAATATCCTCAGCAGCAAAAATACCGGAAACAACCGCCACACCTGAAATACCGCTTCCCGAAAGCTGTTCAATATTATCTTCACAAATTCCTCCAATCGCAACAACCGGTATTGTAACCGCATTGCAGATTGCCGAAAGCTGCTCATATGATACAGGGATTGTATTACTCTTTGTGGATGTCCCGAATACCGCACCGACTCCTATGTAATCTGCGCCATTTTTCTCTGCAAGGAGGGCTTCTTCAATATTATGAGCAGAAACACCGATAATTTTTTCTTCCCCAAGCAAAGCCCTTGCCGTTTTGATATCCATATCATCTTGTCCGATATGTACACCATCTGCATTTACAAGTCGTGCAACCATTACATTATCATTTATTATGAACGGTACATGATACATATCCGTAAGCTGTTTGATTTCTCGCGCCGATGCAAGAAATGCACTCGTATCCAAATTTTTCTCCCGTAGCTGGATCATTGTAGCATTGCCTTGTAAACAAGCCTCAACTTGTTCGTATAACGACTGCCCCTTTCGAAAACTTCGATCTGTAACCGCATAAAGTCCAAGTGCTTTTCTTATGGCCGGTTTCGCCCAGGAACGATGTTCCTCTTGCATAACGTTCCATCCATGATTGAGCGGTCCGCTCCCCTTTCCGATATTTATTCCATAAAAGAGTGCACGTGAAATATAAAGCTTTGCCTGATTTACGCTCTCCGACAGTGAATACCCTTTTGCAAGGTAGGAAGCAATCGCCGATGATAACGTACATCCGGTTCCATGCGTATTATCATTCTCAATATGAATTCCATTAAACCAATACACCATTCCACCGTCTATCAGCAAATCATTTGCATCACAAACACGATGTCCGCCTTTCATCAACACTGAAACGTGATATCGATCTGCCAGTAAATGTCCGACACGTTCCATATCGTCGGCACTTGATATTATTTCTCCGGAAAGAAGCTCGGCCTCCGGAATATTAGGTGTTATGACCCTCGCAAGCGGAAACAAATCATCGACCAGACTATCGATTGCCCCATCGGAAAGTAATTTACATCCGCTCGTTGATACCATAACCGGATCTACGACAACATTTTTTAGATCATATCGACGAATTTCTGACGCTATTACCCGGATTAAGCTCTCAGATGAAACCATTCCGATTTTTACGGCATCCGGAATGATATCATCGCAAATCGCATCAATTTGTTTTTCCAAAAAGTCCGATGTTGTCTCACAAATCGCTCTTACATCCTGTGTGTTTTGTGCTGTAAGTGCTGTGATTGCAGACATCGCATAACAGCCATTCGATAAAATAGTCTTTATATCTGCTTGAATTCCTGCTCCACCCGAACTGTCACTACCTGCAATTGTAAGTACCGACTTTATATCTATATAATTCATATACATACCTCTAAAAAAGGTTGTTTATCCGCAAAATCAATGGATTCTGCGAAATAAACAACCTTTCGTTTAAAACGCTTTACATTTACTGTTGCACTGCAAACGTAAGTTCACAGACAACTGCAACCTTACCGTCAACCTTGGCAACTGCCTTTCCGTAACCGACCGGTCCCTTACGCTCTGTAAGCTCACATTCCATTTCAAGCACATCCCCCGGCACTACCTGTTTCTTGAATCTTGCATTTTTAATACCACCAAAGAATGCGATTTTTCCTCTGTTTTCTTCTTCCGTCAAAAGTGCAATCGCGCCAACCTGAGCAAGTGCCTCGATAATAAGCACGCCCGGCATTACGTGTTGCTGCGGAAAATGTCCGCAAAACTGCATCTCGTTGACAGAAACACATTTAATACCTTTTGCCCACTTTCCTGCTTCATAGTCCGTAATACGATCTACTAATGCAAACGGATAGCGGTGTGGTAAAATCTCCTGAATTTGATTTGAATTAAGCTCCATCTTGTTCTCCTACTCGGCAAATTTCTTAAATACGATACAAGCATTATGACCACCAAAACCAAGTGAGTTTGATGCAGCATACTCTACTGCAACATTACGTCCTTCATTTGGTACAATATCAAGGTCACATTCCTCATCCGGAACCTTGTAGTTAATTGTTGCAGGGATATATTCATCCTTAAGTGCCATAGCTGTAAAGATTGCTTCAATCGCTCCTGCAGCACCAAGCAAATGTCCTGTCATTGACTTTGTTGAACTAACCATCATCTTATAAGCATGGTCGCCAAATGTCTTTTTAATCGCCTTCGTCTCACCGGCATCATTCAAATGCGTTGATGTACCATGTGCATTTACATAACCGACCTGATCAGGTGTAATACCTGCATCACAAACAGCCATTGTCATACATGCCGCACCACCTTCTCCTTCCGGATGAGGCGCCGTAATATGGTATGCATCACATGTAGCACCATAACCTACTATTTCACCTAAAATCTTTGCCCCACGAGCCTTTGCATGCTCATATTCCTCTAAAACAAGTGCACCGGCACCCTCACCCATAACAAATCCTCCGCGTTCCTTATCAAACGGAATGGATGCACGGTTTGGATCATCGGTTGCATTAAGTGCCTGCATAGCTGTAAATCCACCAACAGCCATGTCAGTAATACATGACTCTGTACCACCACAAAGCATTACATCTGCATAGCCATCGCGTACATAATGGAACGCATCGCCGATTGCATTATTACCGCTTGCACAAGCAGTAACCACACATGTACACATACCCTTAAACCCAAGACGAATCGCGATGTTACCACCCGCCATGTTTGAAATAGTCATAGGAATATAGAAAGGAGATATCTTGTCAAAGCCTCTTCTCTGACCTGTCTGAAAATTATCCTCTGTACACTTCAGTCCGCCGATACCACTTGCGAAGTTAACACCACAACGCTCGGCATCTTCCTTCTCCATATCAAGTCCGCTCTGCTCAAAAGCCTCAACAGCAGCAACAAGAGCAAACTGAGAGAAACGAGCCATTCTACGAGCTTCTTTTTTGTCAATAATCGGATCCGGTGTGAAGTCTTTTACTTCTCCTGCAAGTTTAACAGCGTGATCTGTTACATCAATTTGAGTGATAGGGCCAATACCACAAACACCCTTTTTAACATTTTCCCATGTCTCCTCAACATTCTTACCAAGAGGATTCACGGTTCCCATACCTGTAATTACAACTCTTCTGCCCATTTTAAACCTCTTTTCACAAAAATTATACTGCCATACCGCCATCTACACAGATAACCTGACCCGTGATGTAACGTGCCTCATCCGAAGCAAGAAATGCTACAAGATTCGCCACATCTTCCACCTGCCCCAAGGACTTCATAGGAATCGAATTCTTCATCTGTGTGATAATATCCTCCGGTAGTTTTGCTGTCATATCTGTCTCAATAAATCCAGGCGCAACAGCATTACATGTGATGCCTCGAGAACCAAGTTCCTTGGCAACTGATTTTGTAAGACCAATCATACCTGCCTTACTTGCAGCATAGTTTGCCTGTCCGGCATTACCGCTAACACCAACTACACTGCTAATATTGATAATGTGTCCGGACTTTTGCTTAAGCATAATCTTAGCAATATTCTGTACACACAAAAACGCTCCTTTTAAGTTTGTGTCGAGAACGGCATCAAAATCTGCCTCTGTCATCTTCATGAGAAGATTATCCTTTGTGATACCCGCATTATTTACAAAAATATCAATACTTCCATAAGCTTCCTTAACATAAGAAACCATACGGGACACATCATCATTTTTTGCAACATCAGCCAAAACAGCCTCTGCCCGAACACCGTATTCCTTACATAGTGCAACTGTCTCATTCGCGCCGTCTGCACCATGCGCATAACACGTAACAACATCTGCACCGGCCTTTGCAAGTGCAATACAAATGCCGCGTCCGATACCACGGCTTCCACCGGTTACAATTGCAACTTTTCCAGCTAAACTCATATTTTATGCCTCCATATCTGCAAGAAATGCTTCGAAGCTCTCTACATCCGAAATTGAATATGTAGTATAACTACGATCAATTTTCTTAACAAATCCACTAAGTGTCTTACCGGGTCCAATCTCAACAAATGTATCAATACCGTTATCCATCATATATTTGATTGAATCTTCAAAATATACGGAACTTTGTACCTGTTTCTCAAGCATCTCAGCAATTGTAGTATCTGACGTAATCTCAGTACCTGTCGCGTTAAAGATTACAGGAAACTGCAAATCCCCGAAATTCTCACACTTGAAACGCTCTGCAAGCTTGTCTCCGGCAGGTTTCATTAACGATGTGTGGAATGGTCCGCTTACTGCAACAGGAACAATGCGCTTTGCACCTGCTTCTGTCATAAGCTCACCTGCACGTGCAATAACAGGAGAATCACCGGAAACAGTAACCTGTGTTGGTGTATTATAGTTTGCCACCTCCGCAATATGATAAGGAGAATCCGCAAATTCTTCCTCTGCTTTCTTACAGCAAGCCTTGATTGACTCACGGTCAAGATTCATAACCGCAATCATACCTGTATCCCTGCCTGTAACTGCTTCTTCCATCGACTTCCCACGATAAGCAACTAAATCAACAACCTGTTTTTCATCAAAAACACCTGCCGCATAAAGTGCTGAATACTCACCAAGCGAAAGACCTGCCGCCATTTCAGGAACAATCCCTTTCGATTTTAGCAGCTTTGTAATGGCAACTGCAAAGGTTACCATACAAGGCTGTGTATATCTCGTCCGGCTTAGCTTTTCGATAGGTCCTTCAAAACAGCATTCCTTTACATCAAAATCGATCGAAACATTGTTAAAGGTCTCCGCAACTTCCGAATACTTCTCATAGAAGTCCTTTCCCATACCTACACACTGACTACCTTGTCCGGCATATAAAAAACCAATTCTCATAGTATCCTCCTATAAACCAAAAGTATTAAGCTTAGCAAGTTCAGCCTTTGCACCCTCATAAATTTCATCAAGAATTTTTGCAACCGGCTTAATATCAGCAACAAGACCGCTAATCTGACCTGCCATAAGTGAACCATACTTTGTATCGCCCTCTAAAACAGCCTTGCGAAGAGAACCAAGTGTAAGCTGCTCAAGCTCATCTCTTGAAACATTTTCACTCTCCATCTTAAGATATTCTCTTGTCATATGGTTCTTAATTACACGAACAGGAGCTCCTGCCTTACGACCTGTAACTGCTGTCCCGTTGTCCTTTGCCTTAACGACTGCAAGCTTATAATTTTCATGAATCGGACATTCATCACTTGCAAGCAATACTGTACCAATCTGGATACCAACCGCACCGAGCGCAAGTGCTGCAACCATTCCTCTTCCATCAGCAATACCACCCGCTGCAATAACAGGAATGTTAAGTGCATCAACTACCATAGGAACAAGCGCCATTGTTGTCATCTCTCCAACATGTCCGCCACTCTCGCCACCTTCAGCAATCACTGCATCTACACCCATACGTTCCATACGCTTTGCAAGGGTAACACTGGCAACAACCGGAATAACCTTACTGCCAACAGCCTTCCAATCAGCTACATATTTTTCCGGAGAACCGGCACCGGTTGTAATAACATCTACCTTCTCCTCAACTAACATTTTTGCTATATTGTCAACATCCGGATTCATTAACATTAAGTTGACACCAAATGGCTTATCTGTAAGTGCACGGCACTTATGAATCTCCTCACGAATACGTTCTGCATCAAAACCACCGGATGCGATAAGTCCAAGACCACCGGCATTGGATACGGCAGCTGCGAACTCGCCAAGAGCAATATTTGCCATTCCACCCTGAATAATCGGATACTTAATATTTAACATTTCATTTAATAACATATGTATTTCTCCTTATATCTCAAAATATGCGCCACACCATGTAAGACCGCCGCCAAAACCGGCACAAACAACCTTATCTCCGCTCTTTAATAATCCCTTTTGTTTCATCTCGCTAAGCGCGATTGGAATACTTGCCGAAGAAGTATTGCCGTACTCATCAAGATTTACATAGAATTTATCGATGCTCTGTTTACATTTCTTTGCTACCGATGAAATAATACGAAGATTTGCCTGATGACACACATAATGGTCAATATCATCGGCCGATAATCCGGCCATATCAAGAATCTGATTAATCGTATCCGGTGCAGTTGAAACAGCAAACTTAAATACTTCCTGTCCATTCATGCGAACAAATCTGTCTCCGTCATTTGGACAGACTAAAACCTCATCATCACCCTTTGTACCTAAAATACTGAAGTAACGATGGTCATCTGACAACTCAATAACTGCAGCACCCGCTCCATCACCAAATAGAATGCAGGTTCCACGATCTTCCATATTTAAGACTTTTGATAAAGTCTCGCTACCAATTACTAACCCGTAACGTTTATCGCTTTGCATGAGCATGCCACGCATAACACGAACACCATACATAAATCCTGAACACGCTGCATTGATATCAAAACAAGGAATCTCTGTCGGAAGACCGACCTCTTTTTGAACCATGCATGCTACGGCAGGTGTCATATTATCCGGACGAATCGTTGCTACGATACATGCACCAATTTCCAAAGGATCAATACCGGCATCTTTAATTGCCATCTTTGCGGCAGCAATCGCCATATCCTGATTGCGCTCTGTTGTAACAAAATGACGCTTACGGATACCTGTTCTAGTGGCAATCCATTCATCATTTGTATCAACAATCTTACTTAAATCATCATTTGTCACTGTATTATCAGGAACATAATGTCCAAGTCCTACAATGCGTAATCCATCTTTTACCTGCATGTCGTCTCCTTATAGTAAATTCAAATAGTCAGAATCAATTGTACGAAATTTCTTATATCTGTGCTTTGCTAATTCATCAGGTCCCATCTTGGAATACTTGGCAAGCTCACGTCGAATGTACTTCTCTACAACCTTATAAACGAGCTTTGGATTAAGATGTGCACCTCCGATAGGCTCAGGAATAATCTCATCAATTACATGAAAATCCTTAAGATCCTGTGCTGTGAGCTTCATCATACTACAAGCCTCATCGCTTCTCGTTGAATCTTTCCAGAGAATGGTTGCATACCCCTCCGGTGAAAGTATTGAATAAACAGCGTTTTCAAGCATAAGTACACTGTTTGCAACACCGATTGCAAGTGCACCACCACTGCTTCCCTCGCCTGTTACGATTGCAATGACAGGAACCTTTAACGCACTCATCTTCGCAAGGTTTGTGGCAATAGCCTGACTTTGTCCGTTTGTTTCCGCTTCAATTCCCGGATATGCGCCGGGTGTATCAATAAATGTAATAATTGGTCTGCCAAACTTCTCTGCCTGCTTCATCAGACGAAGTGCTTTGCGATAGCCCTCCGGTCCCGGCATACCAAAATTACAAGCAAGATTTTCTGCCAAATCATTTCCCTTACGATGACCGATAACTGTAACAGGCATACCATCGAAGGTTGCAATTCCGCCAAAAATACTTCCGTCTTCTTTGCCAAGGGCATCACCCTTTTGCTCGAAGAAATCATCAAAAATCGCATCGATATACTCTGTGATTTTTGGTCTTTTCTTATGTCTTGCAAGAAAAACCTTATCATGAGGATCCAAGTTCTTGCACATCTTCACAAGGTCATGACGTTCTCTCTTTAATACATAAATTTGAGCCTCATCAACAACTTCCTTGCTTTTAATATCTTCTATCTCTTTATCAATCTCATTGATTCTTGCATCTATTTCCTTGACCATAGCTACTTACCTCTCTTACAATGAAGTCGTAATATATGCGCAAGTGTTTCACGCATCTTATCACGCGGAACAATCTGATCTACAAAGCCATGCTCCTGCTGGAACTCCGAACGCTGAAAGCCCTCAGGAAGCTTTTGTCCAATTGTTTGCTCGATAACACGAGGTCCGGCAAACCCAATCAACGCGTCAGGTTCTGCCAATGTAATATCGCCAAGAGTTGCAAAACTGGCTGAAACACCACCCGTTGTAGGATGTGTTAATACAGAAATATAAAGTCCTCCATTCTGATTGAAACGCTCAACTGCGGCACTTGTTTTTGCCATCTGCATAAGGGATAAAATACCTTCCTGCATACGTGCGCCGCCACTTGCAGTAAAAATGATAAGTGGGAGCTTTTTCTTGTCAGCATATTCAACGGCATTTGTAACCTTCTCACCGACTGCCAATCCCATACTTCCCATAAGGAATTTACTACTCATAACTGCTATTACTGCTTCATATCCATCAATCTTGCCTACACCTGTATATACAGCTTCCTCAAGACCTGTCTTCTTCTGAAGTGAAGTAATCTTATCCTCATATTCCGGATAATCCAACGGATTTGCAAAAGCAACCTTACACTTAAGTGGTCGGAATGTGCCTGCATCTACTAAGGATTTCACACGTCTCTCCGCTGAAATCACATAATGGTATCCACATGACATACAAACGTTTAAATTCGCCTTTACATCTGCTTTGTTAAACTCCTGCTTACACTTTGGACAAACAGTTGTTGCCTCTGTCTGATTATCCTGTGCAGCATCACTTTTTTGTGCTTCAGTTACAGGAGCTTGCGATGTCTTCGACTCGACATTTTTCTTACCGTTCTTCACATCAATTTTCTTTAAAATCTGACTAACCTGAAACTTCATTTTATACATCTCCATCTTATTTTCCAATACTGTAAAAAAAGAGCTTAAACCTTATTATTTTTAACATATATTTACAAAAATGTCAAGAAATCCACCTATCCGCCGGAAGTGGCTTCACTTCTGAAAAAAAACGACATATGACTAAATTTGTATAAATTTAATTATAATAATCGAGCAGCAATTCTACAACCATTCGGTAGCTGTTCATTCCATCCTTTACACCATTTAATTTTATCGTTGTATCTGTAAATTTTTCAGACGCCTGTTCCACAATATCTCCGGACAGCACTGCCTTTTCATTCACTTTTTTCCACTCTGCTTCTGTCAGAAAAATATTATCCTCTATTACGTAATCATTCACAAGTGGTATCTTTTTTGATTTTAACCTATCCTTATCCGCCTGATTCCAATATGCTTCTTCCACATAATTAAGAACGCTCAGGTATCCGCTATAGATAAAAAACGGATCATCACTCTCAACACAGGCACGAAATGCAATAAAATTTGCCTCATCCTCGTAAATATATCCATGTAAATGTGCAAATTCATGACATAACACAGCCGGATAATTGCATATGTACATATTTTTGTTGTAATTGGCTTCCATAGAAAACGGAAAATAATATCCCGCAATATATGCCTGGCTCATGAGATTTGACGATGCAAGCGGTTTTGCATTCGGATAATACCCCGCAAGTTTCGGATAATCCTTTGATAAATTCCTAAGACATTCCTTTGTCTCACTTTGCATATCTTTATCATAAATTACATATCCGTTTTCATCTCGATTTACAATCGTGCTGTAGTAATTACACTTTTCAACAATCTCATTTCGTACAGCCTCTAAATCATCGATGGTATATTCTCCGATCTGTGTCCCCTTTTTTGCCGTAAGCGGTGTGCAATGATAGTATATTGTGCAATTTAACGTCATTATAAGGGCAACCGTCAAAACGACAATTGAATAACATTTAAAATATCGGATTGCGAATGATGTAAAAGCTTTCCGTTTTCGAAATAAAACATACAAAACAAGTATTACAATAAACACTATACTGATAAGCAGAAACAATACAAGTAAATGCTCTCCGACCGACCACGGAAAAATGTTCATCAGCCTTCCAAATACATTTACCATAATCGGTGTAATATACCTTGTATACCAGTTACAAAATGCGGGCACACACCAAGCCACAATATTTAATATAATAACCATACCGCCCATCCATTTTATCAGCCGTTTATACATTGCATACCTCGTTCAAAAAAACCAAAACTCTCGTTATTGAAAAATCAAAACTCCTATGATAGACTAACCATATGGTACCACCTGTTTACAAAAGATTGGAGTTTCAATAAATGATATTTCTTATCATACTAATATTATTATACAGCATCATATATTTAACTGTTTTTATCCTTGCACACCAGGATGCAAACATGATAAAACCTCTTACCACAATGACGATCGGCATGATTTTACTGTTGCTGGTCACTGCCATCGCTGCACTTGCTGCCGGTTTTTGGTATTTTTCCATATTGGCTATCATTGTACTAATCGGTTTGATAGCTTTTTATAGCTATCTACGTAAGAATTAGAGCAGACCAACCGCTTCTTTTGCCAGTCGGTCTGCTTCTTCATTGCCTAAAACTCCGGAATGACCTTTGACCTTGACAAATTCTAACGTAATTTTTTTCTTAACCGCCTGCATAAACTCATAATATGCAATCGTTCCCTTTTTATTGCGCTTCCATTCTCCGGTCGCCCACATTTCAATGCCTTTATAATCATAATATATCACAAGCTTGCTGATGCCAAGTGTCATCGCAAGACGTACTGCCGCCATTGCTCCTTCTATTTCACCGGCAACATTTCGCATAGACGCCATTTCTGCGTCATTTCCGCTTCCTTTAACCTCATGGCGGGCATTTCCGGTTACAACAAAACCACCATAACCGTAGACACCTGTAGATGCATTATAAGAGCCATCAACAAATGCATAATCGGACATTTCGGTTTGCTTCTTCTCGCACGCATAACCAAGATATTCTTTTGCACCTTCCACCGTTGGAAAGCTCTTATATTTTGCCCCGGGATAACCTTTTACCATGCGCTCACATGTTTCCCAGTCTGTATATATTCCCGGTGAAACCCCTTCCTTCACCGCATAATACTTTGACATATTTTTTACCACCTTTTGACGTTTTATTTCACTTCCTAAATTATATGTCACTTATGCACTCATTTCAAGCGACACTTTATTCCGGAAAGATTCAATAGATTTGTTTTGAGTGGTAAAAAACTGATAAAATATAAATAGTTGCATTTTTATTTAAATTTCGTTATGATATGGAACGAATAAAAAAAGGAGTTTTAGTGATATGAACAATAAATCAACAGATATATTCCAAAACGCACCGGTTCCGAAGGCGGTAATTTTTAATGTAATTCCATCTATTGTCAGTATGATGATGGTACTTGTATATAATCTCGCAGATACTTTTTTTATAGGTAAAACAGAAAATGCACTGATGGTTGCTGCTGTTTCTGTCGCAACTCCGGCCTTTCTTTTATTTATGGCAATAGGAATGCTGTTTGGTGTCGGCGGAACATCCTTAATCTCCCGGATGCTCGGCGAGCAACGTGAAGATGATGCTAAATGTGCTTCCTCCTTCTGCTTTTGGACAGGTTTATGCATCGGTATCGTTTCTCTGATATTTATGTTTATTTTTGCAGAACCGATATGTATGAAAATCGGAGCAAGTGACGATACAATTGAATATGCAACCCTATATTTGCGAATTGTCTCGCTCAGCATTCCTTTTCTTATTCTTAGCAATAGTTTCAGCAATATTATTCGTGCAGAAGGACGTGCCAACATCGCAATGTCCGGTATGATTATCGGTAATCTAGCTAATATCGTTTTAGATCCGATAATGATTCTTGCATTTGATTGGAATGTAGCCGGTGCAGCAATCGCTACCGTAATTGGTAATGTATTATCTGCAGCTTTTTATTTTCTACACCTTGTTTCTAAAAAAACAATGCTATCCATCCGACCAAAAGACTATCGCATCGGAGGTCACATTGCCCTCGGCGTGTTCGCCATCGGAATTCCTGCATCATTAAACAGTGTATTAATGAGTGTCTCAAATATATTAATCAACAAAAAAATGTCGGTATTTGGTGATATGGCGGTTGCCGGTCTCGGTGTTGCAATGAAAGTAAATATGATTGTTGTAATGCTTTTAATCGGACTTGGTACCGGTATTCAGCCATTACTTGGTTATTGCTATGGTGCAGGAAACAGAAAACGCTATTTTTCTGTTTTAAAGTTTTCCTGTCTTCTTGCGTTTGGCTTAAGTGCTGTTATGACTTGTATTTGCTATTTCGGAGCATCCGGTCTTGTGAAGACCTTCCTAACGGATGCGAATGCATATAACTACGGATTTTCATTTTCCAGGATCTTGATTTTATCCGGACCGATTTTAGGTCTTATGTTTGTATTTATCAATGCTATCCAGTCAACCGGTGCTGCATTACCATCGCTGATTCTGTCAATCAGCCGACAAGGACTTGTATATTTGCCGATTTTATTTCTCATCGATTATTATACAGAGTCCGCAAAAATGCTTGTCTATGCACAGCCGATCACAGACTATGCTGCGACAACTTTAGCTGCCGTACTATTATTCATAACATTGAAGAAAAAATTTGCGATCACAAATTCATAAAATTCATATATAATCATATTTATTATGCATCTGTTTAATCAAAAAAAGGGCAACGCACGTTACCCTTTTTTTGATTAATCTGACAGAAATCACTATGCAATTTCCGGATATTCTTTTACCATATCTAAGTTAACCTCATCAATATGAAGTCCCATATAATCTGTCTGTACAACCGCATGATATGCCATACGCATATCATCCATACACATAAGCATGGAGAGCGGAACGGCAATATACATATCATCAACCGAAATTGCAACATCACCGGTATTTTGAGCAATCGTATCCAGCGATTCTTTATATGGTGCGCCTGTAAGAACGCTTGTAACCGCCTCTGCAAAATGCGGCATAATTGCCGGCAATGAAATATATTTTTTGTTTACAAGATTCACCTTAAAGCCCGGTCTTAAAATACAAAGCTTTTTCTTTTGCGTTTTTTCGCTTGCTCCCTCAACAAAAGCCTTCGCGGCACGCATCATCAATTCCTCACGTGTCACGTTTTCTGAAGAAACAAACATCATATTCATCTCCTGAAGCGATGGTTTCTCGTCCGCAAATGCAACCGCAATCAGTTTTTCAGGCGCATACACGCCAAGTCCGACAAGCAGATTGTTATAAATACGCTCCATATCCTGTTTAACAGTTACCAATCGTCCATTATCAATATTCGATTCATTGTCGACAAGCAAACGTACAAGCCCCTTATAAAATGCATTGATACGGTCTTCCGTAATATAATCTGCCGGAAGAAATGTATGATGTTTCGCATCCTTTAACAAGAATCCGGTAATACGTTTTCCTTCCTTTGCAAGGTCTTCGATCGCATTTTTCAAATCCTCATCAAACTGTGCATATAACTCATCATAACGTTCTGCCTTTGCCCTCAGCCATCGAACAATATCTCCAAACAAATCATGAACATCCATACCTTCAATAATCATATTACGTTCCAGTGTCAAGGTTTCTTTTACACAAGCATCGTAATAACCGTTTTCGGTTTCTCGCTTTGCATTCGGGAACGTAAAAAACCGCTTGGAAACAATGTCTTTAATGGATTCAATAATACGACTAAACTCACCGGTCGGCTGATAATCCTTGATTCTCGTTTCCAAGGCACGTACTGCCGCAATCATCCCCCGATCTTCTTGATTATTACCAATACCGCCCGCACCGATAATTTCCATAACCGCATAAGGTCCGCACTCATTCATATAGCTTGTAAGCCTTGCATTTAATGTATCAATAATCTTGTTTCTGATAAATTTGATTACCGTTGGAACTAATTCCTTAAATTTTTTTATTTCTTCTCCCATAGCAGGTCGAAGTTCATCCTGATTTTTCTTAATCTGCTTGTATGTCGGTCGCTTAAATTGATTCATACGAATCAGCCCATTTACATTTAGATTAATCGGATCACCGGCCTTTTGGGATAAAAATGTATCAAGCTCTTGTAATGCATAGGAAACCTGTGCTTGAACTTCTTCCTCCGCAATTGATTTATGTAACAGCTTATACGCTTCAACGAACGTCTCATGCTCACATATATTCTCAATTTCACGTATCGGAATTCGATAATCCGAGTTATTGATAACTTTATAGTATCCCCGGTCCTCGCCACTGAAAAATACATCACGGAACAGCCTGCGTTCCGACTGTGTTTTTTCATTTCCGACATATTTCATAGTCGCAAGCTTCGAAAGAAAATATGCTGTATCACTGTAGATAATTCCTTCCGGAATATATCCCTGTTCATCCTTTTTTCCGGAAACAAGCATACATGCATCAAATATATTTTCACACATTGATATACGATGCGTTGTACTCTCAAACACATATGGCTTCTCACGCTTTTCAAGACGCATATAATAATCAATTTCTTTTAACGTCGCATAGCCATTTGCGTTTAACAGCGTCATCAGTTCCATATCTTCTTTAATCTTAATGTTACTATACAAAACATCCGGCATAAGAAGGCATCCGCCCAGACGGAAATTCTTAAGCTTTCTTGCCTTTGCATAAGCTCGAATATTGTAGGCAATATCTGATAAAATGCCACTACCCGTACCTCCTGCAACACAGCTGACCAATATGACATCGAGACCACCGGATTTTGACTTTGCATAGATTTCATCAATTCGGTCAAATAACAGCATACGAACATCCTCATATGCATTCGAAAGCATCAATCGACCAAGCTGACGATTGCCTCTCGCTCCGTCCATATCGATATTTAATATCGGAAAATCCTCCGGCATCCAGTTTGCAAGATTTGGATGAACTGTGTTTTCCTTGATTCCGTTTACAAGCAAATTGTCAAGGTTTGGGCGATAAATGCTAATGATTTCGGTTGCGTTAAGACCAACGCCGTCTTTGCTGTCTTCAATCATCGTCTCCATTGCCGGAATATCAGAATCAATCATCAAATAATTAATGTTATCATCCGGAGTAATCTCACCCATAAGCATGCCCTTCAGATTACATACAACACGACTTCCGATTCCGCCAAGACCGATTACAAGCAAATCTCCGTGAAACCGCTTTTCATTATCAATCTTGTCGAAGATATGAATATCCTTTAGCTTATTAAATTCTTCTTTTTGTGTGTCGATTAATATCATAGTAAACCACCCTCATAAACATTCTATATGCCAGCTTCTGTATAGATTACTAATTTTTTTTGAATTCTTCCAATTCCAATCCTTCATTATGTTCAAGCAACAAGCGGATTGACCACTCATTTGCAAAAAGCAACAGCGGATTGTCTTTCATATCCTTCACCTTCTTACAATCACTAATACGTTTTAACGAAGTAAGATCGGTGGAAGGATCTTTTACCCAACGAATATAATTGTATGGCAATGGCTCCAAACGTATGTCACATCCATATTCGTTCTCTAAACGGTATTTTAATACATCAAACTGAAGAACACCTACAACACCCACAATAATCTCTGATAACCCAAGTGAATAATCCTGAAAAATCTGAATGGCACCTTCCTGTGCAAGCTGTGTAACTCCTTTATTAAACTGCTTACGCTTCATCGAATCCAATTGTACCACTCTGCAAAAATGTTCCGGTGCGAATGTCGGAATACCTTCGTAGGTAAATTTTTTACCCGGTGTACAAAGTGTATCTCCAATGGAAAAAATCCCCGGGTCAAATACACCAATTACATCTCCGGCATATGCCTCTTCAATCACCTTACGTTCCTGCGCCATAATTTGCTGTGGCTGTGAAAGCTTCAACTTACGACCGCTCTGAACGTGATATACATCTTTTGACGCATCAAACTTGCCGGATGCAATTCGCATAAATGCAATCCGGTCATGATGTGCTTTATTCATGTTTGCCTGAATTTTAAATATAAACCCTGAAAACGGTTCCTCAACCGGGTCAATCATACCGATATCCGAAGTTCTGGCAAGCGGAGACTGTGTCATCCGAAGGAAGTGTTCCAAAAATGTCTCCACTCCAAAGGTTGTAAGTGCAGAACCGAAAAAAACCGGTGATAACTCACCTTTATCAACAAGTTCCTGATCAAATGCATCACTGGCTCCATCCAATAACTCGATTTCTTCATGAAGCTGATCAAACAACTCATCACCGACCAACTCTTTCAGCGCAGGATCATCTACATGATATTCCGTCTCTTCCGCACTCTTTGCGCCACCAACCGAAACTGCCTGAAAAGTTGACACCTTCTTTGTATTTCTGTCATACACGCCCTTAAAACGTTTTCCGGCTCCAATCGGCCAGTTAATCGGACATGTACGTATTCCAAGAACGTTTTCAATTTCGTCCAGAAGCTCAAAGGAATCTCTTGCCTCTAAGTCCATCTTGTTAATAAATGTAAAAATCGGGATATGGCGCATGACACAAACCTTAAAAAGTTTAATTGTCTGTGCCTCTACACCTTTTGAAGCATCGATAACCATAACTGCCGAATCTGCAGCCATAAGTGTACGATACGTATCTTCAGAAAAGTCCTGATGTCCCGGTGTATCCAGGATATTGATACAAAAATCACTATAGTGAAATTGTAATACAGAGGATGTAACCGAAATACCTCTCTCCTTCTCAATTCCCATCCAATCCGACACAGCGTATTTTGAATTCGCCTTTCCCTTTACCGAACCGGCTGTATTAATTGCACCACCGTATAACAACAATTTTTCTGTAAGTGTTGTTTTACCTGCGTCCGGATGCGATATAATTGCAAAGGTTCTTCGTTTCTCTATTTCCTGCTTAAATGCTTCTGCCATGTCTTCCTCCAAATACCATTTTGCATAACAAAATGCTATGCATAATCGTCTATTTATTATAAATGATTTGAAATCATTTCTCAATAGATATTATGAAGGTTTTTTACAATTTGTTTGCATCAATCAACAAATTTTGCTTTATTGCATAATCAAGCAGCAATTTATTTTTTTGATTCATCGTACCAAACTGTTCACACGCGCAAATAACAGACTTACAATACTGTAGAATTTTCTTTGCTTCCATCATTTTCTCTTCACTTACAGGCTCAAAGGCACGTTCCAGAACAATAGAAGTTGCCAGTGATTTCGCTACCGGTGTTTCGATATCATTTTCGTGAAGAACCCCTGCTGCAAATGGAATCTGTTTTCGCCAAAGCTTATGATATACAGAAATTCCAAAACCGCCTCCTGCAATCACAAAGATTTCCGGTGGATTTTTTACCGGTGGTAACTCCATAAGAGATCCTTCCACGTTATAGCTTCCCTGTTTTATATCATATAATTTCGAAATATAATCAGATGAATAAATATCCTCCGGTTCCCCGTACTGATCAACCTTACCGTCTTTTATACAAACAACAATGTCCGATATACGTTTTGCTAAATCAATTTCATGCAATGCCATAAGAATTGCCATATTTTTCTCTTTCGCCAAATGCTTCAGAATTTGAGCGAGTTCAAGTTTGTAGCGAATATCCAGAAATGAAGCCGGCTCATCCAAAACAAGAATTTCCGGTTCCTGACAAACGGCTTTTGCAAGCAACACACGTTGTTTTTGACCATCACTTAACTGTTCAAACAGACAATCCGCATAATCCTTCATATTTACCAATTCAAGGGCTTCCATGACCTTCCTGTGATCTTCATCAGAAAAAATCCCAAAGCTTCCGGTATAGGGATAACGTCCTTTCTCTACGATATCTTTGCATGTAAAGTATTCTCCCTGTACCCGACCGGTCAGTACAATCGACATTTTTTTTGCAAGTTCACGGTCGTTATATGTTTCAAGTTCCTTATTGTCAAGTACGCATGTACCGCCAAGCATAGAAAGCTGTCTAGTAAAACTCTTTAATATCGTTGATTTTCCAACACCATTTGGACCGATTAACGTCATAATTTCACCGCGTTTCAGGTGAAGATTAATATTTTGTACAATTTCGTGCTTTCCATAGCCGACACGCATCTGTTCTGTTAATACATATTCCATAGTGCCCCTCCTATCCTCTTGTATGATTTGACTTGCGTTTGACAAGCATAATAATAACAATCGGAGCACCGAATATTGCTGTTACAGAGCTAATAGAAAGCTCAATTGGTGCAAATACCGTTCGTGCAATCATATCACAAATCAAACAAAAACAGGCTCCCCCCAGAAAACAGCCTGGCACAAGAACCATAGGCTTTGATGTTTTAAACATCACACGTATCAAATGGGGAACTGCTATTCCGACAAACGATATCGGACCTGCAAATGCCGTTACACAGGCAGATAATATACCGGATAATAATATAATAGCTAACCGAAACCGTTTGATGTTTACTCCGAGATTTTTTGCATACTCTTCTCCAAGCTGATATGCATGCATTGGTTTTGACAGCAGAAATACACATATAATAGCGAGTGTTATAACAACAGCCATACAGCTCACATGACTCCATAACATCCCGGCAAAGCTTCCAAGCGACCAGTTATGTAAATTGACAATATTGGAATCTTCAGCAAAGGCAACTATAAAATCACAAATTGCGGAGCATATATAACCAATCATAACACCACATACAACGAGCATTGCCATATTCTTAACCTTGCCTGAAACAAGCAACACAAAGCCCATCGAAACCATAGAGCCGATAAATGCCGACAAAACAAGCATACCGGAGCTCATCTGTACACCATTGCTGATAAAACAAATCATTGCCAGTGCAACCGTAAGCTTTGCTCCGGAAGAAATTCCGAGCACAAAGGGTCCTGCAATCGGATTTGAAAAAAAGATCTGCAATAAATATCCGGAAACTGTTAATGCGCCTCCTAAAAATATAGCAGCACAAATCCTTGGCATGCGAACATCCCAAATAATTCGATATACCACTATATTATCTTTATTACCACACAAAGCATTCCATACTTCTTTGAAGGAAATATTTGTACTGCCGACAGAAATACTTGATATGACTGAAACAAAAAGCAGTACAAGCAAAATAGCAAAGCATAAACCATATTTCTTATTTATGTTGTTTCCTTTTTTCATCATAGGGTCTCCCTGTTATTTTACTCGATGCAAATAAGTAAGTTCTTCGTCTGAAACATTCGGATTTTCAAGTATCTTATGAAAATCCATAATCATGTCCCCAATTCCAGTACTTTCCTGAAACATGTTTTTTCCTGTGCACCACACATGTTTTTCTTTCACAGCCTTAAAATCTGCAAACAAAGGATTTTTATCAAGCAATTGTTGCATATCCGTAATATTTTCATCAATGGAGCTGTTATAAACCAAATAATCGACATCTCTTGCATTTGCATAAAAGGCTTCCATCTGAATTGTCATTGAAGACAAAGCATTTTCCTCTTCTGTTGCATCGTCAAAAGAAACAATATCTCCACCCGCTAATTGTATCATTTCAGAAACATAATCGCCCGATTTTTTGACACTTACACAACCATTATTTGTAACATAAAAAAACGCAATGCTTTTTTCATATGCTGTATCCGAATCAATTTCATCTAACTTTTCTGTCTGACTGTCAAAATACGACTTTGCCACATCCATTTGATCAAACAGCAGCCCGTAAACCTTTATCCATTCCAGCCTTCCGAACGGATGTGTTTCATAGCTTGAGCGTTCAACCAAAACCGGAATTCCGACATTTTCTAACTGTTCCTTTATTTCCGGACTATGAAAAATCATCGTCGACTCGATTGCAATATCGCAGGCTCCGGCTATCAGTTTTTCAACATCCGGAGCGTTATACTTGCCTGCATATGTTATGATACCTTCATCAAAGGCTTCTTTTGCTGCCTCAATATACCAACCGTCACGATCTGTCCCGACAAAAGAAAGACAAGAAATACTGTCAATTTCCCGGATTAAATCCATAGCAGCGGTCGCCTGCAAATATCCATTGCGAATTGGCTGTTGTATCACAATTATGTCAGAGTCCAGGTCGCTTGGGATACTATTGTTTTCAGGGACAATCAAATACTTTCCGCTATCGTATATTGTAAGAAGTACATACCCGCCTTCATAGTAATCAATTGCAAACTGCTCGGCATACTCCAGCATTTCGCTTCCCGTTTTTTGAAGCTTTGACCACTTGACTTCGGTACTATATTGTGTTGTATCTGTATTTTTTGTTGTGTCTTCTGATTCATTATCCGTTGATACAACATTCCCCTGTGAACAGGCACAGGGGAACATTATAGTAATCGAAAATACAATCAGTAATAATACTTTTTTTATCCTTTTCATTACTCTACCTTTGTTAGTGTTGTGGAATCAAAATAAAGTGTATACTCTACCTCATGCGGAGTGCTCATAGCTGTTGTATCAGCAATCACGGTCATTTTGTAGTCAAATGCATAAACAGGTATTTCAAACGTCGAATTACCTTCTGTATTAACAGGCAAATATTTCGTTTCATCTGCAATCATGTAATCATACTTATCACTGCTCCAGACAATCGTTGCAACTGCCATGCCATCAGAAAAAACAATTTTTGTCGGTGTTTCTACAGTCGCTTTTCCCGAGCCTCCTTCCAGTGTCACTTCAATTGTATATTCTCCGTCTTCGCATGCTACAACTGTCATGCTTTGATTCGTGGCACCAATTGTTTCAGGATTTGATACACTGACCGTATGATCATACCAAACACCCTTCTTTCCAATCAAAGCAACATCAAATTCCTTGTCAAGATATGGAACCGGCACATCAAAGCTGTTTACCTCTTCTGAAGTTCCGTCCGCATATGTTACTTCCTCCGGTGTAGGCTCAAGCAGTTTTGCACCTTCCTTTTGCGCATCCTCGGCCAGACCGTAATAAAGATTAACGATATTTTTTGAAGTAAGAACAATATGAACTGTCATCTTGCCATCTTCAACTGTAAGAAGCCCTTTGCCATTTTTTGAATCGTTTACATGGAACATGCTGCTATCTGTTTCAAAATCAACAACATATGTCCCATCCTCCAAACTACATGACGATACCTCCTCTGTCTTTGGTTCCTCAATGGTTGCATCAGTTACAGATGCATCAGATACCGTTGCTTGCGTAACAATCGCTTCCGTTGCAGCAATTGTTGTACTCTCTTCTTTTTTTCCACATCCCGACATAACTATAACAAGCATAGCCGATAAACCAAATAATGCTGTTTTTTTCTTCATTTCTTTTCCTTTTTCCATTCATTCATCAATTTTATGTAGCAAAATAGCAATCTATTACTGAATACTGTCGATAGCCGCCTTTGTGTGTGCGATATAAAGATCTATCACCGCATCAATTCTTCCAAGACCTTCGATTTGACAATCAACACTTTCAAAATATCCTGATGCTTCAAACATACACTTCCATGAATCATCATCGTCACCGGCCATATCATTATTTGCATGATCTCCGGCTACAACCATAAGCGGACGCAGAATCACTTTCGTGTATCCGGCCGCCTTAACAGAAGCGATAACATTGTCGCACAGTGTTTCCTCCGGTTCCCCTTCGACTGTCCCAATAAAAACATTCTCATATCCAAGCGTTTCCATCTGTGTACTCATCTGAGAATAGGAAACCTTTGCTGTATGACTTGTACCATGTCCTAAAAGAACAAATGCTACGCCATCCTCCTTTGCAATATCGAGACTTTCATAGCCTGCATCCTGGTAAGCTTCTTCAACAACAGCCTTTGCAACGACTTCTTTATCTGCATTGATTATCGTTGCATCATTGCCAACCTCTCCAAGCAAAGGCTCCGCAATTACAACATTTTCAAATTGATCCCTATAATTATCAACTTCCTCAGCGAGTTCATCATATTCAGCGCCATGCATAAGATGCGTTGGCAAAATCACAAGATTTTTTACTCCGTTCGCAACGGCGCGATCCAAGGCCTGCTTGACATTATCAATCTTTTCATCATCTCTTGCCTGCACATGGTTTATGATAATTTGTGCCGTAAATGCTCTCCGTACAGACCATTCCGGATAGGCCGCCTGTATTTTCTTCTCAATGCCACTAATATCTTGGACGCGGCTATCATTAAAGGATGTGCCAAAGCTTACTACAAGAATTTCATTCTCACCGATTTCATCCGCATTTAATGGATCATCCTTTGATGCATCTCCTGTATCTCTGCCAAAATAATCAGCATCCGCATATTCACCTTCTACAAGAGCTTTCTGCTCATCTGTAAGAGCATCCCATGCTTCCTTTGCAGCCGTGCACTGTGCATCTGTCTCGTCTGTTCTTGTCTGAACATAAATCGCATCAATCAATGCTGCAACGTAATCAGCCTTTTCCTGATTAGACATTTCTTCTGTAGAAGCATCTGATACCGTATTTTCTGCCTCGGTATTTACCTCTACTGTTGTTCGTGTTTCCGTTGTTTTTTCCTTCTTTTCCTTTCCGCAGCCGACGAACAATGCTGCAGTCAAGCACGCGCCTACTAAAAAATAGACTTTTTCCTTTTTCTTTTTCATTCTTTCTTCCTCCTGAAATAAAATCCGCAACTTGCGGTTTCGAATCAAAAGAATGTACAGAAAAAAATCCGCCAGTGAAATCATACCTGACGGAGTAACAGCCATAATACCGTGCGTATTATGGATACGGTACGATCAATGCCTCGTGATCCGGAATCTGTTATTCCTGTACCAATAGCCGGCAGGTTTCCTGGCTCGCATATCAACATATAGACCAGCCTTCCCGGCAAATCGCCAGTGACTGTGTACTCTGGGATAATCCCCGGGCAGTACACCTTGATCTATACTCCTTGCTTACAGTGACGAGATCGCACAGGTTTTGCACCTGTTTCCCTTTTAACCATTAGCATGATGTCAAAATAACAAGATTTTCACACATGTAACGGCACCGTCTATTATGATTCAAACATTGTTAATACTAGCACAGAACAAGCAAAATGACAAGGTCAATCTAATAACGATTAAACCTTGTCATCCAGTTTTTATATCTTACTTATCTGTAATCTCTGCATGGAATGCCTGCAATGATTTAACCTGAAGTGCATCAGCACCCTTCACTGCATGAATACCTTCGATTGTAGCCTTTGCTGCCATCATAGTTGTCATATAAGGAATACGATTCTTGATTGCTGCCTTACGGATGTAACTGTCATCCTGTGCTTCCTTCTGACCGATTGGAGTATTTACAATCATGTCGATTTTTCCATTGCTAATATAATCCAAAATATCCGGTCTGCCACAATTAAGCTTTGCAACCTTTGTAGCAGGAATACCGGCTTCGTTAATTCTGTCGCATGTCGCACCGGTGGCAATAATACTAAATCCGTTCTCATAGAAGCCCTTTGCTACTTCAATCAACTCCGGCTTATCGCGATCGCTTACGGAAATAAGAACTGTTCCTTCCAAAGGAATCTTGCTCTGTGTTGCTTCCTGTGCCTTGAAGAAGGCCTTACCAAAGCTTGGAGATAATCCGAGAACCTCACCTGTCGAACGCATTTCCGGTCCGAGAATCGGATCAACCTCCTGGAACATATTGAATGGGAATACGGCTTCCTTAACTCCATAATGTGCAAACTTCTTCTCCTTCAAAGAAGGCACCGGAGAAGTCTTGCCGGTCAAATGACTTGTCATAATCTCTGTTGCAATCTGAACCATGTTAATTCCGCAAACCTTAGAAACAAGCGGAACTGTTCTGGATGCTCTTGGATTTGCCTCTAATACGTATACCTTGCCATCCTCAATCGCATACTGCATATTCATGAGACCAACGACGTTCATTTCCTTTGCAATACGCTTTGTATAATCTTTAATTGTAGCTATCTGTTCCTCTGTCAAGCTCTTTGGCGGAATTACACATGCAGAGTCACCTGAGTGAACACCGGCAAGCTCGATATGCTCCATAACAGAAGGAACAAATACATTCTCACCATCGCTTATCGCATCTGCCTCACACTCTGTAGCATGATGTAAGAAACGGTCAATCAAAATCGGACGATCCGGTGTAACACCTACAGCCTGATTCATATAGAATGTAAGTGCCTGTGAATCATAAACAACTTCCATTCCACGTCCGCCAAGAACATAAGAAGGACGAACCATAACCGGATAACCGATACGCTCTGCAATAGCAAGTGCCTCATCAACCGTTACTGCCATTCCTGACTCAGGCATAGGAATCTCAAGTTTTTCCATCATAGCGCGGAACAAATCACGATCCTCTGCCATATCAATTGTCTCCGGTGTTGTACCGAGAATATTAACGCCTGCCTTCTTAAGATCTGCAGCAAGATTCAGTGGTGTCTGACCACCAAACTGAGCGATTACACCAATCGGCTGTTCCTTTGCATGAATACTGAGAACATCCTCTAATGTAAGTGGTTCAAAATAAAGTCTGTCTGATGTATCATAGTCAGTTGATACTGTCTCCGGATTACAGTTGACGATGATTGTCTCAAAGCCAAGTGCTTTAAGAGCCTTAGAAGCATGAACACAACAATAATCAAACTCAATACCCTGACCAATACGGTTAGGACCACCGCCTAAAATCATAATCTTCTGTTTGCCATTTGACTTGTCTGCACAATCATCAACAATATTATAGCTTGAGTAGTAATAAGCAGCGTCAGCTGTACCACTTACGTGAACGCCTTCCCACTTCTCAACGATACCATTTGCAATTCTTGCATCACGAATGTCTGCCTCAGGAATTTCAAGAATCTGGCTTAAGTATTTATCGGAAAAACCATCCTTCTTCGCTGTTTCCAATACATCAATTGCCGGAAGAGCACCCTTGTTGGCGATTAATGCCTCCTCTTCCAAAACAAGCTCCTTCATCTGTTCAATGAAGTAATGCTTAACCTTCGTAATTTCAAAAATCTCATCAACGGAAGCACCCTTACGAAGTGCCTCATACATAATAAAATGTCTCTCTGAGCTCGGAGTCTTAAGCATTGTGAGAAGTTCCTTCAATGACTTGCTCTCAAAATCCTTAGCATGTCCAAGACCATAGCGACCGTTTTCCAAGCTTCTGATAGCCTTCTGGAAAGCTTCCTTATATGTCTTACCGATACTCATAACTTCGCCAACCGCACGCATCTGAGTACCAAGCTTGTCTTCTGCTCCCTTAAACTTCTCGAAAGCCCAACGAGCAAACTTAATTACTACATAATCACCACCCGGAACATACTTGTCCAACGTGCCGTATTTACCACATGGAATCTCATCTAATGTAAGTCCACTGGCAAGCATTGCTGAAACAAGTGCAATTGGGAAACCTGTTGCCTTTGAAGCAAGTGCTGAAGAACGAGATGTTCTTGGATTAATCTCAATAACGATAATTCTTCCGGAAACCGGATCATGTGCGAACTGTACGTTCGTACCACCAATAACCTCGATAGACTCTACAATCTTGTAAGCCTGTCTCTGTAATTCTTTCTGAACATCCTCTGAAATAGTAAGCATTGGAGCTGAACAGAACGAATCACCTGTATGAACACCAAGTGGATCAATATTTTCAATGAAACAAACTGTAATCATGTTGTTCTTTGCATCACGAACAACCTCAAGTTCAAGCTCTTCCCATCCGAGAATAGACTCCTCTACAAGAACCTGCCCTACTAAAGAAGCCTGAAGACCTCTTGCACATACTGTCTTTAACTCATCTACATTATAAACAAGCCCGCCACCGGCGCCACCCATAGTGTATGCCGGACGAAGCACAACCGGATATCCAAGCTCATCTGCAATCTTGACAGCATCTTCTACAGAGTAAGCAACCTCGCTTCGAGCCATCTCAATACCTAACTTGTTCATAGTATTCTTAAATTCGATACGATCCTCACCACGCTCAATAGCGTCAACCTGAACACCGATAACCTTTACATCATACTTATCTAAAATTCCGCACTTGTTAAGCTCTGCACAAAGATTTAAGCCTGACTGACCTCCTAAGTTTGGAAGTAATGCGTCTGGTCTTTCTTTTTCAATGATCTGCTCTAATCTCTCGACATTAAGAGGCTCGATATATGTGATATCTGCTGTGCCTGGATCTGTCATGATTGTTGCCGGGTTTGAGTTTACAAGTACAATCTCATAACCAAGACTCTTTAATGCTTTACAAGCCTGTGTTCCTGAGTAATCGAACTCACACGCCTGACCGATAATAATCGGACCCGAACCAATAATGAGTACCTTATGAATGTCTTCTCGTTTCATCTGTTTTTCCCACTTTCATTTTATTAAGGACCAAATATTCCTAACATAGTATTGTAACCAATTATGATTCAAATGACAACCTATATTGCATACTTTTTTTTATACAATTATTGCTCTGTTTTCAGTTGACAAAATGTCAAATAATATAACCTATTCTCTTGTATCCTTTAGGCTTTCTACCATATTTACTTTCGAAACCTTACGTTTCACAAGGAATACAGACCCAAAATAACTGATTCCGGTCAGTACGGCAGCATATATCACACTTTTAAATGAAATATACGGTTTAATCATCATACCTACATAATCTGCCAGAATTTTGAAAAATCCCCCACACGACAAATAAACAAGCGGAATACTAATCAAAATACCAATCGGAAGAATTATGTGATTTACGCGAAGTACAATTTTATTAATCTGCTTGTCTTTGTAGCCGAGTACCTTTAGCATAGAAATATTTCCTCTCATTTCCGTTACAAGCATGTTGACAGCCACATAAACCGATGCGACACAGATTATTACTCCAAGAACGATTACAAAATATAACATAATATCCATTTGATTGATCATCGTCTGTACCTGATTTTCAAAATCCGCCTTTTTCACTTCCTGTGCAACATAGGATGCATCAATTGTAACCGGTTGATCACTCATGAGCATATTACACATTTTTTCGTCTATTCCGATCAAGGAAGCAGCATATGACCTGTTTACATAAATTAGCCGTTGCATATCATTTTGTACAATGCCGTCAATCTTAAGATTGTATTCATTCAGAGAAATCGGATCAAATATACTGATTGTGTCTCCTGCTTTCGCATCAAACAGCATTGCTGCAACACTCGATAAATAGATTCCGTTTCCTTCCGTAATCTCATGCCCGTCTGTACATGTTTTGTTAATATACGGATTCGACCAGTCAACACCCATAAGTGTAATGAACTTTCCATCTGCATCTTCCATTTGTGCAATCAGTGCAGGTTCCGCATCATATTGACTTTCATCAACTAATGTATTAAGAACATATTCATATTCAAATGTTCCCATTTCACCTGACACATTATCCATGGAATGTGCCATGGCATCAATAAAACCGAATCCTAACAATGCTATATAGCTACCCATGAAAATTCCAAGAAATACAACAAAGGTTCTTGCAGGATTTCCGAGTAATGAACGTACCGCAAATTTGATTCGGAAAGAAATCTTTTTTTCCGCCAAAACCTTACGCATCTTCTTTCTGTCTGCATCAACATTTGAATTAAGTAACAACACTGTATCTTTCTTCAGCAAACGATTTACGGAGAGCATTGCCGCAATTATGTATAAGAGTGTCGGAACAAAAATACCAATTATCGCATCAAACGGTTGCATCTGACACACGATTCGCATCGGTTCATAATCCTGCAATCCAAGCTCTCCGAACCACTGTGCAAAAATTGATGCAAATAAGACTGATACAACGCCTCCCAATATACCCGGTATCATCGCAAATCCGGCATAGTGCCACAAAATTTTTCGTTTTGAATACCCAAGTGCTGTAAGTGTACCAATTAGCTTTTGCTCACTTTTTACCTTTCGACTAATGATAATACTTACAAGTGCAACCGCAATCAGTGGCATAAACGGTAATAATACATATGACAAAGTTACAAAAAGTTCCGCCTGCACATCTACCATGGTGATACGTGCATTGTCCTTTGATGACAAATACGTACGAAGAATAAATTTCTCATTTAACACCTTACGAATTGCTTCGTCATCATTGCCATTGTAACGAATCAAGTATTGTACATTTCCTTTACCGTATGAATCAAACTCTTCATCCGTTGTATATGCCAAATAAAATGTAGTGATATTTTTATATGCATCGTTTTCATTTACAAGCATATATAAATAATCCGGGCGCTGAAAATAACCTACAACGGTATATTCTTTCTGACCAATCTTCAACATATCTGAAAGTTCAATTTGATTTTCTACAGCAAAGCCCTCTGAAATAATAATCTCATGGTTATTTTCCACATCACGGCCAACAGTTATCTTGTACTTATCAATTTCATGTGTACGCTGAAATAATCTGGTTGTAACGCCGTCAGTCTCAATATTATGATACCTTTGCACCTCAATTGTCACACCATATTCCCGTTCCAAATCAGACATATCATCTTCCGAAATCGGTAAATAGGTCGTAAAATTGGCATCCTCAATTTGTTGTTCATCAAAAAATTTTTTACCAAAATCCGAAATACTCCGTCCGGCAATGTTCATCATATAAAATAAAAACAGAGTTGCAATTGTTAGAACTCCGGCAGATATATAGAATGATAAATTCTCGCGAATACTGCGAAAATAACGCTTGTTTAATGTCATATCAATCCCTCCCTTTTACAATACAAGGGCTTCTGCCGGACATTTTGCTTCGTTTATTTCATTTACAGCAACCTTTCCGTCCTTAATACGAACGACACGGTCAGCCATGTTTGCGATTGCCTCATTATGCGTAATAATCACAATTGTTGTTCCAAACTGCTTGTTTATTTTTTCAACAAATTTTAATACTGCCAGTGATGATTTTGTATCCAATGCTCCGGTTAATTCATCACACAAAAGAAGCTTTGGATTTTTGATCATAGCTCTTGCGATTGCAACTCTCTGTTGCTGTCCTCCGGATAATTCTTTTGGAAAACGTGTGCGATATTTTGCAATATCAAGTGCTTCCAAAACCTCATCAATCGAAAGCGGATTTTCTGCAATATCTGCGACAACTTCGATATTTTCCTCAACTGTAAGATCCGGAATCAGATTATAAAACTGGAATACAAAGCCGACCGCCTCTCTACGATACTCAGTCAGTTTTTCTTTTCTGTAACCCTTCAGATAATGCTCTCCTACACATATTACTTTGGCTATTAAATATCGCAACTTATACTATGATTTTTTGATTGTTTC
>JAUNJN010000006.1 GCA_030533235.1 Eubacteriales bacterium | reverse complement strand
AAATGCGCTGTCTTGCTCTGCATCATACGTATTGACGTAGGTATCATCTGTCACACTAATCGGAATTTCCGGAATGGTCCCAATTGTCTCTGAATTCTCTTCGTTCTCCTCCCAATCGTTATGGACTGTCGAATCCGTGTCACCACTTACATTTTCTGCATATTGTACAGCAGACGCGACAGAATCATTCACCGGTTCATATTTGTCATAGAACTCGGACATATCATCCGGGTCATCTTCGTCCTCGTCTTCTCCCTCATCAAACAAATCATCATCACGATGCTTGATTTTTCCTATAATCATCATAATCGTCATAATAACCAATACTAAAAAAAACACCGCAATTGCGATAATATATATAGTTGCCATAAATGATTTATCCATATAAATTACCTACTTTCCATTGAATATCAAACCAACTGCTCATTTGCCGTTCCTTTCAAGTATACTAAAAATGTAATCAATAATCAACTATTGTGTTGTAAAACCTTTGTGACTTTGCTATAATTTCAAAAGAATTTTACGATGATGATTGCATAGAAAAGGGAGATAATATTATGTCAAAAGTAAGAACCAGATTTGCACCGAGTCCGACCGGAAGAATGCATGTCGGAAACTTAAGAACAGCACTTTATGCTTTTTTGATTGCCAAACACGAGGGCGGCGATTTTATGCTTCGAATTGAAGATACTGACCAGGAACGTGAGGTAGAAGGTGCCGTCGATATTATTTACAGAACCTTGAAAAAAACAGGCCTCATTCATGATGAAGGCCCGGACAAGGACGGCGGCGTCGGTCCATACGTTCAAAGCGAACGTCAGGCACAGGGGATTTACCTTGAATATGCAAAAAAACTGATTGAGAAAGGCGAAGCATATTACTGTTTCTGTGATGAGGAACGCTTAAACGGACTTGTCACAGAGTTCGAGGGCAAGACAATTTCTCACTATGACAAGCATTGCCTGCATCTTTCAAAAGAAGAAATTGAGGCGAATCTTGCTGCCGGCAAGCCATATGTTATTCGTCAGAACAATCCAACCAAGGGTACTACAACCTTCTGCGACGAGCTCTACGGAGATATTACGGTAAACAATGAAGAGCTCGATGACATGATCTTAATTAAGTCCGACGGATTCCCGACGTACAACTTTGCAAATGTTGTCGACGATCATCTGATGAACATTACACACGTTGTTCGCGGCAATGAATATTTATCCTCATCACCAAAATATAATCGTCTGTATGAGGCTTTCGGCTGGGAAATTCCAACCTACATCCACTGCCCGTTAATCACAGACGAATCTCATAAAAAGCTCAGCAAGCGAAGCGGTCATTCTTCGTTTGAAGATTTACTTGAGCAAGGGTTTCTGACAGAAGCAATCATCAATTTTGTTGCATTGCTCGGCTGGTGTCCGGAGGACAATCGCGAAATCTTTTCTCTGGATGAATTAATTCAGGTTTTTGATTACCACCATATGTCAAAATCCCCTGCTGTTTTGGACATGACCAAGCTTCGTTGGATGAACAGCGAATACATTAAGGCAATGGATCCGGACAAATTCTACGAGATGGCACTACCGTACATGAAAGAGATTATCACAAAGGATTATGATTTCAAAAAGATTGCATCCATGATTCAATCACGCATTGAAGTATTCACCGACATCGCAGATCAGGTTGACTTTTTTGAAGCTGTTCCGGATTATGACATCGAGATGTATACACATAAGAAAATGAAAACCAACAGCGAAAACTCCCTTACCTTACTTGAGGAAGTGTTACCGGTCCTTGAAGGCTGTGATGCATTTGACAACGATTCACTTTTCGCAACCCTTCAGGCATTTGGTGCTGAACATGAATATAAGACCGGATTTGTTATGTGGCCGCTTCGTACGGCTGTGTCCGGCAAACAGGCAACCTGCGGAGGAGCTACCGAGCTTATGTCCGTACTTGGCAAGGACGAGACAATTGTAAGAATTAAAGCTGCAATTGAAAAACTTCGTTAACCCGCAATCAGGGAACTCATAAAAGCATGAAAAAAGAGGCTGCAACAGCCTCTTTTTTCATGCTTATTTCGGAAGCTCGGGTACATATAAAGAACCATGTTTTGTACAATATATATGTTCTCTACGTTCATCCGGCACATCTTCATCTGCCTCTTGCCCGTCCGGCCCCTCCGGTTTGTAATCGCCACGCGATTTGCACCTGTACTCTCCCGCATGCTTTAATAAATATTCATCGATTGTGTATACATAATCGTCATTTCCGCGTGCATACTGTTTGTCTTCCTCTTCAACCTTTTCCACGAAATACTCTTTTTCCATTGTTTTTCTTGTGTTGATACAGTCAGACTCTCTGCTGCGTTCAATATATCTGACAACCGCCAGGCTAATTGTCGCTGCAAGAATTGCCATAATTGCTATGACAATAATAAGCTCAACCAGAGAAAAGCCCAAATTCCGATTTGCATATCGCTTGTTATTTTTATCCATAGACTTTCCTCGTTGTCTTTCGCAAACACTCGTTTCGTGTGACACATTATGCAACATATACTGTTATTTGTATCATACCATAGATACCATACATCTCGCAACAGTAATATTATTTATATAAGTCTCTCTTATCAATAACACGGACGGCCTTGCCTTCGCTTCTTGTGATAGTCTTTGGCTCAACAACCTTAACATCTACCTTGATACCAAGCATAGACTTAAGACCTGCAACAATTTCAGCCTCTCTCTTTGAAACAGGAACATCATTTGCTGTTGCCATCTCCGGTGTCAGCTCAACCCGAACCTCAATTGTATCATTGTTACCGATACGATCTACAACAATCTGGTAATTTGCCTGATAGCCAAGGTTCAAAAGAACAGTCTCAATCTGTGAAGGCCATACATTTACACCCTTAACAACCATCATATCATCGCTACGTCCCATCGGCTTATGCATACGAATATGTGTACGTCCGCATGAACATTTTTTACGTGTTAAGTAGCAAAGATCTCTTGTACGATAACGAAGAAGCGGGAACGCCTTCTTTGTAATACATGAGAACACAAGCTCCCCTACTTCGCCCTCCGGAAGAACCTCACCTGTCTCAGGATTGATGATTTCAGGGATGAAATGATCCTCCTGTACATGCATGCCTGCCTGCTCCTCGCACTCGAATGATACGCCCGGACCGGAAATCTCTGTTAAGCCGTAAATGTCATATGCCTTAATTCCAAGAGTCTCCTCAATATTGTGACGCATTTCCTCCGTCCAAGGCTCTGCACCAAAGATACCGGCCTTGAGCTTTAATTTATCTTTTAATCCCTTTTCTGTGATTGTCTCACCAAGATTTGCCGCATAAGAAGGTGTACAACAAAGAATTGTTGAGCCAAGATCCTCCATAAACTGTAACTGACGTGCTGTGTTACCGGATGACATCGGAAGCGTTAAGGATCCAACCTTGTGTGAACCGCCATTTAAGCCCGGACCACCTGTAAACAGACCATATCCATAACATACATGTACAACATCTTCCTTTGTACCGCCTGCAGCAACGATTGCTCTTGCACAACACTCCTCCCAAACATCAAGATCCTCTTGTGTGTAAAAAGCAACAACACGACGTCCGGTTGTACCACTTGTAGACTGAATACGTACACACTCCGAAAGAGGTACGCCCAAAAGTCCGTACGGATACTGATCCCGAAGATCGTCCTTCTCAATAAACGGAAGCTTATGTAAATCTTCAATACCCTTTACATCCTCAGGCTTTACTCCGGCCTCATTCATCTTATTACGGTAAAACTCTACATTGTCGTAAACAAACTTTACCTGTTCTACAAGTCTCTCACTCTGCAATGCTTGAAGTTTGTCAAGTGGCATTGTCTCAATTTCCGGTTGATAATAATTAGCCATAACCTTCTCCTTTTCGTAATTTATTCTATGATATGGCCGAAATTTGTCTGCACCACATCACTATGGATACTACTGTCTGCCCAAAAGAAACGCCTTATGATTTAGCTCTGCGAATTTCGCAGGAACACATGCTTCAATTGCAGCCTGCCACTTCTCTACAGGAATGTCAAAATATTTTGACAAACGTCCCATAAGCACAATATTCACTGCCTTTGCTGAACCTGCCTCCTCTGCAAGTGACAAGCAATCGAGTGCATCAACCTGTGCGCCGAGTGCCTCCATTTTAGACACCAAATCTTTTGGATATTCCATCGCGCCTGTAATTACAGGCATTGGGTCGATTTCTTGCGTATTGACAACGATTTTACCATCCTTTTTGAGATACGCAAGATAACGTGCCGCCTCCAGTTTCTCAAAAGAAACGATGAAGTCTGCCTCACCCTTATCAATAATCGGCGAATATACCTTTTCACCAAAACGTACATATGTAACAACGCTACCGCCTCTTTGGCTCATTCCGTGAACCTCCGAAACCTTTACGTCATAGCCTTCTGTTAAAAGCAGATGTCCGAGCAGCTTGCTGGCAAGCAAGGAACCCTGACCACCTACACCAACGATCATAATATTCTTTGTCATTATTTTTTACCTCACTTGCTTCCTACTGACTCTGCAATGCATCAAACTTGCAAAGCTGTTTACACACACCACATCCGACACAAAGAGTTGTATCAACGGACGCCTTTCCATCCTTCATGCTGATAGCCGGACATCCGAGTTTCATACAGGATTTACATCCCACACACTTACTCGCATCACACGTAAGCGGTTTCTCATGTTTTACATACTTAAGAAGTGCACATGGTCTGCGGCTGATGATGACAGACGGTTCATCTACACTTAATTCCTCTTTGATTACTCTGTCACATGCATCCAAATCATACGGATCAATAACCGTCACCCGGGTAAATCCCATTGCTCGACAAAGTGCTTCCAAATCAATCTTTCCTGCAGGATCTCCCTTGATGTTGTAACCGGTAGTCGGGTTTTGCTGATGACCGGTCATACCTGTGATGGAGTTATCTAAAATAATAACCGTTGAATTACTCTGATTATATGCAATATTTGCAAGTCCGGTCATACCGGAATGCATAAATGTCGAATCTCCGATGACCGCAACTGTCTTTCCACAGCTTGCTCCTTCATTTGCCTTATTAAATCCATGAATCGAACTAATAGATGCACCCATACAAAGCGTCATTTCCATAGCATTTAACGGAGCAACCGCACCTAATGTATAACATCCGATATCGCCAAGCACCGTACATTTATTTTTCTGTAATGTATAGAATAATCCTCTGTGAGGACAACCTGCACACATAACCGGCGGTCTGCCCGGCAACGTTTCGGACAATGCTTTACTTTCCGGACATTCCATCCCAAGCTTTTCGGCAATCAGGTTTTGGGAAAACTCTCCCTCAATCGGAAGTACATCCTTGCCCGTAACCGTCATACCAAGTGTCTTACAATGATTCTCAATAACCGGATCTAATTCCTCGATAATCACAAGCTTTTCAACCTTCGATGCAAAATCCAACATCAATTTCTCCGGCAACGGATTTACCATACCAAGCTTTAATATGCTCGCCTTGTCACCGAAGACCTCCTTTGCATACTGATAGCTTGTGGAAGATGTAATAATACCAAGCTTTGTATCTCCCATCTCCACACGGTTAAACGGACAATTATCTGCATATTCTATCAGCTTTCTTGTGCGTTCCTCAACAAACGGATGTCTGCGAATGGCATTTCCCGGCATCATAACATATTTTGCTATATTTTTCTCATATGGTTTTTCAGGCGGGGTAATACGCTCACCTGTTTCGACAACACTCTGTGAATGTGCAACTCTTGTACACATCTTGATAATAACCGGCGTATCGTATTCTTCCGACAACTCATATGCAAGCTTAGCAAACTCCTTTGCTTCCATAGAGTCTGCCGGCTCTAACATCGGAACCTTTGCTGCAATTGCGTAATGACGGGAATCCTGCTCATTCTGTGAAGAATGCATACCCGGATCATCCGCTACACAAATTACCATACCGGCATTTACACCCGTATATGCACATGTAAAAAGCGGATCTGCCGCCACATTAAGGCCTACGTGCTTCATGCCGCAAAAGCTTCGCTTTCCGGCAAGTGCCGCACCAAATGCAACCTCCATGGCTACCTTTTCATTTGGTGCCCATTCGCAATAAATCTCATCATACTTTGCGGCCTCCTCTGTCACCTCTGTGGAAGGTGTTCCCGGATAGCTGGATACGACACTGCATCCCGCCTCAAATAATCCGCGCGCAAGTGCCTGATTTCCTAACATCAACTGTTTCATCTCGTAACTCCTCTCTATTTCATAGCAAGCCTGTCCGCTTTGTCTTTGCTCGCTGAAAATGTCTTTTTCGACATAATAACAAACATAATTATTATATCGTATCACCTCTTCATTTGCAAGAATTTCCACACAGGCTTTCTTCCTATTTCCCATTTTCCTTCCTCTCATCCAATCTGCCCTCGCCGTTCTCTCACACGATGAATATATCTTTTTGTACATACCTTTCGGTGTATATATTCTTTTGCTCCATCTTCGATTTTGGATAATTTCTATGCACTTCCCTCTACTACCCTTAATTCGCGCGCGCCCATTCAAACGCGCACCCCGTTTTCAGACAGTGACCAAGGGATGCCGCAGTGGCTTTATGAGCCGCGAGCACTTAGCGATTGGCTTACTTTACGTAAGACAGAGCTTAGTGCTCTTGCGTGTGAGTAAGAGCGAGAGCGTCCCTGCGCACCCCTTGGTCACTGTCTGAAAGCCGCGAAAAAAAGCCGACCTGTGTGGATAGCAGGCCGACTTTCAGCAATACGATATAAAATTGGGTTAATTAAGTTCATCTAAGGTCTTTTCATAGGCAGGAAGACAATCACGCATAAAGTCAGAAACCTCCGGTAATTCCTTTGCGATTTGGCAAAGAGATTTCTCTGTTGCTTCCTTCGCTTTTACAAACTCTTTGTTTCCCGTCTTTTCTTCTTCCATGCATTTAATCATTGCCGACAATTTATCAGCAGCCTTTACAAGCTTCCATTCATATGTATGCGCCTCGTCCCGAAAAAAAACATCCCGATACGCCGACTGTAAATCGTCCGGCAGCTGCTTTAACAGCTTGCTGTTTGCTTCATTCTCAATTGACTTGAAGGCTTCCTTGATGCTCGGGTTATAGTACTTAATCGGAGTCGGCATATCACCTGTAATTATTTCGGAAGCATCGTGATACATACCTACCATCGCCGCATGATTTGCATCCAACTTCTTGCCGTAACGTACATTTCCGATAACACAAAGTGCGTGAGCAATCATACTGACCTCCAGTGTGTGCTCTGAAAGCGTTTCCGGACGTGTGTTACGCATAAGTGCCCAACGCTCAATATATTTCATTCTTGCTACTGTTGCATAAAAATTTGATTCCATATATTCACTTCCTATCTATCGACGATAAAACGCATGCAGTCGCATGCGTTCCATCATCATAATTTTATATTTTATTTGTTACTGATACGGTCTTCCAGTTGAACCTTCATATACTTCTCATAAAGTGCCATGAATTCCTGACCTGTAAGATTTTCTTTTTCAATCAACACCTTCGCGATTGCATCCAAGGCCGCCATATTTTTCTTGAGCATCTTGAGTGCTTTTTCGTAAGCTGCCTTAATCATATTTTTCACTTCCGTATCAACCTTTGTCTCTGTTTCAGAAGAGCAATTCAACACTCTTCTTCGATCCAGGTATTCACCGGTCACACCTTCCAGCTGAACCATACCAAACTTATCAGACATACCATACATTGTAACCATTGTACGTGCAATGTTTGTCGCCTTTTCGATATCGTTTGACGCACCGTTCGTCACCGAATCAAACTTGAGTTCCTCTGCCGCACGTCCCGCAAGCAAGGTTGTAATTTCTTCCTCCATCTCCCGCTTGGACTCAAGCTGTTTTTCCTCATCCGGCACATTCCATACAAATCCAAGCGCACCGTCCGTACGCGGAATAATTGTAATCTTCTGAATCGGCAAGGTATTTTTTTGCATTGCCGAAACAAGCGCATGACCGACTTCATGGTATGCAACAATCTGTTTTTCCTTCGGACTTAGGAGCTTTGCTTTCTTTTCCTTGCCGGCAAATACAACCTCTACCGAATCAAGCAAATCTTTCTGTCCAACGTAAATACGTCCGCGCCGAACTGCAGTGAGTGCCGCCTCATTGATAATATTGGCAAGATCCGCGCCGACTGCTCCGGAGGTTGCCAGTGCAAGCTCTCTGTAATCTACGGATTCATCCATCTTAACATTCTTCGAATGTACACGAAGTGTATCGATACGTCCCTGCAAATCCGGTTTTGATACTATGATTCGTCTGTCAAAACGTCCCGGACGAAGAAGCGCCTTGTCAAGCACCTCCGGGCGGTTTGTTGCAGCAAGTACAACGATACCCTTTGAAGTATCAAAACCATCCATCTCGGACAACAACTGATTTAAGGTCTGTTCACGTTCAGAATCTCCACCGGAATGTCGCGTATCACGGCTCCGTCCGATCGCATCAATCTCATCGATAAATATAATACACGGTGCCATGGAATTTGCCTTTTTAAACAAATCACGCACGCGGGATGCACCAACACCGACATACATCTCTACAAACTCTGAACCGGATAATGAGAAAAACGGTACATTCGCCTCTCCGGCAACCGCTTTTGCAAGCAAGGTTTTGCCTGTACCCGGAGGTCCTACAAGCAAGGCTCCTCTCGGAAGCTTTGCTCCAATCTCAAGATAGCGTTCCGGCTTCGCCAGAAAATCCACCATCTCTGAAAGAGATTCCTTTGCCTCTTCCTGTCCGGCGACATCTGCAAATGTTACACCGGTTTCCTTTTCCACATACATCTTTGCATTTGTTTTTCCGACACCCATAATACCGCCACTCTTGGATGCACTTCTCATAATAAGCATCATTAGGAAATAGAATGCAAGAATCATAATCACATAAGAAAGGATCGACGACATAATCGCATTTTTACCTTCGTCCACTTCCTCGAATGTAATTCCCGCTTCCTCCAATCGGTCGATAATCCGATAATCATCCGTCCGAACAACGATATAGGACACCTTGTTGACCACACCCGGATCCTGTTTTACCGGTTTGAAGGTAATCTCATTTTTGTAGATTTTTACATCGGCAACATTACCATCCTCAATCATCTTTAAGAACTCGCTGTATGCAATTTTTTCCTGTCCTGCAGACTTAAATCTGCTGTATGCCTGCCAGAATAAAAGAGTCAGGGCAACCGAAACAATCAGCAGCACAAGTGTTGCTGAAGGTTTCTTTTTGTGATTGTTGTTGCGATCCCCTTGCCCGGATGAATCCGGTTTGTTTCCATTTGAATTGTTATCCATTTTTTGTCTCCAATTATAAATATACGGAGGTGTCGCACCCGCGCAACACCTCCGCGTGTCGTTTTATTTGTAAAGCGGATACTTGTCTGTAATAGACTTTACAAGTTCCATCGCCTTATCATTATCCTTGTCAATGACACATGCCTTGATTGCATCTGCAATCGTAATCATATCCTCTTCCTTTGCACCTCTGGTCGTAATGGCCGGTGTACCAAGACGGATACCACTTGTGACGAATGGTGACTTCGGATCGTTCGGAACTGTATTCTTATTACATGTAATATGCACTGAATCGAGGAGCTTTTCAACTTCCTTACCTGTCAAATCAAGATTCTGTAAATCTACAAGCATCAAATGATTGTCCGTGCCACCGGAAACAATCTTGAATCCACGCTCCGTAAGTGCCTGTGCAAGCACGGATGCATTCTTAACAACCTGTGCCTGATACTGCTTGTACTCATCGGTCAAAGCTTCCTTCAAGCATACTGCTTTACCTGCAATTACATGCATCAACGGGCCACCCTGAATACCAGGGAATACAGCCTTATTGAAGTTATACTTTTCATTTACCTCATTGCTGGACAAAATCATACCGCCACGTGGACCGCGTAAGGTCTTATGTGTCGTTGTTGTTGTAACATGTGCATATGGGATTGGGCTCTCATGCACACCTGCAGCAACAAGTCCTGCAATGTGCGCCATATCAACCATAAGTACTGCGCCAACCTCATCCGCGATTTCGCGGAAACGCTTAAAATCAATTGCTCTTGCATAAGCAGATGCACCGGCAACAATCATCTTCGGCTTGCATTCCTTTGCAATGCGAAGCACCTCATCATAGTCAATAAATCCGTCATCGTTGACTCCGTAAGGTACAACGTTAAAATACTTTCCTGATAAATTAACCGGTGAACCATGTGTCAAATGTCCGCCGTGTGCAAGATTCATGCCCATGAATGTATCACCCGGCTCCATGATTGCAAAAAAGACTGCCATGTTTGCCTGTGCTCCGGAATGTGGCTGAACATTGACATATTCACAGCCGAACAGCTCCTTTGCGCGCTCTCTGGCAAGTTCTTCAACAACGTCCACATGCTCGCATCCGCCATAATAACGCTTTCCCGGATATCCCTCTGCATATTTGTTTGTAAGCGGACTTCCCATAGCTGCCATAACAGCCTTGGAAACTATATTTTCTGAAGCAATCAGCTCGATATTATCATTCTGTCTTTTAATCTCCGCGGTCATTGCCTCCGCAACTTCCGGGTCCATTGCTGTAATTTCCTCAAATCCGTACATTTTTAATACCTCCAATTAAGTTTATCGCATTCCAAAACGCATGGTAACATTATCGCATATCCGATTTTGCGTGTCAATATTTTCACCCTATGACAAGGCTCTAATTTGTATCTTCTGTCGCATCATCGACCGTATCTGCATCCTCCGCGGAATAAATGGTTGTAAAATCAATACCGGAATAATAATGACGGAGTATATATCTGTAATTGTATCCCGCTTCAGCAAGCACGTTTGCGCCCATTTGACTCATTCCGACACCATGTCCAAAGCCCCCACCGTGAATCACAAATCCGTCATTTGTTTCCTCCACGTAGTAAAACGGACTCGGGAGCGAGGTCCATCCGGTAATAATCTGTCCGTCTGCTCTAACAATTTCCTGATTCACCGGTGTTAAAAGTGTACGAATATTGGTTTGACCTTTCACGCAGATGGTCGCTTCGCTTCCTTCAATCAAAAGCTCCTCTACCACACCGCTCGGTGTACGTTCTGTCACCTGCACGGAAATTACATTCCCGATTGTCCTGATATCTGCCACCTCATATTCATCATCCGACACCTTTATTTTTATACTATCCGGAGAAACCCGCAACCGCTCCGAAAGCATCGTATCAATCGCCGCTGTCATATCTTCCTTTGTATAAGATATCGTCCACCTGTAATACGGCTGGTCCTTATCAATGATATCAAATCCCAGACTGTTATCCATAAACTCACGGAACATGTCCTCATCGGAAATATCCGCCTCTTCTTTGTCAATTGTCTCCAAATTTGACTCTAGATATTCATACGCCGTGCCACCCCATATTTCCGCATTTGTACATGTCATTCCTGACGACGTTGAAAAATACAACGGCAGAATCACGGTATCCTCATAGGTTGGTACAATTCCGTATGTATCCTTTACCGCACGTTTTGTTTGCGGGGTTGCCTCAACGCGATTATACATTTGACATAGTGTGGAATCGTCCAAATGTGCATCATAGTCTGCAAAGCTTTCATCGGAAAGTTTTGTATAGGCATATCCTCTGGCACAAATCGCCAGCGCGCGCAACGCTTCCGGATGACAGCTTGAAGTCATCTCACTTGCAACAACACTGTACAAATACTCTTCCATCGGAACAATATTGATAATATGCAACATATGCTCCGCAACAACCTGTACCTCAATTTTTCCTGCATAATACGGATTACCATATTCGCGTACAATACTTGTCAGCTGAAGGCAATCCTTTCGATTCACGGGTTCAATCGTAAATTTGTCACCTTCCTCATAATTCTCGGCAAGTAATGTAAGATTATCACCTGCCGGATGCTTTGTAACCTCACCTTGCTCGTCTGTCACAAGGAACTCTCCTTCACAGGTTAACATAACACGTTCCATATCATAGGAGGAATAATCATCATTGCTGAGTATAACCCGAATATCATCGCACACAAGTGCTTCTTCTACAACTGCGGCAATAACCTTCCCCGACTCCAATACAAGGCAAACCGACGGATATCCAATCAAAATACCCGGACTGTCCTCACAGTACACGTTACCTTCACAATTGTAAATTAAAAAGTCAGGGGAACACGAATAAGTTCCGTGGTTATTGACCTGTAGTCCCTTGTCCGTAACTTTGTTGATCCGAACCGTAACGAGATCGGTTTGCGGCATAATCTCCACAACACCTTCATTGCCAACCGTCACAGAAACAACCCGGTTCGTTTTACAATCCAAAACCGCATCCTGTGTAGTCGCATCGGACGCAATCGGATATGTCTTTTGTATATCTCCAAGTAAAAATGTACAGCTTGTCTCATTGACATCGCTCAACCATGCGTTATGAAATGAGGTTGTCGTAATTCCATAATCAAGCACACGGAAAATCATACCTTTATGCACATAGGCATCTATCATATGATCCTTGTATTCCTCCGGCAATGACTTTGCAAGAGAATATGTTTCATTCCCTGTATATACATATTGCATGCCGTCAGATGCATTTTCATAGACATCCAATACAAAAATCTCCACCCTTGAAAGGCCATCCACCACGTTACTTCGAACAATCGCCGCGAAAATCGCGTCATATTGTTCTTTGGAAAGATATGTATCATCACTCTCTGTCGAAATGACATGATCAAATACCGATTCCGGAAGCCCGGTAAGCGAAATCACCTGACGCATATAACCTACTGTGACCGGCTGACTCAACGATAACGGATCAACCAAACGCGTAATTTCCTGCAGCGTTTCCTCATCATCCGCCAGGCACTCCATATCAATTGCGATATCGCTGTATGTATAGTACTCTTCTGTCGCAGGCGTATCTTCATCTGCGAACTCTGTCGCTATATCCTTTCTCATCTTTGCGTTTTTATATTCCTCAACAATTACCATGATAATTGCCAGTACCGAAAAAAGAATGAAAAACGTAAGCATCTTTTTTTTCATACAGAAACCTCCAAAAAAATAAAGCAGCAAACCTGCTGCTTTGCAAGCACTTAAAACAAATATATCCGGAATGTCGTTTCCTGCCTTTTGACTCCTAGCAAAGCTAGGTGGGCAACCGCACAAAGTTTTCTGCCTTCCACTGCAAACGGAGGCCTGACATCCGACTTTGATATAGGAATCCCTTTTAAAGTAAATGTAGGTTCAAAATAAACAGGTTTCGTCGAACACCCCAGATATATTTCGTGATTCGTAACTAAATGATTACTCTTATTATATCTTAAGTATATGTTTTTTTCAAGTAATTATTCCGGAGCCACATAGGTATTTATTGTCACTTCCTGTGGTGCAACACCGGTCTCTGCACGAACGGCAGCACAAATATCACGCACATGCTGTGTCGGAACATAATCCACTGTTCCGAACAAGTACTCATGCAATGCCGAAACATTTTGTTCCAGATCCGCAGGTACAATGATGGAGCCCTTTGTAGCATGATCAACCGGCGCCCATGCAAACGGGAATCCAACGGTCGAGCTAAGCTCATACTCCTTGATAGAAGCTGCTAAATCTATCATTTGACTCTCTGAAAGACTTGTGCAGATATTTGGGAAAATATCATCGATCATCGCATCGATAGTCTTCAGGTCTGAGGCTTTCGCCTTCGCAATCATCTTTGAAAGCACCTCTCTTTGACGCTCCGTTCTTGTAATATCGCCCTGATCGGTGCTTCGGATACGTGAATATGCCGTTGCCTGTGTGCCGTTTAACAGCTGTTCACCTGTCGCAAACACACCATCCGAATAGATACCTGTTATATTAATCTGCTCGGTAATACCAGAGTTAATAACAGCAAGTTCTCCCTCACTAATATCAACCGTAATACCGCCCAGCTGATCAATCGCCTTGGTCAGCGCCAGGAAGTTGACGGTTATAAATTCTGTAATCTGCAAATCGAGATTGGCATTTAGTGTACGAACAGCAAGCTCCGGTCCTCCATATGCATAAGCAGCATTCACCTTGGTAATCAATCCGCTGCCATCTGCAATCTCAAGAAAAGAATCCCGATATACGGATACAAGCTTTACTTCCTTTGTAGAATTGTTAATGCTCGCAATCATAATAGAATCGCTTCGATTGCCCTCTTTCATATCTGTATTGCTACGCGAATCAATACCAAACAGCGCAATTGTCGTATAGCCTTCCTGATCCGCATTTGCTCCGTCGTTGATACCCGGGTCCTCGATTGTTTCATACTGCACCATATCATATTTTTCTGTAATATATACACGGACATACAAAACAACCATCATCGCAAGCACAAGTATTTCAACGAAAAGTGCAATGCCCCATTTTGCATTTGTACTGAGTCCTTTTTTCTTTTTATCACTCATAATTCTGAACCTTTCATCGCTTCGTGATTTAATCATCCATACATATTACATGATTTTTCTCTAAAATTCAACCCTTGCATTGTGAAAGAAAGTTCACACTTTTTTTTACATTTTACAGGGAATATCCATTTTGTTTAAGAAGTGCACGTGCTGTGTCAATAGAATCCGCACCCTCTTTATTTTTCACGGGAGCAAATTCATATTCGCGCGGCACCTCATACACAAGACAGCTGTCCATCTCATGAATCAAATCGAGCGCAAGCGTCTCATATTTATATCCGTTTGGTTCATCCGGCGTTACGTAATCTCCCTGCTCATTCATATATGGAATTTTCTTCTTCACAATATGAAGCGGCATTTCATTGCCGAGTGTTTCCTTTAATCTTTGAACCGGAAATACGTAATTTAGGGTGACTCCGTATCCATAGGCCAGCAATCCGTCCTCATTTTTCTGATACATCATCTCTTGACTCATCTCATAATACTCAACAATATGCGGTTTTTTGTCGCGAAGGCAAATTGCCCCCACACGTTCTGTCGGCTCCGTCTTGACTACAACCTTTGCGCCGCACATACGGCCATTTGCAATCGTCGCCCCCAAAAAAACCGGATCCGCGATGCGCTGTAATACATTATCCACCGAGAAAATATTGATCCACTCTATGCCTGCAGACAATACGCCCTCCAAAAGTCCTGATTTGGATAAGGATGTAAACCAACCTCCATTTCCGTTTGGTGACTGCGACAACGTATATTTGGAATTCATAAACACCTTACCATCAAAATCCGTTGCCGGATTCATCTCCTGTACAAAAAAGTGAACATAGTCAGGATTATATCCGAAATATGCATGTTTCTCGAAAAATGCAACCGTCTCATCATGGTTGATGTCGCTCGTCATAATATAAAACGGAATCCAGGCATCTGCAAGCTTTACAATATCCATAGTATGCTCCATTAATAGCTGGAATATATACAGATCCCTTGTAATTCCGATATTAAACGTACCCTTCGGATGATCATAACCAAGTCTTGAGCCTTGTCCACCCGCCAGAAGAAGAGCCGCAAGCTTTCCCTCACGAATTGCCTGTAACCCAACTTCCATATAGAAATCTTTTTTTTCGGCAATTTGCAGGATTGTCATCGCATCAATCGGGGATATCGTACCTGTTTCCTCCCCGCTCGGATGTCTCAGGCTGTCCAAAAAGCTCCAATTCACACCTTCAATTTGTCTGACAAGCACACTCCGTTCCTCTTCGGACAATACATCCCAATATTGTACTAAATGTTCTTGACCATATTTTATCAAGATACTGTCAATACATTCCTTTGTTTGCATAACTTCCCCTTTATCATATCTCTATTTCATATGTTTCAAATTCCTGCGTATCCGCATAGTATCCTTAAAAACATTAAACACCTGTTTCAAAGACACCTTGGATTTTGTCATTTTGTCACGATTGTAATTCAGACGAACCGGCATTTCGATAATTTTGCAGCCCTGCATTGAAGCTCTTGCCAATATTTCAATGTCAAATGCAAAGCCCGGTGTCGTAAGCTCCTTACAAATCGGCTTCAACACACTTGCTTTAAACAATTTGATTCCGGTCTGTGTATCCTTTAGCTTCAAACGAAACATAGTCTTCAGCATCACATAATAGCCAAAGCTCATAATCCTGCGACACAGCGGATAATTTAATTTGGATTGCTTATGCAGCTTGGAACCGATTGCGATATCGGCATCCTCATCCTGGATTGTCCGCAAAAAGGATCGAAACATGATTGGATCCAGCTCCATGTCCGAATCCAAATATCCAATGTAGCTTGCATCCGCAAAATGTACACCTGCACATATCGCGTATCCTTTTCCATGATTTTGATCATAACTCACATAGGATATATGTTTATCTTCGGCAGACGCTTCCTTTATACCCTGCAAGGTAAGATCCGTGCTTCCGTCATTGACCGCAATAATACAGTAATTTTTGACAAAGCCCGATATAACCGAGGATGCATAAAGCAAATTATCCTTGATCTTGATCCCCTCATAATACGCCGGCATAATCACGCACAAAAAATTGCGAGACTTCGGAAGAGACACTTCTATTTTTTCGCCTTGATATTTCGTCTCCATACTGCTTCCTTCCAGTGATTTCTTTGTAACATCTTCCGTTTATCGTGAAAGCACCTCTTTTAATATACGATTTACCTCACCCGGATCTGCCTTTCCCTTCATAGCTTTCATTGTCTGTCCAACCAAGAAACCGATTGCCTTTTCCTTTCCGCTCTTGTAATCCTCTACAGACTTTGGATTTGCAGCAACGATTTCCTCTATGACTCCGGTAAGTGCGCCTTCATCATTTACAGTCTTTAACCCATGTTCCTCAACATATTTTTCCGGATCAATATTTTCGGCAAATACTTTCTCAAATACTTCCTTTGCAACCGTACCGTTAATTACCTTCGTATCAACAAGCTTGATAATCGTTGCAAGATGTGCTGCAGAAAATGATAAATCATCCGCATCAATACCTGCTTCCTTCATAAGACGCATCGTCTCAACCATAAGCCAGTTTGATACCTTCTTCGGTGCCGCACCAAGTGCAATTGCTTCCTCAAAAATGTCTGCAAGACGCTTTGAGTTAGTCAGAATATCAATATCATATTCAGGAATATCATATTCTTCTTTGTAACGAATACGTTTTTCGTCACGAAGCTCCGGCTGACGAGCTCTGATTTCTTCCATCCACGCATCACTGATAACAACCGGAACAAGGTCCGGATCCGGGAAGTAACGATAATCCTGTGCATCCTCCTTTGAACGCATAGCATAGGAATATTCCTTTGTATCATCCCAGCGTCTTGTTTCCTGTACAACCTCCTCGCCTGATTCAATCAAATCAATCTGGCGTTCCTTCTCATTTTCAATCGCACGCGCAATTGCCTTAAAGGAATTTAAGTTTTTCATTTCTGTTCTTGTACCGAATTTTTCCGTGCCAACCTCGCGAACAGAAAGATTGACATCCGCACGCATAGAGCCTTCATTAAGCTTACAATCAGATGCACCAAGATACTGAATAATCAGACGAAGCTTCTCAAGGTATGCGATAACCTCCTCAGCAGAACGCATATCCGGCTCCGATACAATTTCAATAAGCGGTACACCGGAACGATTATAATCTACGAGCGAACTGTCCGTATATGGATCATGAACAAGCTTTCCCGCATCCTCTTCCATATGGATTTCATGAATACGGACAAACTTTTTCTTTCCATCCACTTCGATTTCCACCTTACCATCTCGACAAATCGGATAATAAAGCTGTGAAATCTGGTAATTCTGTGGGTTATCCGGATAAAAGTAATTCTTTCGGTCAAACTTACAGTTTTGTGTGATGGTACAATTTGTTGCAAGTCCAACTGCAACCGCCTTTTCAACAACTGCTTTGTTTAATACCGGTAGAGATCCCGGCATACCGGTACATACCGGACATGTATGTGTATTCGGTGCTCCACCAAATGCAGTAGAACATCCACAGAAAATCTTTGTCTTTGTCGCAAGCTCGACATGGACCTCAAGTCCGATGACTGTTTCAAATGTCTTACTCATTCTTAAAGCCCCCTCTCTTCAAGCTGTGCAGGACGCTTGTACTCACGTGTACACTCATATGCATATGCCGCACGAATAATTGACTTCTCATCAAAGGTCTGACCAAGCAACTGCAAACCGATTGGCATTCCGTCCTTATCATATCCGCATGGAAGTGAAATTCCCGGCAAGCCGGCAAGGTTTACAGATACAGTATAAATATCTCCGAGATACATCTTAATCGGATCGGAAAGTGACTCTCCAACCTTAAGCGCTGTTGTCGGAGCAACCGGTCCCAAAATCACATCGTATTTAGCAAATGCATCGTCAAACGCCTTCTTGATGAGTGCCTTTGTCTTCAATGCCTTTACATAGTATGCATCATAATATCCTGAACTTAAAACAAACGAACCAAGCATAATACGACGCTTTACCTCCGGACCAAATCCCTCGGAACGTGTCTTTTTATACATGTTATGAAGGTCTGTAAATTTGTCTGTACGATAGCCGTATTTCACACCGTCAAATCGCTCAAGGTTTGAGGACGCTTCAGCAGATGCTATAATATAATATGCAGGAATTGCATATTCTACCATACCAAGATCAAATTCTTCTACAATTGCTCCCCTTGCTTCAAGTACCTTTGCTGCCTGAAGCACACTGTTCTTTACATCCTCATCGATACCCTCTGCAAAATAGTCTCTCGGAATACCGATTTTCATTCCCTTAACATCATCTACAAGTGCACTTGTAAAATCATCCGCCGCATCCTTGTATGATGTAGAATCTTTATCATCATGCTTACAAATCGCATCAAGAATTGTTGCACAATCCGTAACGTCCTTTGCGAGCGGTCCGATCTGATCTAAAGATGAACCGTATGCAATGAGACCATAACGAGAAACCCTTCCGTAAGTAGGCTTAATACCCGTTACGCCACAAAATCCTGCCGGCTGACGAATCGATCCACCGGTATCAGAACCAAGTGCGTATGGTACTTCTTCCGCCGCTACGGCTGCCGCAGAACCACCTGAAGACCCACCCGGCACACGATTTGTATCCCATGGGTTTTTGGTAATTCCGTAGTAAGAAGTCTCTGTCGTACTTCCCATCGCAAACTCATCCATATTCGTCTTACCGATAATAACGGCACCGGCATCACGCAAACACTGAACTGCAGTTGCCGTATAGGTCGGTACAAAATTACTCAAAATCTTTGAAGAGCATGTGGTTAACATACCTTCAATACACATATTGTCCTTGATGGCAACCGGAACTCCGGCAAGTGGGCCGGTAAGCTCACCCGCATCAATACGCTTTTGAATCTCTTCTGCCTGTTTGAGTGCACCTTCTTCATCAACCGTAACAAAACAGTTGTACTCACTCTCAAGCGCATGGATTCTATCTAAACATGCCTTTGTTGCTTCCATAACCGAAACCTCGGAAGCCTTTATCTTTTTCCCCAGCTCAACTGCTGTTAAACGCATCAAATCCACAGTCACACCTCCTAGTCAAATGTCTTCGGAACCTTATAGCATCCATCCTTTTGTTCCGGAGCATTTTTTAAAAGGTTCTCACGATCGTCGCCATTTGTGACATTATCCTCGCGAAATACATTACGCACCGGGAATGCATGGCTCATCGCCTCAACATTGTCTGTATCGAGCTCATCGAGCTTGCCGACGTATTCAAGCATATTGGACATATCTTTTTTTGCCTGCTCCTTCTCTTCGCCGGAGAGTTCAAGCTTTGCCAATATGCCTACATAATCGATTGTTTCGTCTGTTATAGTCATATCAAAATCTCCTTTTCTGTTGGAAGCATCCGCTTAACTACGAATCTTTATATGAACTTCCCGAAGCTGCTGCTCGGTCACTTCATTCGGAGCACCACACATCAAATCCTGAGCCGTACCGCTCATCGGGAATGGAATAACCTCGCGGATATTCTCTTCATTACGAAGTAACATAATCATACGATCCACACCCGGTGCCATACCTGCATGTGGCGGTGCACCAAACTGAAATGCATTGTACAACGCACCAAATTTCTGCTCCAATACAGACTTGTCATAGCCTGCAATTTCAAATGCCTTCTCCATAATCTGCATGTCATGGTTACGAACAGCTCCGGATGAAAGCTCAACACCGTTACATACGATGTCATACTGATATGCAAGAATCTCAAGTGGATCCTTTTCATTTAATGCTTCTAAACCACCCTGTGGCATAGAGAACGGATTGTGAGTGAAGCCAATTTTCTTTTCTTCCGGATTGTACTCAAACATAGGGAAATCATTGATATAACAGAAACGATATGCATTTTTCTCAAGTAAATCCAAACGATTTCCGAGTTCTGTACGAATCTGTCCCGCAAACAATGCAGCCTGCTTTTCCACATCGGCGATAAAGAAGATTGTATCAAGCTCCTTTAAGCCTGCAATATCCTTTAATTCCTGCTTCATATCATCCGGAATGAACTTGTCGATTGGTCCCTTATAGCTACCATCTTCAAGTACTTCAAGATATCCAAGACCACCCATACCGATAGACTGTGCAAACTTGAGCATTTTCTCGTGCTGTCCCTTTGAAAGCTTCTTAGGCACTGCAATTGCACGAACTGTCTTGCCATGGAATGGTGCAAATGTACACTTCTGGAAGAAATCTGTTACATCGATAATACGAAGTGGGTTACGAAGATCCGGCTTGTCTGTACCGTAAGTAAGCATAGCCTCCTTGTAGCTGATAATCGGATAAGGTGCTTCTGTAACAGCATATCCCTTTGGAGCAAACTTCTTAAATACAGCTGTAAGAACCTCCTCGCCAACCTTAAATACATCTTCCTGTGTTGCAAAGCTCATCTCAAAATCAAGCTGATAAAACTCTCCCGGCGAACGGTCTGCTCTTGCATCCTCATCACGGAAGCAAGGAGCAATCTGGAAATAACGATCAAAGCCTGACACCATTAATAGCTGCTTATACTGCTGTGGTGCCTGTGGCAATGCATAAAATTTACCTTTATATTTTCTGGATGGGACAATATAATCTCTCGCGCCCTCCGGTGATGATGCACAAAGAATCGGAGTCTGAATTTCCATAAATCCGAGTTCCGTCATCTTCTCACGAAGGAAACCGATTACATTGGAACGGAAAATCATATTTTCCTTTACCTTACGATTACGAAGATCCAAATAACGATATTTCAAACGAACATCCTCACGCACTTCCTTTGATGTTGTTACTTCAAACGGAAGCTGTCTATATACTTTTCCGAGAACATCCACCTTATGAGCCTCAAGTTCGATTGTTCCTGTAGGAATCTTAGGGTTATATGTCTCCTCATCTCTGTGTTCAACAACTCCTGCAACGGAAATACACTCTTCACGAGTAATACCGTCCAATAATGTTGTGTCGCGCATTACAATCTGCATAACACCATACATATCTCGAAGGTCCACAAAAGAAACGCCACCATGATCACGGATATTTTCTACCCAGCCTGCTAAGCGAATTTCTTTTCCAACAAGCGCTTCGGTAACTTGCGCCATTGTCATGTCTCTGTACTTGTTTGGTTCCATTGTTAACTCTCCTTTTTTTGTTTGATACGTCTCACTTTCCTATGCAATAAGAAAATCCCGAGACTAATATAAGTCTCGGGACGAATGTCAAAGCATCCGCGGTACCACCCGCATTAGAATCTGCATGCACAGACTCTCTCTCAAAATCCTTAACGTGGATTATCCGAATATATCTAGCTCTCTTAGACTGTCATCCATCAATAACACTCATGTAGTATTCGATATACCAGCTCCGGCAGTGTTCCGCAATACAAGGTGTCATGGTATGGCTCTCAGTCTGCGACCATATTCCCTGTCATGTCCTTTTGCGTGCAGTCTCCTTCAACGCTATTATCACAATTACGATGATTATATGCTAATTATCGTCACTTGTAAAGGGTTTCTAAACAGTTTTCATCCGTTTTTTCATATTTTATGCCTGAACACGATTCAAATACCGTTCCCAATTTACAACGACCTTTTCCGCAGGAACAAAAAGCCGGTATGATTCGCCCATGGTCTGTTCCTCCTCATCTATGAACTCAATACTTAACACAAAGCAGACTTTGCCATCTGTATCCTGCTCCTTTTGTATATCATACAAATATGCCCCGGCACATTGTTTCTTCAGGCGCATTAATGCCTCTTCATCCAGTGAAGTATCCGGCACTTCACTAAGCAACACTTCATTGGCATCATAATATTTAAACCCATCCTTTATGCCGCCTGCTATTTTGCCGCCTGCAAAACGTATCTTCGCCGTATCCGCATAGCTTTCCGTAAAATTTGTATTCTGACTGTTGTTTCTGCATACGATTAGTGCATCGACCACAAGCTCCACCTTGTCCGGCTCTTCTACGAGCTCGCAAATCACACAATCGTCAAAACGAAACTGTTCGATTTCATTGATTGACTGAAAACCCATTGTACTTCCTCTTTCTACTTTCTAAAAAAATTCATGTGCAGTCCCATATACTTTCTCACACCGTTCCATGCATATGCCCCCATCATGCGCACAGCCTTATTCCGGCTGTACCCCGCATAACGATAGGTTTTGTAAGTCATATACGCTGCCTTGAATTTATTTCTTGATTTTCCGGATTTTGATAACCGATACTCCATAAGCGGCTCATCAATTCCGATGACCGATTCGTATGCATTCAAGATACGAAGCCAGGTCAGGTAATCCTCATGTGCATCACTATGCTTCATCGGATATTTGCGCAGCACCTCCGTCTTAGCCACAACCGAAGAACAGTTAATATAATTCGTATGTTCTAACATCCGCTTCGTAATTCGCTCCGGAGTATGAATCACGATATCCGTCTTTGACCCGTCATGTCGAATCAGCTGTCTTGAAGTATTGCACAGACAAGCACCTGTCGCCTTCAACACCGCAAGCTGCTTTTCCAATTTATTTGGCAGCCATCTGTCATCCGCATCCAGAAAAGCAACATACTCCCCATTTGCAAGAAGTACACCCTTTCCCCTAACAAGTGCCACACCACGATTTTTTCGATTACGATAAATACGTACACGAACAAACGGCTTATCCGGTGGTGTCGGACGATTTGCATGCACACGCCGCACATATCCACTCCAAACAAGACGCACGGTTTTCGAATCGTGTGGAACCTCATTTGCAGCAATGCCACGTCGTTTTGCCTCTAAATTTCCGATTACCTCATACTTGTTATAAAAATATGCAAGTACACGTTCCACACTATCATCACGGGAACAGTCATCCATAATAATCAGTTCCTTTTTCACATGCTGACGTAATGCACTGTCCACAGCTTCCACGATGTATTCTCTGGAATTATACACCGGCATAACTATCGATATCATTCTATCGCCTCTCCAAATACGAGCTTCATAATCCGCTCGGTTGCATGTCCGTCGCAGGCCCCCATATAAGTTTCCCTAAACTTACGCACGACAGACTTATCAAAAGCTTCCTCGACCTTTTTGATATAATCCACAATCTGCTCCGTATCCGTCAAAATCGGGCCCGGAACAAACGTCTTGTAATCATAGTAAAATCCACGCCAGTCGTAATACTCATCCAAATCATATGCAAAGAAAATCATCGGTCGTTCAAACAGGGAATACTCAAACACAAGCGATGAATAATCTGAAATACATACATCACTTGTACAGAGCAACGACTCAATGCTAAGCGTATCTGTCACATCGACAGCAAAATCCTTTAATTCCTCCGGAATTTCCGGACGTTTTTTTACAAACGGATGATGCTTGAATAATACAATATACGAATCTCCCAACATTCGCTGCATATAGAAAAGGTCAAGCACATCCGGTGTTTTCGCAGATGCTACACGACCGCGAAAGGTAGGTGCATACAGGATGATTTTCTTTTCCTTTGCCTGTGGAACAACACGAAAGACCTGTTCATTTGCCTTTTTCAAATAGGCATCATCAAAAAACACATCTGTTCTGGAAACACCGATCGGCTTTACAACACCGGGTTGTTCGGTAAGTGACATTGCCTCCTCATACGCCCAGACAATCTCCTTTGCACTGACGGTTACATGTGTGTAATTCTTATGGTACGGATATTTTTTCAGACTTTTCCGATTGTCACCGAAAATCAAATCCGCAGTACTCATACCAAACTTCTTAAACGCACCACATGCATGCCACATTTGTGTGACAATGGTATCCGACCGAAGCGGAAGACATGCAAGCACATCCGATGCATCACTGATAAACACATATTTTGCATCTGCGATATCACGCACGAGTGCCATACAAAGTCGAATATAATCCTTCTTACGCGCAAAACCCATACGAAGTAAATGTGTATGAATTTCAAACTGCTTCTTCTTTTTTAGTTTACCGTATAAAAGCTCAAAATCATCAGTAAGCTTTTCCGAACGAACCTCGATAAAAATAACCTTATTCGGATTAATTTTCTTTCGGCTTTTTATGCGATATGTCATTGGATAAATAATCTTTAACGTTCCAAAACGATAAAGCTTTCCCAACGGTTTTCTGAATTTTTTATATATCTTTTTAACTATCTTATACATTCTACTTCTTTTCCTTGTTGACATCATCCCCAAACGGACTGTGATATCCCTTAATTGCCGCTGTCAATATTTTATCGGTTGCAGTACCATCACACGCCGACATGTATAGTCTGCGGTATCTCGCCCGTTTTTCCGCATACATTTCAGGTTGCTCCAAAGCACACAACAAGCCTTTCTTCAGGCGTTCATACAAATCCGGATCCATAGTGTTCTTTACACGACGCACCTTGTCATCCACTTCACCTTTAATTATTTCGCCGGGAAGCTTTTCATAATCAAGATAAAAGCCTCTTGTGTGTGCATACGTATTGTAATCCGGTGCAAAAAAGACAAGCGGAACATCACACAGCAGCCCTTCAAAAAATACAGAAGAATAATCGGTAATCAACACATCGCACACCGGAATAAGTTCATCTGTCTGCATCGTACAATCCGATTTCGTAATTGTCTCTGTTGCTTTTATATGCGGATGCGGACATTTTATGACATATATTTTATTGCAAAGCTCCGGATCCTTTGAAAGAGCATCTATATATTCCTCGCCAAACAGCCCTGCTGCATCCGCGTATCCTCGAAATGTAGGTGCCCATACAACAACCTTTCTGCCATCGATATCGGAATACCCATATCGAAGCTTTGCCTCACACGCTTCGATATAATCCTTTTCAAATAACCGATCCGTAAAACTATTTCCAAGCACCTGAATATATTTTGCCGGTAAATGCATGGCATGCGAATATATCGGTGCGCACTTATCAGAAGTCACCGTAACAATATCATGATTGCGATAAACATGCTCTGAATATCCAAAACAATCCTCCGACGTATCATAGCCAAACTTTTTAAATGCACCGCAACCGTGCCAAAGCTGAATGACCGTTGTCTTGGCTTTTTTATTGCAGGATGCAACCGGCAGGAAGTTATCGCAGATAAATACATATTCTGCCTGTGCATACACCTTCATAAAGCTACACATCTTTTTGAGTCCGGAAAATGTTGAATACTTCGACAAGTCAACATACCATTCTTCCAAATCATAGTTTGCTAATCGCAAACGATCCCTGACAAGAGACATATGCTCCGGACACTTATCATGATGTGCATCCGCAAGCACAACTCTACCCGGAATTACTTTTTTCGGACAATTTACGAAATAGCAAAATGGGAGTATTACCTTTTGGGCAATTTTTTTAAGTTTTTGTCGAATCCCTCTTTTCATACTATTTCGTCATCTCCTTATACACAGGCACAATCTCATCAATGTCACCAAAACATTTCATTGTTCCGTGATCTAAAATCATAGCCTTATTGCATATACGTTTCACCTGATCTAAATTATGGGATACAAATAAAACCGTAATCCCCTTATCCATCATATCCACAAGCTTTTTCTCACTCTTTTTACGGAACTTTGCGTCGCCAACCGACAACACCTCATCCAAAATAAGGATATCCGGTTCCACGACCGTCGCTATCGAAAACCCGAGTCTGGCTCTCATACCGGACGAATAGTTCTTAAGCGGAACATCGATAAATTCGCCCAGCTCTGAAAATGCAACAATCTCATCAAACTTTTCTTGCATAAACTTTCTGGAATGACCAAGCACGGCACCATAAAGAAAAATATTCTCTGCCCCGGTATATTGCTTGTCAAAGCCTGCCCCGAGCTCAATCATAGGTGCAATTACACCTTGTTTTGTCACAGTCCCCTCCGTCGGACGAAATACCCCTGCTATTACTTTCATAAGAGTCGATTTGCCCGCACCGTTTAATCCGAGTACTCCGACCCGATCCCCCTTTTGGATTGAAAGATTGATGTCCTTGAGTGCCCAGAACCGGTCAAAATGTAGTTCTCTCTTGACAAGCTTAATCACGTATTCCTTTACACTATCCACTTTTTCTTTACTAAGATTAAAGCACATCCCAACATGCTCTAATCGAATCATTTCTTCCACAGCAATCCCTCTCTAAATATGCAAAATAAAACGATCCTCATTTTTACGGAACATGATCGCACCAACTACTATGGCTGCAATCGCAAACAAAAAGGAATACAACAGCATCCCGCCATCCAGCGCTGTACCGAATATGCAATTCCGAAAGTTTGCAATAACACAGTACAGCGGATTATATTTTAAAATCCAGCTCACATTACTTGCAAGCAAACGATCCGGGTAATAGAAAATTGCACACGTATACATAACAAGCATCAAAAGCACATTCCACAAATATTCCATATCTCTGAAAAATACGCCAACGGTTGCAAGTATTAATCCAACTCCCACCGACAGTAAAAACAAGACAAGCAGCGGAACAATCGCAAGCAGGGTCCGGAGTGTCGGATATACTTTTAGTACAAGCGATACCGCAGCCAGCACAACTAACGAAATTAAAAATAATATATAGTTAAACACAATACCCGATAACGGATATAAATATTTCGGCACATAAATTTTTTTAATCATTCCCTCATTGGCGCGAATTGATTTTAATGCCGTTGTTGTAGATTGTGAAAACAACGTATAAATCAAGCGCCCGGATAAAATATATACCGGGAATTCTCTTCCGTGATGCCCGAGCAAGGTGCCAAACACAAGTGTCAATACAATCATTGTAAGCAACGGCTCAATCATTGACCAAATCACACCAAGATATGAACGTCGGTATTTTAATTTAATTCCCTTTCGCACCAGCTCTGCAAACAAATTGCCGTACTGCCTGCACTCCTGTAATAAGCTCATAAATTATTACCTCTTTGTAACTTTTCTTTTCACGCGTTCTGACAGTCACGCAAAATATCAATTGTATGCTGCAACCCGGTCACTATATCATACTGCGATTCCCATCCAAGCTTACATAACTTTTCCACGTTTAAGGTTGCCTTTGTTGCCTTCGAAAATCCGGCTTGTTCTGTCGCATTCGGCAATTCAAAAATAACCTTTTTACCTGTGTAATCCGCAATGTGCGACGCAAGATCACGAAGTCTCACATTAGACTCCTTTGAAACAATATTGTATGCTGCGCCATCAGAACCATCCAGCATAATCTTACAAATCGCTGTTACGGCATCCGCAACGTAGCTATAAGAAAACAGCTGTGTTCCCTCACTCTTAAGAACAATATCTTCACCTTCAACACCTTTTAAAATAAACTGTGATAACGCTTTTGTATCGGACATAAGCATCGTTGGCCCATAAACACGAGAAAGTCTTGGTATCACAACCGAAAGACCCATCTGTTTTTTATACGCCTGACAAAGTGCCTCCCCCGTACGTTTGCTCTCCGGATATCCGGCACGCAAGGTATTACAGTCAATATAGCCTAAATAATCTTCTGCAAAGGAATCTGTATCTCCTCTGTTTTCACCGTAAATTTCAACCGATGACAAAAAGACAAAACGAGGATTGCCAATCTTCGTTGCCAGCTTTAATAAATTATCGGTACCAATCACATTTGCCGATATCGTTCCTATCGGATCGCTTGCATATGCAACCGGATGTGTATTACTTGCTCCGTGAATTAAATAATCAACGCATGTATTTTCCCAAACAGCAAGATCAAACGGTTCATTAATATCCCACTCTACACTATGGTACGCAGAGCTTTCCACATATGGTGCAAATCGTTCTTCCAATCTTTGTTTCGAGCGTCCAATCGCATACACATCTGTCTGCTGATTCATTTTCGTATTTCGATACATCAATACATCAATCAAAAAGCTCCCGATCATTCCGGTTGCTCCGGTGATTGCAACCTTTTTTCCCTGCAGCCTGCCCCAGGGAAGTGCAGCCTTTGCTGACGCAGCCACCTCATTTATATAGTGTTTGCTTTCATACAGTTTCATTCTTTATACCTTACACTTTCCGAAATCATTTCAACCACGTATCCTTTTCCGCAGTCATATATCCCTTAAATATTTCCAAATCATCCTTTGTTGTCAGCTTAATATTCTTATCAGAGCCCTTTGCAAAATATAAACGTTCTCCAAGCTCCACCATCATCGTATTTGTATAAGACGAACCATAGATCCCTATTTTCTCCCGAAATGCCTTTTCATATGCCCAGACAAGCTTATCAAACTTATACGCCTGCGGTGTTGACACGCGGCGTAAAGTTTCTCTCGGAATGTATTTTGTCGTGGAGTACTCATCATCTATCACAAATATCTGTTCATTATACGGAAGTGATGTCACACCGTTTCCGTATTGATTACATTTATCTAATACGTCGTTTAATACATCCGAATCCACAAGCGGCCGTATTCCGTCATGAATAATAATGTTGTCCGTCGGTGCACATACATCCTTTAGGTTTTCCACGCCATTTCGAATCGACTCCTGAGCAGAATCCCCACCGGATACAACCCACTTTAACTTATCGATTCCAAACTGCTTTGCATATGCCCATAAAATATCATGCCAGCCGTCAATACAAACGACCTCAATCTGATCGACAAGCGGATGTCTCTGAAAGCTCTCCAATGTATAAATTATAACAGGTTTATCGTAAACATTAATAAACTGTTTTGGGATATCCTGTCCCATACGTTGTCCGACTCCGCCTGCAATAATAATCGCTATATTCATAATGCCTCCTAAAGCACATACTTTTTCCATTCTATAGAAACGTCTCAATTATAATAATTAGGCTTTTTCCTGTCAATACTCTTGCCGACAACTCCACTTCCCTTTATAATGTAAGAAGAAACGTGTAGGATATTCATAGAAGGATTGGGGGGCTTTATATGGAAACTATTGATTTTGCCAAAGTCGGTCTCAAAATGAAAGAGCTTCGATGTGCACTAGGCATCCAGCAACAGCAGGTTGCAAATGACATCGGCACGACAGTTGCATTTATAAGTAACATTGAAAATAACAAAGTAAAAATAAATCTTCGCATGTTGCTATACTATTCCGAAATGTGTGACGTACCGATTGACGTTTTATTAGACGCCGGAAGAACACACAAAAAATACACGGAATGTGCTTCCGTCGATGCGCAGATTACAAGCATACTTCAGGATTTTTCACCCGATGAAAAGGATACGCTCTTTCGTATTCTTCAACTTATTAAAAATAAACAATCCTAACAAAAAGGAGATTGCAATACATTAAAATGCAATCTCCTTTTTAGTATGGCTTGATACGTTTATTTTATTATAAGGCCTTAATACGATCTACAGCCTTAACTGTATTCTCATACGTACCAAATGCCGTAAGACGGAAATATCCCTCTCCGCTCGGTCCAAATCCGGAACCCGGAGTACCTACAACATTTGCCTTTTCAAGCAGGTAATCAAAGAACTCCCAAGATGTCATATTATCCGGAGTCTTAAGCCAGATATATGGCGCATTGACACCACCGGATACACTGTAACCGGCCGCTTTTAATCCGTCATAAATATACTTTGCATTGTTCATATAGTATGCAATCTGTTCAGCGGTCTGCTTCTTACCTGCTTCCGTATATACTGCTGCACCTGCTGCCTGTACGATGTACGGCGCACCATTATACTTTGTGCCGTGTCTTCTTGCCCAAAGCGCATTTAATGCGACGCCGTCTGCATCCTTCAGTGTCTTTGGAATAACTGTGAAACCAAGTCTTGTTCCTGTAAAGCCTGCATTCTTTGAAAAGCTTCGAAGCTCAATCGCACAAGTATCTGCACCTTCACATTCATAGATTGTGTGTGGTACATTTTCCTCACTGATGTATGCTTCATAAGCAGCGTCATAAATAATAACAGCCTTGTTTGCGTTAGCATAATCAACCCATTTCTGCAATTGGTCCCTCGTAATTGTCGCACCCGTTGGGTTGTTCGGGAAGCACAGGTAGATGATGTCAGGAACCACATCAGGAAGCTCCGGTGCAAAACCATTTTCTTCCTTACACGGCATATATATCACATCACTCCAAAGACCGGTTGCCTCATCATATGTACCGGTTCTACCTGCCATAACGCTAGAGTCTACGTATACCGGATAAACAGGATCACATACAGCAATCTTATTACCGAGGGCAAAAATCTCCTGAATGTTACCGGAATCACACTTTGCACCATCGCTGATGAACACCTCGTCAATTGAAATATTTACACCACGTGCCTTATAGTCATTCTCTACAATGGCACTACGCAAAAACTCATAACCAAGATCCGGTGCATAACCCTTAAACGTCTCCTGTACGCCCATCTCTGAAACAGCCTCGTGCAAGCGGTCGATAATCGCCGGCGCAAGCGGCTGTGTGACATCTCCGATTCCAAGACGAATAACCTGCTTATCCGGATTTGCCTCCTGAAATGCCTTTACCTTTTTACCGATTGTCGAAAACAAATAGCTACCCGGTAATTTCAAATAATTCTCATTTACCTTAAACATAATGTATCCTCCTCTGTTTGTATTTATATCTCAATTATGCCGTCAAAGACAGTATTCGCAGGTCCGGTCATATACATCTCGTTGTCTGCTCTGTCCCAACTTGTAAACAGCATACCGCCCGGCAGCAGTACATCTACCTCATTGTCTGTTTTATCCGCAAGTGCGCACGCAACAGCAGCCGCACATGCCCCGGTTCCGCAGGCAAGCGTTTCTCCGCTTCCACGTTCCCATACGCGCATCTTGATATGCGTCCGGTCAATCACCTGCACAAACTCTGTGTTGACGCGCTCCGGAAATCGGCTGTGATGTTCAAAATACGGACCAAGCTCGTGCAATCGTATGACATCTACCTCCGGCACAAACAATACACAATGCAAATTTCCCATTGATACACATGTGCAATCGTACATTGTGTCCTTTACCATAAGTGACACCGGCAAATCAAACAACAGTCTTGGCTCACCCATCTGTACCGTAACATCGGAAACCTTCCCCTGCGATATCGAAAGTATCAAATCTCGAATTCCCGAACCGGTCTCAATTCGAAGCTTTGTCTTATCGGTCAATCCATAATCATAAACGTATTTTCCGACACAACGAATCCCATTACCGCACATCGCACCCTGCGACCCGTCTGCATTGTACATTTCCATTGCAAAGTCAGCCCGTTTGGATGGCCGAATCAATATCAGACCATCTGCCCCAATGCCGAAATGTCTGTCACTGATTTGTCTTGAGAGAATTGTCGGATTCGTAACTTGTTCCTTAAAGCAATTGACATATACATAGTCATTGCCCAGGCCTTCCATCTTGGTGAAATGCAACTGCATAGCCTCACCTTCTCTCTAGATAGAGATTTTAACATATGGATTTTTCTTTGTAAATAAAAAGCCACCGCCATCTTCTGATAAAAAATATCAAGTAGACGACGGTGTCTTTCACATTCTATTTACTCAACTACGTATGGCATAATTGCAACGTGTCTTGCTCTCTTGATAGCAACTGTAAGCGCTCTCTGGTGCTTTGCACAGTTACCTGTAATTCTTCTAGGAAGAATCTTACCTCTTTCAGAGATGTATCTCTTGAGCTTGTTTACGTCCTTATAGTCAATAACAGAATTCTTCTCTGCGCAAAATACGCAAACCTTTTTTCTACGACGAATTGGTCTTCTCTTCATAGGAGCGTCTGCGCGATCGCTCTTCTCTGTCTTATTATAAGCCATTTCTTTTACCTCCATATCATGTACCGTGACCTGCTGTCACAGCCTGCATCCTACTTAAACGGCAAGTTATTTTCAATGCCTTCCGGAATGCTCATAAAACCATCTGCACTCGCAGCACCCGGCATCGGTCTATCCATTGGCTGGAAGTCTCCACCGCCACCGTTTGACTTGCTCTCTGCAAATTCCTGTTCCTCGATAACAACCTCAGTTGTATAAACCTTGTTGCCATCCTTATTTGTATAGCTACCTGTCTGAATACGACCTGTAACTGCAATCTTTGTACCTTGCTTCAAATACTTCTCAGCAAACTCTCCCTGTCTGCCAAATGCTACACACTGGATAAAATCTGCTGTCTGTTCGTCACCACCCTGACCCTTTCTCTGAAATCTACGGTCAACTGCGAGCGTATATCTTGCAATTGCAAGCGGCTCAGCAGCCTGAGAATAACGAACCTCCGGGTCTCTTGTAAGCCGCCCCATTAATATAACTTTGTTCATAGGAATACCTCCTTATCCGATCCTACTCTGCGTCCTGTCTAACACAAAGATATCTGATAACAGATTCCATAATACGAACATTCGCCTCAATCTGAGCAGGACTGTCAGCATTGCCATCGAACTGAATGAAGTAATAATAGCCTTCCTTCATCTTCTGAATTTCATAGGCTAATCTCTTCTTACCCCAATCGTCAACGTTAGTAACAGTTCCGCCAGCCTTCTCGATAATAGCCTTTGCCTTATCAACAGCTGCTGTTCTAGCGTCATCATCGATCTTTGCACTAACAACCAACGCTAATTCATACTTGTTCATGTTATTGCACCTCCTTATGGTCTAATGGCTTCCGAATTACTCGGAAACAAGGAATATATAAAAAATATATCACAGAGTTAGACTATAACACACCTTGACTTCAAAAATCAAGTGTTATTTTTATAATGTTTTAATGTTTTAATTGTGTTGTACATATTTTATAATGTTCTCATTATTGCCAATTAGTCAAGCTCTTCGAACGCTTCAGCCGGAGTTAAGCAACTGTCAAACACACTATATCGATCTGCATAGCGCATTTCAACAAAAGCTCTTGGATTTGATAGAATCCACTCAGCCGTCATCTGGTTATCCTTTGATAACCCATACTTCTCAGCCACACTTAACAGTTCAACTTCGTTCCTTCCCTCTCCATACAAAGCAAAATTCAACTTATCGACAAACGCATCCGTTCTATCCCCCTTTACAAGCACAAACTTATCTTTGTCACGATTGTATTTGTTTTTCTCAAAAAACCTCAATCTACCGATTTGTTGATATTCCGGTATAGTTATATCAGCATAAAAATCAAGTTGAAATAAATCACGCTCTGATAAATCATATTGAGTATATCCTTTTTCCCCTAGTTTTTCGCGTTCTCTTTTATTATGAGTAACAATTAGACCTACACAAATTATTCCAACGAGCAAAAGGATGCAAAAAACTATAATCATTTTTTTCAGTTTTTTCATCTTCCCACCACCATTCTTTTTTAATTATGCCAACTTGTTGTACAAGCCAAATCTTCGAACGATTCTCCTTCCTCAATAAGGTCTATCATATCCTAATAGATGTTCTACCCAAAACTGAGCGCAAGCTTCATCACTTTTCTGATCGACATCAAAATTAGGACGATTACCCTGCGCTAATCTACTCATAGCTTTTGACATCTCATCATACACATCATCATTGAGAACCCATGAATTATAGTCCTCATTCCGTTGTACAGCCCAAGGTCCAAAAAACTCATTATACCAAGGATAATCTACATCTTTCTCTTTCTCTTTCTCCATCATAGCAAGCATCATAGCCTCTACTTCTTCAGTATCCATGCATGTGTACGTAAGCGCAATTCTATCATATACTTCATCAGGTTCTAATCCTAAAACCCATTCTATATTATCCCAATTTTTCTTTCATCTGGCAATAGGATAATTCCATTCCTAAAAAATGCCACCTCATTACGCAAAAGGTTATCCTTGCTTTTAATAATATTTCATAGTAAAATTGATGTATTATAGACACGTAGGAGAATATGTTGATGAAAGCACTTCTTAAGAAATACTCCCACGCATGGACTTTGTTATATGTATTTATTTATGGACCTTGGTTCATTCTTCTCGAGAAGCACGTAACCACCAATTATAACGTGATTCACTGTGCACTTGATGACAAAATTCCTTTTTGCGAGTATTTTATTATCCCATACTTTCTTTGGTTTTTATTTGTTCCTGCCACAATGATTTATCTTTTCTTCTACTCTAAGAAGGAATTTTACCAGGCTAGTGCATTTTTATTTATCGGAATGACAATATTCCTAATTATTTGCACAGTATGGCCAAACGGGATCAACTTGCGACAGGACATTTCATACAGAGATAACATTTTTGCTGACTGGGTATGTGGTCTTCGAAAAGCAGACACATCAACGAATGTGTTCCCAAGCTTACATGTATTCAATACGCTCGGCTGCCAGATTGCCCTCATGAAGAGCAAAGGTTTACGAGACAAAAAGTTCATCCTCTTAAAGATTCTTGCGGGCATTTTGTCAATACTTATAATTTTGTCTACCCTGTTCCTGCGTCAGCATTCCGTTGTTGATGTTTTAGGTGCATTTGGATTAGCCGTTATTATGTATATTTCCGTATATATCCCACACTGGGGTGCATCAAAAAAAGAAACGAAGTGATTTGCTTCGTTTCTTTTTTCATACACGATCTTAGTTAAATCCAAACAGCTTTTGCATAAGATGATATCCGGACTTTGACAAAAATCGTCCAAATCTGCCCGGTAAATTCATCGTGATACCAAACACGGATGTACGAAGCTTTCGATACAACTCCTTATCCGTATTCTTCAGGAATTTCCACAAATCCTTTTTCTTTGCTAAAAGCTCCTTGTCATCTGATACGATACAAATAACCGATGCAACACACATCATCATATCAAGATACTGCAATAAAAACTTGAACATCTGCTTATTGACATCCTTATGCTGACTGAAAAACTCAATCAACGTACGATTGACCAAAAGCTGCTGATCAATTCGTTTTACCATCGTCTGCTCATTCACGGACTGCCCCTCACGACCAATGTAGTAATGATATAAGTCCGCATTGACATACATAAGCTTTTTTACATGAATCATTGGCTTGAAAATGAATATATTATCAACATAGAATGTATGCTTCGGAAGCTCCAAGCCACACTCCCGCAACAGTTCTGTACGATAAATAACCGAGTGCATTAATACATACTGGAACCTGTTAAAGTGTATCCTGCTTGATTCCCAGCTTATGATACGGTTTGCCGGTAATGCATGACGATAACGCATAACCCGCTTATAACGTCTGCCAACCTTGTCATACACATAGTTTGCAAGCAGTAAATCCAGCTCATGTCCTTCATTTACAACCTTTTTAAGAATCGTAAGCACTCTCTGATATGCTGTTGCATCCAACCAGTCATCACTGTCAACAACCTTGAAATACTGACCGGTTGCATGTGCCATACCCCAGTTAACAGCATCTCCATGTCCGCCGTTTTCTTTGTGCAATGCCTTCACAATCGTAGGGTACTTTGCCGCATACTCGTCTGCAATTTTTGCAGTGTCATCCGTGGAGCCGTCATCAACAATCAGTATTTCGACATCCTCTCCGCCGAGCAGGGCACTTTCTATACATTTACGCATATACGCCTGCGAATTGTAGCATGGTATTGTAATTGTTAATATCTTCATAAAATTTATTTAATCACCTTTATCCAGCCTTCCGGTGCCTCGATACGTCCCATCTGAATACCTGTTAATGTATCATATAACTTCTTCATACCAGGACCCATCTCATCCATACCACTTGGGAAGCAGATTTCCTTTCCGTGATCTACGATTTTTCCAACCGGTGAAATGACTGCGGCAGTACCACACAATCCACACTCAGCGAAATCCTTTACCTCATCAAAGTAAACTTCTCTGTGCTCAACCTCCATGCCAAGATACTTCTCAGCAACAACCATGATGGAACGACGTGTGATAGAAGGAAGAATACTGTCTGACTTCGGTGTAACAAGCTTGCCGTCCTTTGTAATAAAGATAAAGTTTGCACCGCCTGTCTCCTCAACCTTTGTACGTGTTGCAGCATCAAGATACATATTTTCTGCGAAGCCCTGGTTGTGTGCATCTACAATCGCATGCAAGCTCATCGCATAATTAAGTCCTGCCTTGATATGACCGGTTCCATGAGGCGCTGCACGATCAAAGTCCGAAACACGAATTACGATTGGCTTTGCACCACCTTTGAAATACGGACCTACCGGTGTACAGAATACTCTGAACATATACTCGTCAGCCGGCTTAACACCGATAACCGGATTAATACCAAACATATATGGACGAATATAAAGAGACGCCCCCGAACCAAATGGTGGCACATAATCTGCATTTGCCTCGATAACCTTTACAATAGCCTCTACCCACTTATCCTCCGGATAAACAGGCATCTCAAGTCTGCGACATGTGTCTGCCATTCTCTCTGCATTTAAGTCAGGACGAAATGTAACAATATGTCCATCCTCCGTCGTGTATGCCTTCAATCCTTCGAAGCATGTCTGTGCATACTGAAGAACACCTGCGCACTCATTCATGACGATATTCGGATCCTCTGTAAGAACACCCTCATCCCATGCTCCGTTTTTATAATTTGAAACGAATCTTTTGTCTGTCCGGATATAGCCAAATCCAAGATTAGACCAATCAATATCCTTTGCCATAACATTCACCCTTTCTGCTGTTAAACATATATCATCATTTTACCACTCGTTTGTGATTATGCAAGAAAAAATTATGCCTTCACGGCAACTGCCTCAATCTCAATCAAAACATCCTTCGGAAGTCTGGCAACCTCCACGCAGGAACGTGCCGGGAAGTTGTTTTTGAAAAACGTTGCATACACTTCGTTGACCTGTGCAAAATCGTCCATATTCTTGATAAATACCGTTGTCTTTACAACTGAATCCGCACTTGCTCCAACTTCCTTTAAGAGTGCAATCAGATTGCCGATTGCCTGCGTTGCCTGCGCCTTAATATCTCCGACCAGAAGCTCGCCTGTCTCCGGAATAATCGGTATCATACCGGATGTAAAAATCATATTTCCTACAACAACTGCCTGGGAATATGGTCCGATTGCCTGTGGTGCCTTGTTTGTTGCTACGATTTCTTTCATAATGAATTCCTCCGTTTCCTATCATCCTCTGCATTTTGCAAGGTGTATATGAATGATTTATTATTTAATCAAAATAGAATGATCTGTAATCTCAATTTTGCCTTCCTTGAGCAAATGTCCAACCGCACGCTTAAATGCATTTTTGCTAAGTCCGAATTCCTTTTTAATGATTTCCTTATCTGCCTTGTCATTGAACGGAAGTCCGTCCTTATAGCTACGGATGATCGCATAGACCATCTCACTGTCTTCATTCATCTGCTTGTATGCCGGCGCACGCAGAGACAAGTCCGCCTTCCCGTCCGGACGCACGTTCGTAACACGTCCGCTTACAACATCTCCAACCAAAACCCTGCTGTAGAGCTCGTCCTCATGAATAAGTCCGGAATACCGATCCTCTATGGCAACAAATGCCCCGAGTCCCTTTTTATATTCATATACCGTACCTGTAAACGACTGTCCCTTTTCAAGTGCTTCTGCGGACTCTAAATATCCGTACAGCTTCATCGAAACACAGAGTCGCCCGGATTTGTCCGCGTACATACGGACAAGATACGATTTCCCCTCTGAAAGCTTTGCTGTCTGTTCCTTAAACGGAAGCAAAATATCCTTTTCAAGCCCCCAGTCCATAAATGCACCAATGTTCGTCACATGCTTAACTGTAAGCTTTTTGATTTCGCCCATGATAATATATGGTTCGGTTGTCGTCGCAATCATACGATCTTCAGAATCCCGATACAAAAAGACTCGCATCGTTTCACCGATACGCACACCTTCCGGCACTTGTTTTCTCGGAAGCAATACCGTCTCTGCCGTCTTGCCGTCCTCTTCGCCCAAATAAATTCCGTGCTCCTTTGAACGAATCACTTTCAATGTATTCCATGCCCCGATTTGTAACATGACTTTCATCCTTTCCAAATATAGCAATAAGACCACCGTAAAAGTGGTCTTATTAGCATGTATGTTCTATTTCTTTTTCTTGGACGCACCAAGCTTCAATACTCTTTCACGAATAAAACTTGCCTCTGTATCAGAAGCCTTTGAAAAACCATAATCGGCCAACTTTGTCGCAGAATTATTCAACGAGAAAACCGACATGCCTTTCTCATTCATTTTTTCTTTGTATCCATTGTAAACATCGATAATTGCAAAAACATCCTTGCTGCGCTTATCCGGATTCGGTACAACATCCCGGATACACCAATCCCAAACCTGCGCGCCCTTCATAGGTGCCTCCACCGTATCACTGTTTACTTTATTAATATATACACTATCCGTGTCGCAAATGGCCCACGGAACAACATATATTACGCTACTCATGACCTTCCTCCGTAACCAAACATTAAAAGCGTTCCCCATACCGCTTGTAACATGTGAAATCATAAAGCATATAGAAACGTTTGTCAAATAGTTTTTCAAATCATTCATTTTTCATTCATTTGTTCCATTTATATTGTCTGCATTCTCCTCAAAAATATTTTTGAAAATATTTAAAAAAGTGCTTGCATTTTAAAAAACCATCTAGTATAATAAGTGCTTGTGATGGGCTATCGCCAAATGGTAAGGCACTGGACTCTGACTCCAGCATTTCAAGGTTCGAATCCTTGTAGCCCAGCTGATAAAAAAGCAACCTCGGTGAGGTTGTTTTTTTTTTGCTTGTCGGTCAACATACACCGAGTGGCAGCGAAGCGAACACGAGGTGCTGTTGACTGCCGACATCGTCGGCAATGTTTATCACGCTTTGGCAGAAAAAAAGTCATCCTACCTCATAGGATGACTTTGATATGCGCCAGAGAAGATTCGAACTCCCGACACCTTGGTCCGTAGCCAAGTGCTCTATCCAGCTGAGCTACTGACGCATCTATATATGCAAATCATATTTGCAACAGTAATGATTGTACAGTATAACATTCTCTTTGTCAAGAGACAATTTCAAATTTCACCCGCGATACACAATTTCAAATTTCACCCGCGATACATCCTTGGCACATACACTGACTACCATATCGTCCTTTTTAATTGTCCACAGATTTTCATTTGTGTTCTTGATTCTTTGACTTTCAAAATCAATTTCAAACGCTCGAAAATCCTTTGACAAGCCCTCTCCTGTATATTTGACATAGCACTCCTTCATCGTCCATAACGTAAAAAAGTTTGCCGATCTGTCAGCTTGTATCGCACATTCAACGAATTTTCTCTCATTTTCACTGCAAAATCGCTTCAATATTTCCGGACGATAATCTCTTACTACCTCAAGATCCATTCCAAGCTCCATGTCTCCGTATGCAATTGCCACATAATCCCCGGAGTGGGACAAATTAAAATGAAAGTCCGGACAATGATCGATATACGGTTTTCCGTTTTGTCCATATAAGCAAACAGTCTCCTCCGGTGACATATTGCAAACCTCGGCAAGTACTTTCTGAAGCAACAACCCGGCAGCAAGAGAATCTTCTGCCGCCTTTTGATTTTTTATCTGCATAACATGCATTCTACGCGCGGGTGCAAGTTGCATGAACAACCGGTCATACTGTGCCCGAAGTATATCCCTATTTATTTTTTGAACCTTTACAAAAATCATATTGATTTCCCGTCCGAAATAGTAATGAATGAAATGAAAAAGAGAGCACACCGGCAGCCCTTTCGGCATTCGTTGTGCTCTCTAATTTATGTGATGCTAAACAGTCTAGCCGTTTCTTAGTACTTTGCAGTATTAAGCTTTACGCCAGGACCCATTGTAGATGCGATAACAACGCTCTTCAAATACTGTCCCTTTGCTGCAGCCGGCTTAGCCTTTACAACAGCATCAATCAAAGTCTGGAAGTTGTCTGTTAACTGCTCCTCTGTGAAAGAAGCTTTTCCAATTGGCACATGGATAATATTTGACTTGTCAAGTCTGTACTCAATCTTACCAGCCTTGATGTCGTTAACAGCCTTTGTAACATCCATTGTTACAGTACCGGCCTTTGGGTTTGGCATTAAGCCCTTTGGTCCGAGAACACGTCCGAGACGACCAACAACACCCATCATATCCGGTGTAGCTACTACAACATCAAAATCCAACCATCCATCGTTCTGGATCTTTGGTACGAGCTCATCTCCGCCTGCAAAATCTGCACCTGCAGCAAGAGCCTCGTCTACCTTGTCACCCTTTGCAAATACGAGAACACGAACCTTCTTACCTGTTCCGTGAGGAAGAACTACAGCACCACGAACCTGCTGATCTGCATGACGGCCATCAACACCAAGTCTAAGGTGCGCTTCGATTGTCTCATCAAACTTTGCGCTAGCTGACTTCTTTACGAGAGATACAGCCTCTTCAATGTCATAAACACTTGTCTTTTCAATAAGCTTTGCAGCTTCTACATATCTTTTACCTTTTTTCATTCTTAAAAAAACCTCCTGTGGTATTATCGGTAGCGACCCTCCCACTCGTTATCGGTCTACGATAACAAACGCATTACGCGTAATCTATTTTGTCGCTTTATTAATCAACTACTTCAATTCCCATGGAACGAGCAGTTCCGGCAATCATGCTCATAGCAGCCTCTAATGATGCAGCATTCAAATCCGGCATCTTAAGCTCTGCGATTTCCTGAATCTTTGCCTTTGTAATCTTTGCAACCTTCGTCTTATTCGGTGTAGCAGATGCTGACTTAAGGCCGCACGCCTTCTTAAGCAGTACTGCTGCCGGTGGAGTCTTGGTTATAAAGCTAAAGCTCTTGTCTGCGTAAACTGTGATAACAACAGGAATAATCAAATCTCCCTGGTCAGCAGTTCTTGCATTAAACTCCTTTGTGAACTGTACAATGTTAACACCGTGCTGTCCAAGTGCAGGACCAACAGGTGGTGCAGGAGTTGCCTTTCCTGCAGGAATCTGTAATTTAATATATCCTTCTACTTTCTTCGCCATGATTAGCGTACCTCCTAAATCTGATGGAATCACGCCGCAGAAAAATCTGCGTCAATCCGGTGTTCTGCCGAAAGCAGAACAATTCCAACCGAACTGTTTGTTACATTTTCTGAATATCAGCGAATCCAATTTCTACAGATGTCGCACGACCGAAAATATCGACCTCGATCGTAACTGTCTGTTTTCCTTCGTTGATTGCCTTAATCTCACCGCTGTTACCTTCCCATGCACCTGTGACAACCTTGATCATGTCGCCAACCGCAACATCGATATGCACTTCCTTGATATTAATACCAAGTGTCCGCATCTCGCTCTCGGTAAGCGGTACCGGCTTTGACTCCGGACCTACAAATCCTGTAACGCCTCTTGTATTACGAACAACGTACCATGTAACATCATTCATATACATATTAAGCAATACATAACCCGGAAACAGCTTCTTGGAAACAGGCTTCTTCACACCGTTCTTAACCTCAACGACCTCTTGAACCGGTACTGCAACCTCAAGAATCTGATCCTGAAGCTTTCTGTTTTCAATTGTTTTCTCGATATCCTTTTTTACTTTGTTCTCATAACCTGAGTAGGTATGTGCTACATACCATTTTGCCTCGCCGCTTTTTTCAGCAGTTTCATCAGCAGTTTCCTGTAATGTAGCTTCCATTTCCATTTCTGACATAAATTCACCTACCTAACCAACGATATAAGATAAACCGATCTGCAACAACCAATCAATACCCGCAATCAAAAATCCCAAAATAACAGCGATAATGATTACTGCAATTGAACGTCTCTTCAAAGACTGCTTTGAAGGCCAATTAATCTTGCCAAACTCTGTCTTGAGTTCTTGAAACCAGCTTCTCTTAAGAGCAGGTGATGATGTCTCCTTGTTGTTTGACATATACTTACTCCTCTTTCGCCCGACACTGTCAAGGTATCGGTGCTCCATACAAATACCGATTACTTTGTTTCCTTATGCATCGTATGTGCCTTACAGAATCTACAATATTTCTTTGTTTCCATTCTGTCAGGGTGTGTCTTCTTATCCTTTGTCATATTGTAATTACGCTGTTTACAATCCTGACATGCCAATGTTATTTTAACACGCACAACCTTCCACCTCCATTTTCTATTACTGATTTTGGGGCATAAAAAAAAGACCCTTCCATCGCAACCTATAGATTAACAAACAGGGGTCTTGTTGTCAAGCAAAATCTACAGAAAGTTTGTGTATTCAACAGAAAGTTTACGTATTCTGTAAATGGTCCGGGCAATGTTTCTCACCCGGACCTTGTTTCTTATAATAATTCTTTCACAGTTTCAATATCGGTTTCCAGTTCTTGGGCAATCTCCGAAGGTGTTTTGCCCTTTGCATGCTTCGCTTGAATCATAGATTGCAGCATCAGTCGTTTTCCCTGTTCCATGCCCTGCTCAAATCCATACTCACGCTCGGCACGTCGGAATTTTTCCCGCTCTTCTTCCTCGTTGTATTCGAATAAACTTAACATCATAACCTCCGCTCTGTTTTTTCTCAGAAATTCGGCGAGTATGCCTTCCCGGATACAGGTGTCCACAGCCTGCTCCACGGCTTCGTCGAGTGGCATACCGCACTCCCGAACAAATCTTCGTATACGGGCAACATATTGCGTATATTCGCGAAGTGTTTTGCAGCCCTCCATCAGTTCCCTGTTTTTTCCTTCGTTTATATTAAGGGCCGTAACCGTTAATTCCAGTCCTGCCTTTTATCCTTTGTGTAGTACGCATCCGAAAGCTTTAGCACCTCCCGTTCCGGTCTGTCCTCTACACCGTTGTAAAATACAAGAAACCGTGGCATGGGTATTTTGATCTGTTTTCTGGAGTATAAGCTTTTGTCATAAAACATTGTTTTATATTCCTGCGCAATATAAAACAAATCGCGAAGCGGAATGTTCGGATTGTAGGTAGACTGATGCTCATACAGATTCAGATGCAAATCAATAACAAATGCCAAATCATTTTTTACACCCATATACACTGCATTTTCCAGCGTCACAATGCGTATTTCCTCTGTATCCGTATAATGCGTATGATTGATTGCATTATACAGCTCGAGAAGCGCCTCCTTGTCCCGAAACAGCATGCTAAACAGGGTGCTCTTGTACTCCCGGTTGACAATTACCTTGTTACTACTTGTGTTTTTGTTCATTTTGCCCTCCTTCGCAGGAGATGCACAAGCAAAAGTCTATCATCCAACAAGATGTACACGCTTCCAAATCTCCTGCTTTTCAATTGATATGAATTAAAAGCATAGATTTTAGAAAAACGAATACAGAAATCGTCTGAAAGATAGAAATATATGCTTTGCGTACATTATAGCACCCGAACGGACAGATATTCAAGGGTTTAATAAAATAGTATATAATTGATTTTATGTAAATGGTAAACTATTTTTTCAGTCTCTCTTAATAATTCAACGCTATAGTTTCTTTATAAATATAATCCCAAAATCAGTACTCACAAATATTATTTATTTATCACTTTATTTTCCTGAAACTATTCTATATTTTACAAGCCATTCTCCAACGAACCCCAATTCTCGTCATATATTATTAAAATTATAAACAGCCAACCGCCAAATATCAACACAAAGGAACGATTACACTTACGGCAGTTACGCGATAATATAAACATAATCCTGGTTAGTATCAGCATCAAGGTTTATGCTTCCCGTTTTTGAGTATTTTTTTGAGAATCACCTAACGGAAGTCCTCAAAAAAATCTAGACGTTTTCAATTACATATTATATAATTATTATGTATACTTATAATTAGGTGAAATTTGATTGAATAATACACAAATTCAGAAAGGAGGATTTCATATGAAAATAAATTCTGATATTTATAATCACTTAAGTATTGGACTTATGCCGAAAAAGCGAAGCACAACCCACAAATCCTCCGCTCTCAAGGAAATCTATACTGACATGGCGCGCTACAACAACAAATCTCCGCTTTATATCGTATCGCTATCCGATGCAAAGCAGTCCCATATGATTCAGATTAAGGAAGCCGCCATTACATTACAGGATGTTTCCGATAGCTTTTCCGATGCATCGAGTGCAGTTTATGACAAGAAGATTTTGCACAGCAGTAACGAGGGCATCTTATCCGGCGCTTTCCGCAGCAATCGTCATACCGATTTACCGGACGAGCTTCGAATTGAGATTACCGGTCTTGCCGGTGAGCAAAGTAATGTCGGTCACTATGTGGATGCTGACCAAAGAGCAATTCCGGCAGGTTCGTATGCATTTGACATTACAACTCCTTCTGCAAGTGCGCATTTTGGCTTAACCGTATCAAAGTCCGACAATAACCAAACAATCTTAGATACAATTGCAAAATACATCAACAATCGCGGCATTGACATCAATGCTTCGATATTACAAGAAGGCAATGACATCGCTCTCATGCTGTCCTCGGCCAAAACCGGTATTCCAAACACAACAGACGGTTTATACTTTACAATTGCCGATGCAACAGACAGCGCAAAAACAGACACCGAAAGCTTTGTCGATGCATTCGGATTAAATACTGTCAGAACACGACCGACAAACTCCGTTTTTTCAATCAATGGAGAAGAACATGTTTCTACCTCGAATCATATCTCCATCAATCAGACAATCGAGCTTGATTTTCATAAAGCATCCAAGGACCCTGTTACAGTTCAATTCCTTCCGGATACAGAAGTTGCAGCAGATGCTGCTAAACAGTTCTTAGATGCCTATAACAGTCTCGTAGACCTGGCCGCAGCCTCCGGTGAAACACAAATCGGCAGTCGCAATCTTTCGAACGATATCTCGCGCATTGTCTCAAACCACAAGGAGCAATTAGAAGCTGTCGGTATTACCTCCGACGAAAACGGCCATCTTGTCACTGATGAAGCTTCATTTGCTACAGGCATAAAGGACGGACAATTCGCTGCTCTGTTTGCCGATACCGGAAGCTTCAAAAAAGACATTGCGAGTGTTTCCAAACGTCTGTCACTGGATCCAATAGCCTATATCAATAAGATTATGGTTTCCTATCCAAACGCCAAAAACAAATACGGTATCAGTTATACCCAATCTGCATACAGCGGTATGATGTACAACAACTACGCATAACAAGCTACAGTCTTCGTTTCTACGGATTCTGTAGCTTGTTTATTTCATCCTCCGTCAGCTTGCGAAATGCTCCACATGCCAGTGTCGGATCAAGTGTAAGTGTGCCCATCGAAAGACGCTTTAGGTATGTGACCTGCATACCAACCGCTTCAAACATTCGCTTAATCTGATGATAGCGACCTTCTGTAATCGTGATATTAATCTCACTTGTTTCTTTGTCCGCAGTAAGAATTTCAAGTACTGCAGGGGCAGTTAATTTATCATCCCCAATATCAACACCCTCTGCAAATAAACGAACCGTCTCATCTGTTACGCATCCATCAATCTTTGCAAAGTAACACTTTGAAACATGCTTTCCCGGTGCCAGCAGACGATTTGCAAGCGCCCCATCATTTGTAATAAGCAACAAGCCTTCTGTATCCTTATCAAGTCTTCCGACCGGAAACAAATCCCGGCGTTTTTCTTCATCAATTAATTCTATGACTGTTTTGTCTCGGCGATCATTTGTTGCTGAAACAACACCTGCGGGCTTGTGCAGCATGTAATATGCCATTTCCGAATATGAAACCGGACGCCCATCGACAAGCACAACCGCGGTAGCCGAATCAAGCTTATACTCGGACTTCTTACATACTACTCCATCAATGGTAACACGACCCTTATTGACAAGCTGCTTTACAGCACTCCTTGTTCCAAGCCCCGCATCTGCCAGATATTTATCCAATCGTATGTATGCCATGTGATCTTCCCTCCCGGCACGTAAGTATTTTATAGGGACGCAAGAAACACTTTCCTACGCAAACTAAAAGAAAGGTCTACAGCACGCTGCAGACCTTTTATCATATGTAATGTCTTCTTTTGTACCTTTGATACTTCTCTTTGGTAAGGTATTAAAACATGCGGTCAAACATGCTTCCTACCGAAATCTGATTCATAGCCTGCGCATTGTATAAGCCATTTACGGATGTCCGGCTCATAGACTCTGCACTGTAGAGCGCAAGCATACGACTCTGCGTATTCTTTGCAAATGATACACTGCCTGTAAACAACGATTGAACATCTGCCATATCTGCCTTTGCAAATGCCTCTTCATCGAGCTTTAATGTGTTGTCATCTCCAATTGAAATACCAACCGACTGTAAGGAGTTTGCATATACCTTTGTCTGGTTTACCATACGAACACCGTTTTCCAACGTCTGTCTGTTCGAAGACTCTCCTGCCTTGTCCACAAGCTGATTATAATCCTTGACAAACGACTCCAATCTGTCAAAGATTTCTTTTTGATTATAATTCTCGGATTTTGTACCATCCTCTGCCTCAATAGAAATCTTGTCGTACAGCTTTTTGTCCATAAGACCTGCAAGGGAATTTACTGCATTTCCGGCTGCCTTCATCGTCTCAGTAGACTGCTTTGCAATAACTCCCGTCGGTTTATGTTCAACACGATCTGTCGAAGTTGCATGAGAAACAGGCTTACCTGCATATAGCTTCTTCGCCATCTTATAATAGCTGCCATTTTGGATGGAATAATAATCTCCGAGCATGCCGGACAAACCGGACTGCGATGAATTGCCCAAGCTGTTAAATATGCTATTCATAATGCTACTTGCATTGTTATTTACATTGAAAAAACCACTCACACAACTCACCTCCATCCACATTGACATATTTCGTCATAATCTCTAATTCTATTATACCGCGAATACGATTTTATGCAACCATTAATTTCCTCGTTTTAAAATACGTTTTACAATCTGTTTTGTCTCATCGAACGCCTTTGTTTTACAATAAACAGCAATATAAAGACCATTTGCAAGCACAACACAGACAACACCTCTTAAACAAAGGTCTACAATGCCCGGAAGTCCTGACGGGATAAATCCTGCCACAAATAAACAGCCAAATGCAACAGCCACGGTAACAACCGTATAAACAAGAAGCGACATTACATACTCTCGCGCGTTGCGGTCGAACAACTCTGTAAACAGATTGTACAAAAGCCACGGCATACCAACGAGCAAAATCGAAAGTACTGTGGACAGCATAACACCGTTAATTCCCATGACCTGTACGAGAATAATATTCATCACAAGATTAACAAGTGCTGTCACAAGCGGACGGAACCGATCCGTATGCCAGATGCCCGCCGCATCCTTGTACGTAATCAAAAGCTGCATCATACGATCAACGTAGAAATATAACACAAGACACACAACCGAGCCCATTCCGAGCATATAATCGACACCAACCCACAATTTCATAAATGGCTGGAACAAAATCAGAAGACATATGCTACAAAATCCCGTAAGCCACATAACCATAAATGTAAGCTTTTTCAAATCAGAATAATTTTTTTCTTTTCCCTCCACAAGGATACTATTTCCGATTCCCGCCGTACACGAATCAAAGACAACCTTGACTATACCAAACACCGCTGTCAAAACATAATAGTAATTATTATAAATTCCGACCATCGCAAGTCCGAGAAAAGCGGAGATGACAATGGAATCTGCCGATGATACAACAACAACTCCAAACTTCATCAAAAATAAATCCTTGATACGACCATTGATTGCATGAATACGCTCCTTCGGAAGCTCGCCCTCCGGATTGTACTCCGGATACATTTTTTTGACAAAAAATGCTGTCACGACATTGGTTATTATCTGCGTTACAATCGCTGCAATCAAATACAGATAATAATCCCTAAAGAAAATAACAATCAAAAACTGCACAAGGTACTGTGCCGTATTTGTCACAAGCATAACCTTGCTTGCGACATCATTTCTCTGATGTGCAACAAGCAGACTGTTCTTATATGCAAACAGCCAATAGGACATTACCGTGCAAAACAGATTCAACAGGTATACAATATAAATATTAATATCATCCGGCACACTGCCTTTGATAATATATGGAATAAACGGTGTGAGCACTGAACCGACAACTGCAATTACAAGGCCAATGATTCGGTAGTATTTTCGGTACAGCTTTACCAATGCACAAATTTCTGCTTTGTTTCCATCAATAATTGGTTGATACATGCTGTATACCATCGCGGATCCAACACCAAGCTCCGCCAGATTCAGTACAAACAGTACAGATCCAAACAAACTGTTTAATCCAAGATACTGAATCCCCATATACATGAGTATGACCGTACGCATAATAAACGGCATGATAATCTGATATCCTCTAAGCAGCATACCAAATACCATATTACGTCCTGCATTATTCAAACGACTTTCCTGCATTAATCTCTGCCTCTCTTTTTCATCCAGTCTTCTACAAAACGATATTCCTCTTCCGAAATCATTCGGTTCGAAAAACCGGCCTGTTCTAATATTAAAATCTTTTCATTTATTTCTTTATCCGGAGTTTCCCGCTTATGATTCAAATATTCAAGCTGTTCCCGATAGTTAATTTTCTTTGCAAATTCCTTATCCCGTCTCGCAATCCGTTTTCGATATGCAGAATATCGCAGAATCAATCGCTCATTCCAATTGGCACGTCGAAACCGCATGACAAAGATAATTTTGTGCACAAGGACTTTCCCAAACACAATCAGAATCGCAGCCCCCAATACACACACAATTACAATTCCCGCAAGTCGAATAAAATTATCCGACACTACAGCCGGCGATGCACTATCTCCCGACTCGTCCTCATCTTGATCATCGGAGCCGCTCACAAACCGGTCAAACGCATCCCAGAAATCTTCGACCTCTTCCACTTCGCCTGCAGGCGTTACATCGATTGGATGCCAGCCTTTTTCCTCCGAATAAATCTCAACCCAGGCATGTGCATCCGCATCCGTTGCATTGACCTCTACAAGTGCAGTCTTTCCCAACACGGAATATCCATCATAATACTCGCTGTAATCTGCATCGTCAACCAACTCACCCATTGTAATCTGGTTATAATCAAGTGCATACCCCTCCACATACCGCGCCGGGATACCAAGTTCCCGAAACAGCAGGGTTGCCGCTGACGCATAATGTGCACAATATCCTTTCCTGTTTTCCAACAAAAAATAATTGACAAAATCTTTTCGTTTCGGTGTCTTGCCGGGTTTTACCGTATACGGAACATTCTGTTGGAAATAATCCTTTACGGCAGCTACGACACTCTCTTCATCGTAGGAAGATATTTCCAGTTCAGCAATCAACGCATCGATTGCCTCTTTGTTTTCCTCAGGCACCAAAAGGTCCGCTTCGGAATACGGTCCCATTTCCCCATAATACTCTGCGGAAACCATTGTTTCATTTCCTGTTAGTCTTGGATAATAGGTAATAATATCATTGCCCGTTTTATCCTGTTCTACCGGGATTTCACTATAATAAGGCAAATAAGAACGTGAAACATCCGCTCCAACATTGCGCAAAATGAGCACACCCTTTGAAGTTGCATTTCGCCCAGCCTCATAAGAATCAGCAAGCGCATCCGCCTCCGGAGACAGTTTCCCATCATAGGATGGCCGGTTTTCTATGTTTTTCCACCTGTTTTCATACGGACAGTATGTGTCCCCAATAAAGGAACGCAAATACAGCATCTCATAATCATACGGTGTGACCTGTACGACCAAATCTGTCTGATGATCCAAATGTATCGAAGAGACATCCCCAAGCCGACCACTGTCCAAACCACCGACATCCGACGAATGACGAATAAATCCTTCCAAACCATCCACAAGCAGTGTCCCAACTGCCGCCATTGTAAGCTCTTTATATTTATTCACCTTATATCCGTTATTAAATGTATTCTTTGGCCAAAATGTATTAGCCGCCGTCACAACCAAAAGCACAAATGCACAAATAAACGCCCCACCTTGAAGCATAACACGACTATCATATACATATGAAATTTCTTTATTTTTACGCCTGCCCCATTCGGCAAAGACGTGGTTGTTACGTTTCACAGATACCTGCGGACTGTAATGTCTGCCTGACTTAAACGCATATGCCATCGAAATACCGACAAGCAGCATTGCACTGTACAAAAGATCCGGTTCTTCGGTCATATACAGAGGAATCACATTCAAAAACATAACAATGAACACAGCCGTACCATATTGCATACGACGGGAAATATAGACATTTAACAAAATATCCATAACAATTCCAACGAACAACGCTACGCATGTCACTGTGACATATGGCTTGTCAATCATGACCGTATACAAACGGTTGACATCGGTATCGAAATATTGTGATGCAATCTCTACCGTCTTATTGACCGTCTCATAAAATCCACTGTTGATGTAAAGTCGGAACACATACACAAGACCTGCAAATCCGACAAGCAAAATTAAATATCCTAAATTTTCCACAAGCAGTCGATAATACAGCATTGCACAAAGAATTGCCATCGTACCGATCACAATGTGACATAGCAACGCATTATACGGGATTTTTAAAGCAGACAAATAAAAGCCTACACTTCCCATCGACAAAAGATATACAATGACACCTTTTATGAGCAATGTAAACAAACGATTTTCTTTCTGCCTGTACATACTGTCACTCAGTACGACACCTTCGCAAAGAACAACCGGTTTTATCGTCTTTTTCTTATTAGCCGCCACTAAACATTCTCCCTTATTTGTATCGCTACGTCCGAGCTGCCCGGTGCAACATGAAGGTAAGCATGCACCTGCGGATACACACTCGCCATATGCTCTGCCGCTTCACCGGCATTCGGATACGGATGTTCATAAAACATTCGAACAAACGACTGATCAATATCCTCTCCGTAATCGATACGGATATCTTCATATTCATATCGCTTTGCACTCCAATAAACGAGTCTCACCGTCGTTTTATCCTCAATAAATGTTTTGACAATCGTATAGGTGGATGCAAGAATCAAATCAAGCATACGCTTATCCTGTCCCCAAAGCTCCGGTACAACCACAAGCTGTCGGTCAGACATTGAAACACGGTCCTTTACCATCAAAATATCCCGTTTTGCCGAAAGCTTCCAATGGATATTATTTAGCTTATCACCGGGAATATATTCTCTGATTTCCTGAACATCCGAGAAATCACTTCCTCTTTTGGTACTCTCCTCACTCTCTATCATGCCCTGCATAACACCGGATGCATCATAATAAAATCCGCCTCTTCGATACGGAAGTACAGGCGCATCCTTTGAAGCCTCCACCTTCCTTTTAAAGAAATGAAGCCCCATAAGATCCTTGATCCGAAGCTCCGTAACCGTTACCCGCACAATCCCCGCCATCTGCGGAACCATCGGCACGGAAAGAGTATACCCTTTTCTCGCACGAACCGGCACGGAAATCACCTTTGTTCCGCACGTTTCCATAAATGTGTTTTCAAACGTCAGCAGCAGCTTCGTATCAAGCGAGACAAAGAACGTTGGATTGTGAATCCTTATACAAAAATACATCTCCTCATTTTGTCTTGCCATAGCATCTCCCAGATATTGAATCTCACAGGAGATTTTTCGTTTTAACCAAGCCGCCGAAGCAAGTGAAACAAAAGGTGCAACAAGCATAATCAAAAGAAACATAAAATAGAAATGACTATGCAGGAAATAAAACATGCTTCCGTTAATCAAAAGGAATATCAAATATAGTATTTTTCGAAAAAACACTTCCATACAAGAACCCCTCATTTGCTAAACGCGCGGTGGTACAATCTGCTGAAGCAAAAGCTCCATCGCACGCTCTATGGTAAGTCCCTGTGCCTTTCCTCTCGCAGAAAGCTTGACACGGTGACCAAGCGTATCCTTTGTGATCTTTTGTACGTCCTCCGCCGTCACATAATCTCTTCCGGCAATCAATGCCATCGCCTTTGCCATACGCAGCATTGCAATCGTTCCACGCGGGCTTGCCCCCATAGAAAAAATATCATTTTTTCTTGTTGCTTCCACAATTTCGACAATATATTCGTATATTTCATCGCGTACAAACATTTCGTTTACAGTCGCACGCAACGTTTTTAGCTGTTCAACCGTCATAATTTCCTGTACAAGTGAGAGCGGCTTGCTTGCATTTCCCTTCAAAATTTCAACTGCATCCTTATGACTTGGATACCCCATAGAAAGACAAACCATAAATCGGTCTAACTGTGATTCCGGCAGCATCTGTGTACCGGAGGAGCCATATGGATTTTCCGTTGCAATTACTACAAACGGATCCGGAAGCGGCCTTGTTACGCCATCCACCGTTGCCGTACCTTCCTCCATAACCTCCAGCAATGCTGACTGCGTTTTCGGGGATGTACGGTTGATCTCATCTGCCAAAAACAGATTACAAAACACCGCGCCCTCCCGGTATTCAAATTCTTTTGTTGCCGCATTGTACATGGAAAACCCAAGGATATCACTCGGTAAAACGTCCGGTGTAAACTGTACACGCTTGTAATCCATCGACATACATTTTGCAAATGTTGTAGCCAGTGTTGTCTTTCCAACGCCCGGAATATCCTCCATCAATACATGTCCTCCTGCAAGCATTGCAGCAAGCACCTTTTCCGTTACATCCGCTTTTCCCTGAATGACCTTTGCCACCTCATCCTTGATTGCCTGTAATTGATTCGTATGCTCCATTCCCTACTCCTTCTTTCACAAACTTACATGTACCCGTTTTCTGTAACAAAGCACCGCACATGTTTCCTCTCATACAGCTACACATTGCAGCTGACACAAAGAAAATCTGTGCGGCGAAAAATTTCTGCCTGTTTATTTTATAATGCCAAGCTGCTTTGCACAATCGGCAACCGCCTTTGCAACCACCTTTGCAACACGTTCATCAAATGCACCCGGAATAATATATTCCTCACAAAGCTCTTCATCTGTAACAATGGATGCAATCGCCTTGGCAGCCGCCATCTTCATTTCCTCCGTAATTCCGGTTGCACGCGCATCCAGAGCTCCCCGGAAAATACCCGGGAACACAAGTACATTATTAATCTGATTCGGATAATCAGAGCGACCGGTCGCAACAACACGGACACCACCCTTTTTTGCTTCCTCCGGCATGATTTCCGGTGTCGGATTTGCCATCGCAAATACAATTGCGTCATTTGCCATCGTATTTACCATCTCGGCTGTTACAATATTTGGTGCGGAAACACCGACAAACACATCCTTACCCTTCATAATCTCTGCAAGCGGTCCACGCTCCCTGTGTTTGTTTGTAATTTCTGCCATCTCGGTCTGTGCAGGATTCATCCAAGCCTCTCCCGGGCAAAGAGCTCCGTTTTTATCGACAAGAACCGCATTTCCGATACCAAGGGAGAGCAACAGCTTACAAATGGAAATACCTGCCGAACCTGCTCCGTTAATCACAATATTTGCTTCATTAAAAGGCTTACCTACAAGCTTTAATGCATTGATAAGTCCCGCCGAAACAACAATCGCCGTTCCGTGCTGGTCATCATGAAATACCGGGATATCAAGCTCCTCCTTCAAACGTCTCTCAATCTCAAAGCATCTCGGTGCAGATATATCCTCCAAATTGATACCGCCAAATACCGGAGCAATGCGTTTTACTGTCTCAACAATCTCATCCACATCCTTCGTATCAAGACATATCGGAAATGCATCAACACCACCGAATTCTTTAAATAAAATTGCTTTTCCTTCCATAACCGGAATTGCCGCCTCCGGTCCGATATCGCCAAGTCCCAAAACTGCCGTACCATCTGATACAACCGCTACCATATTGGACTTACAGGTGTACTTGTATACATCCGCCTTATTATCACGTATCTTGCGACATGGTTCTGCAACTCCCGGCGTATATGCAGTACTAAGATCATCTCTGTCCTTAATTTTGACCTTTGAGATAACCTCAACCTTTCCTCGATTTTCCTCATGCATTTTTAAGCTTAACTCATTGTAATCCATCTTATATATTTCCTCTCTATTATGATTATGCAGCTTTTTGATTCCATTTGCACGCGCTGATTACCGTAATTAAAAGCTGCACAGCAGCCACTACAGCGTTAAATATCACACAAAGTACCATTCCGTAATATAATCCAAAGCTTTTTTCAACGGTTGCCATGTCTGCTATTTGCGCCGAATTAAATGTATTTTGCATATCCGTTGCAGCCGCAAAAAAGCCCGCCACAATCAATGCCGCAAAAGCCATGCACAAAACCGCACCGGAAACCATCGGTTTCTTTTCCTGATTGGTTGTTCGCGCCATCATAACAATGGATACAACCGTCGAAATGACACTGCAAATACCAATCACAACAAACAGTATGCCAACACGCTTCGGAAGCTGCGTGCTAAATGATGCCTCATATAAAATATCAAGTGCATAAACATCCATTCCCTTCCCAAGGCGAGACTCTAGAAAATAGTATCCCGGCTTTATCCACATTGTCATACTGATAATTGTAAGTGCTCCGGAAATCAATGCATAAATCATAGCAGTGATTGCATATGCCGACACACGAAAGGTTGTCTTCGGCTTCTCCTCCGGTTTCTTTACTTCTACCCTTGTATTACTTGCAATTTTATTTTCCGTGGTCTTTTCTTTTTTCTCAACCACCCGGTTTGCCTGTTTTTTTGCAACACGTTTATTTGCCATCACTTAACCCTCCTGAATAAAATCAAAAAGTGATAATTGCTCCCCAATTGTTTTGTTCTTATATTCTCGCATATATCGAAATAATTCCTCACCATCGTATATCATACCATACTTTTCACAAAACTGTTGAAAAATTTGCATCAGCTTTTCCTGATTTGGGCTTGGCACCTCATAAGCATCGCCATATGTATCAATATATCGCTGCTTCATTCCCGGAAACAGGCGATCCAATTGCTCATAGAAATATTCGCGATTACCTTCCCGCAGTGTCATACCCATATGACTGTGCATAATTCCATATACCCCTGCATCCTTACATGCATTCAATATATTTAATATATTCTCCTCCGTATCATTAATAAACGGTAAAATCGGAGTCAGCCAGACAACGGTCGGAATTCCCCGTTTCTGCATTTCCTTCACTACACGGATTCGCTCTGATGTCGGACAAACATTCGGCTCCAGCTTTTTACATAATTCGTCATCAAATGTTGTAATCGTAATCGCCACAACACACTTTGTCTTTCGATTTATCTTATCCAAAACTTCAATATCGCGCAAAATCAGATTTGATTTTGTCTGAATCGTAAGTCCAAAATCAAAACGTTCAATCTCATTCAGACACCGTCTTGTCATCTGAAGCTTTTCCTCAATCGGAACATACGGATCTGTCATAGAACCTGTAATAATCATGCCTTTTGTCCGCTTCCGTTTTAATGTTTTCTCCAATAAGTCCGGCGCATGCAGCTTAACCTCAATATCCTCAAATTCATGATCCATTCGATAACATTTACTTCGCGAATCACAATAGATACATCCGTGCGTACAGCCACGATATAGATTCATTCCGTTTTGCGGAGACAAAATTGCTTTTACCTCTTTATAATGCATAGCTTTTCCTCTCTCAAATAAAATCGAAGCTTACCTGCTCGTACTCTAAATCCTGATACTCAAGTTCCTCCTGGTCAACACGACTTGTGTAATCCGTCACAACCGTAAGCTGCTTTCCGCCTGTCATTTGCTGTCCCAAAATGTAATTCACGTCAAAGCGTCCGGTAATTGCCGGAGTTGCACCACGCGCCGGTACAATCAACTGCACGTGATTTGCCGCGAGCAACGCAAAAATCGGCTCCCATATGTACACATCCTTCGCCGCACCAAACGGATTGTCAATAAAGATTGTTTTCGTGCTAAGATCTTCATTTCCGGTCTGGTACATACCTGAAATGTAATTTATGATTGATACAAGGAACTGAATATAAATACCTTGTGACTGACCGGTACTTCCAACCGCTTCCTCGTACTTCAAGTAACGGCTTTGCTCCTTAATGCGCTCTCGCTTATAAAGACTTAGCTTAATTGCGTTCATGTCTGTAACGATAACACCAAACATTCGTTTTAACGTCAGACTGTTTCGAATAAACTTCATACGTTCTTTATCATTGTCGTAGTCATCTGCCTGCTCTACAATGCGATCAATATAATCGGACATGCGCTGTTTTAAAAACTCGTCCTTCACATACGGTACCGTAAGACCAACCATCTGAATCGCTTCACCGTCCAGCATAATTCGGGACAGCTTCGGAAGCTTATCAAGCTCCGTTCTCACATCCAGGCAACGCTGCAGACATTGTGTCTCAAAGTTTTCCTTCATCGTTTCCATATCACTTAAACTCTTCTCGATACGGTCTCGTTCCAGACGAATATATTCAATCATCGCATTCAGACTGTTTAACAACTCTTGTGCAGCCTCATAATCATCCGGAATCACAACATCATTTCGAATCGAATTTGCGAGCTCGTAAACCTCCATCTGATCGAGGGATGCGGCTGTATTTCCCTTGAATTTCAACAGCTCATTTTTTGCACGTTCCAACGCCTTGGTACTGCGGTCAAACCGAATCAGTGCATCCTCAAAAATCTCCCTTAGCTGTTCCTTTTCTTCAGGCCTTGGAACAGCATCCGATAATGAAATATCATTCGATACAACGATTCGTTTGACATCCTTGTATAAGTCAATCATATACCCTTGCTGCCTGCTATATTTTCTGCATGCCTCCTCGCACGCCTTCGCCTCCGCTGTAAGCCTCGCAAGAACCGCTTCACCATTTTCCAAATCAGTAATGATTTCCGACAGGCTCGCTTCTACATCTTCATAAGAACCATATGCAGCTTCCACATTGGAAATCGCATAAGAAATACTACCCTCCAAACGATTTTGTTCGGATTCTTTCTTTTTTCTTCGGTTCTCTAAGCTCTTCATGGAATCCTTTACATCATCGATCCCCTGCTTACAGCTTGCAAGCACATTTTCATCCGACAAATACAAAAGTCCCCTTGCTTCATAATCTGCAAGTGTCTCCTTCTTCACACCGAGCTTCTCAATATTTTTGAGTGTACGTTCCATAGACACCTTCAAGGTATCCATCAGAACACGTTTATCCTCCACCGCTACAGCCTCTTCATTTCCTGCATTTACCAACGCAGTAAATCGTGCCTTTAACTCTTCATCACTTATCGAAAGAATTTCATATTCCCGATCAATATTGTAATACGGTTTGTAACTGTTATCCCACTCCATCATGATGGAATACTCACGTTGTTCCAACGTTTTCACACGCGCACGTTCTTCTTCAGAGCTGCGCGCATTATCATCCTTTGTCGCAACCAGCTGACGCAGCTTAATATTCAGGCGCTCCATCTGTGCCTCATTTTCGGACACAATTGCTTCCTGCTTGGCAATCAGTTCGGTAAGCTGTTCCGCTGTAATGAGCTTATTCACATCCGACATGCACTCTTCATATTTTTTTCTTTCCTCTGCGATCTCACGAACAGTCTTCTCTATTTTTATTTCAAGCTCTTTGACCGTTTGCTTTGCCTCGTTCAATTGTTTGCAAAGCTGCTTGTCAAGCGTTCTGGCTTCCTCTAAACGTTTTCCGGCTTTTAGGAACTCACTGTCCGACGCCTGAATAGCAAATGTCTGATCCTCGCGATAGGTTGCAAGCATCTCCTCCTTGATTGCAAGCTGCTGTTCAAGTTCATTGATGTGTGCATCCTCATTTGCAAGCATTGCCTCGATTGCAGTAGCATCTGTAAGCTCCTCGGATTTACGGCTGACCAAAAACACATGGTCCGAAGCATAAACACTTCGTTGCTTTATCTGTTCCTTATCATATACATAGACACATCCGGCACCGGTATCAAGATTTCTCAAATTCGGATCTTCGCTAATCTTTGCATAATCTGCTACAATTACACCATATGGCAGCTCCGGATTTACCGCAAGTATTTCCTTTTGCTGTTCCACAGGAAGTGCGGACAAATAATCCATTCCGTACATCGCAGTCTCGCCATGTCGTGTTTCAATATAATGAAGTACACGGAGTGCCGCCTCGGATTTGTCAATCAGACGGCCCTCGGATAAACGTATCTTTCTCTTCGTTGCAAGCGCAATTTCTCTACGCAGCTTTTCACTTTCAATAATCGCATCCGTAATCCGTTTCCCGATACCTTCCGTCAATTCCCCGATAGTTTTCGCCTTGTAAATTTCCAAAATGGTCTGTAATTTTTCACCTGCAGCAAGATATTGTGCTTCCTTCCCGCCAAGTTCCGACAAGCGCTGTTCATTTTCCTTGTACTTTGCCGTAAGAACCGATACATGAAGCTGCTCATTTGCAATCTTCTCTCTTGCTTCAAAAAGCGTATCCTCCATACGATGCATGGCATCGGTTATATCCGCAAGCATCTGCTCACGTGCAGATTTTTGGTCTTTGATCTGCGTAAACTGTATATGATGCATAGACATGCGAAGTGCCGACAGTTTTTCGGACAGCTCTACAATCTCACGTTCCGCGATTTCTTTTCGCTCCATCGCAACAGCAAGCGAAACACGTGCTTCCTGTAACAGTTTTTCATTGTACTGTCGTTTTGCATCTTCCTGAATCAGCTCGTTCTTTAATGTATCAATCTGTCCCCGAATATCCGTCAACACAATATCCATTCTGATTTTCAGATTGTAGACATATGTATAGATTGCCTCCTCGTCAAAGGAGGATTCTGCAAGCATGTTTTTTATCATCAAATCGGTCTGACGATACTGCGCACGATCTTTGATATACTCCAGATAATCATTCATGCTTTCCTTCATATTCATATCTTCGGTAAGCTCCGCCAAGCGTCGACTTAACTCCATCCACTCTTTTGTTATTTGCTCTGTCTGTGTCCGGAGCACTTCCACCTGTTTTTTATCACGCGCGATTTTTAAACACTCCATACGTTTTCTCTGAGCCGTCTTCTGCGCATGCTTTTCATCACGCTCTCCCTCGAGCATCTCCATCTGCTTTGTGTCTGCATTTGCAAACTGCTCACCCGTCACACAAATATCAGCCAAAAGTTTTCGCAACTTACTTTGCTCCTCAAACAAATCCAGAAATGACGCAACCTTATCCGAAAGCACGTTTACAAGCTCCATCTGGTGGTCATACGATGCAATATCCTTTTTCTTTTTTGCAAGGATTGTAAGCTGCTCCTTGATATCCATCAAGAGCTTTGCCATCTCATCCGAGCCGTCCTCCTCAAGCTCGGTTTTCACCCTATATGCCTTTTCTATTATCTCCTCAATCAATAAATCCTCAACAACCTTACGTGTTGTCTTGTAGTTGTTTTCGAAATATGTACGAACATGCCCTTCGGTCTTGTTGATTCCGCGAATGATTTCCCACTGACTTTCGTGTAATCCATATCGACTGATAAATCTTTGGTATTCACCCTTTCTTTCAAACACACAAACCTTAAGTGACATATCGCGATGCTCGAGCTCCTTTAAATAGCTCTTTAGTCCTTGAAACGTCACACGCTCTCCGTCTTTCGCAAGCGGTAAATTAAGAATATCGTTTTTATTGAAATTACGATAAAAAATGCAATAGTTAAAATACTCGACCGAAGCGATATCCTTCTGTTCCTCTGCCTCATTTGCATCCTTTGCCTTACGCGCGCAAAATCCGGTCGTCATATAACGATACCCATCCTCCTGCAACGCTTCCTCAAGCTTCCATTCCACTAATGAATGAATCGTCGTATTTCCGTTCCCTGTACGGAACAGCTTTTCAATCGGCTGCTTCTCATCGAGCGTACAATTCGGAATCATATTTTGTAATAAAAGCAGCATAAGCACACTCTTACCACCACCATTTGCAAGATCATACAATGTATTTTTACCATGCATGCGCATTGTAAAGTCATCATAAAACTGTGTTCCGAAATTGTATTTCACATTGTTAACACGAATACGGTTGATACTAGGCATCGGCTTCACCTCCGAGTACTTTGTAGATTCGTCCCTTATATTCCTCAAAATAATTTTCTGCAATTGCACGGAAACGATCGGTTGGATAGTATCGCTCAGATACCTCCGCAAAAAGCTTCTGTGAAATCAGAAAATTAAATGTAAGCTTTACATACCCTGTCTTTGATGCACGAGATGCGCGGTTTTTATCCTTATCCTCTGAAGTCACCATCGGGAGCTCATCCCATAAAAGTGCAATCGTACGGAAGCTATCCTCCGCCAGCTCATCCATGGAATACACCGTAAGGTCCTTCATAATCGTTGACAAATATTCTGTCATCTGCGTAAGGATATCCTCTGTACGAACATATTCCTTTACTTGATATGCAGCAGAATCCTGATAGAAATAAAGCAATACGTTATACATGATAAAGTACACCGTATATAGTTCTTTATTAAGACGAAGACCTAAAATACGTTTTAAATCATCATTTGTGTATCCAAAGATACGATTTCCGTCACCCGGACAAACAAAAATGGAATCTTCATGCTCATATATATTTAGATTCAGTTTTTTCAACATCTGCATTGTGATGTCATAAACTGCCGCGTTCGAGTAAAATGCTTCATACAGTTCTCTCGTATCTGCGTTGGAACGGGAGATTTCAACTCCGGTAATCAGTGCTGTATATATATCCAATGCCTTGTCTAAACTCTTTGCTTCCATCCTTATCCGTTCCTCCTTTCAAATACCATATCCGTTACATAAAATGTTGCACCTTCAGATGTTACATCCTCCGAAAGCTCCGGCCTTAGTGCAACCGCATCCTCCAAAAATGTAATCTCAAACGACATTTCGCCAAATCGTTCCTTGGCATCCTGCTCAAGATTTGCAACAACCATCTCTTCAAGCAACGTCTCCTGTTTTTCAAGCATCGCCCTCATCGCATAGTGACGTTTTCCTGCCAAATGTACAAGAAATGCGTAATAATCGCGGTTGGAATAGATTTCCTCGCCAAACTTAATTTCCAAAATACCATTATATTCTTTTAATGTAAGTCGATTCCATTTGTTCAGCTGATCAAGCAGCTCATAAAACAGTCTTGCAAAATTTACACCAATTTTCTGTTCAAGCACCTCATCCTCATATACAAAACCAAAATCCGGCACCTGTTTTTCCACACGTTCACCCTTTGCCTTATCATCTCCGCGGAATGTAAGCAAATTATCAATTGTATGCATAGAAAAGGACTTCTCAATCTTCGGTGCAAAAAATGGCATCAGCACGTGACGCATACGCTCCGGATGGTCAGACTGCATAAGTAGAAGCAACTGTTGTCTGAAATCAAATACCGGCTTAAGCCTGCGAAGCTTTGCCTGTTCGATCATGCGATCCGATATCTGCTGAAGATTCGTCGTCTCAGCAATCAGTCTGCTGTGATTGTAAATCGTCTTTTTCAACTCTGTCTCGAGTGCGGATATCTCTTCCAACACACGCGATTGCAAGGATGCTCCTTGTCCATCCTCACTCTTTTCAAACGATGCGCGCTCAATTGCCTTATCAATCAATGCCTTGTTTTTTGCAAACAGCTTTTGCTCCTCGGCAAACCATTTTGCGCTCGTTTCCATATACTGCTCGTATGCCTTTGTCCCCTCAAAGACATCCATTCCAAACAGTTTCACAACCTGATCCTTTTCCAACATCAGTGACTCAACCTGATGATTGATCCGTTTTACAACATCAATTCCGCCCTTGAAATTATTGGAACGAATCATCTTTTCAAGCAAAAGCTGCGAGACATTGATTTTACTCTCATCCTTCATTTCCTTTGTATCAAGATAAAACTCGATTCCTTCGGCAGTGATTGTATAAAGAACCCGTCCGTTATCAATCCGGCTGTCGATAAGCTTCACACGCGCAACCTTAGTCGTTTGTGCCTCCGGATCATAAAACCGGAATTCAAACGCTCGTCCGTCATTCTTCAATTTATCAAAAACATACAGCACCAGTTGGCGAAGCTCCTCAGCGGTTTCCTCCAAATTAAAATCCCGCACTAAAAGCTCCGTCATAAAGCTTTCGTATTCTTCATATGTAACATCTTTTTCATGGAAGTTATTTTCATTAATAAAAAAACGCAAGGATGCCATCGTAATATAACCCATGTCTAAACTTGCGTACTTACCTTCCTTATACTGCGCAAAGGTAGTTTCATTTAGCACAAAAAATGGATAATATTTCTTAAGATTATGCATTCTTGCGTTATGCTCTGCAATTATATCATTGATCATTACATGCTTTGGTGCCATTTATATCCCCTATCTTGCGTACAACTACATAGATAAAATAATTGTAATACAATATAGGGAATAATACAAGCGTTTACTTTTCGGTCATCCAAGCCTCCCACTCAGTCTGTTCCGGCCAATTTTCGGTATTAAAACCGTTTCGTAATTTTTCATCGATGGCGCGTAATTTTTCTCGAATATGGGATGCATTAAAATAGTGCATTCCATAGCTATTTTCGGTCATTGCTGCAGCGAATACGGATGCCCGATCTTCGTTAGGAAACTTTTGTGAATAATAGTCAACAAAATATGCCTTATCCTCCTTGCAACCATCGTAATATGTATAATCCTCCGGATAATCCATCATACCTTCGCCTTCTTGTCCGTAATTTTCATCAATATAACTGATATCATCATAACCGATTTCCTGATACGAATAACTGTATGAAAAATCAGAAGGGTTTAATGCACACCATGTATCATCATCAAATTCGCTTCCGACAGAAACCAAATAATCCTCAAATGCATGGAATATTTCATGATGTATCGTTTTATCTAATTCGTAAGCATTATCTACATTTAAAAGGATCTGCGGTTTCCCTGAAATCGTATGCTGTGCTCCGGACAGAAATTCCACTGCATTCTGACTGTTTCCTTCCATCTTATTTACAATATAAAACTGAATTTTTTCTCCAAGCTGCTCAATCATTCCTTCCGGATACTTTGCAAGCTCCCGATTCAAAATTTTTAATGTACGATCAATCGAAAACTGACTGTTTACTTTTTCATATGTGTAGTCCGTGATTTCACAAGAAGAAATCGAATCATCATAATAAATTTCGACATTGTATGTTTCTTCAATTTCCTTTTTTGTTGTATCTAATATCTCTGAAAACTCTGCATTTGTACCTTTTACACAATCAACAGCGTATATATTTGTTTCGTCAAACGATGTCTTATTTGTATCATCAACCAAATCCCAAACACAAAGTTTTATCGTGGTATTTTCATCGTAACTAAATACTACCAGCTGAGCTTCCGGTAAATATACACTTTTCCCGATATATACATATTTGTCACCTGCCTGGAAGCTTGTTTCCGCAATTTTACCCTTTTCCAAATCGTGTAATGCAATAAATTCTTCTCTGCTTTCGCCTGCATTTGCAACCTGTTCAATACTTGTAACAGCCATATGATGCTCCAGATCAAAACTTGGATAACAATCGAGTGCGGTTTCATCAAATCGATATATATGTGTATTGCCACTTGATTTATCACCAAAATAGCAGGTATACATGCCATCCACATAAGAGTCTGCCACATAATAGTTTTCATTATCCTTGAAGCTATTGATCATCCCGACATCAATATCCTTTTTCTGATTCGTTGTCAAATCCCAAACAATCATCTCATCCTCTCCGTTCTCCCAGTCACCGGAATAGAGTTCAAGCATGATACAATTTTCTGATTGCGAATACCCGCATATATTCATAAACACAGCTTGCTTATCCGTAATTGTAATTGATTCATCCTGCTTTGTCTTAAAGTTGTATCGATGCAAATTTGTGTCTTCATAATTCGTGTAATACATTTCAGTAAAATCTTTATTCAAATATCCGATACTGACTTGCAATTGAGATACATCGATACAATCATACTGTGTCAGGCTGCTATCATAGAAATAAATTTTACTATCCATATAGTTCAAAAAAGCCAGGTTTCCATTCTCATCGATAAATACACAATCATCATAAAAATAGCCATCCGGCAATTGCTTTTGTGCAACTACGGATCCATCTAACGGATTTAATATTACAAGCTGCGTATCCTCAAAAATGCACATCAAGTAATTCTCATTATACGGACGGATACACGAAATATGCGGATACTCCGATTTCATCCATGGCGAAATATTAATTTCATAAATTGCATTTGTTCCATTCAACGGATGATTTTTGATCGCATAGTCGCTATCCTTAATCGCAACTGTACGTATCCCCTGTGTGCTTGCATTTCCGTCATTTGCGCCCTGATTAACATCCTGTTGGTTTTCCTGCTTATTCCCATCTGAACCATTTGCGTTATCATCATCCTTCTTGCTGCATCCGCAAACCATAGACATTGCAAGAAGCATTGCCGCCGTAAAAATCTTTACCTTTCCAAACCGTTTTCTCATAATCCCACTCTCCATTTCATCATTTTTTCATTTCTTCCTTTTATATCATTTTGTTTAATTATGATAGCACAACTATAAACGCTACTTGTATCCTACGTGTATCATATCACGACGAATTGAATTTTTGTTTTTATACAAAAAGTACGTGATTTTATCATTAAAATAAAATCACGTACCAATATCATGCTATATCAATTACCGGAATTAAGCCTTACCTACAGAACCGAAAAGCTCCATCTTCTCCTTCACTGTTGCCTTGATAGCCTCAGCACCCGGAGCAAGAAGCTTACGAGGATCGAAGCCCTTACCTTCCATATCCTTGCCTGCTTCGATGTACTTTCTTGTTGCTTCCTGGAATGAAAGCTGACACTCTGTGTTAACGTTGATCTTAGAAACGCCAAGAGAGATTGCTTTCTTGATCATCTCCTCAGGAATACCTGTACCACCGTGAAGAACAAGTGGCATTGTACCTGTCTTATCCTGAACTGCTGCAAGTGTCTCAAAGCTAAGACCAGCCCAGTTTTCCGGATACTTACCATGGATATTACCGATACCTGCTGCAAGCATATCTACACCAAGATCAGCAATTGCCTTACACTCATCCGGATCCGCACACTCGCCGGCACCTACAACACCGTCTTCCTCGCCACCGATGGAACCAACCTCAGCCTCGATAGAAAGACCTAAATTGTGAGCTACATGAACGAGCTCGCTTGTCTTTGCGATGTTCTCCTCGATTGGATAGTGAGAACCATCAAACATAATTGATGTGAAGCCTGCCTTAATACACTTGTAGCAGCCTTCATAGGAACCATGATCCAAGTGCAATGCAACAGGAACTGTAATACCAAGCTCCTCATCCATAGCTTTAACCATAGCCGCAACTGTCTTAAAGCCTGTCATATACTTACCGGCACCCTCAGATACACCAAGGATAACTGGGGACTTCAGTTCTTCTGCTGTTAAAAGAATCGACTTTGTCCACTCAAGATTGTTAATGTTGAACTGACCTACTGCATATTTGCCGGCCTTTGCCTTCTGCAACATCTCTGTAGCTGATACTAACATTTGTAATTCCTCCGTTAAATTGTAATTTGTATGTCTCAAATAATCGCATAATGCACGCAATTATGGGCATTCAAGTGCATTATACATATTGAATGCAAAAAAGTAAAGCAAATCTGAAAAAATAGACAGAAAACCATACAATCGTTGTTATTACTTTAGATACCTCTTTAAATATTTACCTGTATGAGAATTCTCACATGCTGCAATTTCCTCCGGTGTACCGGAAACAAGTACCGTTCCGCCGTTTTCTCCACCTTCCGGACCGATATCAATAATATAATCCGCCGTCTTAATAACATCCAAGTTATGTTCAATGACAACTACGGTATTCCCACCTGCTGATAATTTTTGCAAGATATCAACCAAACGATGTACATCCGCAAAATGCAAACCGGTTGTCGGCTCATCCAATACGTAAATCGTCCGTCCCGTACTTCTTCGTGAAAGTTCTGTCGCAAGCTTGATACGCTGTGCCTCACCACCGGATAATGTCGTAGACGGCTGTCCCAATTTGATATAACCAAGACCAACCTCCTGCAAGGTATTAATCTTACGTAATACCGCAGGCACACTTGCAAAAAACTCACATGCCTCATCTACCGTCATGTCTAATACATCATATATGCTCTTGCCCTTATACTTTACCTCAAGTGTTTCACGCATATAACGCTTTCCACCACACACCTCACACGGCACGTATACATCAGCCAGAAAATGCATCTCGATTTTGATAATGCCGTCTCCCTTGCAGGCTTCACATCGTCCGCCCGGTACGTTAAACGAAAAACGACCTTTATTGTATCCCATCGCCTTTGCATCCTTGGTCTGCGCGAACAAATCACGAATCAAATCAAATACACCGGTATACGTAGCCGGATTGGAACGCGGGGAGCGACCAATCGGTGACTGGTCAATATTAATAATCTTGTCAAGCTGATCCACACCTTCAATGCGATCATGTTTACCCGGTTTCGTCTTCGCACGATTCAATTCACGGGCAAGACGTTTGTATAATATTTCATTTACAAGTGAGCTCTTACCAGAGCCGGAAACTCCGGTTACGCACGTCATCACACCAAGCGGAAACGAAACATCGATATTTTTCAGATTGTTTTCACGTGCACCGATCACCTTGATAAATCCGGTCGGTGTCTTGCGCTCCTTCGGTACCGGTATTTGCAGTTTGCCGCTCAAATATGCGCCTGTGATTGACTCCTCGCATGCCATGATATCCTGTGCCGTACCTTGCGCAACCACATAGCCGCCACCGGCACCTGCTCCCGGACCTATATCGACAATGTGATCGGCCGCAAGCATGGTATCCTCATCATGCTCCACTACAAGAAGCGTATTCCCCAGATCGCGCAGCTTCTTGAGCGCTGCGATCAGCTTATCATTATCTCTCTGGTGAAGTCCGATACTCGGTTCATCCAAAATATATGCAACACCCATCAGTCCGGAACCGATCTGTGTCGCCAAACGAATACGCTGCGCCTCTCCGCCAGACAAGCTGCCGGTTGAGCGCGACAACGAAAGATAATCCAAACCGACATTGATCAAGAAACCGATACGAGCCTTAATCTCTTTTAGAATCTGCGTGCCAATCGTTTCCTGACGCTTGGTCAGTGTAAGATTTTGCATGAAATCATTTAATTTTACAATGGATAGCTCCGTCAAATCGGCAATATTCATATCACCGACCGTAACTGCAAGTGACTCCGGTTTCAAACGCTTTCCCCTGCAGACCTCACAGGCCGTTGTAGTCATATACTCCTCGTATTCCTCGCGCACACTTTCAGCAGAGGTCTCACGATATCTCCTCTGGACATTCTTGATCAGTCCCTCGAAGTCTACATAATACTCACCGGCTCCACGACTTCCCTGATAATACACCTGAATACGTTTCCCACCGGTGCCGTGTAATAATACGTGCTTCGCCTTCTCATCCAAATCACGATATGGTGTATCAAGCGAGAAACCATACACCTTTGCAAGTGCTTCCAAGCAACAATGGGTATAGCTTTTCTTATCGCCACTGGACTGCCATCCGATTACGGAAATCGCCCCTTCATTCAAAGAAAGCGATGTATCCGGGATCATCAAATCCACATCAAATTCTCTCTGAAAACCGAGTCCCGTACAACACGGACATGCACCGAACGGATTGTTAAACGAAAAGCTGCGCGGCTCAATCTCATCGATACTGACCCCGCAATCCGGACACGAAAAGCTGTCCGAAAAACGGAGGGTTTCTCCTCCGATGACATCCACCTTAAGCAACCCCTCTGCCATCTTCAATACCGTCTCTATGGACTCTGATAACCGACGTTCGATACCTTCCTTTGCGGCGAGACGATCCACCACGATATCGATGTTATGCTTTTTGTTTTTGTCAAGCACGATTTCTTCTGATAAATCATACATACTGTCATCGATAATTGCTCGCACAAATCCACTTCGCTTTGCCTGTGCCAAAAGCTTCGTATGTTCACCCTTACGTCCTCTGACAACCGGAGCAAGTAATTGGAATTTTGTGCCCTCCGGAAGTTTCATAAGTTCATCCGTCATCTGATCTACGGTCTGTCTTTCAATGACCTTTCCGCATTTCGGACAATGCGGAATGCCGATTCTCGCATATAACAATCTCAAATAGTCATATATTTCGGTGACAGTCCCGACTGTCGAACGCGGATTACGATTTGTGGATTTTTGATCGATGGAAATCGATGGCGACAAACCTTCTATCTTGTCTACATCCGGTTTATCCGAAAGTCCCAAAAACTGTCTGGCATATGAAGACAACGACTCCATATATTTTCGCTGTCCTTCTGCAAATATCGTATCAAATGCAAGAGATGACTTTCCTGAGCCGGATAATCCCGTCAACACAACAAACTGATCTCTCGGAATCTTGATATCGATATTTTTTAGATTGTGCTCACGCGCACCTTGAATTGTTATATACTTGTGTCCACTCATTGTTTTACTCCATATCTGCTGTAAGAAGACTCCTTCCCTTAATCACAGCATTTCTCACATTTGTCCTTTAAATTCTGTTTTATGGTTGCTACCAGTTCTTCGAGGTTAATCTTCTGCTTCTTGTTCAGGATGGCAAGCGCTGCAACCATACCCGCAACAAATATCGCAATTGTACCAAATATGCAAATGTTTCGCTTTCTTTTCTTTGCTTTCGCCTCTGCGCACAAAATAATCTCCTGTTCGTCAAGTACCTCCTCGACATCCTCAAGCGGAATGTCTCTTCTCATTGAAATCTCTGCAACAAGTTCATCCTTTAACATCACACATACCTCCTGTTATTTACTAATATAACCATAGTATACATCAAATTACGCATCATAATCACGCAATTTTATTTTCAATTCCTTAACCTCATCGCGAAGCTCGGCTGCCTCCTCAAAATTAAGTTCAGCCGCTGCTTTGTTCATGCGCTTTGTAAGTCGTGAAATTTCTTCCTGAAGCTCCTTCTTTGTCATAGACTCCGGATCCTTTATGGCATGACGATCGCGTTTTCCGCCTGTCGCATCCGAATCCTCAATCCCCATCGATATGACATCACGAATCTCCTTTTGGATACTCTGCGGCGTAATCCCATGTGCCTTGTTATATTCATCCTGAATCGTACGACGACGATTTGTTTCGTCAAGCGCCCTGCGCATAGAATCGGTAATCGTTTCCGCATACATAATTACGTGACCATCCACATTACGCGCCGCACGCCCGATTGTCTGAACAAGAGATGTCTCTGAACGAAGGAAGCCCTCCTTGTCCGCATCCAAAATCGCAACCAGTGTAACCTCCGGCAAATCGAGTCCTTCACGAAGTAAATTAATACCAACCAATACATCAAACACGCCCATTCGAAGATCTCTGACAATCTCCAAACGCTCCAACGTATCAATATCGGAATGCAAATACTTCACCTTGATATCAAGCTGACGCATATAATCTGTCAAATCCTCCGCCATACGCTTTGTGAGAGTTGTAATCAGCACCTTATGTCCTGCCTCGGTTTCCTTACGAACCTCGGCAACCAAATCATCGACCTGCCCCTCAACCGGTCGGACCTCAACAAGCGGATCCAAAAGCCCGGTCGGACGAATTATCTGTTCCACTCGATTTTCCTCGTGTTCTCGCTCGTAATCGGAAGGTGTCGCCGAAACAAATAAAATCTGATTCAGTCTTTCCTCAAACTCACTGAAATTAAGCGGACGGTTATCCATCGCCGACGGAAGACGAAATCCAAAATCCACCAGTGTCTGCTTACGCGAACGGTCCCCCGCATACATGCCACGCACCTGCGGCAATGTAATGTGCGACTCATCCACAATCATAAGATAGTCACCTTCAAAAAACCGAAGCAATGTATTTGGAGTTGCTCCCGGTGCAAGTCCCGCCAATATACGTGAATAATTCTCAATACCGGAGCAAAAACCGGTTTCCCGAAGCATCTCGATATCAAACTCCGTACGTTCGGCAATCCGCTGTGCCTCAAGCAGCTTATCGTGCGCTTTAAAATATGCGACTCTCTCGTCCAACTCCCGCTTTATTTCTACGATTGCTGTCTCGAGCTTCTCCGGTGCAACCACATAATGGGATGCAGGAAAAATGCACGCAAAAGACAAGTTACGTCGAATCTCTCCCGTCAGAGGATCAAACTCAACAATACGATCAATCTCATCTCCGAAAAACTCGATACGAATACCGTTTTCAAAGGTGGAAACCGGCAACACATCGACAACATCACCCTTTACACGGAATGTACCACGCGCAAAATCCATATCATTTCTCGAATACTGAATATCAACAAGCTGTCGAATTACCTCATCACGATCCTTCTGCATCCCGGGACGAAGTGACATCATCATCGCCTTGTATTCTTCCGGATCACCTAATCCGTATATACAAGACACCGATGCAACGATAATCACATCCTTGCGCTCAATCAATGCCGATGTTGCACTGTGACGCATCTTATCAATCTCGTCATTGACCGAAGAATCCTTTGCAATATACGTATCCGTAGAAGGTACATACGCCTCCGGCTGATAATAATCATAGTAGGATACAAAATACTCGACTGCGTTTTCAGGAAAGAATTCCTTCATCTCGGAATAAAGCTGCGCAGCCAGTGTCTTATTGTGTGCCACGATAATTGTAGGTTTCTGCAGCTTCTGTATAACATTGGCCATGGTAAATGTCTTACCGGAACCCGTAACACCAAGCAACGTCTGAGCAGACATGCCATCTTCAAAACCCTTTACGAGCGCAGCAATTGCCTCCGGCTGATCACCGGTTGGTTCATATTTTGAATGTAGCTTAAACTCCATAGTAACCTCATCCCTCTATCAATCTATTAAAACCTATCCGTATTACTTCTATTGTTTGCATTTTCTCTTATTTTAGCATGCCTATTTTCGTTTGTCTATACTTTTTCAGAACATTTGTTCGTGTGTTTTGTCGCAAATACAATTACTCCCCCACTCCAACCTTTTGAAAAAAGATTTCAAACGGATACAAAAAATATGCATTTATGTTGTAGATATAAACTACAAAGATAGTAATTTATGTGAAAACAACGAGATCAAGGAAAAGAAGGAGTATGATTATATGAGGAACAGAATGAAGATAATGTTCTTGAGTATTCTATATGTGGTATTGTTAACCGGCTGCGGAAAAAGCAAAGACGTAGAAGACGACTTTAATGCCATACAAGAAGGGACAACTTCAGCATCAAATTCTTTTGGTGACGAGAATACATCCGCGGTCGAAAATGCAAATACTCAGACACCGGAGCATGTACAGTACAGTATGGATGCAAAAGGGGCAGGCAACAAATTAACCGTTGATGCAGATGTGATTTCGGATCATCCGGATAAAATCAATGTGTTTAATATGCAGGAAATTACAATCAACAAAGATTATCTTTTAAATTTGTCAAAAAATATATTCGACAATGGGGAATATACAGTGAAGAATCCGGTGTGGCTTTGTTCGATTTCGGAATTGAACGAAGAAAAGGAATATCTTGACCAGCTTAACAAGGAAATCAAAGATCAAAACGGTGATGTTGCATACCGGGATTCTATGCTGTATCAAAATATACTTGAAGCACTTGATACAAATGCGCCTCTTTACGAAGCGTACAATACAGACGATGTTATTTTGCAAACACAGGTAAACGGAGAACCCGGGGAAACCGCAAGAATCCAAGGAAAAATCAATGGCGAGGAATATGAATTATTTTATATCGACGCAAATCATTATAAGGAGCTGTATCTTTATAAGATTGGCTGCACCCCGGAAAAAATCGGATATCATTTTCCGGAACAGACTGTCGTTACCGATACCCTTGGCGAGAATGTATGCAACAGGGAACAGGCCGAAGCATTGGCAAATGACTTCATTTCGTCAATTGGATTCGATGATTACCGGCTTGTTCAGACCTTTCTTGCAAGAGGGGCAAAAGAAATGGATGATTCTCCGATTTTAGACGGCTATCGTTTTGAATATGTTCCCGTTCTTGATGGAGTAGAGAATGCATTTACAATATATACGCGTGCAACTACCGAATATGACCCGGACCGTGAAAAGTCGGAGTTCGCCGAACAACCGGTGATTCAGATCGATGTTGACAGCACTGGAATAACAGCTGTACGATTCGGAAAACTATATGAAGTAGGGACAACGGTAAGCTCTGCAACAAATTTCATATCGTTCGATACTGCGAATGAAGCTGTAAAAAGTGCATTTGAAAATACACTTGATTATTATTGCACGATAAATAAAATTAAATTTGAATATATTACTGTGCAATATGAGAAACAGTATGTTAATATTCCGGCATGGGTATATTACACGCAGGCTGACACAAGTGAAACAATTGCTGTTGTTGCATGTAACGCCTTAGATGGCTCGGTTATCTATTTTGAACCATCTTTAGATCGTTACTTATGGTATAACTGATTATTTTATATTATGGAGGTATGTTTATGAGTATATCTAAAAGATACGCAATTGCACTTGGTTGCACATTAAGTTTGTTATGCACAGCATGCGGGCAGACAAGGAACAAGGATGATGTATCCGGAGACTTTGCGATTGTGCATGATACTGAAGCAAATAATACAGAAGTATATACCATTCCTGACACTGTTAATCTTGAATTAAGCCTATTGCCGGATAAGACGATTGTAGCGAATGTTGAAGCTACCGGATATCAAAATGCCAAAATCTATTCTGCAGAGGAAATTATTTTTGATGATGATTATATCAAGTCATTTGCCGATAAATTATTTTCCGGAAGCTATGAGGTAAAAAAGCCGATTGAAATATGCAGCTATGATGAGCTTTCGCAGGAATGGGATTATTTGATGCAATTAAATGCGGATGCACATGAGGATAATATGTTTTGTTCCCCTGAGTATCGTACGATCATCGATCAGGCTCTTGTTGATTTTAATGACGATAATGTCAGTACGCTTGATGACGGCACCATAATTAAGCAGGTTTATGATAAAGAAAACGGTTGTTATTTTGATAAGGCGAGAATGAAGGGTACTATGGATGACATGGAATATATCCTGAATTATGCAAATCTTGTTAAAAACGACGATGGAACACGTAGCGAAATCTATGGGGAAGTGCCGGTGCTTTCGATTAGTCGATTATCTCCCGGATATCGCTTTATCACTGTGTATTCACCGGATTTTACGGCGCTTGATACAATCTATGGTGAGAATGTTTGCAGTGAAGCGGATGCAAGAGCCCAGGCAGAGCAACTGCTTCGTGTTCTTGGATTAAGCGAATATATTGAAAATGCATATTCAGAACGCTATTGTATTGATTATAATGATGAGAAAGAACTATATGACGGATATCGTTTTTTGTTTGTGAAATCCATCGATGGCATTCCTTGTTGTTTTTCTGACAATTATGAGATTGGTGCATCTGACGGACAGGTGTCATCCGCTGAAGAATATATACTTATTGATGTCGATCATTTAGGAATTGTTTCGGCAGATTTTTATATTCGCTATAATACTTTGGATGTATTGTCAGAAAACCCGTCTACAATAGCATTTGATCAGGTAATTGAAATAGCGGAAAACTCAAATTTGACTTTTATAAATACAGATAATAATACACTGAATATGACAATTCAATTTACATATGCACCGTTAAAGCAGGATGGGAAATATGTATATATGCCGGTATGGAAGTTTTTGGAGCCCGTTGAAGTATACATGGGAGCCCAATATACGGAAAATACGATTAGCAGCTATCCAAATCGGGCGATGCTTGGTATCAATATGATTGACGGTACGACGTTTCAATATCCGTTTACAAGTTACTCATTCCAGTTTGGATATTTATCTTTCGTATGGTAACTCTAAAGCGAATGCTCCCGGTTGAACTTATGGCCATATGAAAAGTGCCGGAAACCTCCCCTGTTGAAGTATCAATTGTAATTCCGTCTTCTGCAATTACAGACTTTAAGGTAATATCTCCGGTACAGCTTACAGCATCAAAAGAATTGCAGGTTACATCATTTAGCTTGATTTTTCCGGTACTGGTCGATAAGCTTATCGAATTCTTTACCTTGACAGCTTTCAGGGTGATATGTCCGGTACTTGTGGAAATTTTAATTGAATTATTAACATCTGCATTCCATGTTATTTTTGCTGTGCCGGCTTCGATATCTACATCTTCGAGATAATCTGAGACGCTATAGCATCGACCCCACCGATTTCGTTAATTGACGCTTCTTCCGAAAGTCCTTCTTCTATACGGTCGTCAATCATTTCGCTATAAAATGTGATAATATTTTCTTAGTCTTCCCCCATGCTCAACCGTGCAAACAGTAAGCATTTTCGCTGATTCCAAACGCTTTAATATGGTATATAGGGTTGATTCGGATAATAAAATATATGGCTTCATGTCTTTTATGATTTTATATCCGTAAGAATCTTCGTTTTTGATGGAAGATAACACAAATACATCACAATACGAAGTATCCGTTTTTTCAATAAAAAAAATACGACTTTTCTACTATACGAGAATTGTGTGGTCATCCTCCCATTCTGCCGTATTTTATCGCACCCGGAAACTCCTTTCTTCCTCGTCAATGTCCAGTTTCTTTATATCCATATCACGAATGTCAATGTAACGGTCCTGCTGCAAGGTCTGAATCAGACGATCAATCATGGCCTCCTCACCCTGCACTTCCATCCGAACACTTCCGTCATACTCATTATGGACAAACCCGGTCAGAGAAAGCGCATCCGCCGTATACCTTGCTTTGTAGCGAAACCCGACACCCTGCACGCGACCGTAAAATTTTATCTGTTTTCGAATCATAACTGAAACCTCACAATGTATACCGCATATCTGTATACGTCTGCCCTTTCTCTTCAAACCCCAATTTCTTATACAAAGGATAGCCATCTTTCGTTGCACTAAGGTCAATCCGGTTCAACCCTCTTTCTCCTGCCGCTTTTATCAAGTCCTTCATAAGCCGGGTAGAAATTCCGCGATGCCGGTAGGACTCCTCCGTATAAACATTCAGCACCTCTCCCACTTTTCCATTTAAAAAATGCGGATTTGCCGGCTTCTCCACAATCAGCAAAAATGCCGTTGACACAATCGTATTACCGGTCTTTGCAACAAATGCAAGGAGCTCCTGTCCAAGCTTTCGTTCAAAATAATCCGGAAGAGTTCTGCACATTTCCCGCTCTTCCAAATCACTTAAACTTCCATAATCGCTCCGCATATATGCAATGCGAAGACGTACCAGCTCCGGTATATCACTCATTTGCGCCTGTGTAAAAATAATATCATCCTTTTCCATACACTGATTCTCCTTTCTTGTCGGATTATATTTGCTCCCTATCCTTTAAAACATGATTAATCTTATTGTTTAACACCCAATCCTCCTGCGTGCGCATATTCCTGATTTCGTCTAAATATGTTTTATCCAAGGATATATCATATAGCGCTGCAAGATACAAAACCATTGCGTAACTTGGCGTACGAAGCATCTCCAGCTTCTTTTTTATTTTCCTGTATGCCTTATTTGAATCAAGTGAAATAATAGCATTAATAACACCCAGGTCTCCCTGTTCAAATCGTTCAAAAATGATATTTTGCAGTTCCTTCTTCTCATTTTCGTATAATTCCTCTGCGAAATTTGGTGCATGACCTTTTAATTCCGGAACTGAAATCTGCCGTTTAAAATTTATGTATGACTCACTATGTTCTTCATCACATATCGGATAAAATCTGTCTTTTATACTTTTTTCCAGATTTTCCTTTGTAAGAATCTTCAGCGAGGTTATTTCTCCGGCAGCTATTTTCTCATGCACAATTGGTCCCTCGCAGTTTTGCCATGTAACACCTTCGTAATCCTCAAAGAAGTATATCGTTTCTCCAAAAACATGACTGGCAAATTCTTTTGAAGCTGCATTCCACAGCTTCATGGGATCATACTTATTTCCTGTGCCAAAGTTATTTTGCCATGGAAACTTAATGTTTAACCAGTCCCACTCGTCCAACACTTTACCGCCCGGGGTACTGTTAAATGTCTGCCAGCCCATTATTTCTGCTATTTTTGTAATTCGGAACTTGTCACCACTCCAAAAACATGCCTTATCCCTGGATGTTGATAAATCAAGACCCTTCACAAATCCATAATAATCCTCATGAAGCAGCATCTGAAATAGATCATATACTTCTTTCTCGCCGGATGCATATGGCTTCATTCTGATTAAAAATTCCTTATATCCTACTTTGTCCAAATCTGAAATCATATTATCACCGGCTTCCATATCAATGAGGGAAATTTATGATCCTGTTCATAGCAGGCATTCTCCAAATTTTCCCTTATATTATCCAGTTTATTTAGAATATGCAGAGTCTCCTCCGCATATAGGGCTTTGTCATAATACAGATTCAAAAACATCTCATATACTGCCTGATTTAGTTCGTTCATGGCTACTTCATATTCTTCTTTTCTGAAATGACCCTCTACAAATGCTTGTCCAAAATATTTTCCTGAGGCGTTTATAAAATTGGCAAAGAAATGGGTATATAACTCACTTTTATCAAGAATTTCCTTTACTCTGCTATCCCTGCATGCTGTCTCTGCTCTGTCACAAAATGCTTTCACTCCCGAATCTATGAACTCATAATTGAAATAATCTATATCTGTTACAGATTTCTTCAATAATCCATCCTCTTCTATTTTGTCATAAAGTTTTGTTCCCTTTACAAGCATCAGCCTGTGAATATAATGACTAAAGCTTGAAAATCCATATTCATAGAGCATCTGAGCATTTTTTAATATTCCTTCCATCGTAGAATACGGATGAATATTTATAAATCCTATGTCAAGATTAAATCCGTGTTTTTTTACAAATGCTATCGCCTGTCTTATATCCTCCGGCGTCTGTTTCTGAAAAACAGAAAGCTCATTTTCCTGAAATGATTCAATCCCAATATAGATTGTTGATAATCCTGCTTCCCTTAGGATATCCATTTCACTCTTAGTATAGAATTTA
>JAUNJN010000042.1 GCA_030533235.1 Eubacteriales bacterium | reverse complement strand
AGAGGAAGTAACAACTGCAACAGAGGAGGCAACAACGGAAGTGGCGATTGATACATCACCGAATGTTTTGCCGATTGATCTTGATGAACTGATTGCAAGTGAGCAAAATAGTAATATTGTATCGATTCACGAATATGTACAGTCTGTGACACCGACAAACAAAAATGAATACACCGGAATGTTTGAGGGTTATAATGTGATATTTGTTGTGGCAGAAGGGTTCTCCGGATATATGTTAGATAGAGAACTGACGCCGACGTTATATAAGCTTGCACACGAGGGTTTCTATTTCAAGAACTATTATACGCCGCTTTGGTATGGATCGACCTTAGGTGGAGAATATGCGAACCTAACCGGATTGATGCCCAAAAACGGAAGCTATCTTAGTATGGAAAAGACCGGGCGCAATCAAAATGATATGATGTTCACGCTTGGGATACAGCTGTCAAGGATGGGTTACAAGACGACAGGATATCATAATAACAGTTATCGATATTATGACAGACACATTTCTCATCCGAACATGGGATATGAATGGATTGGCGTTGGGAACGGCTATGAACCGGAAAGAAGTGGTGGCACGCAGCTTTGGCCACAGTCGGACCTTGCAATGATTACCCAAACGTTTGACCGGTATAAGGATGAGGAACCGTTTCATACATACTATCTCACGGTAAGCGGACATGTCATGTACAATTTTAGCGGAAACGCGATGGCATTAAGACACTAGGATTTTGTTGAGGACCTTCCATATTCGGAAACGACAAAGGCATATTTGGCATGTCAGCATGAGTTAGAGCTTGCAATGACTGAGCTTGTTACGAGGCTTGAGGAAGAGGGAATTGCGGATCATACTGTAATTATTCTGACTGCTGATCATGTGCCGTATGACAACAAGGAAATATGTGATGAGCTTGCGGGTTATACGCTTGATTCCACATTTGAATGGTATAAAAATGCGCTGATTATTTGGTCCGGGTCCATGGAAGAACCGGTTACTGTTCGAAAGCAGTGTTCAAGTTTAGATGTGTTGCCGACCGTGAGTAATTTGTTGGGGCTTCCATATGATTCCCGCATGCTGGTAGGGCAGGATATTTTATCTGACAGCGAAGGCTTTGTGATTTTTAATGACCGAAGCTTTATTACGGATAAGTGTTCGTATGATGCCAATACCGGAAAAGTAAAAAGTTTAGACGGTTCGCAGATTGACGATGTGTATGTGGAAAATAAAATTGCACAGGTAAAAAACAAGTTTAATATGGCGGAAAGCATTTGCAACTATGATTATTACAGATATATTGATGAAGTGTTATATCCGTCGGAGGAAGAAGAATGATTCAAAATTATAAAATGATAATCTCATATGATGGTTCCAGATTTTACGGTTGGGAGCATCAGCCGAATACCGATCTTACGATTCAGGGAAAACTTGAGAATGTATTGGAGGAGATGGTTGGTGTTCCGGTCGAGGTTATTGGGGCCGGGCGTACCGATGCAGGTGTTCATGCGAAGGGGATGGTTGCAAATGTACATATGGACACACAGATGTCAGAGCATGAGATCTGTTCCTATATGAATCGCTATTTGCCCGAGGATATATGCGTGCGCGAAGTAAAAATCGCGTCCGAACGTTTTCACAGTCGCTACAATGCAATGGGAAAAACCTATTGTTATACATGCTATGTGGGTGATTTGAAACCTGTGTTTAACCGCAAATATGTATATATGACAGATCGAGTGCCGGATGTCGAGAAAATGAGACAGGCAGCAGCGTATCTAGTTGGCGAACATGATTTTAAGAGCTTTTGCGGTAATCCGAAGATGAAAAAATCGACGGTACGTGAAATTTATGATATTACAATATCGCAAAAGGGCCCGTATTTGAATATGACATTTCATGGAAGTGGCTTCCTGCAGTATATGGTTCGTATCTTATCCGGAACATTACTTGAGGTTGGATACGGAAAACGCACACCTGAGAGTATGGAAGAGCTTCTTCGGGCAAAAAATCGATCGCAGGCGGGCTTTACTGCGCCGCCCAAGGGATTATGTCTTCTTAAGGTTGATTACAGTAAAAATGTTTAAATTTATCGAATATAACATGTTTTTTAATCTGATTTTAATCTTTCCTGCATTTTAGATTAATAATCGATTGGTATTATATGGTTACAACATGAGTGAAACATGTAGGAAAGATTTGAAAATAAGAAAGGAAGAACAGATTATGGAAAATTTAGAAAAGGTTGAAAAAATCAGACAAAAAACAGGAGTTTCTTATGAGGATGCAAAGAATGCACTTGTAGCATGCGATTACGATATGTTAGATGCAATTGTATATCTTGAAAAGCTCGGAAAAATTAAGGCACCGGAGCGTGCAAGCTATTCTACAGAGATGGTTGTTGCTTCACAGGAGTTTGAGCAGGCACAGGCAACCTATGAGAGTTCATGCAAAAAGACAAGTGTCGGAGATTGCGTTGATCGTTTTATCAGGTGGTTTGGAGAAGTGCTTAAAAAGAGCTGTAAAAACACTTTCCATGTAGAACACGAAGGAAAGCAGGTTGTTGCAGTTCCGGTTCTTGTATTTGTGTTACTTCTGATATTTGCTTTTTGGATTACATTGCCGCTTTTGATTGTCGGTTTGTTCTTTGATTACAAGTATCATTTTGAAGGCGTCACAAAGGTAACTGTGGATGTAAACGATGTTTGTGACAAGGCATCCGCTGCTTGCATGAATATAAAAAATGATGTAAAGAACGATACAAACAACGATACAAATAATATTGCATAAAATATTAAGCATGGGGGAGCACGCATGAGTAAGCTGTTAATTGTTGAAGATGAAGAAAAGATTGCAAGATTTGTCGAATTGGAGCTTGTTCACGAAGGGAACGAGGTTGATAAGGCGTTTGACGGTCGCACCGGTTTGGATAAGGCATTAACCGGAGATTATGATTTGATATTGCTCGATGTCATGCTGCCCGGATTAAATGGAATGGAAGTTCTTCGAAGATTACGTCAGGAGAAGGAAACACCTGTCATTATGTTAACTGCAAGAGATGCTGTTATGGATAAGGTTTCCGGACTCGATGCCGGCGCGGATGATTATATTACAAAGCCGTTTGCAATCGAAGAACTTTTGGCGCGTATTCGTGTTGCGCTGAAGAAACGAATACATACATCAACGAAAGTTTCCAACAAAATTTTTATTAAGAATGTTTTGCTGGACGAGGATCGGCATGAAGTATCTGTCAACGGTGAATTGATTGACCTTACGAATCGTGAGTTTATGCTGCTTCAAACACTGATGAAAAATAAAAACATCGTGCTCGATCGTGAAACGCTTTTAAATACTGTGTGTGGTTATGATTATATAGGAGAAACCAATATTATTGATGTATACATCCGTTATTTACGAACAAAAATTGATGACAGGTATAATATTAAGTTAATCCAAACCATACGTGGGGTCGGATATGCAATAAAGGATGATTTATCATGAAAGATAGTAATAAAAAGACAAGCTCCATTGCAAGAAAAATCAACTGGAGCTTTTGGAGCAAACGCTTTTGGAGTGTTATGTCTTTCAATATTTTAATTATCGGTTTGATATTTGCTGCATTTTTCTATTGGCGATGCAAATCCCTTCCGAGTGGTCTTCGGGTGGATGAGTTTCAATTCGTCGGAAAAACATATAGTACATTATCATGTATTACCATTGCATCGGATGGTACACAGTATGCATTTCGTATGCATGAATTGTTTGATTATGTATGGCCGTTCTTCGTAGTTTTGTTAGGACTTGAGAGTATACATTTATTTTTTGCAATGTTTCACACCGGTTCGGTTCGAAGAATGCTTCGTCCGTTAAACGATCTTGCCGTTCGTGCGGAGCAGCTTAGCAATGTGCCGATGGATGCAGATTTGCTTGAGCATTTGGAACACGCGATTACACATGTATCGCTTGATAAGCCGAATGAAAAGGTGTCTACAGGCGATGAAGATTTAAGAAGTATTGAGGTTGCACTTAATAATCTGTTGGCCCGTATGAGGGAAACACAACAACAGCAGGCACGTTTCGTATCCGACGCGTCGCATGAGCTTCGTACACCGATATCAGTGATTCAGGGATATGTAAATATGCTTGACCGATGGGGCAAGGAAGATGAGAACGTCCTCGAAGAATCGATAGAAGCTTTAAAGCACGAGTCCGAGCATATGAAAATATTAATTGACCAGCTTCTGTTTTTGGCTCGCGGAGATACGGGACGAAACACGCTTAAGAAATCGACGGTTCCTATGGGTGAGATTATGCAGGAAGTATGGGAAGAATCAATGATGATTGACGAAAATCATCAATATGTCTACGCACAGGCGGATCAGGTGTTGTCAGAGGATTTCAATGTGTATGGAGACCTTGCGATGATTAAGCAGTCAATTCGAATCTTTGTGCAGAATGCAGCAAAATATTCGGCAGACGGAGATACGATTCATCTTGCGGTAAAACAGTCCGAGGATATGGTATCCTATGTGATTGAGGATGAGGGTATCGGTATGGCAGAGTCGGAAGTCGTTCACATTTTTGAACGATTCTATCGGTCGGATGTTGCAAGAAACGGTAATACCGGCGGATCAGGACTTGGGCTTTCAATTGCGAAATGGATTGTGGAAGCACATGACGGAAGTATCAATGTTTTATCAAGACCGGAATTCGGAACCCGGTTTACGATATCGATTCCTAAACAAAAAACAATGCAGAATACTGTTTCAAATGTAAATGAGACTGTATGATTTGGGCGCTAATGAGAAAAAATCTTATTAGCGCTTTTTTGCTGGAATTTTTTCGACGCATACGATATATTGATGCTAGATGAACAACACTAGGAGTATGAGAAGATGAAACTTTCAGAGATAAAATACGGACAAAGAGCTATAATTGAACAAATCGGCGGCGAGGGAAGTTTACGCCAACATTTTTTAGATATGGGAGTAATCCCCGGGACAGAAATAACTTACGTAAAGGCGGCCCCGATGGGAGATCCGATTGCATACCGGATCTGGGGCTATGAGCTTACGCTGCGTTTGGAGGATGCAAAGCAAATCGATGTCACATTGTGCCGTGAGGTGAATAGTAATAATAATGAGGATACGTCGTCAAAAGTACCTGATTGTGAAGCACCGGTGCGCGAGCACAAAGGAAAAACACATCATCCCGGACTTGGAGAAATGGGCATTTTTCACGTCAAGCAAAAGGGCGAAGAACTATCAGAGGATACATGTATCACGTTTGGTCTTGCGGGAAATCAAAATTGTGGCAAGACGACATTGTTTAATCAGCTGACGGGATCCAATCAACATGTGGGGAACTTTCCGGGAGTTACGGTTGACCGAAAGGACGGCGCACTTCGAGGGAAAGAAAACACAGTTGTGACGGATTTGCCGGGGGTGTATTCACTTGCGCCGTATTCGGCGGAAGAGATTGTAACACGTGAGTTTTTGATAAAGGATCGCCCAAAGGGGATTATTAACATTGTTGATGCAACCAATATAGAACGGAATCTATATCTTACAATGCAGCTTATGGAGCTTGATATTCCGATGGTGCTGGCACTTAACATGATGGATGAGGTCAGCAAAAACGGCGGAACCATCAATGTCAATGAGTTAGAGGCGGTACTTGGTATTCCGGTTGTTCCGATATCTGCGGCGCGTAATGAAGGAATTCATGAGTTGGTTGATCATGCATATCATGTTGCAAAATATAGAGAGCGTCCGGGCAGAAAAGACTTTTGCGATGCCAATGGTTCGGACGGAGGTGCGATACATAGATGTCTGCACTCGATTATGCATTTAATAGAGGATCATGCGCATGCAAACAAGATACCGACACGGTTTGCGGCATCCAGATTAGTTGAAGGAGATGAAGATATTTTAAAGCAGCTGAAGCTTGATGCGAATGAGCAGGAAGCTTTGGAGCATATTATAATGCAGATGGAAACAGAAAGTGGTATGGACCGGATGGCGGCGATTGCACATATGCGGTTTACATTTATAAAAAAGGTATGTGACGCGACAGTAGTGAAGCCGCATGAGAGTAAAGAACATGCGAGAAGCCGTGCCATTGACCGTATCTTAACCGGAAAATATACTGCAATTCCAAGCTTTGTGGGAATTATGGCACTTGTGTTTTGGCTTACCTTTGCGGTAATTGGAAGTGGATTATCGGATATTCTGGAAGGTACAATTTCAAAAGGGATAACCTTGCTTGATAAAGCACTTACGGTTGGCAGTGTAAATTCGGTTCTTCATTCTCTTGTGATTGATGGAATTTGTGCAGGGGTCGGAAGCGTGCTTAGCTTTTTGCCGATTATTGTTACCTTGTTTTTCTTCCTGTCTATTTTGGAAGATAGCGGATATATGGCAAGGGTGGCGTTTGTTATGGATAAACTGCTTCGTAAAATTGGTTTATCCGGGCGGAGCTTTGTCCCGATGCTGATTGGGTTTGGATGTTCCGTGCCCGCGATTATGGCAACCCGGACGCTTCCTTCTGAGCGTGACCGTAAGATGACGATTATGCTTACTCCGTTTATGAGTTGTTCAGCGAAGCTGCCAATCTATGCGTTTTTTGTGGCGGCTTTTTTCCCGGGAAAAGGTGCACTTGTCATGACGACTTTGTATTTTGTGGGAATTCTTGTTGCAGTATTATATGCATTGCTGCTTAAGAAAACAAAATTCAAAGGAGAACCGGTTCCGTTTGTTATGGAACTTCCGAATTACAGACTGCCGAGCATCAAAAGCGTCGGACGTCTCATTTGGGAAAAAGCTAAAGACTTTTTGACAAAGGCATTTACAATTATATTTTTGGCGGCAATCGTAATCTGGTTTTTGCAAAGCTTTGATATGCATCTTAATTATGTGACAGATTCAAAAGACAGCCTGTTAGCTGTAATCGGCAGTGTGATTGCACCGCTGTTTGCACCGCTTGGGTTTGGAGACTGGAGAGTATCAACCGCACTTATTACCGGTTTTACGGCTAAGGAAAGCGTGGTAAGTACACTTACCGTACTGCTCGGTGGGGCCGAAAACGCACTTAGTACATTATTCACACCTGTTTCGGCAGTTGTATTTCTTGTGTTTACATTGCTTTATACACCGTGTATTGCGGCGGTTTCCTCGGTTAAACGTGAACTCGGAGGCAAATGGGCGATTGCGATTGTTGTATTACAATGCGTTATTGCCTGGATCGTTGCATTTGCGGTTCATATGACTTGTATGTTGTTTGGTTTGTAGAAAAACATTAGAAGGGAGAAGCGACAGATGAAAGATATTATGCTTGCAGTGTGGATTCCGTTTATCGGAACAATGCTTGGATCTGCATGTGTGTTGTTTATGAAGGGAGAATTGAATGAAAAGGTACAAAAGACTTTGTCCGGGTTTGCGGCAGGTATTATGATTGCGGCGTCGGTTTGGTCACTCTTGATTCCGGCTATTGAATTGTCCCAAGAGAGAAATTATGGAAAGTTTGCATTTGTGCCTGCAGCGGTCGGATTTTTACTCGGTATATTTTTTCTTTTGCTGTTAGATATACTGATTCCCCATCTTCACATAAACGAGGAAGAAGCAGAAGGACCGAAGGTATCCTTGAAGAAGTCGACGATGTTGATTTTGGCGGTAACGTTGCATAATATACCGGAAGGAATGGCGGTTGGAGTAACCTTTGCAGGGGTTCTCTCAGGAGAAAGCTCCATCACGCTTATGGGTGCAATTGCACTTGCAATCGGCATAGCGGTACAGAACTTCCCGGAGGGAGCAATTGTATCTATGCCAATATGTGCATCCGGTACAGGAAAAGGAAAGGCCTTTTTGTACGGAACCCTTACCGGTATTGTTGAGCCGATTGGGGCAATTATTACGATTATTTTGTCGAAATATTTGATTGGCGTTATGTCATATTTCCTTGCATTTGCCGCCGGTGCGATGGTTTATGTTGTCGTAGAAGAATTGATTCCCGAATCAGCAGAGGGAGAGCATTCCAATATTGGAACAATTGGATTTGCCATCGGGTTTGTAATTATGATGATTTTGGATGTGGCACTTGGATAAAAATGGATAAAAATTAATGATTGTTTGAGATTTTTTGATAGGAGTGTTATAACCCGAGTTTGCCACTTATAAGTGCAAGAAAGAGAGCCTATGATGGCTCTCTTTCTTCGTAAATACGGGATTTTCCCCATGTTTACAGGCTTTGAAATTTTTGAGAAAATATACCTACAGAGACATACCTACATGAAAATCTTTGTTGCTGTTTTGATAGCTTTTAGCTCAGATCTGCGATATAGTTTTGCGGGGATTTTTATGTCGAATGCATCCAGTATCAGCTTCAGATCCGGATCGTCCACGTCCATAAAGCGATAGTACTCTCCCTGCAGTAGATCGACCTTCCATTTGTTCAGGGCAGTCTGTATCCGCCTCCCGTTTAGCCCGGTGCTCCAGTATGCATCCGGATCTACGGATATCTGCCCGGATTGTACGATCCTTCTTTGTATGACGCGAAGCAGGATTAGGGCGATCATGCATATCAGCAGGTGCGCTTCGATATGCTCTTTTGTCCATACATACATTGGTCTGGTCTCCAGATCCCCTTTCATTACACGGAACTGATCCTCGATCTGCGTCAGCCCATGATATTTATCAATGACATCCTGCGCATCCATGGTGAGTTCTGATGTTACGATCTGATAGTATCCCATGCTGCGCCTGTATTCTGCGACTTTATCAAAGTCAACCATTGTTTTTATTTCATTGGAATCCATGATCTCGCCCGTCTTTTTGTTTACGCATTCTTTCCGGAGAAATTTACGGAGACTTTTGGATTGGAGCGAGGTAATCCGGAAATTTTCGGGTGATTCCTCCAGCTTTTTCAAAAAATCCAGAAATTTTTTATTCTCCCTTTCACACCGCATCTGAAATTTTTTACTCCAGTAAACAACTACTTTTTCTTCCAGCGTCCGGGATGCCCCATTCTCGTCTTTTACTTTACGTTTTATAATCTGTGACTTGTACTTGAAATCATCTCCGATATGGATGTACCCGTCCTCGGAATATGCCCAATCCTGTTCCTTTTTAGTGCTTTTCAGAAGGCTTTTGGATACGATGTATCCATTCCCGGCATCTGTCACGTGAAGAAGGTTCATGTAATTGCAGATCCCCCGGTCAGCGATCAGTATAAAGCGGGAAAAGTCCAGATCGTCAATGTTTTTCTTTAAAGCAGGTCTCAGGGTCAGGTGATCCAGTGTATTTCCAGGAAAAGTTTCTATGGCAATGGGGATGCCTGTATCATCCATGAAGAGTCCCATCTGGACAATAGGAAGTTTCCGTTCTTCCTTACAAACTCCGAACTTTCTTGTCCCTTTGGAGATCAGAGTACCTTCTTCATCCAGGATGTCCTCATCCGGATCTTCGATCTCACAATAAAAGTTTGTCACGTCGTAGTATATGATTTCGGGAGACCGCCCTGCCTTTTTAACCAGATTTGTATTGATCCTTCGGATGATCTTGTCCTTGTTTTCGTAAAGAAAATCCAAAGTGTCATATACGTTATCCGGATTATATCCATCCGAAAGGATCGGCTCATAATAATCCTTATTCTGACGGACGGCGGCGGATTTGGAGCCTGGATTCAGAAGTCGGCCAAAGATCAAAAGCTTTGCAAAACCATAAATGTCGTACTGTAGTCTGGTAAAACCTTTATAGGATGAAAAAAAGGTGTTCAGGCCCAGCTCTTCGAGAATGCGTTCCAGAAAAAGATGGGAGAAGAGCCTTGGATGTCCGAAGCAGTCAGGGCTGCCTTCATTGATGGTGATATGATATGTTTCAGAAGGGGCCTTACTGTCGCAATAGGGCTGCAGTTCCGGGATAAGGGGACTGCCAGCCTTGAATGATTTTTTCAGGCGGTCAAGATAGCCAGGTTCTCCGTCATCAAACCGGTCAAGGGGGCCGATGTTGAGAATTACATTTTTTGTAGAAACCATTTGTCCTTTTTTATTAGGTTTACGGACGGCGTGGACAAGACGCAGATAATCCTTGCCGTTATTTTTTATTTTTTCAATAAACATATGTATCCCTCGCATTTATACATAACGATATACCTACATAAATATTATAACATAAGATAACAAAAAAAGCAAGGAAAACCTTGCAAAATAAGGAAATTTTTTAAAATTTATTTCTCGGAAAGTGGCAAACTCGGGTTGGAACAATTGGATTTGCCATCGGGTTTGTAATTATGATGATTTTGGATGTGGCACTTGGATAAAAATGGATAAAAATTAATGATTGTTTGAGATTTTTTGATAGGAGTGTTATAATAAAAACTAATTGTAGCTATTTGTATTTCAAGCATGGAAAGAGGGCAAAACAAGGATGCATGAAATTTACTTATACGGATCGATATTGACAACTGATTCGTTTATTTTGGATGGAGAGTACCCGAAAAACAACGGATATGGGGAGTTTACTGAGCATCATACCCATATCGGTGGAGAAACCGGTGTGGCTATGGCTATTTTGGCATCGTATGGGATTCGGGTAAAAGGAACCGGATACGATCAGGGTATGGTTACAGGACCGATTTTGAAAGACTATTTTAAAAACACGAACGCTGATTTGTCAGCGCTTACATTTCGAGATGATTTTGAGGGATTCCACGATTATGTATTTATTGATCGCGCAAACAATACGAGAACCAGCTTCGGTCCGTTCGGCACACTGCCGAAGCAGTTAGAGTCTTATTATGCGATTCCGAAGGAAGAGGATATTGCAAATGCAAAAGTGATATCCATTGATCCGTTTCAGGAGGGGGGCTCTCTGCTTGCTGCGCAGTATGCCGTAAAGCATGCAAAGCCTTATGTCACAATTGACTGTCCGCACGATAGTTATTTTGCAAAAAATTGTTCGGTGGCAATCATATCAAATGACTTTATTCAAAATGAGTATCCGGATGCAGTTCCGGAGAAACTTATGGAAAAATACATGGAGGGCAGTGATGCACTTTACATATTTACATATGGTGGGGATACGGTTTATTATGGGCGTTCCGGTATTATCAAAACGATGTCTCCGTACAAAATAAAAGCAATGTCGACACTTGGTGCCGGGGACTCGTTTCGGACCGGTTGTGTTTACGGATTATATAAAATGATGAGTGATGATGAATTGGTTGACTTCGCATGTGCAATGGCGGCATGCGCCTGTCAGGTTTATCCGCTCGCAAAACATTTGCCGACATTGGAGGCAATCCGGGATATGCAAAAGCGTAGAGCTTAGTCGGGGGGATACAAATGATTACACTTGAAGATAATGGTCATGTTACAATAATTGATTTTGAACAGGGTGATATAACAAAAATAGATTCGGTTTCTGCAATTGTAAATGCCGCAAATCGAAGCCTTTTGGGTGGTGGTGGCGTTGATGGTGCAATTCATCGTGCAGCAGGAAAAGAGTTACTCGAAGAATGTAAGGCTTTATACGGCTGCAAGACCGGAGAAGCAAAAATCACAGGTGGATATAAGCTTCCATGTAACCATGTTATCCATACGGTGGGGCCAATTTGGCAGGGGGGTATGCATAACGAAGATATTATGCTTGCCAATTGCTATCGAAATTCATTGAGGCTTGCAGCGGGACATGGTATTCGTACGATTGCATTTCCTTCTATTTCAACAGGAATTTATGCATTCCCTGTAGATCGTGCGGCAAGGATTGCAATCGATACAGTGATAGCATTTGCAAAAGAGCATCCGGAACAGTTTGATCGTATTATTTGGGTGTTATTTGATGAGAATACCTATAATGTATATAAAGCAGTTGAGAATACATATATCGATTAATTTTTCATAATAAAATGATTTAGGATGGAGGAGCAGTATGAAAATCGCACTTTTTCTTGGTGATATTTATCAGACCTATCAGACGATTGTGACAAATGCTATGAACAGATATGCGAAAGAACATGATATCTCACTTGCAATCTTTGCAAATTTTGCAAGATTGGGAAATAATATTTTTCATGTCGCGGGCGAAAAAAGTATCATTCATTTGCCTGATTTGTCCTGCTTTGACGGCATCGTAGTAGCAGGTGACACATTCAAGATATTTGGAATGCAAAATGAATTGATGCGACGCATCCGAAAAGAAGCAACGTGTCCGGTAGTGAGCCTTCGAGAAATGGAAAATGATTATGTCAGTGTTGTTAACAGTGATAAAAAAGCGATGTATGAAATGACAAATCATTTTATTTTCCATCACAAGTTTACCGATATTTGTTTTGTAACCGGACGTATGGAGATGTTAGATGCACAGGAGCGTTTGTCGGGTTATCGTCAGGCAATGCAGGAAGCAGATATCCCGGTTTCGGATACAATGATTTTCTACGGAGATTATTGGCGTTTAAAGGGACCGGATATTATTGACTATTTTATGCAGTGGAGACAAAGCTATCCACAGGCAATTGTATGTTCAAATGATTACATGGCATTTTCGGTATGTGAGGAATTAAAACGTCGCGGCGTTAATGTACCGGAGGAGGTTTGTGTTTCCGGTATGGATGATTTAGGAGAAGCACGTACAACAGAACCGCAGCTTACGAGTGTGGAGGTTCCGTATGCAGACATGGCAACCAAGGCAATTGACGTACTCTATCGTATGATAAAAGGGGAACAAATTGAAAACAATAAGATTTTGGTTGAAGATAAGCTGCATTTTCGTTCGAGCTGCAGATGTCCGGATGATGAGGTGCTCGATGGTTCATCCATTCGTACGGAATTTGTTCGGTTCCGCTATATGACAAAGGAATGCTTTTATATGGTATCAGACTATTCCAGCGCCTTAAACGAAAACGAATGTATGGAAATGACGGGTCGTATGGCAAAATCTTTGAACTTGAAGAATTATTATGTGTGCATGAATGAACCCGAAGCCCGAGATGAGGATGGCAACATTATTACACGCCGTAACCCGTTTTTAGAAACCATGCATTTACGACATCACCTCGATCGGCACGGGCGACCGATTGTTTCGGATATTCCGTTCGACAAAAAAAATCTTTTGCCAAATGAGATGCTTAAGGAAATAGAGAATGAAACCTATTTTGTTGTGCCGCTTCATTATCGCAAGGATGTATTCGGATATGTAATTTATGTGCTCAGAGATGATGTTCCTTGCATGTTGGATGAGAGACATGAATTCTTATGTATTAATACAGCGATGTCGCTTAATATGATCAATACATATGAAGAGCTTCTTTCCATGCGTGATATTCGTTCACTGTATCTGAAGGATCCGTTAACGAATATATATAACCGACGAGGATTTGAATATGAGCTTACGGATATTCATCGCAAATACGGAAAGAAGAATATCGATGTGGCACTTGCAAGCATTGATATGGACGGGCTCAAGTACATCAATGATAATTTTGGACATGCAGCAGGTGATGATTCAATTTGCGCGGTTGCAAAATGCATATCGGATTCTTTGGTCGGTAAGGAATTTTGTGCACGTATGGGTGGCGATGAGTTTATAACGGTTTTGTATAACGATTATGATGGTCGGCTGGATGATTTTCGGACAAAGTTATCGAATCTGTTGGAAGATGTTAATCGTCAGATTCAGGATGACTATGTTGTAGATGTCAGTGTCGGAATATGTCCGGTCAAAACACATGATACGATTATCGATTCCATTCAGAACGCGGATGTGCTTATGTATAAAGAAAAACGTAGCAAAGTAAACAAACAGGGAAGATAAGTTGCTTCGTGAAATTCTTTGTGTTATAATGCGCGGGTGTGTACAAACAAGCATTAAAAGAGGATTAATTTATGAGTAACAAGTTAAAGGCAGTCATTTTAGCAGCTGGAAAAGGAACGCGAATGAAGTCTGATCTTCCGAAGGTGGTTCATAAATGTATGGGGCAACCTATGGTACATTATGCGATTAAGGCTGCAAAAGATTCCGGGGCTTATGATGTATGTGTAATTGTCGGATATAAGGCGAAGGAAGTAAAGGAAGCAATCTATGATGTTGTAGAGTATGCGGAACAGACAGAGCAGCTCGGAACAGGTCATGCAGTAAAATGTGCGGCAGAGTTTGTTGGCATGGAAGGTGATACAATCGTTTTGTGCGGGGATACTCCTTTGATTACGGGAGAAACCCTGACGGCTCTCGTAGAGCAACATCGTCGTGAAGCAAATGGTGTAACGGTGCTTTCGGCAATTCTTCCGGATGCAACCGGATATGGACGAATTGTTCGTGACGGCGAGGGGAGTTTTGTAAAAATTGTTGAGCAAAAGGATGCCACGGAAGAAGAACAGGCAATTCGGGAAATTAATTCCGGAATCTATATTTTCAATTCGGAAGCATTAACAGCCAGTCTTTCCATGCTGGATAATCATAATGCAGCAGGTGAATACTATTTGACAGATACAATCGCACTTATTAAAAAGATTGGACTTAAGGTTTCGGCTATGCCGCTTGAGGGAGATGCTGTCAATGAGATTCGAGGTGTAAACACACCGGAACAGTTAGCCGAAGCGGAAGCAATTATGGAGCAGAGGACAAAAAAATGAAAATAATAATTGGGTTGGGAAATCCAACACAAGAATATGCAGGAACGAGACATAATGTTGGTTTTTCTGTGATATATAATATCAGTGATGCGTACAATATTAAGGTAGATGCAAAAAAACACAAGGCATGCATCGGAAAAGGAATGATTGAAGGCGAGAAGGTTATTCTGGCCATGCCAATGACCTACATGAATTTAAGCGGACAGAGCGTCAGAGAGCTTGTGGACTACTACAAATGTACCAATGAAGATATTATCGTCATCTACGATGATATTAGTTTGGATATTGGCAAATTACGTATACGCACAAAGGGGAGTGCGGGAGGACATAACGGAATCAAGAATATAATTGCGCAGCTTGGGACGGATGTGTTTACACGAATTAAGATTGGGGTAGGAGAGAAGCCGCCCCGAATGGATCTTGCCGATTATGTGCTTGGAAGATTTTCCAAGGAGGAACAGCCGGTTATTCGCGAGGGTGCAGAGCGTGCAAGAGAAGCGGTTGCGACGATTATTCGTGAGGGCGTATCGAACGCTATGAATAAATTTAATTAAAGGCTGGAACAAAGTCATGCAGACAATGATAGATAAATTTCATCAGGAGCCACGGTTTATAAAACTTCAAAGGGCAATCGATGAACAAAATGGTGCCGTACATGTATGGGGGTTGGATCGAAGAGTTACCCCTCTTATGATGGAGGCTGTTGCGAGACAATCCAATGTACGTCTGATTGTAACACATGATGAGAAACGCGCGCGGGAGCTTGTGGATGATTATCGTTTTTATGACAGAAATGTGTATTATTATCCGGCAAAGGATGTATTGTTTTATTATGCGGATGTGCATAGCAATACAACGGTCGCAAATCGTCTGGAAATCTTTCGACATATCATCGAACAGGAGCGCATAACCATTGTTACAACCATCGAGGGACTGATGGACAAAATTCCACCCTTATCCCACCTGGCAGACAATGCCGTCTTGATTGAGGCAGGCAAAACCGTGAATCTTGGACAACTAAAAAGCAAGCTTATTACACTTGGCTATGAGCATACAACCATGGTAGAAGCAAAAGGGCAGTTTTCCGTAAGGGGAGGAATTATTGATATCTTCCCGCTTACGGAAGAGTGCCCTTATCGTATTGAATTGTGGGGCGATGATGTTGACTCGATTCGAAGCTTTGATGTGGAAAGTCAGCGTTCAATCGAACAGGTCAACGATGTTTTAATCTATCCGTCCTGTGAAATGGTACTTACCGAGGAACGAATTAATCAGGGACTTGACAAGATTCGTAAGGAATACAAAAAACAGGCGGCAAAGCTTAAGGCAGAGTTTCGTACGGAGCAATATGCAAGATTGGGAAAACTTGTCAAAACCATTGAGGATGAATTATATGCGTTTAACTCTACGATGGGAATTGATAGTCTTGTTACGTATTTTTATGATGATACGGTTTCTTTTTTAGATTCGATTCCCAAGGATGCGGCAATCTTTATTGACGACCCGGAGCGTGTACAGAGACAGGCAATGGTATATGCGACAGAATTTGCTGCCTCAATGATGGGAAGACTTGAGGGTGGATATATTTTACCCGGACAGTCTGATATCTTGTTTGATGGCAAGGAGATTGTTGCAAGGCTTGCCTTGCGTAATCCGATTCTTGTATCAGAGCTATATACGAAGCAGCCTGCATGGAAGGAAACAAAAGAAATTATGTTTTCATCTAAAAGTCTGGTTGGGTATAACAATAGCTTTGAACAGCTTATGAATGATCTTAAAGCATGGAAAAAGTCAGGATACGCGGTGATTATTTTGTCGCCGTCCGGAACGCGTGGACGCAGAATCGCAAAAGACCTCAGAGACAACGATGTGCTTGCAACATTTACGGATGATCGTGAAAAAGCAATCGGCAAGGGTGAAATCGTAGTCTGTGTTGGTCGTATGGAACGGGGATTTGAACTGCCGGAGTCAAAGCTTGTTGTAATTAGCGAGGGTGATATTTTCACGTCCAAGGAACTAAAGAAGCGGAAGAAATTACCAAAGTATAAGGGTGACCGAATTGACAGCTTTATGGATGTTTCCGTTGGCGATTATGTTGTGCATGAGCGTCACGGAGTCGGAATATACCGGGGTATTGAAAAGGTCGAGACAGATGGTAGATTAAAGGATTATATCAGTATTGAATATGACAAGGGCAGCAAATTATTTGTACCGGTAGAACAGCTCGATGTCATCGGAAAGCTTTCGGGCAAAGAAGGTGCGAAACCAAAATTAAATCGTCTTGGCGGAACGGATTGGGAAAAGGTACGACAGCGTGTGCGAGGACACGTTGCGGATATTGCGCAGGAGCTTGTGAATCTCTATGCGGTTCGTCAGATGTCAAAAGGTTTTGCATACACAGAAGATACGCCTTGGCAAAAGGAATTTGAGGAGCTTTTTCCATACGAGGAAACTGCGGATCAGCAAAAGGCAATCGATGATACCAAACGGGATATGGAAAGCAATCGGATTATGGATCGTCTTGTTTGCGGTGATGTTGGATTTGGAAAGACGGAGGTTGCGATTCGGGCTGCATTTAAGGCTGTGCAGGACAATCGGCAAGTTGCATATCTTGTGCCGACAACGATTCTTGCGGAACAGCATTACCACACATTTGTGGAGCGTATGAAAAACTTTCCCGTAAATATCGGAATGCTTTCACGTTTCCTTACACCAAAGGAAGTTAAACAGACGATTGCCGATATGAAGAGCGGAAAACTTGATATTGTAATCGGTACACATAGACTGTTATCAAAGGACATCGAATTTAAGAATCTCGGCTTGCTTATTATTGATGAGGAGCAACGGTTTGGCGTAAAGCATAAAGAACAGATTAAGCAGATGAAGAAAAACGTAGATGTTTTGACCTTGACTGCGACTCCGATTCCGAGAACTTTGCATATGAGTTTGATCGGACTTCGAGATATTAGTTTGCTTGAGGAACCTCCGGTTGATCGTATGCCGATTCAAACCTATGTTATGGAGGAAGATATTGAGTTTGTGAAAGAAGCAATCAACCGTGAATTAAATCGAAACGGACAGGTGTATTATGTTCACAATCGTGTAAATACCATTGAGGACACTGCGATGAAGCTTCGAAGTGTTCTCCCGGATGCAAGAATCGAGTTTGCGCACGGCAAGATGAATGAGCGGGAATTGGAGGATATTATGCACCGGTTTATCAATCAGGAAATTGATGTGCTTGTATCGACAACGATTATTGAAACCGGACTTGATATTCCAAATGTCAATACGATGATTATTCATGATGCAGATACATTCGGTTTGTCGCAGCTGTATCAGCTTCGCGGAAGAGTAGGTCGCTCAAATCGGAGCGCATATGCATTTTTGATGTATAAGCGTGATAAAATGATTAAAGAGGTTGCGGAAAAGCGATTAAAGGCGATTCGGGAGTTTACGGATCTCGGATCCGGGTATAAAATATCCATGAAGGATTTGGAAATTCGAGGAGCCGGAAATCTGCTCGGACAGGAGCAGTCCGGGAACATTGAGGCAGTCGGATATGATTTGTATTGTAAGATGCTAAATGATGAGATACGAAGACTTTCCGGGGAAGAGACAGTGGCTGAGTTTAGTACTTCAATTGAGCTTCCGTTGGATGCTTATATTCCGGATTCTTACGTAAAAAATGAGTACTTGAAGCTTGATCTATACAAGCGTATTTCACGTTGCGAATCGCGTGAGGAAAACGACATGATTATCGAGGAGGTAAAAGACCGATTTGGTACTCCGCCAAAGGTGTTTGACCGCTTGCTGGAAATCGCATACCTGAAGGCGCTTGCGCATCGTGCGTATATTTCTGATATCAAATATGTGCAGGATGAGGTACGATTTATAATTTGGCCGGATGCACCGATTCATCCGGAACGGATAGATATGCTTTTGAAGCGATATCAGGGGAAGCTTCGCTTTGTGAATGGGAAGCAGGCAGGCTTCCACATGAAAGCGTTGAAGACAAATCAGGAAGAATTGCTTGGTCTGTGTGAGAAGATTGTTGGTGACATTTTAATGTTGACAGACAAGAAGGAGGAACATGATGAAACGTAACAAAAGGAAACAATTAAAGCAATCCTTGCGTGCAAAAATATGTCCGATACTCCTTGTGAGTATGATTTCTGCAATGATGCTTGGAGGTTGCGGAAAACGAAATGGCAGCAATGAAACTGAAAAACAGTCGGAGGTTGTTTTTCAGTACGGGGATCATATTGTTACATCGGGAGAAACATATATATACGCAAAGGCTGTAGAGGAGCGTTATGTAGATCAGTACGGAGAAGCAGTATGGCAGCTCATTTTGCCGGCAACGGGGTCCGATGCAACGTCTATGGTTGATCTGACAAGAGAAGCGATTGTAGAAGAAATTGTCAAGGTGAAAACTCTTGTTGAACATGCAAAGGATTACGGAATCGGTCTTTCGGATGAAGAAATCTCATTGCTTAAAACGAGAGCACATGACTTTTATGAAGGTCTTACCGATGCGGATATCGAGAAAATGAATATTACTGAAGAACTTGTATATCAGGTGCTTTACGAAAATCAGATTGCCGGTATCGTGACGGAAAAGATTTTTGAACGAAATCCGGTAGAAATATCAGATGAAACGGCACGAATGACAACATTTTATGATATGTATTTTGCTTGCTATACGATTGATGATAGCGGAACTGTTGTGCCGTATACATCCGAGGAAAAAAAGCAGCAGTATGAGAATGCATTGCAGGCATGCAGTACGCTTGGAACCGGTGGGATTACTGAAAACCATGAGGCGGAAAATATTGAAAAGCTTGCAGAGTATTACAAGCTCGATCAGGCAAAGGAGCAGACGCTTTCCCCACAGGAAATTCTGGAAATTTATGGGGAGGAGGTTTATAACCTTCTGTATTCGATGGAAAACGGAGAGTACACAACCGTTATCGAGACTGAGTATGGCTATCATGTATTTCAGATGATTGCGCTTACGGATGCTCGAGCAACAAAGGAAAATAAGGATATTATGACCGCAAAGCAAACAGAGGAACAGATGGCATCCCGCATGGAGGCGTGGCGCAACCAGATTGATGAAAACTTTTCATATCCTGAATCAATAAACATGGATTTATATAAGACAATTGTTGTAGATTAAAAGTTTGTTTAGTGTTCCATTTTCCAGAATGAAACGCTGTATGGAGGTAATTCGGAACCTCCGCCAAAGTCGTGTGCCTTGCCGGAAATTAAATCAGTTGCCGTACCGCATCCGGCATCGAAATGAGCCATGTAAGGATAGTCGCCTGCATTGATGGCAACGAGAATACGTTCGTCGTCTGTACGTCGTTCAAAGATACATTGATGATTGGTAAGTACAACGGAACGGAATCCACCATAGTTTAACGCATTGCTTTGTTTTTTAATTTTGGCAAGGCGGGAAATAAGGTCGGTTAATTCATTCCATTGTGGTGCATCATAGGAAAGACGAAGGGATGGATCGCCTTCCTCCTTGCGTCCTTTTGCACCCCATTCACTGCCGTAGTAAACACAAGGAAATCCCGGCATGCCAAATGCCAAGGCGTAAATAAGGGGCAGGTGATTAGGATTTGTAAGGATGGATGCAACGCGGGTAACATCGTGGTTATCAACAAAGGCAAGTAAATGCTTTCCTTTATAACGTGTCCAATCCTCAGGACCGAACTGCTGCAGGAGACTGTGAATTATCTCAAACATATTCATGCAGTTAAAGCTTGAATAAAGTCCCTTGTAGCACATATAATTTGTTGCACTATGCAGCATGTCGTCGTTGACAAATACATTGTAATCACCATGGAGTAATTCGCCGAGCAACAGAAAATCCTGTTTTAATCCGTCACAGTGTTTGCGGAGAGCACGGATAAAATCATGGTCCAGACAATAAGCAACATCCAGGCGCAAGCCGTCGATATCAAAGTTTTCAATCCAGCCCTTGACGTGAGACAGAATATGAGAAACGACATCCCGGTTTCGAAGATTGAGCTTCACCAGATCGTAGTTTCCTTCCCAGCCTTCGTACCATAGTCCGTCGTTATAATTGGAATTACCGTCAAAATTAATGAAAAACCAATCTTTGTATGGAGAATTATGACGATTCTTTAATACATCCTGAAATGCCCAAAAACCTCTTCCGACGTGATTGAACACACCGTCTAATACAACCTTGATGCCGGCTGCATGCAAATTGTCACACACCTGTTTGAAATCGTCATTTGTTCCGAGACGACAGTCGATGATACCGTAATCTCTTGTATTGTAACCATGTGTGTCAGATGAGAAAACAGGTGAAAAATAGATTGCGTTCGCACCGAGTTTTTGGATATGAGGAATCCAGTCGTTTACCTTTAAAATACGACTGGTTAAGATGCCATCATTTTCATATGGAGCACCGCAGAATCCGAGGGGATAAATTTGGTAAAAAACACTTTCGTAAGCCCACATTTTGTGTGTCTCCTTTCTGGTTTTATATGGACTTAATTATACAGGATTTTTGACAATATGACAATTATTATCGAGTGGCTTTCAAAAAAATGTTTATTTTTTTTATATATGCGAATACTAAATTGATGAAAAGACAGGAGGTAAAGTTTGAAACAAATAAGTAGAAGACAACCAAGAAATAAAGGGCATAGCAAA
>JAUNJN010000063.1 GCA_030533235.1 Eubacteriales bacterium | reverse complement strand
TACCGGTTCTTTTATTTTTAAGAATCAGGTATCACATCATTGACTAATATACACATTTTTGAAAAAAACAATCTACCTTGCATGAAATATTTTGAATCGCCGGATCCGGCTATTTTATGAAAAATCAGGCTGCCACCATGTGACAGCCTGAAAAAAAACAATATTTACGTAATTAAGATAATTACTTAAGCGTACACTTAGCACCCTCTGCCTCAAGCTTAGCCTTGATATCCTCAGCCTCTTCCTTAGAAGCGCCTTCCTTAAGAATCTTTGGAGCGCCGTCAACTGCGTCCTTAGCTTCCTTAAGACCAAGACCTGTAACGTCACGAACGATCTTGATAACCTTAACCTTGTTAGGACCTGCCTCCGTAAGCTCTACATCGAAAGAATCCTTCTCTTCAGCTGCAGCACCACCATCAGCAGCTGCTGCTACAACAACACCTGCTGCTGCAGAAACGCCAAACTCTTCCTCACATGCCTTAACTAAGTCATTTAACTCTAATACTGATAAACCTTTGATAACTTCAATAATTTCCTGAGTTGTCATAATAATAATCCTCCATTTTAATTTTGTAATTTCATTTTATGTTACATGCTATGCGCAAGTTTCCTATGCTTCCTTTGCCTCAGCGATCTGCTTAATAACACGAGCAAAGTTTGCGATAGGTGACTGAATACTTCCAAGTAATTTGGAAAGAAGCTCTTCTCTTGAAGGGATGGTAGAGATTGTCTTGATACCTGCGTTATCGTAGTATGTTCCCTCAACAACACCTGTCTTGATCTCGAGCTGTGGGTTTTCCTTAGCAAACTGTGCGACAAGTCTTGCCGGAGCAGTTGCATCTGTCTTAGAAATAACAATCGCTGTTGGTCCCTCAAGGTCATTCTTCAATGATTCAAACTCTGTACCTTCGATTGCACGTGCAACCATTGTGTTCTTGTAAACCTTGTAAATAACATCTGCTTCTCTCATTGACTTACGAAGCTTTGTATCCTGCTCAACTGTAAGTCCACGATAGTCAACCAACACAACAGACTTTGCATCCTCGATGTTTTTCTTGATTTCTTCAACGATCGGCTGTTTTAATTCTACCTTTGCCAAAATCACGCACCTCCTTATAATATTAATGATACTGCGTGGTAAGAAAAAGAAAAACTCTTATGCGTAGCACAAGAGTTAAAATTCGTCAAATCAGTGTTTCACGACTTCTCCTCGGTAGGCGATAATATCTTACACCTTACGGTACCTACTGTCTACGGCAGTTCATCACGTACGATACTACCATAACCATTCCACACTGTCAATAGAAATTTATCATATTCTTTTTTCTTTACGTGCGTGTATTTATGCACGCACGATTAATGTATCATATCCACGATCTCGCAAAATACGCTGAGCAATAATCGCATCCTCCAAGTCTTCATACAAACCGACTCTTACCTGATACAATCCCTCATCCTCATATATCTCCGCCATGTATCCTTCATTAATAAACCGATTCATTTGATAAGATGCCGAACCATAGCTCCTGTAAATTCCTGTCAAGATCTGATACTTTGTTGCATTTCCATCATTGTCAGCATGATCTTCATCCATATTTTCATTTGTATTTACATTCACATCTTCGTTCATTTCTGACATACTCGTGGCGGAAATTCCGACTTCGCGAATTGTCTTATCAATTCCGACTGCAATTGCCTCCGCGGTCTGCGAAAATTTGGTATCAAACAGATTGTTATCCGTATCACTGTTTATAAATCCTGCCTCAACCAATATGGCAGGCATTGTGGTTCTTCGAAGTACCGCAAGATTTGGTCGTTCTGAAACGTTGATATTTCGGTATCCGACTTTTTCCAACTCATTATTTACATTTCGTGCCATAGCAGCCTTAATTCCGGAATCGTTGAAAACAAGTGTCTGCACACCATTATACTGATTCGGTGTCGGTGATGAATTTCTGTGAATGGATACAAAAAAATCTGCGCCGCTGGCATTTCCGATTCTGGCTTTTTGCACGGGAGAATCATAGACATCATCCGTTCTCGTATACTCAACATCATAGCCTTGCGCCTGTAAGATTTCACCGACTGCCAGAGCAAGTGCCAGTGCATCATCCTTTTCTCTTCTTCCGTTGTAACTTGCTCCATTGTCGTATCCGCCATGTCCGGCATCAATCATAATTTTAACAGCCATAGGAAACCTCTGAAACTTCCATCTAGCATATTATATGAAACCGGCCATTTTTTGTTCTTAAAACTTGTTCTTGATATTTCAACAAAAATCAATATAATAAAACCGAATTGAACAAAAAGGAGATACTATTATGCAAAGACGACGTATACTTATGTCACTGTTCGGTGTAATCATTTGCGCAATCAGCGTTGGCATTTTCAAAATTGCTGCTCTCGGTGTTGACCCATTTCAGTCCCTTATGAGCGGCCTGGATGCCTTGATTCCGATTTCCTTCGGAACCTTATATGTCATCGTCAATGTCATCCTTCTGTTGTTTACATTGTTTACTGACCGACACTATATTGGTATTGCTACATTTATTAACCTATTTCTTCTCGGTTATATCACGCAGTTTACGTATGAAATGCTGCAAAAGATTTTCGTAAATCCGAACATGCCAATTCGTATTGCCTGTCTCGTTGTCGGAATCGTAATCATATGCATTGGTTCTGCGCTTTATATGACAGCAGATCTCGGTGTATCAACGTATGACTCCGTAGCATTGATTCTCGCCAACAAATGGAATCTTGGACAGTTCAGATTTATCCGTATCGGCACCGATCTCGTATGCGTAATTGCCGGCGCCGTCATTTTCTTAATCAGCGGAGGTAACATAAAGGATATTCCTACCATCGTCGGCATCGGCACAATCATTACGGCATTTTTCATGGGCCCGCTCATCGAGTTTTTTAATGCAAAAATGGCACGCCCTATGTTAAATGGGAAATCCCAAAACGGCAGCTTCGAAGAATCAAATTAACTATTTATCCTGCAGATATTTTTCGATGGATGCCACCGCATTGGCACCATCGGAAACTGCTGTCACAAGCTGACGCACTTCCTTTGTTCGCGCGTCACCTGCTACAAAAAATCCCGGTGTACCTGTTACACCGTTTTCTTTTGCAATCACATAACCGTGTGCGTCTTTTTCAACCACATTTCCCAAAAAATTCGTCTGTGGCTCCATACCAACCGCAACAAAAATTCCGGACACATCAAGCATACGTTCCACGCCGGTCTGATTGTTATTAAGACGCAGTCGTTCTACCATACCATTCCCAAGTATTTCGCGCACCTCATAAAACGGAAGTATTTCCACATTATCAAGTACCATCGCACGCTCTACCAAATGTTTGGATGCACGAAACTCATCCCGTCTGTGAATCAGATATACATGACTGCAATGCTTGGCAAGATATATAACATCGCCTAAGGCAACATTCCCTCCACCGACAACCGCAACATTTTTATTTCTGAAAAAAGCTCCATCGCATGTCGCACAATATGACACACCTGCACCGACATATTTCTTTTCACTGTCGATTCCGAGATTGCGATATCTCGCACCTGACGCAATCAAAATTGCCCTCGCCGATAGCTCTTCATTGCTCGCAAGCAAAATTTTCTTTTCCGCTCCGCAATCACGAACAGCCATGACCTCTCCACTCAAAAACTCTACCGAAAGTGCATCCGCGTGCGCACGAAACTTCATTGCCATATCATATCCACTCGTATGATACATGCCAAGATAATTATCCACCTGATCAGTCTTTATGATTTGCCCGCCTGAAAAAGGTTCCTTTTCTATTACTAATACATCGATTCCGGCACGCTTTGCATACACAGCTGCCGAAAGCCCGGCCGGTCCGCTACCGATAATAATCAAATCTCTCATACGTATAATCCGCCTTTCTGCGAAAGGCACCAATGCGTCATGAAACTGGTGCACGAC
>JAUNJN010000062.1 GCA_030533235.1 Eubacteriales bacterium | reverse complement strand
GTGCCGCCACAGGGAATGGCACCGCAGGGAATGCCAGTGCCACCGCAGGGAACACCGATGCCGCCACAGGGAATGCCTGCCGCAAATCAGGAAGGAACGCCGATACCGGCAGTAAAGGAAAATGAGTCGGAGAAAACTATCGGAAATCTCGTAGGTCAGCTGGGAGAGAGACCGGTTCCACATTTGATTCGCAAGAAAACAGGAGAGACGATTAATTTGACGAAACCGGAATTTAAGCTTGGTAAAGCTGTGGACCGTGTGGATTATGCGATTACAGATAATGTGGCTGTGAGCCGTGTACATTGTATTATTGTTCAGAAGAATGGTGTGAACTATATTAAAGATAACGGCTCGACAAATCATACATATTTAGATGGAGCAGAGCTTCAGCCAAATCAGGAGATGTTACTTAAGAATAAGATGACCATTTTGCTGGGGGATGAGGAATTCACATTCCTTTTAAGAAAGGGAGAATAGCATGGAATTTATCGCGACGTATCACACAGATGTCGGAATTACAAAGAAAACGAATCAGGATTCATTGGGGATTCGTATTGTAAAAGTGAAGGATGAGCAAATCGCGTTCGCAATCGTTTGTGACGGAATGGGTGGTCTTGCAAAGGGTGAGCTTGCCAGCAAGGAGGTAACCGTTGCATTTATGGATTGGTTCGAGAAAACGTTTTTGCCGGTTGCTTTGACGGAAAGCTTTCAGGAAAAGGATCTCATTGAACAATGGAACTCTATTGTTCATACACAAAATCAGAGATTGGCACAGTATGGAGAGCAAAACAACCTACAGCTTGGAACGACGGTTTCGGCAATCTTATTGTATCGGGGACAGTATTACATTGTGCATGTAGGTGATAGTCGTGTTTATCAGTTGGCAACGGAGGTTATGCAGATGACGCATGACCAGACATTTATCGCTCGTGAGATTGCAGCAGGCAGGATGACGCCGGAGCAGGCGAAGACAGATCCTCGCCGGAGCGTATTGTTACAGTGTGTTGGTGCATCCCCGGTTGTTAATCCTGAGTTTTTGAAGGGGCAAATCCTTCCGAATGCTGTCTATATGATATGCTCGGATGGATTCCGACATAAAATTGACGAAACAGAAATTATGGAAAAAATCGGACCAATGATTGGTTCGGATGCAGAGAAGTTAAAATACGGATGTATGTATTTGACAGAATTGGTTAAGACGCGAAAAGAATCCGATAATATTTCAGTAGCAATAATTCGAACGATATAACAAAGAGGAAGTTATTATGACGAAGGAAGGAACCGTATTAGACGGAAAATATGAAATATGGAAAGAGGTAGGACGTGGCGGTATGTCCATCGTATACCTCGCTCGTGATAATCGACTCAACAAGCAGTGGGCTGTAAAGGAAATTCGAAATGATGGTTCGAAGTCTACGGAAACATTGTTAAAGGGATTGGAGCGAGAGGCAAATATTCTGAAAAATGTCGACCATCCGGTATTACCGCGTATTGTTGATATCATTGATCAAAAGGGAACTATTTATGTAGTTATGGACTTCATCGAAGGAGAAACCATAAGTCAGCGTTTGAAACGCGAAGGGGCACAGCCGCAGGAAACCGTTATTGAGTGGGGATTGCAGCTGGCAAGTGCACTTGATTATCTTCATAAGATGAATCCGCCGGTTATTTACCGTGATATGAAGCCGTCGAACGTTATGATTAAGCCGGAGGGCGGCGTAAAGCTTATTGATTTTGGTACAGCCAAGGAGTATGATGTCGAGAACCTGGCTGATACGACAGCACTCGGTACAAAGGGATACGCAGCTCCGGAGCAGTTTGGTGATTCCAAGGGACGTGGAATATACAACACCGATGAACGTACAGATATCTATAATCTTGGTGCTACCTTGTATCATATGGTTACCGGAATGAATCCGTGTGAGCCGCCGTATGAGATTCGACCGATTCGAGAGTGGAATCCGGCGCTGTCAACCGGTTTGGAAAAGATTCTTTGGAAATGCACACAGGCAGATCCAAAGGAGCGATACCAGAATTGTTCAGAGCTTATCTATGCATTGGAGCATTATAATGAGCTTGATGATGTACATAAAAAGAAGAACCGTCGCAAGTTTATTGCGTTTGCTTCGACAGTGGTTCTTACGATTGCGGCCGGCGCAGTTATGATGTATGGGCGTGCGGGTATGCATCGGATTATGATGGACAACTATAATGATTATGTAGAGGCAGGAAACAATTACCGAATCGAGGGTGAGTACGAAAAGGCAGCAGAGCAATACAAGCTTGCGTTTGAATTAAATGGTTCGGATTCCGAGGCATATGAAAAATATATTTCTGTTTATGTGGATGCTGATAATGAAATCACAGAGAGCGGAGTGCCTGCGCTCGACCTTGAGACGGGACTGAATGTCGTGGCGAATCGTGTGAAATCAGGATATGGAGATGTCGATCAAAATGATGCAGTACTGTACAAATTAGCATTCGCATATTTTGATGAATTGAAGGATTATAAAACGGCATCCAAATACTTTGATATGGTTGACAAAAAAGACAAAGATTATGGAGAACTGGCAGAGTACTATGGTTCGGTTGCCGCCATTATGTCAAACCCGAACATAAACGCCGACGACCTTATCGAAAAGATTAATGACTTTGCGTCCTATAATCAGTCAGAATATACAAATGATGATGAAACAAAATATATCAACTATAAGACAATCGGACAGATTTATGCGACGTACGTTCAAAAAAATGGTGTTGCATCGCAGGCAAATCAGGTTATGAGCCAGGCTGTTTCAGATTTGTCGGAATGCACCAGAAATGATTTTGATATCAATGGATATTATTATGCATATTATGACAATCTGATTGAAATCAACGAGCAGCTTGCAAAGCAGGCAGAGGACGCATCGCATGCAAAGCCATACTATGAAAATGTGCTTATGTATATTGATGAATTTTTAACAATTCTGGATATCAAGGTCGATGAGAGTAAGTGGTATGGTATTGGCGGAAACAATGATAATATCTACAACACAGCCTACTATAATAAAATGATGAAAAAAGCAGATTGTTATGCAGCACTTGGCGAATATGATCTCACGAATGCCATGTATGAGTCTTTGGAGAGCGCGCTTGGTAAACAGAATATTATGAGTGCAAAGGTGTATGCGGAACATCTGGATTATATTTACAGAAGCTGTGAGACAAAGGAACAGGATCCTTCAAAATGGAAGAAACAGATGCCGGCACAGTTTGAGGCACTTCTTTTCATATATGAAGAAGGCTACTCTGTAAAGGATATCGAGAGTAACAAGACATGGAAAAAACGGAAGTCAACGATGGAGATGCTCAAAAACAATGATTTTGAGAACGAGGATGAAGACGCGCAGGAAACAGAAGCAGGAGAAACTTCTCAAACTGAAACGTCAGATTCCGGTGTAACCAATCAGAACTAACGTAGCAATGGAGGAATAGCGATATGCAAAATATATATGAAACATGCTACTATGGCGGGTTAGTGCTGACCATTCTGTTGTTGATTACGACGATTGTACTGTTTTTTGTGTTGAAGATTCCAAAGGTACTCGGAGAATTAACAGGAAGCACTGCACGAAAAGGTGTAAAGAACCTGAAAGAAAAGGGTACCAAAGCAAAGGACACGGTAGAACAGGGTAAGCATTACAGTCAGCGTACCGGTGCAATTAAAACAAGAAAAACAGAAAGTGCTTCCGGTGAGTTATCAGTAAAAGACAATACGACATCGAAATTATCCAGGACAAAGGGACTAAAGCGCAAGCAGTCCGCAGGAGACGAGACAGAATTTCTTGGGGATAGCAAAATCAAGGCTGCTGTAACCGGTGATATTTCGGAAACGGCCGTCTTAAGTGCAACACAGGAAGAAACAAAGCAGACGCTGGCATTTTCGGAGACCGGAGAATTGTCCGGTCAAAATGATAAGCAGGAGTCAGACGCAAAAACCGAAGAGGCTGTTACAATAGAAAATCCGGGTGAAGAACCGACCGAAGTGCTTGGAGATGATTTTGGCGATGAGCCAACCGAGGTACTCGGAAGTGATTCCGGTGAAGCACCAACCGAGG
>JAUNJN010000041.1 GCA_030533235.1 Eubacteriales bacterium | reverse complement strand
TGGAAGTAATGTAAGCGTGGGTTTTAGTGTGGTATCTTTAAGTTTGGGAAACCCCCGTTTCCCACTTCGATATTGTTTTGTCGCTGACAAGGATTGTTTCTGCCAATTCCTTTTGTGTGAGGTGACGTTTTTCTCTTAATTCTTTAATTACTTTTCCTGTTACATAACTCATAATTATTTTCCTTTCCTTAACTACTTTCGAATTAAAAATTCGAAATCTAATAAAGTAACAGCTATAATGTTATGAAAAATGTCCCTCTACAGCAACCTACGTAGCGTAGAGACAAATGCCACCCCAAACTATGTGAGCTATAGGACAGAGGGACGCTCCTCGTGACAAAAGAAACGTCCCCAAGTAACAACGAATTCGGTGAAGCTGCCCTGCTCACTTCGCACGGTGATTTTACCCTGCATGCCTTCGATAATGGATTTTGTAAGAGATAATCCGATTCCGACACTATTTGGATTCACTTCGCTGTTTACACGGTAAAACCGCTTGAAGATATGTGGCAGCGCATCCTCCGGAATGCCGATTCCTTCATCTCGTACAATAATTCTTGTATAGAAATTCGTCTCTTCCACGCGAACCGTAATCGTCGTCTCTTCTCCCGAGTAATCCGACGCATTTTTCAAAAGATTGATGATTGCTTCCGTTAACCACTCGCCGTCACAGACGAGCTGTTGATCTTCCTCACAGCAAACCTCAATTGTCTGCTTTCGCTCATCGGCAAGATACGCCACACCTTCCTTTGCCCGCATTAAAATCGGATAAAGCGACGTTTGCTTTCGTTCAAATACGATTGCGCCTGCCTCAATTCGTGCAAGCTTTAGCATAGAAAGCACCATCCACTCCATACGAGTCAGCTGATTTTTGGCTTCCTCTAAAAGCTTTATCCGTTTCTCCTCATCCGTTACCCGCTTATCATATAACAAATCCACAAATACCATAAGCGACGCCAGTGGCGTTTTCAGCTGATGCGAAATATCAGAAATAATATCCCGAAGAAAGATCTTCTCCTCCATTTCTTTCATCCGACTCTCATTTAATGTGCTGAAAAGCTTATATAGATTCGTATAAAGATTCCCAATTTCTCCTTGCATATACTGCTCCGAAGGAATTTCCCGTCCCTCAACAATTCGCACCATAATATCAGACACCTGACTGACTTCCCGGTACAGCCTATGCACCGCACTACGTGCATACAAATAGATGGCAAGCTCCATCATAGCAACCATCCCAAGGATAACCCAATATTTCCAATCAAATTCCTGTAATAAGAAAAAGAGTACCACCGCAACAAAAACAAGTGCGGCGCCACTCCACATAAAAAATCTTGTATTAAATTTTTTCTCTTCGTATCCCTGCATGCTTAATCCTTTTTAAATCTGTAACCAACTCCGCGCACAGTTGTTATATAATCTTCATCCTCCCCAAGTCTTGCACGAAGTCGCTTCATATAAACAGAAAGCGTATTGTCATCAAAAAACTCTCCGTCAATGTCATAAACACGTTCCATAAGTGCCCGACGACTGATAACATTTCCCTGATTTTGCAAAAGCTCTCTTAAAAGCTTTAACTCACTCGTCGTACAATCTACGATTTGTCCATCTTTTAGCAGACGAAATGCATCCGGCTCAAACACATGCGAGCCGAATCGATAGACCTTGTTACCTGCACGCTTCATCATCTCGCTTCGTCTTATATTCGCAGACACGCGGGACAAAAGCTCTTTGACACGGTACGGCTTCGTCACATAATCATCTGCGCCAACCGAAAGACCTTGCACGATGTTCGCCTCTTCTGAAACCGCTGTAAGAAAAATAATCGGTACGGTAGCCCCACGCTCCCGCAAGCTCTTACACAGTGTAATCCCGGTTCCGTCCGGCAACAGCATATCAAGCAGTATAAGATCAACCGTTTCCGAATAGAGCTCCTCTGCCTGCTTCAAATTGCCTGCATGAAGGACCTCGTAGCCTTCCGATTGCAACGCATATTCAGTTCCCATAGCGAGTGCAAAATCGTCCTCGACCATCAGTATCGTATATGACATAATTCCTCCGGCGCATTTTTCTAAATTGTACCATTTTGCGACCTGTTACGCAACCATCCGGGAAATATTCGGACAAAAAAGGGAAGCACGTTTTTGCTACTTTCGAACCGCCTCCAACGGATTTAATTTAGATGCCCATCTTGCAGGAAAATACCCCGCCAAAACGCCCAACACCGTAGACATCATAACTGCACCGATTACAAGCCACCAAGGAATAATTGCAAGCTGTGTACCTGCCTTAAAATGAAACGCCATAACCGCTATACTGTTAAGCACACCCTTTATAGCAAAGGATACAATCACCCCAAGTACGCCGCCGATAAAACCCAAAATCCCGGACTCAACCAAAAACATTCCGACAAGCTCATCCAAATCACATCCGATCACCTTCAAAACACCGATTTCATTTACGCGGTCATAAACGGAGGTTGTCATCGTATTGCCGATTCCAATCAAGGCTACAACGAGTGCAATCGTACCGATTCCACCAAGAAGAAGCTGGATAACATTCACTGATCGTTTGGCACTATCCAGATACTCTTTCTCGTTTTCTGTCTGGAATCCCATATCCTGCAACCTTTTCACAACAAATTCCACGTTATCAAGCTCATCGACAACAACCACTGCATTTGTGTAAACAAAATCCGAAATCGGCTTCCCCTGTGCATCCGTCGGCTGATTCATAATGTATCCATTTATACTGTTTCTTCTAAGATATTTTTTTAAAACGTCAAGGTCACAATAAGCGCACTGTGAATAAGCTGTAAACTGATCCTCATCACCGGCAAGAAAGCCTTCTATGCTTAACTTGTCGGTAATCAAATTGTCATCATAGCCGATTTGTGCTTTCATTTTTGTGTGCACCAGCTCCCGAAACGGACGTCCTTCCCCCTCCTTATAGCTTTGATTCGTTTTCCAATTATAGAACAAATATCCCATCGAATTACCCATGATGATTTCAGGCTTTCGCTGATTACCATTCAAAGCCTTCACAGGAGTAGAATCCTCCGTCAACGTAAGCTTACTTAGCTCTTCCTTCGGAATACCGACAAGACTTATCCATCCGGAATATTTTCCGGTTTCAAGCGTCACATCAACCACATATTCCGGATATACATTTGCCACGTAATCAATTGATTTGAATTTTTCTATATTGCGCTCCGTCAAAAGCTTATTTTTCTCTTTGTAATTTTGTGAGCCTGTTACCGTAATACGCTTTACCGAACTCGCATCGCCAAAATCCTTCAGCATCTCCTTTTTTACACCAAAGCCAAGTGCTAAAAGTGCCACAACAGAAATGACTCCGATTGCCACTCCAAGGACTGTAAGTATCGTTCGGGTGCCTCTGCGTTTCATATTCAGTAACGAAAGATGACACATAAATCTCATCAAAAATCCTCCAACAGCATTTTCTTCTTCCGATGCTTTCTTATCATTAGTATCAATAAGACGACTGTAGCTACTACAATCAAAATTACGACAATCAGTGTCTTGTTCACCTGCGAGTCCTTTGATTCCTTTACAACCTCAAGGTTTTCAAAGCTTGTGCTATCAACATACACATGAAGCTCCTGTTTACTCTCGTAGGCATTGCCAAGACTATCCTCATAGACAATACGAAGAGTTGCCTTTGCATCCGAGTCATCGATTGCAACCGCTTTCGTATGTGTTAATAAATCGATGGTCCCATTCTTACCGGGGTCAATATTTCCAATATATATACTCTGTGCATCGATGCTCTTTCCATCAATATATGCGGTCACATTTCGAACAGTCGTATCCCCCAAATTATTTACGACCGCCGTAATCTCCGCATCATCTCCAATTTTAACATCCGATGCCACCATTACCTCTGTGACAGAAATGCGGGTTACAAGCGTAATTGGAATATATATCGTATCCTCCACTGCATAAGATGCACCGTTTACATCCTCATACTCGGTTTTAACCGTAAGTTTATAGCTCTTCTCCAATAATCCTGGCACTGCCTTCATATCAAATGTAAACTCCGCGGTCTTTGTTGCGGCAATCTCCTTCAAATAAGCAGTCCCTGCACCCCCATTCGGAAGAATACTTCCATCCTCCGACAAAACAGAAACCTTCATATTTTTGACCTTTTTGTCAGCTGTATTTTGTAAGGTGATTGCAAGCGAAAATGCATCACCCGGTTTAATCTCTGATGGATTTAACGTGTAATCCGAAAGCATGACCTTGGGTTCAGCTGCAAAACTGTCCAAATTGCATACCCCCACTGTCATACCGGCAACCATAACCGCGCATGCAAAAATTACAACCATACGCTCCACAAGTCTTTTTCTACCTTTTTTCCGGTTTATGTTGTTCATTTTCGTACTCATTTTCGTATTCCTTTTTATCGTTATTTTCATAGTTCGCACTCCTATTCCGTAAGCTTTCCATCCGTAATCTTAACGATACGATCTGCTTCCCTGGCTAAATCTATGTTATGTGTAATCAACACAAGTGTCTGATTCAGCTTCTTCACCGAATCATGAAGCAACGACATTACTTCATTTCCGTTTGTCGAATCCAGTGCGCCCGTCGGCTCATCCGCCAAAAGAAGAGACGGACGATTGGCGAGTGCTCTGGCAATTGCCGCCCTTTGCTGTTGTCCGCCGGATAACTGATTCGGTAAATGCTTTCTTCGATCCTTTAAGCCAAGCATCTCTATAATATGATCGATGTACTCTCTGTCCGGTTTTTTGTGATCCAAAAGGATCGGCATCTTTATATTTTCTTCCACGGTAAGCACCGGAATCAAATGGTAGGACTGGAATACAAAGCCGATTTTTCTTCTGCGAAATACCGACATTTCTTCATCCCTTAGTGTCGTGATGTCCTTCCCGTCCACAATAATATTTCCCTTCGTCGGCGTATCAACACCTCCTATTACGTGAAGTAGCGTGGATTTTCCCGAACCGGAGGCTCCGACAACCGCAAGAATTTCACCTTTTTTTACTGTCAGATTGACATCATCCAGCGCCCAGACTCTTGTATCCCCTGTTCCGTATATCTTTGTCACATGTTCCATTGTTACAATATCCATCGTATTCTTCCTCCATATCCTTCTATCAATCGCCGGATGCATTTAAATCCTCTACCACGCTGTTTCCCTTTTTTCGAATCGGTATATATAACGACCCACAAAGTATCACCGTGGATACCACAAGTCCTACGATGCTTGCGCGAAGCGTCCCCGCAAGCGGTATCTTAAATATAATATTTACCGCTTTCCTTAACGGAATAATAAAACCATATCCAAGTATATTTCCAAGTATGTTGGCCGAAATCACCGTAATAACACCTTCCAAAAGTACAATATAGGAAAGTCGTTTTTTCGACACCCCAATGACTCTTAATTGTGCTAATTCCTGGCGTCGTAAGTGAAGATTACTTGCACTTGTGTTGATAATATTTACGCTGCTCATAATCACAATAAAGATGATAAACATTGATATATACCTTATTGCCTTTCGTGTGGAATATAATGTCTCTGCTACATATACATATTCAGACTGGATACACCCAACATATTCATCGAAGCATTGGTACAAAAGATTCGAAAGCTTATTACTCACTTTACCCTTGTCGAGCGAAAACTTCACACCGGAGCTCTGATTATTTGAAACTCCTGTAATTTCAAAGAAATCATCAAGCGGAACAATCGCTTGCATCGGCTCATACCCTGTGAGTGTCAAATCCTTCTCGACAATTCCCTTTACGATATATTCCTTGTATGCACCTTCCTGTTTTGCTTGTTCATACGTTTTATAAATGCACTCCCGTTTGAGATTGACTCGCTGATCATTTTCCTCCTTATCATAAATCGGCTGCCCCTCCTCGTCATACATCGTCTCTAACTCCTCCATAAGTCCCGCTTCCGATATAAGCTGCTGATATATTTCCTTTGTTCGAGCCAAATCAAACAGCTTGATTGTATCTCCAACCTGATAATTGTTGCATACATACCAACGTCCAAACATTTCTTCAATAGTATACATCTCTCCCGCGTCCTCATTTTCATCGATCGGATAAGCAAGGCACTGCTGCACCATTACAATTCCGTCTTCTCCGACATCCAAGGTTCCGTCCACCAGATATTCTTCAAGCTTCGCATATTCCTCCTCGTCATATCCAATCAAATTTAAGCGAAATGAACTGCATGCATACCCGGGATTTTCCCATACCTCCCTATCAACCAAATCACCCCAATAGGTTTCCTGCAAAAACGTTTTATCGTATTTATCCAAAAAAGTCTCAATATCCACAACATTTAATGCTGCCGTATACATCATTTTTGTCACCGAAACCTCGTCACATTGCGCAATCTGCTCTAACACATCATAGGCAGGCAGCTGCGCCATAATTTCATCCGGATTGTTTTCCATCATATGCTCCAACCAGAAGTACAACTGATAATTTTCATACCTGCCGCTAATCGCCCGATCCATTTGTTTCAAGGAATACGAAAAAATTGAGATTCCTATAAAGCTTGCGATTCCAAGTCCAAAGGCAAACACCGACTTATAATAGCGTCCCTTATTTGCTTTCAGACTTTTATACGCGTAATCCCCCTCCATGCCAAAAATCAAGCCATAAATACTCTTTCCCCGCCTTCGTATTTTTGTTTTCGTCGGCGCAAAATTGCCGCGTACCGCCTCCACCGGTGTCAGTTTTTTTACAAACTTGCTGTTTTCCTGCATGACAAAATACAAATCACCGATGAATGCAATTGCAACAAACAAAACCGGCACAAGATGAATTCCAACTTTGATGTGTACAAACCAGCCGATAATCAGCGCAACAAAATAGCCTGCCACATAACCGAGCAAAATTCCTGCCATTTCCTGATAAAAGCCCATCAGAAAAATAATCTTTTTCAGCTGTCCGAACGTGCTACCCACACAACGTAAAATCCCATAATCCTTTACCTGCTCCAGCGTGTTAAGCTGAATCGAATTACGAATAATTCCAACACCGATAATCGCAAAAATCATCGTTAAAAACAAAAACATCATCAACACGATGTAGGTCTTACTTCCGTCATTCCCTTGCAGGTAAAAGCCGGAAAGTGCCTGATTCATATAGCCCTTCACCCCATACGTTTCTTGAATTATTGCAAAGTAATAATCAAGTCGATAAGGATTTTTCAGATTTACAAACAATGCTCTGTCATAATTGATATTACTGTTTTCATCGTAATACGTTCCGACATAAGCGGATTTCACGAAGTCACAGTCTGCAATTTCACATGCAACCGCATCATCCTCAACCAAAAACACCATTTCATAATTCATGTCCTTACGTATCTGATCCCGCTTGTTGATAAAATTACTGAAAAATAAAGTAAGTATTACAAACAAGACACCGGAAGCAAGTGCCACACCTAATATTGTAAGCATTGTTCTATGCTTTTGATATTTTAGATACTTTTTCGCCAGATCATGATATTGTTCCAAAAAAATCCCTCCCATACTGAAATCAAAATCATAACTTCAGTATAGAAGGGATAAATTACATATCCGTGACAAATAATCTTACACTTTTGTCACTTTAAACCTATTCTGTTATCATCTTGTACGGCATGATTTTACGAATTCTCGCGGAAGAAATCAGCGCTACAAGTTCTGACCAAAGCATGATTCCTCCAATGCAAATCACATAGGATACAAAAGATATCTCGATTGTAATTTTCTCAATGCTAAATGCCGAAAAGCAAAGCACAAACAGTTTTTCAATCAAAAGCTTTGTCGTAACACCACCCAGAAGACCACCAATTAACACGACCGGAAGGTAGCTTACCATAATCTGCACAATCAGCTGTGAAGTGGTGTAGCCCAACGCCTTGTAAATACCCATCTGCTTCCTTTCTCTGATAATATGCGACTTGATGAGCAATACTAAAATCAGTGCTATTACAATTGCAGATACAACGATAAGAGCGAAACAAAATGCACGAAGTGCCATCTTAACCGGTGAAATCGCTGTGTTCATTCCCTGACTGTAATCTGTAACGACGTATGCATCCCCAAAAATCTCTCTGTATGCTTCAATCGTATTCCTAACATCAACACCATCCTTAAAATATACATAAACTCTGCCACCATCATCATTCGGGAACAAGTGCTTGTGACCTTCCATTGTCATAATACCGGTCTCACCCATTCTTGCCATACCCTGGTTCTTACCAACGATGACATAGTCAAATGTTTCATCTCCGTTTTGAATTGTCACCATATCGCCGATTTCCAAGCCATACTTCTTACAAACATGTGTCGATAACACAACCTCATTGTCAAACTGTGGCATTCTTCCGTCTGCAATCATATCAATCTCAATTTTTGACGGATCCGCATACACATCAACATGTAACTGTGAATCTTTATCTCCGACTACAATCGTCATAGAGCATCCGGAATAGATATTGGTCTTTTTTACTTCGTCACGAGTTTCCAGCTCCTTTACGAATGCCTTGTAATCAACCGTACCATCACCCTTATACTCCAAAAATACATCCGTTCGCTCCAATCCTACAATTCGAAGCAACATATTTGAATCCAGGAAATTTGTAAAAATTGCAATCGCCATGTTTGTTACAAACGTAAGTATCACAACAACCATACAGATAAATATGTTCTTCTTTAGGTGAAATAACGTGCTCTTGATTCCAAGTGATGAATTGATTGAAAACGGACTTGTCTCAAGCTTCAGCTTGTTCTTCTTGAAATTGTGGCTGTAAATCCCATTTCGAAGTGCATCGAGAGGACTGATTTTCCTAAACTTCCTTGAACTTACATATGCCACAAGTATCACAAACATAGTTACAACAAGCAACGTAAGGAGCGCACTCGCAAAGCTGAACTTCAGTCCCCAACGAAGTCCCATCGACGACGATATAATGTTTCCGAGGAAGCTTGATGCTGCCTGTGATAAAACAAGTCCTAATACAACACCGGAAACCCCAAGTATGCCAAACTGCAAAACCGTTGTTGCCATCATCTGCCTGCTTGTATAACCACACGCTTCCATAATACCTGTATTTTTAATATTTTCTTCAATGGAATTACCGATATTGAATTTGATAATTATAAGCACAACAACGATAAGCAATACCGCAAACATCGTAAGCATCGCCATAAAAATTGATACGAGCATACCGGTTCCACGTTTCATAACATTATAATTCAAGTTTATGTATGGTACCTCATTCGAACCTTCAACCTTACTTGCGAGCTCGATTTCCATATCCTTTTCAAACTGCTCACTATCATATCCATCCAGCTTGGCATTCACGCCGTGATAGATGTTTCCCATATTATTGCAGCATATTTCATACATCTTATCTGAGATTACATGCTTTGTAACATCGATGTTCATCGGGTTTGAGAACATGACATCCTCCGAAAAACCATACACCTCAAAACAAACCTCATAATCGCCTTCCTCGAAGTAGATTTTGTCGCCGCTTCTATATCCTTCGGATACATACAAATAATACGGAAGTATGATGGAGTTTTCTTTCCATTCGCCGCCTGCCTCAAGCACATTTATCTTTGAAATCCTGCGGTTATCATCCCGCTTCTGGAAGCTGAAGCCCGTCTCATGTGCCTCCTCCTTTGTCTCGTTTTGACCGCGATATTTGCCGGTTACTACCAGAATTTCGCCGATCTCACTATCGACAACGTGCTCATTTTGCTTAATAATATCAACAAGTTCCTCATACTTATCACTTGTTGTGTAGTAGAAGTAATCCGCACCGTTATTTAATTCATTTCGACTGTCAATTTCCTTTTTGTAGTTTCCGAGAACGGAAATACCAACATACATAAACATAGTTGCAATCGCAATCAGCAAAAGCATGATAACGGCATCCGATTTTCTCTTTTTTATATTGTCCTTCGCTATTAACATCAATGCTTTCATGCTTACCACCCCATCTTTGTCAAGAATTCACGAACCATGTTATGTCTTTCCGGATCATTTGCCTCGTACTTACCAAGTTCAATTTGGTCCATAATCACACCATCATTTAAGTAAAATAATTTGTTCCCTCTTCGCGCCGCACGCATGTCGTGTGTTACCATAACAATTGTCTGACCTTCATTATTAAGCTCTGTGAAAATGTCCAACACATTTTTTGTGTTGCCGGAGTTTAGGGCACCTGTCGGCTCATCCGCAAACAGGATTTCCGGCTTGTTCACAATACTTCTCACAAGTGCGACCCTCTGTGCCTCACCACCGGATAGCTGTGTCGGATATTTTCCTTTTACGTTTTCGTTTAAGCCTGCCTTCCTTAAAAGCTCGTTTGCGTATGCTACCGTTTCTTTCTTATTCTTATTTGCAAGCAAACCGCTTACTAAAATGTTATCCATAATACTCATCGTGTCATTTAAGTAGTTTTGCTGGAATACAAATCCACACTTTTTTCTTCGGATCAATGCAAGCTTGTCATTGCTGTATTTTGATATTTCCTCGCCATCGATTTTGACACTTCCGAGTGTCGGTCTGTCCATACCGGAAAGCGAATACAAAAGTGTACTTTTTCCGGAACCGGAATTTCCCATGATGACTACAAAATCGCCCTTTTCAATCTGAAGATTCAAATTTTTTAATACATGCTGTTGTACGCTTTCATTCGAAAATGTTTTACATAAATCCTTTGCTTCCAAAATATAACTCATATATTTATCCTTCTTTCCTTTTGATCTTGTCTTTAGTATAACAATCGTTTCTTAAGAAGTCTTAATCCAATCATTCTCCGTTTCTTAATTATTTCTTAAATTCTCTCGAAAACATGAAATTAGATGAACCGAAGCGGATTTTCTATGTTACAATAACTACAGATTCGTTTATTAGGAGGTTCGTTATGCATTTCGACTGTTTAATTGTGGATGATGAAAAAGAATTGGCAGATGCTACGTGCGAATATTTTCAAATGTTTGACCTAAGCTGCCATACGGTTTACTCTTCTTCCGATTGTCTTGAATTTCTTCAAACAAACTCAGAAGATGTCATTTTGTTAGATATCAACCTCGGCGACGGAAGTGGATTTCAGGTATGTAAAACGATTCGGGAAACCTCCGATATCCCGATAATTTTTATCAGTGCAAGGCAGACCGATGACGATATTTTGATTGCATTAAATATCGGCGGAGATGACTATGTGAAAAAACCTTATTCCTTAAGCGTGCTTCTTGCAAAGGTAAAGGTAACGTTAAAGCGTATCGAATCGATTAAGCAATCGCTTGCGGATAATGCACCGGTCATAAAAGAGGACGAAAGTGACATATCGGTGGACAACAAAACTATGAAGGTCATTGTCCACGACAAGGAAATTACACTCAAGGCAAAGGAATTTAAGCTTTTCAATTACCTCTATCAAAAGAAAAATACGATTGTCACCAAGGACGAATTGCTAATTAATGTGTGGGGCGATTCTTTCTTCAGTGACGGTACCTTAAATGTACATATACGAAAGCTTCGCGAAAAAATAGAAGAGGATCCGAATAATCCGAAATATATCAAAACGATATGGGGAACGGGGTATATACTGGAGCTATGAAATTAAAATATATTACAATCATTTATACCGTAATCATCGTCTGTTGCTTCGGTTATTTCTACCAAAGCTTCAACAAAAAAGACATATCCGTGGTAGATATGTCGACCTTGAATTTATATTACAAATCAATCGAACAGGAGCTTTCTGAAGGGAAATCCCGTGAAAGTATTGAAAAAAAATATGGCTGCACAATTCTGTTTCGAACCGACAGCAACTACAAGGTCGCATTAAACGACGCAATCAAAACCAGTCAAATCATTTTTGATTACGAAGCGGGCGAAAACATCCTTGCAAAAATCATTTTCCCGAGCAGATCCGATATATTGGACGCTAAAATCCAAAAGCAAAACCGCCGCATCGTCATGCTTGCAATTGCCCTTGCGCTAAGCGGTTATATTTTGATTGCATGGATATACATAAGCTATATTCGACCGTTTAAAACGCTCAAAACCTTTTCTTCCAATATTGCTAAGGGAAATTTGGATTTTCCGCTTCCCATGACGAAAAACAACTACTTCGGTTCCTTCACGGAAAGCTTTGACATCATGCGCGAGGAGCTTATCAAAGCGCGTGAAAATGAGCAAAAAGCAAACCGGAGTAAAAAAGAGCTTGTCGCAGAGTTATCGCACGATATGAAAACTCCGATTGCAACGATCAAGGCAACGTGTGAGGTAACGAAAGCAAAGCTTGACAAGCGGCTGCTTACAACAAAAGATACTAATGCACAAGCAACCAACACTGCGGAAACAAACAGTGATTTGGCTACTGCATTCTACAAAGATATCAATTCTAAAGTGGAAATCATCGAGCAAAAAGCTGACATGATTGACCACTTAATCAGCAATATGTTCCACGCTTCCTTAGAGGAGCTTCAAAACCTTCAGGTGGAGCCTGCCGAAGAGCCTTCCACCTTAATCCAAAAGGATTTTGAAGAATTAAACTATTATGGGAAAATCCATTTTAAGAACGCGATTCCGGAATGTCTTCTCATTATGGATAATCTCCGTTTAAACCAGGTCATCGACAATGTCATCAATAACTCTTACAAATACGCAGGTACCGACATCGAAGTATCTTACACATTAGATGATGAAAGAATGATGATTGAAATCCGAGATTTCGGACCGGGTGTTCCGGAAAACGAACTGCCGCTTGTAACCGAAAAATTCTACCGCGGCGCAAACAAAACCGGCAAGACCGGCTCCGGTCTCGGGCTTTATCTTGCATCCTATTTCATGGAGCATATGAACGGCGGTTTGGAATGCTTTAATGAGGATGGGTTTGTTGTTCGCTTGTTTTTACCAAAGTTATAATGAAATACACAAGATGAAATATTGCGCAAAGAACAATAAATCCGCCAATTGCAATTATCGCATAACAAAAATACTCGATACCATTCAAATCAAAATATCCTCTGTGTTTTTGTTCAATAAAAAACCGTCCATCATTGACAGCCGGCAATATCAAAATTGCACCCAGACCACTCATAATAACAAAGCCGGATAACCGAGATAACACACTCTTTCCTGCCGGCTTTTTCTTGATGTACCATATAAAATACCAAACAAATGCAATAACAGGTACGGCAAACACAGCCCCCATGCCAATCATGCAACCCTCGTTAAAAACGTATTCATCGATTGCATCGGAAATCATCATGAGCAACCAAAACAAAGCTCCGATTATCGAACCAAAAACAAAGCTTGACACTTTTTTTTGCATACGAAACACCTCCTCATCCGTCTGTCTACTTAATTCAGCTTTTCCGTCCATTCCTTTAACACCGCATAAGACGGATTATCCTCTGCAATATGACGTTTTGTATAATCAATCTGATTGACATCTAACCATTTCTTTGCCTTCTGACAGGTAGAACATTTCGGGTAACAGATAAACAACATCGCTGGTTCCTCCTTACATCGCATCTTTCATCGATTTCACATACGCTCCTACATGCTCCGGTGCATCGACTCCGTATTCCTCAATCAGTTTAATTATGGCGGAACCGACGATGGCTCCATCCGAAATATCTGCCATTTTCTTTGCCTGTTCCGGCGTCGAAATACCAAATCCAATCGCACACGGGACATCGGTATTCTCTCTTACGACCTTGACAATTGAAGCAAGATCTGTCTTTATCTCGCTACGCATACCTGTTACGCCAAGACTCGATACAATATATATAAATCCATCTGCTTCCTTTGCAATCATCGCAATACGATTTTCTGACGTAGGTGCAATCAGTGAAATTAAATCCACATCATATTGCTTACACAACGGTAAAAACTCATCCTTTTCCTCAAACGGAAGATCCGGTAGGATAAGCCCGTCAACCGAAAGCTCCTTACATGTTGCAATAAACCGCTCGGCGCCATATAAAAACACCACATTGGCATATGTCATAAACACCATCGGTACCTTCACGTCCCGACGCAAATCCTTCACAAGCTCGAAAATCTTATCGGTTGTTACACCACCATTTAACGCTCTTAAACTGGCTTCCTGAATGACAGGTCCCTCTGCGGTCGGATCCGAAAACGGAATACCGAGCTCAATCAGATCCGCCCCATTTGCTACAGCAGCACGAACAACCTTTGCTGTCGTCTCCAAATCCGGATCCCCGCAAGTTATAAATGGGATAAACGCTTTGCCATTTTTAAATGCATTTTGAATCTTACTCATGTATATCCTCCCCTCTGTAACGGGCAATTGCGGCGCAATCCTTGTCGCCTCTTCCTGAAACTGTAATCACAATGATTTTATCCTTATCCATCGTCGGTGCAAGCTTCATCGCATAAGCAACTGCATGCGCCGATTCGATTGCAGGAATAATACCTTCCGTCTTTGCCAGATACTCAAATGCACATACAGCTTCGTCATCCGTGACTGGTACATACTGTGCTCTTCCAATATCATGCAAATATGCATGCTCCGGTCCAACCCCCGGATAATCAAGCCCTGCGGAAATTGAATATACCGGTGCAATCTGTCCATACTGGTCCTGACAGAAATAGGACTTCATACCATGGAAAATACCGACGCTTCCGGTATTCACGGTCGCAGCCGTTTCAAAAGTATCAATGCCTCTTCCTGCTGCCTCACATCCAATCAACTGTACATCCTTCTCATCAATAAAATGATAAAAGCTTCCGATTGCATTGGAACCGCCACCCACACATGCGATAACCACATCCGGCAGCTTTCCTTCCTTAACAAGCATCTGCTCCTTGATTTCCTTGGAAATTACCGCCTGAAAATCACGAACAATCGTCGGAAACGGATGCGGACCCATAACAGAACCAAGACAGTAGTGCGTATCGGATACTCGCGATGTCCATTCACGCATTGCTTCCGAAACCGCATCCTTTAGTGTTGCCGTTCCTGTCTTTACCGGAATAACCTCTGCCCCAAGTAAACGCATACGATACACATTCAGCGCTTGTCGAATTGTATCCTCCTCGCCCATAAAGACCACGCATTCCATCCCCATAAGAGCAGCAGCCGTCGCTGTCGCAACACCATGCTGACCGGCACCGGTCTCCGCAATCAGACGTGTTTTCCCCATTTTCTTTGCCAAAAGCGCCTGACCCAATACATTATTGATTTTATGTGCACCTGTATGGTTTAAATCCTCACGTTTTAAATAGATTTTTGCGCCGCCGAGTGCCTTCGTCATTCGCTCTGCATAATAAAGTCTGGATGGTCGTCCTGCATATTCATTGAAAAGCTCTGTAAGCTCTCTGTTAAATTCAGGGTCATTTTTATAATGGTTATACGCTTCTTCCAGTTCGATAACTGCATTCATCAATGTTTCCGGAATATACTGTCCACCGTGAATTCCAAAGCGTCCGTTTTGATTTGTCATAGTCTCTCTTCCTTTCTGACAGCAGCAACAAAAGCTGCCATTTTTGTTTTATCCTTTACCCCATCTGTTTCAATTCCCGAACTCACGTCAACCGCAAACGGATGGAGTGTATTTACTGCCGTTTTCACATTCCCGATTTCAAGTCCGCCGGCCAAAAAATACAGGCGTCTCATATTTTTTATAATATTCCAGTCAAATGTCGTCCCCGTACCTGCACCGGAATCAAGCAATACATAATCTGCGCTGCAAGCGTTTGCAGCTTCCATATCCTGTTGCGATTGAACACGAAACGCCTTAATAATCGGCCTCCCTGCAAGTGTTCGCAGCTTCCGGATATAGGCTTCATCCTCATGACCGTGAAGCTGAGCGACATCAATTATATTTTGCCGAAGTAAATCTGCAACCTCCTCGCAAGGGGCGTCCACAAATACACCAACCGCCCGAATATCCGGCAGTAGCATTCTTTTCAACTGTGCAGCCACATTTACTTCCACATATCGTTTACTTTTTTGTGCAAACACGAATCCGATATACTCCGGTCGCAATGCATTTGCAGCTTCTATATCACACGGTCGTGAAAGTCCGCAAAGCTTGATTTTTGTCATAACCCACCTCGCAATTCACCAAGCTTGACCTTTTTATCCGGTGCACGCATCAACGTTTCTCCGATTAATACAGCATCTGCTCCGATTTCACGAAGCTTCGCAACATCCTCCGCATTTTTTACACCGCTCTCCGAAACAAACAATGTATCTGAAGGAATCAGTTCCCGAAGTCTTCGACTGTTCTCCGTGTCTACAGAAAAATCCTTTAAATTACGGTTATTAACACCAATAATCCGTGCGCCTGCCCGAACCGCTGTTTTTACCTCGTCCTCGTCATGTACCTCAACAAGTGCGGATAAACCAAGTCGGTTACATATTGTCAAATACTCATTAATTTGTGCTTCCGTCAATATGGAACAGATGAGAAGCACCGCCGATGCCCCAAGCACCTTCGCCTGGTAAATCTGATATGCATCGACAGTAAAATCCTTGCGAAGACATGGTACGGAAACATGATTTGCAATTTCTTCCAGATAAGTATCACTGCTTAAAAACCATTTCGGTTCCGTCAATACCGATATACAATCAGCCCCGGCTGTTTCATATTCCTTTGCAATTTGAAGGTACGGAAAATCCGGTGCAATTAACCCTTTTGACGGAGATGCCTTTTTACATTCGCAGATAAAGGACAACTCCTTTTTTCTTAACGCCGTCTCAAACGCAAAGTCCTGCTTGCCTGCCATATCTATTTCAAGTGCCATTTGACGCATCGCATCAAATGGGATCATTTTCATATCCGCCTGCACACGTATTTTCGCATATTCTGCAAGCTGATCCAATATGGTCATAATTACACCTCCTGACGGTTGCTGACTTCAATCAGCTTATTCAATGTTTCAAGTGCCTTTCCGGAGTCAATGATATCTGCCGCAAGTGCAATACCTTCTCTCATACTGTCCGCCTTGCCGCCAATATATAACGCTGCTCCTGCGTTCATAAGCACTGCATCACGCTTGTGTCCCTTTTCTCCGTTTAAAATCGCAAGTGTAATCTTCGCATTTTCGGAAGGTGTTCCACCCCTTAAGTCCTCCTTTGTGCAACGCGCAAGTCCAAATTCCTCCGGAGTCACTACATAAGTTTTATACCATCCGTCTCGGATTTCACATATCTTAGTCGGAGCACTCATCGATATCTCATCCAACTTATCCTTACCATATACAACCATACCTCGTTTGATTCCAAGATTAATTAATACCTGTGCCAATGGTTCTACAAGGTATTCATCATACACACCAAGAAGCTGCATGGATGGCGTTCCCGGATTGGTAAGCGGTCCTAAAATATTGAACACGGTACGAAATCCGAGTTCCTTTCGAATCGCACCTACATACTTCATTGACGTATGATACTTCTGTGCAAAGAAGAAACACATTCCAACCTCATTCAAAAGCTCCACACATCTTGCAGGACTTTGTTCAATGTTTACCCCAAGTGCTTCCAGACAATCTGCCGTACCACATTGTGATGATGCGGCACGATTTCCATGCTTGGCAACCTTCATTCCACCTGCTGCTGCAACAAGTGCTGAGGTTGTAGAAATATTAAAGCTGTTTGCATTGTCCCCGCCGGTACCGACAATTTCAAATAAATCCATATCGGTTTCAACCTTTGTAGCATGATCTCGCATCGCTGCAGCACAGCCTGCTATCTCATCGGTCGTCTCCGCTCTGGCGCTCTTGGTAGAAAGTGCTGCAAGAAATGCAGCATTTTGTGTCGGAGTCGTCTCTCCACTCATAATTTCATTCATTACGCTGTATGCCTCATCGTATGTGAGATCTTCCTTATTTACGATTTTAACAATGGCTTCTTTAATCATAGCTTACATCTCCTTTATAAAATTTGCTAACATCTGTTTACCGTCCAAAGTCATGATGGATTCCGGATGAAACTGGACTCCGTATATCGGGTATCTCTCATGTTGTACCGCCATTACCTCTCCGTCTACGGTAACCGCTGTGACCTTTAAGCATTCCGGTAATGTAGTGGCATCCGCTGCAAGGGAATGGTAACGGGCAACCTTTGCCTTCTCGTTACAACCTTTAAACAGCGGACAATTTCTATCAAACGAAACTTCTGATTGTTTCCCATGCATCAATTCCTTTGCATATGTTACTGTCGCACCGAATGCTGCACAAATCGCCTGATGTCCAAGACATACACCAAGTATCGGTATTTCCGATCCAAGCTCTTTTGCTACCTCCATAATGACACCTGCATCTTCCGGTCTGCCCGGACCGGGAGATAAAATGATGCGTTTCGGCTTCAGGTTTCGAATTTCATCTACCGTCAGTTCATCATTTCGTATCACTTTGATGTCCGGTTCAATCTCTCCGACAAGCTGAAAGAGGTTATACGAAAAACTGTCATAATTATCAATCAACAAAATCATAAGTCTTCCTCCTGTGCGATTTCCAATGCCCGAAGCGATGCTTTCGCTTTATTCAGGCATTCCTCATATTCCTTCTCCGGCACGGAGTCTGCCACGATTCCGGCTCCGCTTCTCACAAACACCTTTCCGTTTTTCTTGTAAGCAATTCGAATCGCAATACATGTATCCATATTCCCTGTAAAATCAATGTATCCGATTGCACCGCCGTAAATCCCGCGTTTGTTATTTTCAAGCTTTCCAATCAGCTGACAAGCCCTGATTTTAGGTGCACCCGAAAGCGTGCCTGCCGGAAGTACTGCCTCGATTGCATCCAGTGCATCACACGCTTCTCTGATTTCTCCACGAACCGTCGATCCGATATGCATCACATGGGAGTATCGCTCAATCGAATGAAGCTTTTCTACCTTTACAGTCCCAAATTTACTGATTTTTCCAAGATCGTTTCTTCCCAAATCCACCAACATATTATGTTCGGCAAGCTCCTTCTCATCCGCTAAAAGCTCTGCCTCAAGCCTTTTATCCTCTTCTTCATTTTTTCCTCTTGGTCTTGTTCCCGCCAACGGGAAAGTGTGTAGGATTCCATTTTCAAGCTTTACCAAGGTTTCCGGCGAAGCACCGGCAACCTCTACATCGGTGCCCGAAAAATAGAACATATACGGAGAAGGATTAATCGTCCTTAGTACGCGATAGGTATTAAAAAGACTTCCCTCAAAAGGAGCACTCAAGCGGTTTGAAAGAACAATCTGAAATATATCACCTTCTCGAATATGGTATTTCGCCTGCTCTACCATCTCACAATAACGTTCCTTATCAAAAAGCGGAGTAACCTCGCCAAGTAGTTTGCCACCCATATCATGCTTCTTTTCTCCGTGTAGCAGAAGCTCTTTGAGCTGCTTTAATTCTACAAGTGCATTGTTATATCCTGTTTCCGGATCATCCAGGGTCATATTTACAATCAGTATGATTTTCTGACAAAGGTGGTCGAACGCAATAACCTTATCAAACAACATCAAATCCACGTCCTTGAAAGCCTCGGTATCTTCCACTTCACATTTTACAGCCGGCTCATTATAGGCAAGATAATCATACGAAAAATAGCCTACAAGTCCTCCGGTAAAGGAAGGCAAATAATCAAATCTCGGACTTTTGTAGTCATCTAAAATCTGGCGAATATAATCTGACGGATTCTCCGTCTTCACCGTCAGATTTCCGACCTTCATTTCTCCGTTTATACAAGTAATCTCAAGCTTTGGATTGAACCCGAGAAATGTGTAACGCCCCCACGCCTCATTGGCCTGCGCCGATTCTAACATATAGCAATGTGTAGAAACATTCTGAAGAATTCTCATTGTTTCAATCGGTGTGATTAAGTCAGATAGCATTTCGTGACTTACCGGCAAAACATTGTATTGTCCGGTTGCGGCTATCTTTTTTACTTCCGATAACTCAGGTAAAACTTTCATATATGTCACCTCCAAAATATTATTTAACATCTTTCGTTTTGTGCAATCTGCCGAGGCACTGTATCAACAGAGGCTTTTGACACCCGAATCCGATACATTAAAAAAGTCCTTGACAGAACTATAGATTCTGTCAAGGACGAATAAATCATTTATTATCCGCGGTGCCACCTTGATTTCACGGGTTTTCCCGTACACTTGGCAGGATACCATCATATCCCAAGCAAATGACGTCTGCTTACAACGTCGCAGAATACTCTGTGATTCTCACATTTGACTGCGCCCTCCGCGGTCCATTTGACAACTTGTTTCTCACCTGCATCTCAGCATCACAGGCTCTCTGTAAAGGCATCATTGCCGTTATCTCCGCTTCATCGGTTTGAAGTATTAAATTACTGTGAACTATAGCACTCCTATTTCCTCTTGTCAATAGGATTTCGTAAATTGATTCCTTTTTGCTTCGGTTAAAGTTTTTCCGAAACCTTTATTTTTCCGCTCTCATATTTTTTCATAAGATCGCTCAGCTCATTTTCTACCTTCACAATATTCATATTCGGCAGTTCATATTTATGTCCATTCTTCTCAAGAAATTTATAGGCAATCATATAACCTGACTCATCAAAGTTCGTGAGAAACATTGCGTCACATTTGTCAATCCAATCCTGCACAGAATCACAGGCGGACGCATCGATTGATGCAAACACCTCATCAAAATTCTTTACGCAGATTTCCTTTTGAATATCAAAATCCGTAGCGATATTTTGCACACTGAATACCTTCATATATGCTCTTAACCATCCGGTTTCACCTGCATACCATTCGCTGATATCATTATATTTTTGGTCCATTTCATATATCTCATTTGCCCACATTCTCGACTGAAAGGAGCCACTCACAATCGCATCAATCTGTGCATCTGTCAGCTTAAGTGAAAATCTTTCGTTAAATTTTACAACGATTTTTCTTCTTGCCAAAGCAGATTCCGGTATTGCAATTTTTTCCTCTTCCTGAACAACCGCCCGGTTCGTATTCGACCTGTATTTCATGGAAATAATGGCCTTTATCGGCCAGGCTATGAGCATAAATGCTGCAAACGCAATAAATTGATCGTATGCAAATGATTTCGGGTACCCCATTAATTGAACTGCCACAGCTCCCAGCACACCAAGAAACACCATAATTCCCGGCGATAAAAGAATTTTATTTCGAAATGTTGTAACCTTTTTGTTTTTGAATAAACATGCAACTCCCAAAACAACGAAATATGCAGCAATAACCATCCCATGTAAGCCCCCTTCTGTATGAAAACCTCAACAATATGATACACCACATGAGCAAGGTTCTTCAAGTGTAATATCGAAAGCGGTTTCTGTCCAGTAAACATTGGCACCGGCCGTCTTTTTCCACCAGTTACATTTCTGATAAACCTGTCTGTCAAAAGTCCAGAAAATCACATTCTTATAAATCTGTATCCTTTCAAGTCCCTCTGACGGCTCACCCACAAAAGCACATATATCTTCCGGCGTATCAGATGATAGAATAAATATCAGATTGTCGTATTGATCTTTATTTTCCACCCCCCACCAATCAGGTGCCTGTGACAAAATATCCTGCTTCCTCAAATCCTTCTTTTAGCTCAGGCATACTGATTTTGTTTTTGCCACTTATATTGATTCCTCTTAAGAAGGCAATATACTGTTTCATCCAAACTCTCCCTTCTAAACCGTTTCTGCTCGCTCGCATTACGAATAATATCATATAACGCAATTAATCACAATGAATACATATTTTAAATAATATGTTGACAAACGACATATGTCGTGTCATGATATAGTCGTGAGTCGACATATTATAAATAATAAGGAGTGATACTCTTGAAAAAAATTGAACCGTTGTCAGAAAGCTATTACTATATTTTGCTTTGCCTGTCAAAAGGGCCAAATCACGGCTATGGCATTATGCAGATGACAGAAAGACTATCCGAAGGAGAGGTCATAATCGGCTCCGGAACGATGTATGGTGCCACAAGCAATATGATGAAAAAGGGATGGATTCAGGAAATCTTTTCAAACAACCCCGGTCTCGAACGAAAGAGACTCTATCAACTGACAGACAGCGGCAAAGAAGTGCTGCGTACAGAAATCAATCGTCTGAAGCGCATGCTTGCAAATATTGAGGAGGAGTAAAGATGAGAAAATATAAGAAAAGGTATAATATCTATGTTGCCTGGAATTACGGGCATGAAGAAGATGTCATAAATCGCGAATCCGAGCGCGGCTGGCAGCTGATTTCAGGAAAAAGCTTTTCCCATAAATATGAATACAATCATCCTATCAAATGAAGGAGGACGCATAAATGGAGCGTGAACGTATGGAAGAAA
>JAUNJN010000005.1 GCA_030533235.1 Eubacteriales bacterium | reverse complement strand
GCCATTCCCTGTGGTGGCATGCCTTGTGGACGCATATTATTCATAACCCCCAGCTTGTTTACCTTTACATCCTTCGCAGGTGCCGGTTCATTTCCAACCGTCATGCTCATCACACCATTATCCTTATGAATAAACATGCCGATTTTTTCCATTTCAGCATCTATGAATGTCTTAAATCCGCTCGCCGTAAAGTCCGATGCATTGATTTGTGTTAAAATTCTTGCAACATAGTTATCTGTATCCGCCTCATGAAATCGCATAGCGGAAATGATTTCACGGAAAAAAGCCGGTATCTCCGAAAGAGGCATGTTGTCCTGCTTTAACGGAAGTAAAATTACTTTAACTGTAAGTGTCTCTTTGTTAATGAATATGTAAGAAGCATCCTTTACAATATAGCTAACCGGAATACCTTTTGCTCCCATTTCAAATGCAGTCGCAAGTCCGCCCATAATGCTAAGTACTTCCGGCTTCGTAAGCACATTTTTCATATACATATCCAGGGTTGTATCCTCATGCGCATAAGCCGTATACGTACGTCTGCCATCCTCATCCTGATATTGGAATGGAATAATATTTGGCATCTGCGATGCCTTGTCAGCCGCTTTATCATCATATGCATCTGCAGCACCAAGCGCATACCGAATTACATCCATATTGTTTTGCTTTGCAACTGTAAAATCAATCTTCTTCATCGTATTCCTCCCCATAAAATATAGCTTCTCTCACTCGTCATTCTAACGAATTTTAAATGTGAATTCCTCGTCTCCCAAACGAACGAGTGAATCGTGTGTCAAAATCTCTTCTGTTCCTTCTTCAACCATCTGATTATTTACATATGTATGATTCGTGGATTTGTTATCCTTGATATAGCACACGTCATCCCTCTGTGTGATAATCGCATGTACTCTACTGATAGCACCATTACCATCCACTGTATAATCGACACCTCTGGATGCTTTACCAATCTTAAACACAGGTTTGTTTAACATAATACGTTCATTTGTATTGACACGAACCAAATACGGAACTGCCTTTGGTGCATTTAAAATACTAGGTTTCGGTGGCTCTGCAATTGTCTTATTCAAAATGGATTTGCTCTGTGTTATTTCTTCCGCAACAGTTTCCGAAGGGGCATCCGTTTTCATCTCTTCTGTAGTGCCCGTTGTTTCTTCCTCCCCTTGCGATACCGCCGCGGCTTCTTCCTCCTGTTCAGCAGCTACACTTTGGATAATCGCAGCACGATTTACTTTTACAACATTCTTTTTCTTTATGCTTGCCATCGGAGTCGTTGCATTTGGATCAGCAGCAAGCTCGTTTGTATGTCCGTTTGCATCGCCCATAATTTTGCGTACACGTTCAGCAACAACATCCACATCTGTCGATTTCGGAGCTACCGCTTTTAGAGCTTTCTCCGGTTGCGTTGCAACCTCCGGTGCGGTTTCCGGCATACCGGCAGGAAGAATGCTCTCTAATTCTTCACCCGCATCAACCGGTTCTGTCGATTCATTTTCCTCCTCGTCATCACCGATTTCCGGTAATTTTTCAGAATCAGCATTCTTCATAAAATCGGAAACATTTTGTTCATTCGTTTTCTGCACTTCTTCTGCAGTATTTACAACCTCAACACCATCTGCATCAATCGAAGCAGAGGACTCATATGCGATTCCAAAATCATCCATCATCGCCTCAACGAGACCAATCAACCCTCTTAAATTGAAAGTATCTCCATTAATATATGTAAGCAGCTTTCCAACATAACTTAAGTCTTCTGCTATGTCATATTTCATATTTGCAAGAAGCTGTCTCATGAATCCTTTGAATTCCGCAACCACTGCCGCATCGCTCTCAATCGGCAGGCAAATAAAGGAAACCCGGCCGCTGTTCTTATCAACATACACAAAGTTGCGATTAAACAAAATATATGCAAGCGGGATTGCCTGCTCTTTCATAGAAACAAGTGCCGCAGCAATATTTTTAATGATCGGCATAACTTGTCCGGCTTTCATCTCATCTGTAATCAACTCCCCAAGAGATGTTTTGCCGGTGATGTCATATGTCAGATAATCATAATCCTCATCTTCTTCGTATATGATGGATATTAATTCGTCTAACGCATGTTCTTCACAATAATCAAGCACATCTTCATCTAATTCGCACTCTTCGCCCATTGTATAAGTCAAATATTTCTCGTCGCCAACATTTCGTGCTTTAAAACTAAATGTTCTCATAGCTTCCCTCCTAAATCATATATTTCATCCGTCGTTTTATTAATTCGATTCTTCAGGGACACCGTTTGGTCCACCGATAATCTGTGTATCTACGTGTTCCTCATATGTTTCCGTAAAGACATGTGTTCCCTCATCTTCATCCGATACATGGTAAAAATAATATCCGTGTTCTTCCGGATAAAGGACTGCATTAATACACGCAATACCCGGATTACAAATCGGTCCAACCGGAAGTCCCGAATACAAATATGTGTTATACGGAGACTCCAACTCGAGGTCTGTATAATACACCTGACTTTGGTTATACATACCATCTGTCAGCGGATATAACACAGTCGGACACATCTGAAGCGGCATATCTGCTGCCAGACGATTGTTAATGACTCCCGCAATAGTCGGTCGTTCCGTCTCAACCTTTGCTTCACGTTCAATAATCGACGCACGCGTAACTACTTCAAAAGAACTATACCCAAGCTCTGCTGCCCGCTGCTGTAAGTCTTCCGTATAGTAATTTTGGAAGGTATCAAGCATCCACTGAACAAGAGACTCTGCTGTCGTTGTTGTATAGATATCATAGGTTGCCGGGAACAAATATCCCTCTACCTTATATGTTACATTCGCACCGTCCGGTACATCCGCAAGATACGGAAAATCCGCTGTTGTAACAGAATTAACTGCATTTAGGAAATCCTGCTTTGAGCATATATTAAGCTCCTCACATCGCGCAGCAATCATTTCTACCGTAAAGCCCTCCGGTACTGTCAGCTTTGCAATCGGTGTTGTCTCATCATACACCGGACACATCACAGCAATCATCTCAAGTGTATTCATACCGGTATTTAACGTATACGTTCCACTTTGAATCTTACCTCGATATTCTGAATCCTGCACACGCTTTGTAAAGGCACTCTTGTATTTAATCAAACCGTTTTCCTTCAAAATCTCTGCGACTTCTTTTACAGAAGCCCCTTTTGGAATCTCAACGACCACATCTACACCTTGAAAGCTTTCGGTACCTTTATATTCATCCATATATTCATCATAAAATCCCTTACAATATCGAAACACAATAATACAGAGAGTAATCGACGCAAGCGCCAAAACAATCCCTTTTATTGTTCGAATTGCATTATTAAATATATTCACTTTTCATCCCTCTTTTTACGTTTAGTTTACATAATATTTCACAAAATTACACACTTGAAGTAATTTTACAATAATGTTATTATAGTACCATCTTTTTAGAAAAAATACAAGAAAGGATGATAAATTTGGCAAATCCAATTGTAACAATGACAATGGCAGACGGAGATGTTATGAAATTCGAATTATATCCGGACATTGCTCCGAATACTGTCAATAATTTTATTTCTTTAATCAAAAAGGGATTTTATGACGGACTGATTTTCCATCGTATAATTAAAGGTTTTATGATTCAAGGCGGATGTCCGGAAGGAAGCGGCATGGGTAATCCCGGCTATTCCATCAAGGGCGAATTTGCGCAGAACGGTTTTCAAAACGACTTAAAGCACGAACCGGGTGTTCTTTCCATGGCGCGTTCCATGATGCCAAACTCTGCCGGTTCTCAATTTTTTATTATGCATGAGACAAGCCCTCATCTCGACGGCTCCTATGCTGCATTTGGAAAAATCACAGAAGGCATGGATATCGTTAACAAGATTGCCGGTGTACCAACCGACTTTAGCGATCGACCATTAGAGGATCAGGTAATCAAATCTGTTACAGTTGATACATTTGGTATTGATTACCCGGAACCCGAAAAATACTAGGAGGATAATCCTATGAAGACACCATTTATAACAAAAGAACAAATCGAAACAATCGTTTCAACGTATCCGACTCCGTTTCATATTTATGATGAGAAGGGAATCCGCGAAAACGCAAGAAAGTTAAAACAGGCCTTTGCCTGGAACAAAGGCTTTAAAGAATACTTTGCTGTAAAGGCCACACCAAATCCAACCATTCTGCGTATCTTGAAGGAAGAAGGTTGCGGTTGTGACTGCTCCTCATATACGGAGCTTCTTATGGCGGAGCGTATTGGTGTAACCGGGTCGGATATTATGTTTTCTTCCAACGATACTCCTGCGGAGGAGTTTGTACTTGCCAAAAAACTTGGTGCGAATATCAACTTGGATGATTACACACATGTACAGTTTTTGAAGGACACATGCGGAATTCCTGAGACAATTTGTTGTCGCTATAATCCGGGCGGAACTTTTACAATTTCAACAACCATCATGGATAATCCGGGTGATGCCAAGTACGGTATGACAAAAGAACAATTATTCAAAGCATATACAGAATTAAAAGAAGGCGGTGCAAAACGCTTCGGTATCCACGCATTTCTTGCCAGCAATACCGTTACAAACGAGTATTATCCAACACTCGCAAGACTTATGTTTGAGGTTGCTGTAGAACTAAAGGAACAGACCGGAATCTCCTTAAGCTTTATCAATCTTTCCGGCGGTATCGGAGTTCCGTATACACCGGACAAAGAGCCAAATGACATCCTTGCAATCGGCGAAGGTGTTCGTCAGGCATTCGAAGAAGTACTCGTGCCTGCCGGTCTTGGGGACGTTAGCATTTACACCGAGCTCGGTCGCTTCATGCTGGCACCTTACGGACACTTAATTACAAAAGCAATTCACGAGAAGCACATCCATAAGGAATACATCGGTGTTGATGCGTGCGCTGTAAACTTAATGCGTCCTGCAATGTACGGTGCTTATCACCACATTACGGTTCTTGGAAAAGAAAACGAGCCATGTACGCATACTTATGATGTGACCGGCTCTCTCTGTGAAAACAATGACAAGTTTGCGATTGACCGTTCACTTCCAAAGATTGACATGGGTGATTATCTCGCAATCCATGACACCGGTGCCCATGGTTTTGCAATGGGATACAATTACAACGGTAAGCTAAAATCTGCCGAGCTGTTGCTCTGCGAGGATGGTTCTGTAAAACAGATTCGACGCGCAGAAACTCCGGAAGATTATTTCGCAACATTAGAAGGTTACTGGGACGTATAGGTATACATCGTATTACCTTGCAAGCTCAGACTTTCTTCAAATTTCTTACGAGTTACTTTCACTTCTCCACCTTCAACCGGATCAAAATACCGGATGTGGGTGGAGTTGTAACTTATAACAAGAACATATCTTCCATCATCAATTCTTGCAGCAAACGGAATATCTCTGTCCAAGAAATAAAGAGCTGTCGACAAATCAATTCCCGATATGTTAATTCCAACCCCAAACGTATAAGTGTCAAATGCCTGTTCCCAGCTTTCACAAGACATTATATCTTCATATTTCACGGATCTGTCAATATACTCTATGCACATGTACGCACACGTCATCAGGCTGTCATCTACAGTCTCACATGCAGTCTCACGAATGCTTGATGCGACTGTATTATACTTATCCGCAGCAATCGAACGGTATACGGTATTACCATTTTCGTCAATAACCAGTCCATCAGCCTGCTCCGTAACCTGTAAAATAGCACTCGCGGCACCCTTATACTCTCCTACATAGCCTCCATTGTTGAAGACATAGAAGCAATGTCCCGGCGTCTTTGTTTTTACTTCCATCTCCGTGTATTCTTCTGCGTCCTTTGCCTTTGTCATAACATGCTTTACAGACTCCGGAATAAACATCATAGACGGAAATACAATATCTACCTGTTTCAATTCATATTGACTGTAATTATGTTTCAAATACAAAGCATCATCTCGATTTTGTTGCTTATATGCAATTGTATCTGCCTCACAGCTTTCAAAGAACTGATTACTCTTAACAGCACGATCGAGGAATATTTTATCCTCCTGAACCTTTGCATTCATGACATAGGTATTTCCTTTGTTATATTCTTTTAATACTTCTCCCTCCGGTGATATTATCATCAGCTTATACATCGGCATAATCGCATGTCCATCCTGCGCAATAATAATATCCTGACAGTTGGAAACTCCATAAATCAAATCGTTTCCCACAAAACCAATTGCAACAAATCGATCTGTTTCCTTTCCCGTTTCCGTATACTCTTCGCCGGTTTCAAAATTGCGAATAACCATACCGGTTGCATCCTCACTTTCGGGCGCAGTCGGATATACAACCATTTTCCCATCGCCGGATACAACATATTTATCTGAGGTCAAACCATATATTAACGTATTCTGTGTCATGTTATTTAAATCAACCTTGTAGATTGTGCCATCCAGCAAATAATAGAAATAACCTGCCTGATCATAATACGTAAACCTTCCGGTCTCCTGCTTCATGACATCAAACGTTGCATCGCATTTTACGAAAAACTTTTCCTGTACGCGACTATCCTCCGATGTGAAATAATACAGGGAAATGCCGTTTTGCCCCTCATGTTTTCCTCTGCACATATATCCATATACAACAAAATAGATATTTCCGTCGTCGTCCATATTAAGAATATCTACCGCGACATCTGTATTGAGCGTACGAATATCGGTATATCCCCCCTGCGAAAAACGAAATACACTGACAATCTCAGATGTATCGTAATTGTAATACCAAAGCTGTCCTTGTTTTGCAAATGCAAGCTTGTGGTTATCCTTCGAATACAAATATTCTGCGTTATCATAATCCGAGATACCAAGACTGACACTATTATTTTGCTTGTTCACATATGCCGCATCAAAAATACTTTCCATATATCGATCGTAAGCAAGTATTTTTACCTGCTGGGCATATTCATCGTACTGTACGGTAAAATACTCATCCACGTTATAATGATGCCTTGCCCCTGCATTCTGCGATTCAACCACATACTCCATCTGAACAACCGCATACTCTTTATCAATTTCCGTAATCTTAGGTATTATTCCGGTTATAACAACCGGCGAAACGCCACCCCAGCTCACCATATCATACGAAGATTCCAATGTCACATGGGATAAATCATTGTCATTGCCTTCCCCGCTCGTCTTCAGACTACTTGACACAACATTTCCGTTTTGTCCCGTTACGTTTTTTACAAAGGTTGTATTGTGATAAACCGTCGCATACTCAATCATATCCTTGGCATACTGCTTGTCCAAATTCACAACCCGCGTATAATAGCGCGCCTTCTCCCCCTCTCTGTTTTCGATAAGGAAAACAAGCACATATTCCTGATTTTTCTTGAGATCCATACGAAACTGAACATGAAATGAGTCATACCCATGAAGTGCCTCACCCATCTCAAGCTCGCCTTCCTCAATCAGGGAATCTCCGGCAATCGTACGTAATTCGTAGGAATACTTCTTTCCGTATCCACTCTCATCATCGACCAGCACATCAACACCAAACTCCTCTGTAAGCGGAATAACGGCATCCCGCATTCGACTGGTTGCCATTGGCTGTGTATATCCAAATACCCGATTAATAATTGTCCCTTCTAAATCAAAGTATACAACCGGAAGCTCAGGCTCTTCCATCTCTCTGGAAACATTGCTGAGCTTCAGATTACTTATTTTGTTAACTAAAACTGCCGTTCCTGTCATAACAGTCAAAAACACCAGTACCTTTAGAATTATTTTCTTAATCATATGCTAAAAGAATTTTCTCCTTCTTTTATATCTGCTCCTACGGACATAAAATTCATTACACAGCATGACATCAATCATATGTTTTAAATTCTGATCAGCATCATTATGACTGACCTTATCATAAATGCGCTTTGATATGCCATATATTGTTTCCCGGTCCGGGTACATTGCAAACATCGGACTGCCTTCATATTCTAATCTGTCACAGGCATCCTCTACCAATACCATAATCAATCTTGCTTTTGCCGGATACATTTCCATAAGATATTCCCTATCTTTTTCAAGTTCATATTCATCGACAATTTGCAACTCCGGCAGTTGCAGCCATCTCTTCATGCTCTCTTCCATTCACAGCCTCACATCCACGCTTCATTTCACAAACAGACAATCGAAAATTCTCCGATGCACGGAACCTTCCGATTGTCTGTTTGATATACTATATGCAGCTGTAAAACGAACTGTGCGAATTAATCTCCGAACGAAATGCCTAACATCTTTGCATTCTTTACAATGCTGTCATCCGGAGATACATACTTTAACTTTCCTGCCGATTCAGAAAGTGGAATTGCCGTTACAACATTATCCTTCATAACAACCAGCTTACCATAATCCTCTTCCTTAATCAGGCTTGCTGCCTTTGCTCCAAACAGGCTCGAAATAACGCGATCATAAGGAACCGGGCTTCCGCCGCGCTGTGTATGTCCCGGAACGGTTACACGAATATCCATGCCACAATATTCCTTAATCTTGTCAGCAATTTCATATGCAACTGACGGATATTTTTCAGCCGCAGCAGCAATCGCCGCCTTACGTTCCTTCTTTGGAAGCTCCGCAACCTCCTTAGATATTGCACCTTCTGCTACCGCAAGAATGGAGAAGCCTTTTCCTGCTTCCGTTCTCTTATCCAGTGCTTTACAAACCTTTTTAATGTCATATGGAATTTCCGGAATCAAAATGATATCCGCACCGGATGCGATACCTGCATGCAGCGTAATCCAACCAACCTTATGTCCCATAACCTCAACAATAAATACACGATTATGTGAGCACGCTGTTGTATGAATACAATCAATTGCCTGCGTTGCAATATCAACCGCACTCTGGAAACCGAATGTCATATCCGTTCCCCAAATATCATTGTCAATCGTCTTAGGAAGTCCAACAACATTAAGACCCTCTTCCGAAAGAAGATTTGCCGTTTTCTGAGAACCGTTTCCGCCTAATACAACAAGACAATCCAACTTCAACTTCTTGTAGGTTTCTTTCATAGCCTTAACCTTATCAAGACCATCCTCTGTCGGCACATTCATCATTTTAAACGGTTGTCTGGAACTGCCCAAAATCGTACCACCCTTTGTAAGAATACCTGAAAAATCCTCTGCGGAAAGCTTCTTGTAATTTCCATACATCAGACCCTTATAGCCCTCGAGAAATCCATACACTTCCACATCCGAAAAGGTGTTATACAGACCTTTGACAACGCCTCTCATCGTAGCATTTAATGCCTGACAGTCTCCACCGCTTGTCAACATACCAATTCTCTTCATCTCACGTACCTCCTAAACCATAATTCTACCTTCCAATGCACGAAGTAATGTCACTTCGTCAATACATTCCAAATCTCCGCCTACCGGAACACCGCTTGCAATTCGCGTTGTCTTAATTCCGGAAGGTTTCACTAATTTGGATATGTACATTGCAGTCGCCTCTCCTTCCACACTGGAATTGGTCGCAATGATAAGCTCCTTTACATCCTGTTGCTCAAGACGTAAAATCAATTCCTTTAAACGAATATCATTCGCCCCGATTCCCATAGCAGGATTAATCACCCCATGCAAAACATGATACACTCCCTGATATTGTCCTGTTCGCTCATATGCGGCAAGATCCCTCGGTGTCTCCACTACCATAATAAGCTTATGATCTCTGCTCGGGGATGAACATATCGGACATTCTTCCCTGTCCGTAATCGTATAACAACACTTACAATATCGTACGTTTCGTCTGGCATCAGCAATTGCTCCGGATAGACTCATGGCACGTTCCTCCGGCATATTGATAATATAAAATGCCAGTCTTTGCGCCGTCTTCCCTCCAATACCCGGAAGTCCGGATAATTCTTCGATTAATTTGTTAACCTGCCCACCGTAAACATCCATTAGAAAGGAAATCCTCCGCCAAATCCACCGGTAATTTTACCCATCTGTGCCTGCTGATCCTCATCCTGAAGACGAATTGCCTCGTTTACCGCTGCCATAATGGCATCCTCCAGCATTTCGATATCCTCCGGATCAACAATCTCCTGCTCAAGATGTACTTCTGTAATCTCTTTTTTACCGTTAATCTTAACCTTGACAGCCCCGCCGCCTGCAGTTGCCTCGTACTCCTTTTCTTCAAGCTCCTTAGCCTGCTCCTCCATCTGCTTCTGCATTCTCTGCGCCTGCTTCATAAGATTGTTCATGTTTCCCGGCATCATACCACCAGGGAATCCACCTCTTTTTGCCATTGTTGTTTCCTCCTAATACTTGACTTCTATATTGTTAAATTTTATTTTTGACAAATCAAAATCTGCTACCTTGGAATCATCCGCCTCACGCTGCGTCAGCTTTCGAATCCGGATATCAATATCGCGTTCCGTAAGCTCTGCCAAATCTCTTCGCAACACCTCAATGTTATGCGGCTTTTCAAAATATTCTGCCACAAGATTGCTATTCTCTTTTCCTCTGATAATGACAAGATCCAGTGTTCCCGGCGTATCTCCCGGAACAACCGACACCTGATCCATAAAGCTTCTCGTAAGCTTCATTGCCTGACGTTTGATCTGATCCCACATGCATACGATAGTCATAATTTCATCGTAGTCTGCCTTTTTGTAACGAGCCTGCAAATTTGACACCACACGATCACTCTCTCTTTGTACCGTCTCCTTATCAACCGTTACATCTGCCTGTAGTGTTGATTCAGGCGCACGGGCAATTTCCTGCATCGGCGCCTCCTTTTGCAGACGTTCATTAGGAACATATGTGATTTGAGCCTCCGAAATACGTTGCTCCAATGACGCTTCAAACTGCTCAACACAAGACTTAATTTCCTCATATCCCTGTCGCATCTGCGGCATACAGAGCTTTATTATCCCAAGTTCCAAAACAATTCGTTTCATCGTTGCATAGGAAAGCTTGTTAAGTGTCTCCTGTAAAATATTAATATAATCAATCAAACGCTCCTCGGAAAATTCGGTTCCCAGCGTCTTTAGCTTTGATATATTCTCGCTTGTTAAATCCATACGCATGCCGGGCGAAAGCTTTAACATCAAAACATTACGAATAAACAACGTAAATTCACTCGTAAACTGTGTTAAATCCTTTCCCTGCCATATTGCCTCGTCTATGATATCCATCGCAGACGTAATTTCCTGTGTTGCAATCGCCTGCATCAGTCGAATATACACCTCAACATCTACTGCACCAATTGTGTCTAACACCTTATCATAAGTGAGCTCCTCCCCCAGATGAAAGGCAATACATTGATCCAAAATACTAAGTGCATCTCTCATAGATCCATCTGCCGCACGCGCAACATAAGCGAGTGCATCTCTCGTCGCGGAAATTTGTTCTCTCTCCATCAGATCAGCAAGTCGATCAGTAATCGTCTCAATCGATATACGCTTAAAGTCATATCGCTGACATCTGGATAAAATAGTAATTGGTATTTTATGTGATTCCGTCGTTGCCAAAATGAAAATCACATATTCCGGAGGTTCCTCCAATGTCTTTAAAAGCGCATTAAAGGCACCTATTGACAACATATGAACCTCGTCGATAATATATACAAGATATTTGCCTGCCTGCGGCGAATACCGAACCGCATTGTTAATCTGACGAATATTGTCTACACCGTTATTGGATGCCGCATCGATTTCGATGACATTCATAGAGCTTCCCGCCGCAATCGCCTTACAGCTTTCACACTCATTACAGGGACTTCCGTCAACAGGATGTTCACAATTCACCGCCTTAGCCATAAGCTTAGCAATGGTAGTTTTGCCGGTTCCTCTCGTGCCGCAGAACAAATATGCGTGTCCGATTCTCTCATGCTTTATTTGGTTTTTGAGGGTGGTTACAATGTGTTCCTGCCCCTTGACTTCCGAAAATGCATCCGGACGCCATTTACGATATAATGCCATGTATGACATATGGCAACCTCACTCTCAATCCATTATTTCTTGTAGCGAAAACGGAATATCTGATCAAGCATTCGCAATGTCTTGAAATTACCCTTTGCGGTAATCTCACCTGCCATAAATCCTTTTTGGAAGGTCATCTTGCCGGCAATAATACTACGAACTAAATCGCTGCTTGCCTTAAGCTTAACATCGCCGTCACAGTCTTCACCGTAAGCACATTCCAACTGATTACCGACATGAATAATAAGATTCTTTCCCAAATCCGGAATCACCAATACGTAGCATGCCGAGAAATCTTTTTCCGGATAATAGTTCTTGTAAAATGCCTCAACAATATCGTCCTCATATATATTTTCCTGAATCGGTGCTTCATCTCCAAGCATCTGCTTAAACATCGCGGCAAGCTCCTCAATATCCTTTTTCTGCGTCTTGACATATCCGTCATCTGCAACAAATTTCGACAACTGTTCGCTTTCCTGCGGTGTAAGTGTAATATTGGTCTTTTTGATAATATTATTCTTTACGGCTGTATTACTTGTCGGAAGCTTGACAACCTTTTGATTGATGCTGCGATAGAGTTCCTCTGTCTTTTTCTCAATCAACGCAAGGTATGCAGAATTCTGTTCAAATACATCACTGCTATCCACATACGCAGCAAGTCCGTTTAGGGAAACACCGCCGAGGACATCCCATGCTTTACGCAAGGTCATCTCCGCATCCTGCTCTCCATATGCAGTTGCAACAACAACCGGCATCATGTAAAGAGAAGAAATCTTTTCCTTATCTCCGTACAGCCAGCACATATCCAAAAACTGTTGCATGTATCCACCAATACCAAACCACTCGACATTTGCTGCCAAAATAATACCGTCACAATCCTTCAATGTATTTGGAAGCGTAGCAATACCGGACTTGTCCTCGTACATATTGTAACGAGCCACCGTAACACGCAGCTCCTCCAACACCTGAATCATACGATCGATGACAAACAATGTAGGATCCTCAAGCAATCCACGACCGCCATAATAGACATTTACCTTCAACCTTTTTCACCTCGACTATCCAATCGTCTTTTTCAAACGCTACATATCATTAATATACCAAAAAACGCGTATAAATACAATCACGAGACAAAAAATTCTTCATTTGCAAAGCCAAGTCGATCTCCCTTATTCAATTGTACAATTTCATTGGACGGAATCCTTACATCATTCACATAAGTTCCATTCGTCGAATCCCTATCCTCAACATATATTCCTCCTTCCCTTTTATATATACACGCATGCACGCGACTGATTTCCGTTGTAGGCAGGCAATAATCCGCCGTCGTTTTTCCCCTGCCTACAACAATTGTTTCCCCATATCGTGAAAAATCAATTTCCTCGAGTGCCCCATTTGTCAATGGCACCAAAGCATGAACCGCAACCGGCTTGTATTCATTTTCTTCTATCATCCCTTCGGGAGCCTGTTGCATATATTCTTCCATCGCTTCATCGTCATTTTCTTCCTGTCCTGTAAAAACGCATACACATAATACTGTCAGCATTGCAATGCAACCAACCATTAAATATAACCACAGAAGCTGAAACCCGGAACTAATAAATTTAATACCGGTTCCAAGGACTGCTATCATATCCATCCCTATCAACACAGCCGCCCCTGCAGTTAGTCGACCTACATGCAAACACCTTCCTCTATTATTAATAGATTCTTTGCTTCCCGGCATGAATATGTCCTCGTGTACCAATACAGAATTTCCCAATACGGTACTGCCAAACGTAGGATCATTCGCCACAGGATCTTCGAGTATCGGATGTCCATATGTTGCAATCTGCAGAGAACATTTTGCCTTTTGTATTAATCTTCCCACATCCGCACCCTCATTACTCAACATTGAATGATACGAATATAGGATTTGGATTCCGTCCCGATCCTCGGAGTCAAATATGCACATCATATACTCAAGTAATTGCTTCAGCTGCTTTTGTATCATCCTTCCATACCCCGGCACATAAACGAGTCGCACCTCACGTTTTGCTTCGTCGTAAAACATATACTCCGGATCCAAAACCAAATTATCAGCATCTAACAAATAGAATGGTAATTCCTCAATACATTGACTAATTTGCAACAAAATGCGCGAAAACATATCCCCATTCATAGGTGTGACACGGAACAGCCTGGACATCACATAATAGGTATTCATATCATATCTGCAAATGACCTGATCATCCGAAGCAATAATATGCGGCGAAATTAAATACATAATTTGATTCTGACAGAGCATTCGGACATGGTACGCATATCGTCCGTTTTGTATATTCTCCTGTGATGTAAAACGGACATTCAGATAACGATCAATTCCTTTACTCCCATAGAACATCTCCATACAACTGCCACCTCCTAAGCCGCGAAGCACATAAGTTATATTCCGTGCAATACACTACCTCTCGACCCTTGTAACAATATCCACCATCCACATTTGACGAGAACTGCCCATCACAATATAAGTACCCGTTTTCTCCGACAACCGGTCTTTGGAACATGTTTTCCTGTGTACCCGACACACCCGTATATGTATAAACTGCTTTGTAGCTTTCGCCCTGCACGATTCCATCTCCGATTACATCAAGAAATATGATGATAACCGCCATACAGATTGAAATTACAATCGGCATAATCAAACTGGTTTCGATTATCGTGCTTCCACGATTATTATGTAATTTTCTTTTATTTATGTTTCTCCCCCACACCTTAAGCATTGCGGCAACCCTCCTACCGAACTTTTTTTCACTCTATATATTGTTCGTTTTAATCCACTGCAATCCGGGCAATTGTGATATCGATTTCCTTCATCTGTAATATACACCAGCTCCCCTTCCTTCGCGTTTCCACAAAACTCGCATGGTGTATAGTGTTTCTCAACTGCCGATGTCTTTGAGGTTACATGTACGGACAACTTTAAATGTGTACAGCTTCTGGACGTATGATACGCCTCTTTATTATCCGTTATGAATACATATGTCTCCTCTGCATTCGTATCTCCCCTGTCCGCCGAATTTCTGTCTCCTACATAGGCATGTTGCTTGATGCAATATGAATGCCTTGATGTAAACGACGGAAAAAACGGCACATGAAATGCGACCTCATATTGCACATATAAACAAATGTTATCTTCCGCATCGATTCCGAAATAACCAAAAAAAGTCACACCGTTCACACCATCTAAAATATACCGATCCACAAGCTGCTCGTCATCGACATATTCGCGGAATTTGATATACGGCAACAAGGAACTGTCAATTTCAAGGTATGCATATTCAGCAAGATACTCTGCGGTTTCCGACGCTGCCTCGTATACAATCTGTTCTGCCAGCCGACTCATTGTCATGTGATAGACCGCAAGCATCCCAAACAGGAAAACAGGTATGATCAAGGTCGCCTCGACAACCGTATTCCCACGATTTTTCAAACGTCCTTTCATTATTACTCCCACCTTCAAATTATATATTGTAACTGCTTTGTAAACAGCCTCTACTCTGTCATAGTGTAATACACTGTCTGCACCCGGAGAGGATTTGTTGTAAATTGGCATAAGTAGAGACCATTTACAAAGCAGCAATCATTCGATTGTTTAGTATTTTGCTTCCTCGCGTAACCAAATTTCCCTTCCGTCATATTGGATTTTGACATCCACCGAGAATCCAACTGCTGCATTATCCATCCAAAAATTATCATTCTCCTGTCTGGCATTTAATTGGATAATATCAACCATTCGATAGACTGTTGTGTCCGGCTGAATTGCAAGTAAAATAAGTAAATAATCCTTATAGGACAAACCTTTGTCATCTGAGCTTCCGTCACAAAACATGTCTTCTCCCAAATTGTGAAGATCCGTAATCCAATTTTCGCTGTTTTTTGTAAAAGACATACGTTTTCCATTTAGTAAACATCGAACCTCGGTAATTGCTTCTACATAAGCCCAACAACCCGCTATGAGTCTTTTCATAATTGGCAAAGGTACCAAAGTCAACGCCGAAAGCGGAGCCGCCACCTCCATAACAACCGCCTTTTTTTCGGGATCTGTCATTAAAAAGGCATAATTCACAGGTAGTCTTATCCCCAGAATCCGATGAATAGCCGATTCAAGATTATATGCATCACACGGCAAGCCGGAAACAAGATATTCTAATTCACACACAAGCACGGAAGTATCGTTTATCGTTTGTTCCGTAGCACAGTTAAACACATCTGCTGCATAAGCAATCTCGGTACCTGCCTGCAACAATTGATCGGACCAGCCTCCGTAGGTGACCAGATCATTGGATAGAACACCCAGACTATTAAACCGATTATTTATCTGAAAAAAATCTCCCATATGTCCATACTGATGCACAGACCAGCCCTCATCATCCTGCATATAATATTCACTGATTTTTAGCTCTTCCGGAACAATAGCCGCCATCAGTAAATCTCCTTCCATATACGCAGTCAATCCTCTCGGGTCTTCCACATCCTCACAATCAATCCCTGTTTCCGCCGTAGTCTCCGTCTCCTCTTCGGACGGTGTCAACAAATCCTCAGATAACGCGCCGTCTTCTCCTCCGGTCATTTCAAGAATCTGATCGGTGCCGTATTCTATCGCAGCATACTTTATATAATCCGCAATCTGTTCCCGTAATGCGCGGCAATCGTTCTCTGTCAGCATATTGTATTGGTTCACGGACAGTTCCTGCACAGAGGCAAAAGTTCCCAAATTCTCCTGAAGATTATTAAAAAGAATCTCTTCTATACCGGCTTCTCCTTTACCGCCACAGGCTTTATCAAAAAGGAGAATATGATAATGGTCGAAAATGTAACGATTATAATTAGACTTTATATGTGATGTAGCTGTTTTTAAACACATCGCAGCCTTTGCCTGCCCCCCGTAAAAAGTAATAACCCGTAGGCCGGTCATAGCAAGGAGCAATACGGCACATACCATCAAACATAAAAAAACAGTTATTTTTCCTCGATTATTCATATTCCCCTCCCAAAAATAAGACAGATAGATACAACAGAAATAAATAAATGAAATGTATTAGGTGTAAATTGATTGTGCACCTTTATTAATTGAACTCCAGATATTTTCAACCAAAGACCGAATCTGATTTTTAAATATAGCAACCATTGCAATAAGTACGACCATAATCAAAATAACTTCAACGACACCCATAGCATCCTCTTCGGTTAAAAATCGTTTGACCATATTCATATACTCTCCTCCTTTCACAATCCCCTCATCGCCGGAAGTATGATAATTAACATTACTACCAATAGCAGTACTACCATAGGAAACAACAACTTGGTTGAAACTTCTTCTCCTCTTTTTTTCATATACTCCCGTTTGCTTTCCAAAGAAAATTGCACTTCCTCCTCTAATACACGAATTAAGTCACCGGTTCCCGTCCGCAGATTCTGATTTAACCGATTGGCAAGTCGTGTATAAGCAGGCATACCAATCCTTGCCCCAAACTCATCATATGCGCGATTTTCGTCTCCCCCTGTTGAAAGCTCATGCACCATGTACAGCAATTCCTTTCGAAGTATTGAATCCTCCGACAGCTCACGTGTGGCCTGTTCCATGCATCCCCGTAAGGTAAGTCCTGTCCCAAGTAACATACATAACCGATTTACAAAATCCGGATATTGACTGTTTAACTCCTCATTTCGCCGTTTTATTGCTTCATCCAAACGACTACGCCGTAATAACACCCCTCCTATACATAACGCACCGCCTGCAACAAACAACCACCATGACTTTTTGCCGTGTTCTCTTCCCAGAGAGATTTCCACTCCGTCAATTTCCTCCGGAAGCTCCCAGAATACACAACTTCGATTATCCTTTTCGAGTTTTGTCAGCGTTTCACGAACCATGTGCAACCTATCATCCTTGATATCATCCGAAGAAGACCTTAAAATCAAAGGAAATTCAAACAGGACAAAGTAATCTAAATATTCAACCCTCGCAACAAGCATAACCTGCACATCCTCCGACAGTAAATCCCAATCAACCTTTCCGAAGGATGTAATAATATCCGGATTTTGAGATCTCCACTCAATGGTAAACAGCCCCTTTTCATCTCGCTCCGGGAGTTGTAAATCCTCCCTGATATTTAGTGCATCTGTATTTCCATTCAGTATCGTTATCTCAAGCCAGTCGCGAACCGCCTCTGCCTCATGTATAAATTCCTCCTCCGAGTACTCCATAGGATGTACCGGAAGCTCATAGACCAATGTCTCCCCATCAACAGTAAGATAAATATCCTGTTTTTTTGTGTTGCCCTGATAATCCTCTCTTTCTATAATATTGGGCATTTTGTCTGCCCGACACTCATCTGTCACAGCATATGTGAACGATGCCAGGGAACACACAAAAAAGATAGCCAGACCAACAGCTGCGTTCTTTACTGCATAGTCCTCTGCAAGCTTACGTAACGTCTCTTGCGGCACAATCTGAACTTTTCTTAGTCGCTCACAAACCCGGTTTATGGGGTAATACTTTTCTATCCAATGATAAACCGTGTATCCCATAGACAGAAACAAGCTTGTCACCACCCCAAAATGTTCATCTGTCTTCTTGTATTTACTAAAATGCTTTCGGCTCAAGATCGCTAACATTCCGTACAGCAAAATTACAGCCAAATTAATATGAATCATTTTTATGCTTTCACTCCCTTCGTAATTGAATCCATCCACAAACCGCATATACCAATCACAACAAGTGCCAGAGTCATCACAACATGTCCCGCCATTGTGTCGTACATCATAGAAATGTATGCCGCATTCGTCATTCGCATATAGAACATAATTCCAAATGGCGACAATAGCATTACACGACTTTCAAGCTTTTTTTGTGCCTCACTTGTCTCAATCTCCTGTTCTGCTGAAAACATCAATGTCATATTCCGTGCCATACGCTGAAGCATTTGAATCATATTTCCTCCGTACTGTTTTGCAAGCATCATAAGATGTGCACAGGAGGTTGCTTCTTCAATTCCGATTTCGTGCGCAAAGTTCTCAAATAAAACATCAATACTCTGGTTACAACGTACACCATAGACACAACGTCTTATCCCATCTCTGATTAAAAATTCTTTTCCGTATTGCTTTTCCATATCCTTCTCTGCCAGTCGAATCGCATTTTCAAATGCATATCCTGCAGACAAATTTCCCGATAGTACAACAAGAAAATCCTTAAATTCCACGCGAATGCGCTTTGTACGTTTTTGGTAAAATTGTCTGACATCTCTTCGAAACATAATACAGCTAAACGGCAGAATGATCAGACTCCCGTACCATGCGTTGTAAAAAAGAAAAGCAATTCCGACTGTTATTCCAAGCAGCTTAAATATCTCCATTGCGTACCAGCTTCCCGGCAGAGGCTGACCCTGCCGCTTTTTGTTCTGCCTCATCATACACCTCCATTAATCCGGCATCCTTTAGCTTCTCCCTCCGGCATAGTTCCTGAACAAACTCGAGTGTTCCTTTCACGCCCTCCGTCTTCTTGGATGTTTCCTCCTCACGGAACTCGTACAGTGTCCGTAGCAAAGGTTCTCCATTCTTATCCGCAAGCACTTCGCATATTTTTGTAACCTTTCTCGTCCGATCCCGCATACGCGAAACATGAATAATTATGTCCACGGCAGATGAAATCTGCTGTTTGACGGCAAGCATCGGCAAATCCATTCCCATCAAAACCATCGTACAAAGACGAGATATCATATCCTCACAGGAATTTGCATGTCCAGTGCTAAGGCTACCGTCGTGCCCGGTATTCATCGCCGTCAGCATATCAATCGCTGCTCCGTCGCGCACCTCTCCGACAATAATTCGATCCGGTCTCATACGCAAGCTTGCTTTTATCAAATCACGTATGGAAATCGCATGATCACCCTCGATATTTTCCGGCCGCGCCTCCAGGCGCACAAGATTATCAATCCCCCGAATCTGTAATTCAGCTGCATCCTCAATTGTGACAATACGCGAATCCGCCGGAATAAATTCAGAGAGCGCATTTAGAAAAGTTGTTTTCCCGGACCCTGTCCCCCCGCATATAAAGATATTGTAGCCTGCCACTACGAGGAGCCGTAATATATCCGCTACCGCAGCCGACAAGGTACCTAGTGTGACTAGGTGTTCCATATGAAACGCCTGATTAGGAAACCGTCGAATTGTAATGGTAGGCCCGGACAATGCAACCGGTCGTGTTACAACATGAACACGGGAACCATCCGGAAGTCGCGCATCTACAATGGGCGTACTCTCGTTAACCCGTCGATTACAGCCTGCCACAATCTGTTGAATGACCGACATCAGCTTTTCTTCCGATTCAAAGCATTTGTCACTTCGAAACAGCTTACCGTTTTTTTCAATAAAAATATCCGAATAGCCGTTGACCATAATTTCCGAAACCGAATCATCCTCCATATATTGTGTCAGAATATCCATACGCCTAAGACTGTTAAATATATCACGCCGTAACCGTAGTTTTTCTTTTAACGATAAATAGCCTTCATCCGTCACAGAAAGTATGCAGTTGTCAATTACAGCCTCCACCTCATCATCACTTAACTCGCGACTCATATCGAGCCGTTCAACTACCATTCGATATATTTGGTCTTTTAGCGTCTTCATCTAAATCCCCTTTTGGTGAACATAATCCCGAAGCACCGGGGAGTCATAGCTATCCATCGGAACCTCGATGTATGAAATGTACGCAGAAGGCATCTTATCCGGGACTTCTTTTACAAGTATGTGAAAATGGTCAAGCAAACGCTGTGAATACGCATCCGACAAACAAGGAACAAACAAATGATCAAACTCACATAATAAACCGAAATCAGACAAGACCCCGGCACCAATATCAAACACTACCCGTCGAATCTGTGACTTCGCTTTCAGTGTTTGCCGGAACCATGCAACATCCTCCGATGTAATCTGTTTATAATCCGTAAAATTGCGTAATCCATATACAATCGAAAAGCTTGTACCGGCAAAGCTGCCAACTGCGCGGACAGTTTCCATAATCTCTTCGTTGTGTGTCAGCAAATGGAAATAAAACAGTTCCGACTGCCGAAATATGTCCTGCGATACATTGGTACTCCCTATGTAGCTGTCCATTCCAATGTAAAGGCTCTCTTCGAAATTGTGACATACAGAAAATGCAAAAGTCGTCTTACCACAACGTCCAATCGGCGAATAAACTCCGTAGAACAAAGGATACTCCGCATCGTCGCTTGTCTTAATCTGAAGCATGGACGCAAGCTGCCGCACGAGCACATCCATCCGCTGATACTTGTAGATATATTGTTCATTCGCATAAGCAGGGGCATCGGTCTCGGACAGACGAATCACGCGAACGCCGTTTTCGTCCTGATACGAATCCGGCAATGCATCCCCGCTTAATATCAGCTCCGGATTTGTCTGTTCGACATATCTTTGCAAGGTCTCCATCTCCGAAAATGCAGCGCTCTGCATCATCCCGTCTCCCTGCACGTTAATATACTCCATCAATGCGTTTGCATAATCAAAATCTGAATCGTAAATACCAATTTGGGCACTCATAAAAAACAGCCTCCCCATATATATACACCTGTGCCGACAGCAATCGGTATCGCCATCCGTATCCGTGTCCATCCAAACTGTTTTCGCCGCATTAACCGCCCTATACAAACCACGATTGCATACATTGCCGCAAGAAGCAGGGCAACCATAATCACCGTGATGATATCCTTCCATAAAAAAGCTCCTATGCCGGAAAGCAGCTTAATATCGCCGGCTCCCATCGCACGAAGGATAAACAATATAAGAAAAACAACAATCGGAATCATGATACCGATCAGGCTGCAAAACAGTCCATGCCATCCCGCAATTCGAATACTATATATGATTCCTGCGATTGCCCAACAAAGATTCCACATGTTCGGAATCCTCATATATCGCACATCATAATAGACGGCTCCCGTCAAAAACAAACCAAGACAAATATTGCAAATCATAAACCTCCCCTTCAGTCCCCCTATCGTATCACAATTTCAAATGATTCCCTTCAGGCAGTAAAATTTGTATAAATAATCTTATCTTTGGAATAATAAATGAAATAAAGAAATCCCGGGTCTGCAAATACCCAACAACTCAATATGCAGAACGCTTATCGGTTGCTACAATCAGACTATACCATACGTCTTTTTCCTATGTAAAGTTCCAAATAACGTCATTCGATGTCGTCAAACGACTACATTTTCAGCTATAATTAGCGAGCCATCCACAATGTTTTCCACATTATGCACATTAACTCCCTAAGCGAATAAAGAGACACCCGATTTCGAAAATCTGCATTTTGCAGATTTGACGAAACCGGGTGTCTCTTCTGAATACCTGTATAATACAATTGCGCCCGGCAATTGTATCTCTTCCTTATGCCTGATAATTAACAATCTCGTCAATTAATTTCTCAAGCTGCTCATCCATTGTCTCATCCGTAAACTGGCAGGTTCCGACCTTTTTGTGGCCACCACCACCGTATTTCAACATTAAGCTTCCGACATCGACATTTGACGAGCGATTGATAATGCTGTATCCGACAGCAGCAGAACAGCCCTTGCCACCCTTGCCGTTTACAATCCATACGGAAATATTCTGTTCCGGATAGAGACTGTAAATCATGAATCGATTTCCTGTGTAAATCGGATCAACACCACGCAAATCAGAGATAATAACATCCTTTTCGACACGTGTATGTGCCTTTACCATCTCTTTAAACTTCTCTGTCTGCTCGTTGTATACTTCGATACGCTCCTTCACATCCGGAAGTGCCAAAATCTCTTCGGTAGACATCGTACGACACGCATCAATCAAAGTTTCCATCAGCTTGTAGTTCGGAATTGTGAAATTACGCCATCTTCCAAGACCGGTTCTCGGATCCATCAAAAATCCAATCAAAATCCATCCGGTCGGATTTAATATTTCATCAACGGTAAGATTACCGGAGTCAACCTTATCAACCGCCTCCATCATCTCATCAAAATGAGAGAAACGCTCTCTGCCACCATAGTAATCATAAATGATACGTGCGCAGGATGGTGTAATACGGCTCTCTCCCTTGTACTTACCCTCAAGTTCCAGTCTCTCATGCTCACTGGAATGGTGATCAAACCATAACCCGCAGCCCTCAACAAACGGAACATTCGCAAGACAATCATTCTCATCGACCGGAATAAGACCATCCTGCAAATCCTTCGGATGTGCAAATGTCCAATGATCAATAATACCGGCCTCCTTCAAGAGTGCACCACACGCAAGTCCGTCAAAATCCGAACGTGTCACTAACCTCATGCTCTATTCCTCCTGTAAATTTGTACATATTTTTTCGAACACTTCATATACATTTATAGTATAATATTTTGCATATTTTTTCAAGGATATCTTACCTCATGTCATTGATTACTTCCTGTTTCTATACCTTATCAAATTATATGATTCCGCTTGTCCTGGGCTATATTGTTTTTTATGGGTTCTGTAAAAAAATTCCGATTTATGAAACCTTTCTTACCGGGGTAAAAGAAGGCTTTCAAATGGTAATTGAACTTGCTCCTACACTCATCGGTCTGCTTGTTGCCGTAGGCATACTCCGAAGTTCCGGCTGCCTTGCTCTGCTTTGTAATATCTTTACCCCTCTAAATGATGCTTTCGGCATTCACCCCGAAATCATCCCGGTTTCCATCGTAAGACTTTTTTCATCCTCTGCCGCAACCGGAATGACATTAGATATTTTCGACACCTATGGTCCCGATTCCGTGATTGGTCGAACAATCTCGATTATGATGAGCAGTACCGAAACTGTTTTTTATACAATGTCCGTATATTATCTGTCAATCGGCGTCACAAAAACAAAATGGACGCTCATAGGCGCCCTAATTTGTTCGATTGCAGGAACAATCATCAGTATCTGGCTCGGCATGCTTCTCCCTGTCTAATGTCATGCTCAGCCATATATTTGTGTAATCCGTTTAATACTGCTTTTTTGTTTTTGGACCATTCCGGTGCAATCAAGCTGTGCTTCGGTCCATCTCCGGTCACCCTGTGAACGACAATTTCCGGATGAATCACCCGTAAACACTCCGCGGTTAACGCAATATAATCCTCCATCGAGAGAACCTCAAACACGCCTTCCTCATACTCTTTAGCAAGGTCGGTTCCCATTAACACGTGTAAGAGTTGCAGCTTTATCCCGAATGGTCTGCATGCCACATGTTCTCCGCTCTCACATGTGGCAAAATTACCGGCACTCACATATCGTACCGTAGAAAGCATCATTTCCCTGCTCTCTCCCGGCAGTCCCAAAATCACATGTGTGATATACGGGATATTGATTTTTGTTAAATTTCTGACCGCATCCTCATATTCAACAAGATAATAATGTCTGCGTATATACTGCGCTGTCATTTCGTGCATCGTTTGAAGTCCAAGCTCTACCCAGATAAACTTCCCCTGCGCACTATAGATACAATTTAGCTCCGCAAGCAAATCAAGTATTTCTTTCCCCAGACAGTCCGGTCTGGTCGCAATCGAGATTCCGGCCACAGAAGGCTCACAAAGTGCGGCCGTCCATATCTCCCGCAAATAATCAACAGACCCGTAAGTGTTTGTATAAGCCTGAAAATAAATGACAAACCGTTCTCCCACCGATTTATTGAACTTTGCCATGCCGCGTTCAATCTGGCGCCTCACATCAACCGGATTTTGTCTTGATGCAGAATTTGTCCCATATTGCTTCGCATACGGAGTATCATTTATCGGGACTGCAAAATCCCCGCTGCCTCCGGCACTACAAAAAATACACCCACGATGATCGAGTGTACCATCACGGTTCGGGCAGGTAAGTCCTGCATCCACCGCAATCTTGTAAATCTTTTCACCGTAGGTATACTTAAAATATGCATTTAATGAATAATACGGCTTTCCCAGCCAGTCTGCTCGTTGATCCATATCGATTCTCACATATTTCCCATTTTACCATTCATAACGATGTAATTGTCCGGCACTCTCAAGCTGCGGAAATCCCTGCTGCCTAAGTGCCTCATATACAACTATTGCAACCGAATTTGACAAATTAAGCGAACGTTCTCCCGGCATCATAGGAATACGCACACATGTTTCCTTATTCTGTAGCAAAATCTCCTCCGGAATACCCGCGCTTTCCTTTCCGAACATAATATACGCATCTTCCTCATAGGTAACATCCGTATATTTCTGCTTTGCCTTTGTCGTCGCCATGTAAATCTTAGCTCCCGGATTCTTTTCAAGAAAATCCGAATAATCATCGTAAATCGTAACGTCTAACTTTTCCCAATAATCAAGTCCGGCACGCTTTAACATTTTATCGTTGATTCGAAATCCCATCGGCTCAATGAGATGCAGACGAATGCCTGCTGCCACACAGGTCCGACCGATATTTCCCGTATTTGCCGGCATCTCCGGCTCATGCAACACAATGTTTAACATAATGGCTCCTAATTCTCGCGAAGTCTTGTAATAAAACGCTCGAGGCGTGTCATTGCCTCACGCAGCTGATCAATGGAGTAAGCATAAGAGATACGTAAGAATCCCTCGCCGCAATTACCAAATGCGGTACCCGGAACAACCGCAAGCTCCTCCTCATGAAGCAATCTTGTCGCAAACTCATCACTGGTAATACCAAATTCCTTGATACACGGGAATACATAAAATGCCCCCTTCGGCTCAAAGCATGGCAAATTCATCTCACGGAATGCGTTTAATAAAAACTTTCTTCTCTGGTCGTAAGATGTACGCATCTTTGCGATGTCATCGTCGCCGTTTTTGATTGCTTCAATGGCAGCGTACTGACTCGTCGTCGGCGCGCACATAATTGCAAACTGATGAATCTTTGTCATCTGTGTTGCAATCACTTCCGGTGCAAGTGCATATCCGAGTCTCCACCCGGTCATGGCATATGCTTTTGAAAAACCGTTGATAACAATTGTCCGTTCTTTCATACCAGGCAGTGCAGCAATACTGAAATGCTGCTTATCGCCATATGTAAGCTCTGAATATATTTCATCGGATATAACAAAAATATCCTTTTCCTTACAGATCTCTGCAATCGGCTCCAAATCTTTCTTTGACATGATTGCGCCGGTCGGATTACTAGGAAACGCCAGGATAAGCACCTTTGTCTTGTCTGTGATTGCAGCTGAAAGTTCCTCCGGTGTCAGACGGAACTCATTTTCATTCTTAAGCTCAATTGTAACCGGCACACCGCCGATTAACTGTACACACGGCAAATAAGAGACATAGCAAGGCTCCGGAATGATTACTTCATCGCCCGGGTCAAGCATTGCACGAAGTGCAATGTCAATTCCCTCACTGCCGCCGACCGTCATAACGCTTTCCTTGCGAAAGTCATAATGTACATCATATTTACGGCTATACCACTTACAAATCTCTTCACGCAATTCTAACAAGCCGGAATTCGAGGTATAAAATGTCTTACCCTTTTCCAAAGAATAAATACCCTCTGCACGAATATGCCAAGGCGTGTCAAAATCCGGTTCGCCAACACCCAGAGAAATTGCATGTGGCATTTCACTTACAATATCAAAAAACTTACGGATACCGGATGGTTTAATATCAACTACTATTTTTGATAACGGATTTCTCACGGTACAATCGCCAACCTTTCATCATGTTTTGGTGCTTCGAAAACGACACCATGGTCTTTATATTTTTTCAACACAAAGTTTGTAGAGGTACTTACAACCGCATCCAATGTTGCAAGCTTCTCCGATACAAATCTTGAGATTTCACGCAATGTCTTGCCTTGCAAAATGATAATAAAATCATATGCACCGGCAATCAGATATACGGCATTTACTTCTTCAAAATTGCGAACACGTTCTGCGAGTTTATCAAAACCCTGCTCACGTTGCGGAGTAACCTTTACTTCAATCAGAGCCGTAACCATCTCGTCAGCGACTTTGTCCCAGTCAATCATTGTATGATAACCGCAGATGACTCTGTCCTCCTCCATCGCCTTTATATCCGCGGCGACCGCCGCCTCATCCGCGCCAATCATGGCGGCAATATCCTTAACACTGAGTCTGCTGTCAGTTTCCAATAGCTTTAAGATCTCATTTTTCATGGCATTTACTCCTTTTCTTATACTGATGCCAAGTGCCTATACCGCATCTAACACCTTATATATTTCATCGCCTGAAACAAGCGTGAGATATCGTATATCTGTATCGTTAATCTGTATTTTTTTATCCTGGTCTTCCGTCACGCGACCAATCACAGCAGCTTCTACACCAAGCTTCGCCATCGACTCCAAAAAAGTCTCCGCCCCGGAAATAACGACCAAAAGTCCGCCGGTTCCGTCTAACTGATACGGATTGATTCCATAAAACTCGCACAATTCAATCGTTTCCTGGCGAATCGGTATCTGATTATGGAAAATTTCAATCCCTTTTCCAATACGTACGGACAATTGCCACAGCGCACCATACAAACCACCACAGGAAATGTCATGCATATAAAATGCCCCTTGCCCGGCTGCAAGCTTTGCGTACGAATCTACTCTGTAACCGTTTACGCCAAGTTCCATTTCCTTAATATAGCTTTCAGCAAAACGGGACCTTAGCTCTTCTTTTTTCTTTTGCGTAATCAGTGCAGTCCCAAGCTTCGCCGTAACATCCACCATAACAATGTCACATCCGACACCGATTTTCTGTATATCCGGTCGGTATCCGCCCGCCATACCAAACATTATAACTACAAATCGCGGTTCAATAACCGCAACGTCGACCTGCGTGTGACCACCCAAAATATATGTATGATCCGACAATGCTAACGCACAAAACGTCTCCATAAACCGCTTAATCGCTGTTTCCTTTGTACGGGGTGATACCATCATGACAACTCGCGCACCCTGCAGGAAACCACCGGAGCAGGCAAAGTTATTCATCGCCTTCGTCCATGCGAGTGCCGGGTCTGCCGCCACACCATCTGCCGTAACAAACACCGAAGCTGCGCACGCTCCATCCATATCCTGTCCGCCTGACGCGCTACAGGTATGGGCACCAAAATCCTGACCGACCATGGCACCTGCCACAAGATGTGAGCCCTGCTTTTTTATATGCTTGATAACCGAACGATTTAATATGCGTTCTTCTATACTTCCCTGTTTTAACATATTATCCGATATAGGTCACTAAAAGACCTACAACCATCGCTACGCACAAAATCACGCAAATGACTGCCGCAACCTTTTTCTGTGTTTTTTTACTTCCGAAATTAAACATTGATTTTCCTCCAATAAACGGATAAACTCCTATAATCAATCTATTTTAACAGATTATTCATCTGCCTGCAACGTGCCCGCCAAATAATGTATAAACTGCTGCGCGCATCTGCCGGAGATGCCACCATGCGAAAGCTCCCACTTGTTCGCCTCAGCGATGAGCTGTTCCTCGGTAAGCTTTATTTCCGGGTATCTCTTTGCAAGCTCTGTTACAATCTCGTTGAACTCCTTCTTCGAAGGCTTTGAATAGCTGATTGTCACACCAAAGCGATTGACAAGTGACAGTTTTTCCTGCATCGTGTCAGACTTATGCATGCCTTCATTTTGCTCAACATCCGAGCGGTCATTCCATGTCTCGCGAATCAGGTGTCGTCGATTTGAGGTTGCATAAATCAACACATTATCCGGTTTGGTCTCAAGACCACCTTCAATGACAGCCTTCAGATATTTGTACTCAATTTCAAACTCTTCAAAGGATAAATCATCCATATAAATAATAAATTTATAATTCCGGTTTTTTACATGAGAAATAACTGCAGACAAATCCTGAAACTGATGCTTGTAGATTTCAATCATCCGCAGTCCCTGTTCATAATATTCATTAATAATTGCCTTGATACTCGTTGATTTTCCGGTACCACTGTCACCAAACAGCAGCACATTGTTCGCCTTTCTTCCCTGCACAAAGGCTTCCGTATTGTCCACGAGCTTCTTTTTCTGTATCTCATATCCGATCAGATCCGACAACACAACACGATCTGTATTATTAATCGGAATAAATGTAAGAGGCTTTCCATCGTCATGTGCAATTCGAAATGCCTTATTAAGACCAAACATGCCTACACCATACTGACGATAAAAATCGGTCATGAGCGTAAATACCTCTTCCACATCCTTTGCCTCTCTTATATGATCACTAATGTATCGTACCTTATCGCTCACATTCTGATTATACATCTGCTCCTTTTTCGGCAGAGAACGGTAGTTTGTAATCGTTGAAAAGCAGTCAATTCCGAGCTCCTCTTCGATTTTTGAAAAATCGAAATGGAATAAACGCATAAAAATCTCATAATCGTGCTTGGCAAATTTATTTACGGTTCCGTCTCCGGCACCCACCTTTTCGCATGTGATAGTAAAGGAATTCTCATTTGTAATCAACAAAAACGCCAGATAATCCTGCCATAAATTATAATTAAAACCATAGCTTGTTGCGACATCCAGCAATCGTTTAATTTGTTGATAAATTCGGGTCGTCAACGCCTCATTTGACGCATTCGAAAGTGCAAAATCTTCAAAAATATGTGCAAGCTCATACAAAATACTATCATCGCCCAAATCACGATATAATACCAAGCCGGGAATCTCTCTGTACATGTTTACTCTCTCCCTTTCTCTGTCAAGGTTTCCTCATCATCTTTTCCATCATCCGCCGCATCGTTTATTGCTTCATCCTGATACGAAGATTTTTCGCCCTTCAAGTTCGCCTCGCGAAGTTCTCGCGCCTTTCGCTGGAACAGGCGACGTCTGCTCTCCATGAGGGGCATCACATCATCCGGCGCACCCTTCTCGTCTACATTGATTTGTTTTGTTTTAAGCTTTCTATAGATTATGCTTCGAACATATGCATAAATGACAGATACAAGCGGTATGAACACAAACATGCCGACAACACCCATCAAATCTCCGCCGACGACAACCGCAAGCAATACCCAGATTGCAGAAAGACCAACATCTCCTCCCACAAGCTTTGGATAAATAAAGTTGTTTTCGATAAACTGCAATGTAAAGAACAGTACAACAAACCAGATTAGCATGCCCGGCGTGTCAACCAATATCATGAAACAGCCGATAAAAAGTCCGAAAAAGGCGCCAAATACCGGAATCAATGCCGTAAATCCAATTAACACTCCGATTGTAATCGGAAACGGCATCCGAAAGATTGCCATACTTAAGGCAAACATCGCACCGATAATAATACCCTCACGGAACTGGCATGTAAAAAACTTTGAAAATGTCGTGTTTGCAATTTTGCCAAATACCATAAACTCATCAGCGATATTTTCCTTACAGCATGCATACAGCACCATCTTTGTCTGTCTTCCAAGCTTTTCCTTCTGCGACAAAATATATAACGAAAATACAAAACCAATCGATACATTTACAACAATGTTTATGATGGAAGAGAAGATGTTTACAGTTGTTGATAAAATGGTCGTTCCGTTTTTCTTAAATATGCTTCCGATTGCTTCAAAGTCCACTTCAAATTTGGAAATCGCATCCACAAGCTCTGTATATTGTGAAATATTCTTTTGTGCCCATTCCTGCACACTTTTTACAAAGCCCGGTGTCTTATCCTTCACCGCCTTCACGGTCTCCGCAATCTCCGGAACTACCACAAACATGACAAGCACCAATATAACCAGCATTACAATATATGCAAGTGCCATACTGATTGCTCTTTTTGATTTGTAAAGCTTCCCCTCCGGATTTTTAAACAGTGAATTCTCTATTCCCCGCATCGGAATGTTAATTACAAACGCAATCGCACAACCGAGCAAAAACGGAAAAATCAAATTAATAATACGTGATAACAAACCCGTGATTACATGTGTATGATACACAAAATAAATAAATAAGACAGTAAAAATAATAATCGCAAGTATAGTCCTGATTGCCTTACGTTTTTCTTTCATATAATTCCTCCATTTGATTATTTCCTGTTACTATAGAATACACTCTAAATAATATTTGTCAAGAACGCTTGTTGTTTGCTATACTATATGTATGAATTATTGTTCACGCATCATTTTGATACATACACAAGGGGGATAACATGGGTAGAAAAGCATCGAAAGCAACCGACAATGTATACTATATTGCACGCTCTGAAGCTGCTAAGCTGGACAGTACGTATACAAGCCGTGAAAAGGCCGCCGTCCGTCTCGGAATTGAGCGTAGCCGTCTCGCACGCATTGAGCTTGGACAAATCGAGCCATATGCCGAGGAAGTCGACATCATGGCAACCGCTTACAACGCCCCACAGCTTTGCACAAATTACTGTAACAATATTTGTCCGATCGGTATGCGCCGCATGCAGGAACAACTCCTCGCCCATACGAGTGAACAATCCATTGAACGACTCGTTCTCCGTTTTCTTTCGTCGACGCAATACATGGATGACCTGTCTCGAATTCTCGTTAACATTACACAGGATGGCGAAATCGATGCCACTGAACTTAAGGATTTACAAGATGTTGTCACTGCAATGGACTCCGTGTCCGCCAATATCGATGCCATCAAAAACTGGGTAATGTGTAACGCCCCGCTTCGTTCATATTTTGATTTTGATCTTCCAATCGATGACGAATAATTACAGATTAATTGTAAATTCATACACTTCGCGTTTTGGAATTCCGCGATCATATGCCACCTTTTTGGTGGCTTCTTTTTTATCCATTCCCTGTTTCATATAATGTTCAATGTGCTCCGGAATCGACATGGTTTCCCACTGTTTTGCTGCCTCTTCCTTTAAGCTTGTATAAGATATACCCTCAATTACGACGATGCATTCACCCTTCGGCTCATTTTGTTTGTAATAGATAAGCGCCTCCTCAAAAGTAGTCTGAAAAAATTGCTCATGCTTTTTTGTAAGTTCCCTGCAAATCGTAATTCTGCGATTACCGATTGCCTCTAATAATTCTTCCAATGTTCGAACCAGACGGTGCGGTGCCTCGTACACAACCATTGTACGAGTTTCCTTTGCAAGTGTACTAAGCACTTCTTTACGATCTTTTTTATCCGAAGGCAAAAAAGCTTCAAACGCAAATCGTCTCGTCGAAAGTCCGGATGCGATGAGTGCATTTATCGCCGCACATGCACCGGGAACCGGCACGACACGGATCCCCGCCTCGTAGGCTGCACGAACCAGTTCTTCTCCCGGATCGGATATACCCGGTGTGCCGGCATCCGTAATCGCGGCTATATTTTTCCCTCCCAGAAGCTTTGCAACAAGCGTATCTGCTTTTTCATATTTGTTGTGCTCATGATAGCTTGTCATCGGTGTCTTTATTTCAAAATGATTTAACAGCTTGATACTGTTTCTCGTATCCTCCGCAGCAATCAAATCCACCTCGCGCAATATACGAACTGCGCGGTATGTCATATCCTCTAAATTTCCGATTGGTGTTGCCACCAAATATAATGTTCCGTGCATAAAAGCACTCCTCTCTCCAATCTCCATCCGATGCTTCCACTCATTATCCGTCGTATCGATGCAGCAAATCCTCGGTATAACTTCCGTCCTGATTATAAACTATCAATGCAGGCTCTATCTTCACCATCGGATTGCCCCCCTTGTTCGACTCAATCAAAACCATATTCGGCTCTTTATCCGCATATGGTTGTACCATGCAAATCCGTTTTGGCTCCAACCGATATGCCGAAAGCAGTCTAATAATTTCCGCCAGTCGAAACGGCTTATGCACCATTGCAAATGTACCACCCTCTTTTAACAGGTGGGCTGCCGCCTTAACGACATCCTCCAGAGACAGACAAATCTCATGTCTTGCAATATTTTTAGGTGTGTTTGTATTTTCAAGTCCATGGTTCCCCTTGATATAAGGCGGATTCGATGTCACAACGTCAAAAGAGGCTGCCTTGAACATACAAGGAACCTCTTTGATATCTCCGCACACTATGCTGATTTTATCCTGCAAACCATTCATGCAAACACTGCGACGAGCCATATCTGCACTATACTGCTGCAGTTCAAGACCCGTAAAGAAGGCACCCTTATTGCGTGCCTCCATTAACATCGGAATAACACCGGTTCCGGTGCCCAAATCCATAACCTGTCCCTTTGCCCTGCCTGTCGCAAAATCCGCAAGTAACACTGCATCCATGCCAAAACAGAAGACATCCGGATTCTGAATAATGTTGTAGCCTCTGCACTGCAAATCATCGACACGTTCTCCCGGAAGAAGTACTGCCTTGCCATCTCCCGCTCCGTCTATTGCTTGTGCCTGCATGTCCCTATTCATCATCCAGCTTTGACTTCCCTTCCCGTTTCTCCAATGCCTCAAGTTTTTTGAGCTCTGCATCGCTGATCTTATCGTCACTTCTACGCTTCTTTGGTTTGAATTTAAGTTCATCGACCTTGTATTCTTCGATTTCCTTTGTGTCATCCTCAGCCGTCACAAGAAGCTTAATCTTTTGGCGTAACACATTTACCGAAACGACCTCACCCCGTTTTCCGTCAACAGTCTTTACAAAATCGCCGACATTCGGAAGCTTGTCGTTCAAATACTCATACGTGTCCTGTTCATGCTTTAAGCAACACATCAAACGTCCGCATACGCCGGAAATCTTTGCCGGATTCAGTGACAAATTTTGTTCCTTTGCCATCTTGATGCTTACCGGAACAAAATCCGACAAATGCTTGTGGCAGCAAAGCTCTCTTCCGCAAATACCGATGCCCCCGACAATCTTTGTCTCATCCCGGACACCAATCTGACGAAGCTCGATACGTGTCTTAAACACAGATGCTAAATCTTTAACGAGCTCACGAAAATCCACTCTGCCATCTGCCGTAAAGTAAAACAAAACTTTATTGTTGTCAAATGTATATTCTGCATCGATGAGTTTCATCTCGAGCCCATGCTTATTTATCTTCTCAAGACAAATCTCATATGCTTTTTTGCTCTTTTCCTTATTTTCCTCATAGCGAGCCTTATCCTGCTCATCCGCCAATCGGATAATCGGTTTTACCGGCGAAGACATCTTTGTCTCATCAATTTCTCTTACCCCAAGTACAACCTTGCCGTACTCCACACCTCTGGCCGTTTCAACAATGACATATCTGCCGACATCCACCTTGTAATTGAGCGGACTAAAAAAATATATTCTGCCGTTTTCACGAAAACGGACACCGATAACTTCCTTCATTTATTAGTTCTCCTTTAATGTAAGCAATAAAAGCTCCATTGTAACGTCAAAGTTTGCATTGACATCCAGACGTTGCTTTGCTCGTTCTATCGCACTTATTTTGTCCTCAATTGCCTTGTAGGATAACATTCCCGCCTGCCCCTTGAGTGCGTTATATTCATTTTTGAACAGAAGCTTATCAACACTTCCCGTTACCTTAAACATCAATACATCACGATACCACATCATCATCAAATCCATATAGTCATTGATGGATAGCTTAAACTGTTCGATGTTGGATACTTCTTTTTCCAGATCCTCGACATCCATCTTCTCAATCCGTTTTAAAACAGATACAACCGAATCGATAATCTGTACGTATTCTTCGTTTTTGGCAAGCTTAATTGCCTTTCCGAGATTGCCCTGCGCAAAATCCAGACAAAAATATGCTTTATCCTCAGCAAGTCCCAATGAATCCTTTAAATAGCGAAGCATATCCCTCTCGCGCACAGGCTTTGTATTTAATACAAGACATCTTGACTGTACCGTAGGCAACAGTCTGTCTATATTTGAAGTAAGAAGAAGAATCACGCCATATTCCGGTGGTTCCTCGATTGTCTTAAGCAGTGCATTTTGCGCCTGCGTATTCATCATCTGTGCATCCGGAATAATATAAATCTTATACTTACTCCGGTATGGCTTGATTGCAATGGAATCCACCACCTGTTCACGAATCTCATCGACAGAAATCACGCCCGGTTTCTCATGTGTCACCATAATGACATCCGGATGATTACCGGTTGTCATCTGTAAACAGGATTTACAGTTGCCACAGGCTGTTGATTTGCCCTCCTCGCACTGCAAGGTCTTGGCAAACGCCTTGGCTAACATCTTTTTCCCGCTGTCAACCTCTCCTGCAATAATGTAGGCATGACTTATCTTGTCCATCTCAATGCTACTCTTAAAATGTCCTATAATATCTTCATGTCCAACTATCATTTTGAAATCCATAAGTCATCCCTCCCAAACTATAGTATGACGATTTTAGGTTGAAATGTCAAGTAACAGACCCCTGATATCATCGATTTTACCTAGAATTGCCAGATTGTCCTTTTCTTCTTTTAACAGCTCTTCCGCAAGCTCATCCAGATTTTTATCCACCTGCCGAATAATTCCATATACACGGTGTCTGCCACGCCGATCCAAGAAATTTTCTCTGGAAAATTCATGAGACCTCGAAACAATCTCATTCATAAACTCCTTTACGGAGGAACGATACCGTTTCATATCCTTGATATCCATGTGTTTTGCTATTCTTGCACCCTGTTCCTCAATATCCTTCATCAGAGAGGATAGTTTGTCTTTAAGCTCACTCTCATCGATATTCTTGATCAAAGTAAACTTAAAATCCTCATCATGGGGCGTATTATTTTTTGGTGCTTCCATCTGTGTAAGCTGCTGTAGCTGATTCACCTTTATATCCATTTGGACGCTCCTCTCTTCGTTACACGAGCCTACTAATCCTGCTTGCTTTTGAAATACTGATCCATCAATTGCACAATCCGCGCATGAATCTCCTCAATCGATGCGGTTGCATCAATCGTATGAATGCGATTTCTGTCAAGTGCCGCAAGATCCCGGTATCCTTGTGCCACACGCTCATGAAATGCGGTCGACTCAAGCTCCATACGATCTAGTGCCGCACGCCCCTTTGCTCGCGCCAAACCGACCTTTGCCGGCAAATCTAAATGAAACGTAATATCCGGCATAATCCCTTGCGTAGCAAACGAATTAATTTGATACACGTTGTCGACACCGAGTCCTCGTGCCATACCCTGATATACGGCAGACGAATCAATAAATCGGTCACTGATAATTGCCTTACCTGCCTTAAGTGCCGGCGCAATCACCTCTGTTACAAGCTGCGCACGCGCCGCCGCATACAACAACGCCTCTGTCATGTATCCCATCTCAGTATATTCTTTATTTAAAATAATGGTACGGATGTGTTCGCTGATTACAGTACCGCCCGGCTCTCTCGTAACAAGCGTCTCATATCCCAAGCCTTCTAAATAATCCTTAAGCAATGTAATCTGCGTGGATTTTCCTGAGCCGTCAGGTCCCTCCATTGAAATAAAAATCCCCTGCATAACCTACTCCTCTATCTGTTATGTATATCGACATTTTTTACCATATGTTATTATAGCATAGAAAATAAAAAGATGGCTACACCTTTCGGCATAACCATCTTGATAATTCATTAATATTTTATATTTTTTTTGTCATCTGCAATCGAAGCATTGCACGTTTCAACGCAAGCTCTGCACGATTTACATCCTGCGTGTCATCACTAAGTCTGCGCTCCGCACGAATCTTCGCCTCATTTGCACGGTTTGCATCGATTTCCTCCGGCCACTCGATACTCTCTGCCAGAATTGTAACACTGTTACCTAAAATTTCGGCAAACCCGGAATGAAGCGCTGCCTGCTTTTCACCTTCCGCACCTACCAGCTTGAGAACTCCCGGCGCAACCACTACCGTCATTGGGATATGTCTCGGATAGACGCCGATAATACCCTCAATCGTATTGAATTCCAGAAAAGATAACTCTCCCTCAAAAAACGTCCGATCAGGGGCAATTATCTTTACCATCATCGTGTTATCTGCCATGTGCAACCTCCTTGCTACTTACATTTTGCAAGTACGTCCTCGATGCTGCCTGCATTTAAGAAATAGCTCTCCGGAATGTCATCATGCTTTCCTTCAAGAATCTCCTTAAAGCTCTGAATGGTATCTGACAACGGAACATATTTTCCCGGAAGACCTGTAAACTGCTCTGCAACGTGGAACGGCTGTGAAAGGAACTTCTGCACCTTTCTTGCTCTCGCTACGACGATCTTATCTTCCTCTGAAAGCTCATCCATACCAAGAATTGCGATGATATCCTGCAATTCCTTATACTTCTGAAGAATTTCCTGCACACCACGTGCAACCTTATAATGCTCCTCACCGACAATACGCGGATCCAGAATTCTGGATGTTGACTCCAGCGGATCAACGGCCGGATAAATACCAAGCTCAACAATTGCACGCGACAATACCGTCGTTGCATCCAGATGGGCAAAGGTTGTAGCCGGAGCCGGGTCTGTCAGGTCATCCGCAGGTACATATACTGCCTGTACGGAAGTAATCGATCCGTTCTTCGTAGAAGTAATACGCTCCTGCAATGCACCCATCTCCGTCTGCAGGGTAGGCTGATAACCAACCGCAGAAGGCACACGTCCAAGCAAAGCAGAAACCTCGGAACCTGCCTGTGTAAAACGGAAAATATTATCGATAAAGAGCAATACGTCCTTACCAACCTTATCACGGAAATACTCTGCCATGGTAAGTCCTGTAAGTCCAACTCTCATTCTCGCTCCGGGTGGCTCGTTCATCTGACCGAACACCATAGTTGTTTTATTGATAACGCCTGACTCAATCATTTCATAGTACAAATCGTTACCTTCTCTTGTACGCTCACCTACACCGGTAAATACAGAGTATCCACCATGCTCGGTTGCGATATTGGTAATCAACTCCTGAATCAGGACAGTCTTACCAACGCCGGCACCACCAAACAGACCGATTTTACCACCCTTCTGATATGGGCACAACAAATCTACGACCTTGATACCGGTTTCAAGAATCTCGGTATCTGTAGCCTGCTCTTTGAACTCCGGTGCTTTCCTGTGAATCGGAAGGTACGTAGAAACCTCCGGAGCCGGCTTGTTATCGATAGGCTGACCGAGTACATTGAACATACGTCCAAGTGTCTCCTCTCCGACAGGAATTGTAATCGGAGCGCCGGTACCAACGGCTTCCATCCCTCTTACAAGACCATCCGTAGGACCCATCGCTATACATCGAACTGTATCGTCACCAAGATGCTGCGCTACCTCGGCATACAGTGTATCACCACTGTTTGTCTTGATTGTGATTGCATCATAAATCTCAGGAAGCTTTCCGGCAGGAAACTTCGCATCGATAACGGCACCAACAATCTGGGTGACTTTTCCTACATTTGTATCTGCCATTTTCTCTTCTATCTCCTTATTAATCTCGTTTAATCCTTACTACTATGACTAGCTGATCGCATCTGCTCCTGCGATAATCTCGGTCAGCTCCTGTGTGATTGCGCTCTGTCTTGCACGGTTGTACTTTAAGGACAGACTGCTGATCATATCCTCCGCATTGCTTGTCGCGGAATCCATGGCCTGCATACGCGCGCCGTTCTCACTGGCTACCGACTCTAAAAAAGCACCAAAAATGATATTGGACATATACTTTGGAATTACCTGATCCAAAACCTCTTCCGCAGACGGCTCAAAGTTCATAAGAAGCTTATCATCCACATTAGATGTATCAAAATCATCTGCATGAATCGGAAGCAGCTTCACGAGCTTTGGCTCTTGTGTCACTGTGTTTTTGAAGTTTGTATATGCGATATAAATTTCTCCAATATCGCCTCTGGAAAACTGTGTCAAAAGCTCCTTTGTAAGCTCCATTGCATCTGCAAATAAAGGCTCGTTGATAACCTCCGAGCTATCCTTGTGGATGGTATAGCCCTTGCGGACAAGGCCCTCCACACCTTTCTTTCCGACTGCATATACATAGGTATCCTCCGGTACGAAATCACCACCGGTAATGAGCTTTACGATGTTGTTGTTATAACCACCTGCAAGTCCTCTGTTGGAGGTAATTGCAATGACCGCTTTTTTGTTGCAGTCATTTTCGCGCAGGTAATGATGATCAACATTTTTCGTTTTCGCAAGGATCGAACATATGGTATCATAGAGCATATTAAAATATGGTTTGTTGCTCTCAGCCTTACTTCTTGCCTTCTGCAGCTTTACAGTTGCAACAAGCTTCATCGCTTTTGTAATCTGCTGAGTGCTTTGGACGCTTTCTTTACGTCTCTTTATGTCTCTCATGGATGCCAAGTCTTATCACCTCACTGAAAAGTATTTTCCATGACTAAAATGTTTCTTTAAACTCTGTAATTGCCTGCACTAATTTCTGCTCTGTTTCCTCAGTCAGCTTCTTGTTTGTACGGATATCTTCGAAAATCTCCGGATACTTTGTAGATACAAACTCAAACAATCCGCTCTCAAATTCAAGCACACGGTCAACAGGAATATCAAGAAGATACTTTCTTGTGGCAGCGTAGATGATAACAACCTGCTTCTCAACAGGCATCGGCTTATACTGCGGCTGCTTGAGCATCTCTTTGATTCTCTCTCCCTGCGCAAGCTTCTCCTTTGTATCATCATCAAGCTCGGAACCGAACTGGGAGAAGGCTGCAAGTTCTCTATATTGTGCAAGCTCTACACGGATCGGAGAAGCAAGCTTCTTCATGGCATTAATCTGTGCGGCACCACCAACTCGTGATACGGATAAGCCCGCATTTACGGCCGGACGGAAGCCGGAGTTAAACATCTCAGTCTCAAGGTAAATCTGACCGTCTGTAATTGAGATAACGTTTGTAGGAATGTATGCAGATACATCGCCTGCCTGTGTCTCAATAATCGGAAGTGCAGTTAATGAACCACCGCCCAACTCATCGGACAGCTTTGCCGCACGCTCCAAAAGTCTTGAGTGTAAGTAGAATACATCACCCGGGTAAGCCTCACGTCCGGGCGGTCTACGAAGAAGCAATGACAGGGTACGGTATGCGGTTGCATGCTTACTGAGATCATCGTAAACAACAAGTACATCCTTACCTGCTTCCATCCATTCCTCACCGATTGCACAACCTGCATATGGCGCAATATACTGAAGCGGTGCAAGCTCACTCGCTGTCGAAGCAACGATGGTTGTATACTCCATTGCACCATATTCTGTCAAAGTCTTTACGATATTTGCAACGGTAGATGCCTTCTGACCAATTGCAACGTAAATACAGTTAACACCCTGACCCTTCTGGTTGATAATGGTGTCAACCGCGATCGCTGTCTTACCGGTCTGTCTGTCACCGATAATAAGCTCTCTCTGTCCACGACCGATCGGAACCATGGCGTCGATCGCCTTGATACCTGTCTGAAGCGGTGTATCAACGGATTTACGTGAGATAACACCGGATGCTACTCTCTCAATCTGTCTTGTCTTTGTTGTCTCAATCGGGCCCTTGCCATCGATAGGCTGTCCCAACGCATTTACGACACGACCTAACATCGCATCACCTACAGGAACCTCAACAACTCGGCCTGTAGTTTTTACTATGTCACCCTCGTTAATATTTTTTGTATCACCGAGTAAAACGGCACCAACGTTGTCTTCCTCGAGGTTCAGTACCATACCGAATACCTCACCCGGGAATTCAAGAAGTTCGCCCTGCATAGCATTTTCAAGACCATGAATACGTGCGATACCGTCGGCTACCTGGATAACCGTTCCCACATCCGATGTCTCTAATTTCGTCTGATAGTTTTTGATTTGCTCTTTGATTACGGAGCTAATCTCTTCCGGTTTTAAATTCATGGACAACGAACACCTTCTTTCTTATTAAGCATTAGCCAGAGTCTTGGAAAGCTTCTCAAGCTTTGTCTTGATACTGCTGTCAACCACTCTGTCTTCTATCCTGATTATCAATCCGCCGATTATAGATGCATCCTGCTCGTAAGCAATTTCCATCGTCGTGTAATCGGTTGTCTCAATCAATCGTTTGTAAATTGCAGCCTTCTGGCTGTCTGACAATGCAACCGCACTTGTTACACTTGCAACACCGATATTCTTATGCTTCTTTACACACTTGATGAAATACACCAAAATGCGATCCAACATAACGCTGTGTCCCTTTTCAACAACCATCACAACAAGACCGGTCATATCCTTGGACATCCGTCCGCCAAGTGTTTTCTCAACGATTGCTACTTTTTCTTCCTTACTCATCTGTGGATGATTGAGTAATTTCACGAATTCCGGGAGCTCCTTTAAGATGTCAAGCAGAGCAACAGCCTCTTCATACAATGTGTCGATTTTGTTTTCCTCTACTGCAAGCTCAAAGAGCGCATTTCCGTAAGTAATATCTACTTGTTTAGCCATGTATCGTCACCCATTTCCTTTAAGGTCTCATCAATGAGCTGTGCCTGCTTTTCCTCATCTAACGATGTGGAAACAAACTTGCCCGCCATAGCTGTGGCAACTCCGATAATCTCCTGCTTTACTTCATCCTTTACACGGTTCTTCTCGAGATCCGCCTCTGTATTTGCTCTGGAGATAATACGTGAAGCCTCTTCCTTTGCATCCGCGATAATCGCTTCTTCATTTTTAACTGCTTTCTTTCTTGCAGCTGCGAGAATCTCACCCGCCTCTGTATCAGCATTTTTGATTTTCTCGTCATATTCTGCCTTGAGCTTTGATGCATCTTCCCGATCCTTGGCAGCACTTGCGATGTCATTCGCGATTTTTGTCTGACGATCCTCCAAAACCTTTCGAACAGGCTTAATCAAAATGTAAGACAAAAATACAAATAATAAAAATACCGCTGTGCCCTGAATCAGAATATCGAAAAGAAGCTGTGCATCCAGACCGAAAATTCTGCCTGTAGCCTCACTCTCGACAGTCGCTGTATCCGCAGCGAATCTGATCAATGTACTAAATCCGGTACCTATCACCGTACGTCCTCCTTTTTACTTGCCAAAAGGCTTTACGAACATAAGCAAGAGTGCAACAACGAGACCGTAAAGACCTGTTGTCTCTGCAACTGCCTGACCGAGAAGCATTGTTGACATGATATCTCCCTTTGCGCCCGGGTTACGACCTACTGCCTGAGCACCGTAACCTGCAGCAATACCCTGACCAATACCAGGTCCGATACCTGAACATACTGCAATACCTGCACCAATTGCGGAACACGCACTGATTAATCCTTCTACATGAACTTCTGTCATTTTTATTTCCTCCATTTTCATTAAAATAATTTACAGCTTTAACCTTCGACGTTTCTCTTATCAGCTACAAACGTCATCGTCAGCATACAGAATACGTATGCCTGAATTGCTCCGGAGAACAAATCAAAATACACATGAAGTGCTGACGGTATACCGAACTTGAAAAAGATCGGAAGCATGCCATAATACAAAGCCATCATGACCGTACCTGCCATTACGTTACCGAACAAACGCAAAGACAATGAGATTGGTGTGGCAAATTCGCTGATAACATTAATCGGGAAGAAGAGGAAAATCGGTTCAAACAGCGATTTAAATGCTCCCCATTTCTGGTAGCGAATTGCCGCATACTGTATCATGATAAATGATACGAGTGCAATACAAAGGGTTGTACCATAATCAGCGGTCGGCGGTCTAAGACCAAACAGACCTGATATATTCGAAAAGATTACAAACAAGAACAAAGTGCCAATGTAATTGATATATTTCTTTCCGGCTTTGCCCATTGCACCATGTACGAAGCTTTCCAATGTGCTGATTGCAAGCTCCACACCCGTAGCAAATTTGCTCGGCACGTCTCTCGTCTTTAACACACTTCTTCTTGCTGCTATCGCAAGCGCAATAATCGTGACAAAGATAATGAGCGTGCAGACATGCGTTGTAGTGATATATACCGTTGCGCCAAAGAAATTAAGTTGATACAGTTCGTGGATATAGAAATCCGCTTCCTGTTGTGCCAAATTAACCCCGATGGCAACACTACCTGCCATATGCTCACCCTCCTTTACTTGTTATTTTCTATATCAAGAGTGTCAACCACTCTGTCAATCTCATCCATGTCATCTCCATCTTCCTCGAATTCATCCGACTCGTCGGAATCCTCAAAATCTGGATTTGACCGTTCCCGGTTTGTCGAATCGTCCGATATAATCCCCTTGGCGATTCGATATTTTTTTATGATCGGATTGATAAACGCGGATATCTTCATCGACATCAAACCGATTGCAACCCCGACAAATGCACTCCAATCAATCAATATACCCAAAATCAAAAGTCCTGCACGGAGCACAAGACGAAACAGTACGCGCAACGTAATAAACGCCCTTGCGCTCTTTGCCTGCATATCAAGCGCCCGGTCCAGACAATCATATGTGTGGTACAGTAAAAAGCAGGAGCAGACACCTCCCACAAAAAGCGCTGCCTCGTACAACCAAATCGGTCGCATAAAAATCGCACCTACAAGTGCAAACAACAAAACGGTAATACCAATCCCAATATATAATTGCCTAAGCAATTCACGGCTATTCATCTCCATGTCCTATAAACCTTTTTATGATAGTATACACCGATTTAAAGCCGGCCAATACGCCGAGTACAATAAACCAAACCATAAGATTTGTATGGAAGTATTTGTCAATCAGATATCCGATTCCCATGCAAAGAAATACCGTTGTTAACATCGTAATACCAATTTGCGAAATCAGAAAAATCATACGCATAACCTGCCGGTTATCCTTTTTCATGCAACATTCTCCCATTCTTATTGACATACAATGCTTATTATATATGAATATTGTTTTTTTTTCAACAAAATCATACGCAATTATATCCAATTCCGTTACCATCAAAGCATCCCCGGGACGACTCCTATCAGACCAAGCATATCGTATAAATATGAAAATATAGCCGTACGAACATATCATATACGTTAATGTATATATAGTCGTACGGCTATATCAAAAGTAAAACGAATATAGCTATTCCGGACAAATAATATCAAAATTAATTGCTTGATCAAAATAGCCATTTTGAATATAATACTTTACAATTTCTTCTTTATCTTCAATCGTGTTCTCTTTTAATTGACAGGAACCTTGCACTTCAACACGAAGATACAAGTCATCATCAATTTTGTATAACAACGTGAAATTTGTGGTATCCGGTACTATCTTGAATGTATTGTTTGCAATTTTTACATCCTCCATACTACTATAATTTGGATAATCCGACTCGATACCTTTTTCTGTAACATAATAATCGATTATATAGCTGCCTGAGCCTTTATCGTTATTCCATCCGCAATCCGTAGAATACTCACTTCCACCGGATGGATGTCCCATATTTTTCGACTTATAACATATCTTGTATTTATTTTGATATACAACTTCTATACTCTCATAGCTTCCCGTTCCTGAAATCTCACTTGTCATCTCTGACACCTCCGTAGCATCACCTGTTATCTCTTTTTTTGCTTTAGCTCCGCATCCGGCTAAACAAAGAGAAACAGCCATAATCCCCATACATATTTTTTTACTCAAAAATCATCAGCCCCCATCTATGAATTCCCTATTATCTGTCATTACTCAAAAAACATCATTACCGGCAAGTTAATGAATGTTCCTATCTTACTTCTTAATTCCTCTTGCAGCTCTACTCGAATAGCTGCCATTTGCTTATCCAAAGCTGCCATTGAATCTGCGTCTGTTAATCCGGTTTTGATTGTAGCTCTGGCAGCAAACACCAACGCATTGGACGGACAAAAAATCACTTCGTCTAATGTTTCCTTAAACAATTCTTTCGTATTGGAATTATCGTTTTCTGCAATAACTCTTGCAAATGTTTCTTGAACCATTTGCAAAGCCTGCGTATAGCACATCCTATTATCAGGAGCATTGACATAGTCGCATAATACTGTCAATTCATCATCCGACAGTTTTTCAATATAATAATTATTACGAAGATATAAATAGTTTGTGTTTAAATCACAGAAATACTGATAAATTGTCTTCTTCTCATCATCAACAGGCATTCCAAGCCATCCATTGTCAAAATAAGAGTTTTCAATTGCCACAAAATCAACCTTAGACATCAACCAATCACACACTAATTTTTTGTATTTGGCCTGCAACTCACAATAACGCTCAGACAATCGGCCTTTCTCATCTAACATATCCGCCCGATCCATCATGTCTCGATGATAATTCCGTGGAAAGCTGTACATCATCACTGCTTTAGGTTGTATTATTTTCATATTTTATTCTCCATTACTTTACTTGTATGAAATAACCTGATAATGTTCAAAACCATTAATAGCATCAGGACTCAAAGTATACTCATCTCCCCAAGATGATACAATATAATCTCCATTCTCATTAACACCGGTAATCGTCATAAAATGACCGCCTGTAACATGAACATCATTTCCATTAGTATCAACCATCGTAAAATCACTGCACAGAACGGACACCATTCCATTTTGCGATACAGAGTCGTAATTGCTTGGTGTTACATTTACATCTGTTCTGACATTTGCATCTACTCCATAAGCTTCACAATACTGTTCCCAACGCCATTCCATCTGTCCCTGCGTGTTTCCGTATCCACCGCCTTCAAACCAACCATCTCCGTCTGCATCAGTCCAATTACAATCCTCCGTCGGATCATATTTATCCCAGGACCACCACAAAAACGAGCGTTTATTATGATTATCTTCCATACAGTATACATCAACAAGCATGCGATTATAGTTTGGATTCCCATTCTCGTCATACATGCTATATCCAAAGATCTCCTCAAATTCCTCCGGCTTTCCATCGTAATAATTAAATACAGAATTAATCATTGCAACATATCCACAGCCCTCACTATTTAATTTTCTCAAATATTGATAAATTTCATCATCGGTCATATCCGGAAAATATGATTTAACGATATTCGCCAATTCATTATATGCATCCGGATCTGTATCTCTCAACTTATATGGCGCACCCTGGTCTCCTCCGTAATATCCTGTTCCATCATCATTGAATACATTTTCAGAAGGACTTGGTTGCCCTCCGGTCTCATCGCCCAATGCAGCCCCGGCAGCAACAATTTCTGCTTCTGCGGCAAGAAATCTGGAAATTATATCTGACAACGCAGCTGATATACTTTCACAGCTTAAACCTGCCTTTTGCATCTTCGTCTGCAATGCATCAATAACACCGGAGACTTCCCCTAAACCAATGCTTCCTAATCCCCCTTGAACGGACTGCAGTTTCGCTTTTGTCGTATTGATAGATGTCTGAACGGTCAAAAACCTGTTATGTACTGTTTTAAGTTCCTCGGTCCTAATACAAAATTCCGCCATATTAATCCTCCTTCGGCACAAATATTACATACTAATGATACTACAATTCCCTTAATATCTGTTAAATTGTTGACGAACAACCAGTTTTATAGGATAGACGACCAGTTTTGCGAGTGTGCGTCCTGACACGGGTTGTGAATTTCTGCGCTTTGTGCTATCATACAATTATGATAGACGATATTTTTAGTTCATCAATTTCATACATAGATACTGTGTTATGCGACGGAGAGACTCCTGCAAACATCTCGGCGGCGGCACATATATTAAAGCAAGGCGGACTTGTGGCATTCCCAACCGAAACCGTATACGGACTCGGTGCGGATGCATTAAATGCGGATGCTGCTGCCAAAATTTATGCCGCAAAGGGACGTCCGAGCGACAACCCGCTTATCGTTCATATCGCAGATGTTGAAGATGTTTACAAACTTGCAACAAATGTTCCGGAGCAGGCAACGCTTCTTATGGAAGCATTCTGGCCGGGACCACTTACAATGATTCTGCCAAAAAGAGAGCTCGTTCCGGACGGAACAACCGGAGGACTGAAAACGGTTGCAATTCGCATGCCATCGCACCCGATTGCACTCTCTTTGATAAGAGAAAGCGGCGTTTTCATTGCCGCGCCAAGCGCAAATACCTCAGGCAGACCATCTCCTACAACTGCAGAACATGTCTACGAAGATATGCAAGGACGCATTGAGATGATTTTGGACGGCGGGGCTGTTGGTATCGGTATCGAATCAACCATTGTTGATCTGACAGGCAGCATACCGACGATTCTTCGTCCGGGCTTTATCACAAAAGCAATGCTTGAGAATATTGTAGGTGAAGTAGCCATCGACAAAGCATTGATTGAGCCGGATCCAAACTTAAGGCCCAAAGCTCCCGGCATGAAGTATACACATTATGCCCCAAAGGGCAAGCTTTCGATTGTTGAAACATCGGATGTCGTTGCGTCAATCAATTCACTTATTTCAGATTATACCGGCAAAGGTTATCGTGTAGCAGTCCTTGCGAGTGCGGAACACGCAGACGAATATCAGTGTGACAATATTTTAACACTCGGTCAGGCAAACAAGGGTGAAACAATTGCAGCCCACTTATACGGTGCACTTCGCGAATGTGACGCACGAAGCATTGACTACATTTTTAGTGAGTCATTTTATCAGACAGACCTTGGCGGGGCAATTATGAATCGCTTACTAAAAGCCGCGGGTCAGCGTGTAATCAGAGACGAGTAACGTCTTTTCGCCAAAAGCAGTCGCGGCTGTTACAGACATCGGCTCATGCGACATTTTCATTTCATCATACGTATTAATTTATTATTTTCATATTTTTAGGAGGTTTTTTATCATGAAAAAATTAGTAATCGGTTGTGATCACGGCGGATTCGATTTAAAGAACGAGATTATCGCTCACTTAAAGGAGCGCGGTTTCGACATCACAGATGTCGGCTGTGACAGCACAGCATCCTGCGATTATCCTGTTTATGCAAAAAAGGTTGCTGAGGCAGTTGCAGCAGGTGAGGCTGAGCTTGGTATTCTTGTGTGCGGAACCGGCATCGGTATGTCGATGGCTGCTAACAAAGTTCCGGGTGTTCGTGCAGCGCTTTGTGCCGACTGCTTCTCCGCTCAGGCAACAAGAGAACACAACAATGCGAACGTTCTTTGCCTCGGTGCCCGTACGACCGGACCGGGACTTGCGCTTATGATTACCGATATGTTTGTGGATACAGAATTCTCGAATGATGAGAGACATTTAAGAAGACTTAGTATGTATAACTAATTTGATAAACGAGGATTAGATATGAAGTTTGATAAATCATTTTTCCAAACTGAAATTCGTTGTGACTTCGAAATATCAGAGATGATGAAGCGGGCATGGGCAGCAGAGCTGGAAGTATATGAAGTATTGCAAACAATATGTGATAAGCATTCATTGAAGCTGTTTGCGGATGGCGGAACCTTGCTTGGCGCTGTTCGTCATAAAGGGTTCATCCCTTGGGATGATGATATGGATTTCTGTCTCCTCCGCGAGGACTACAATCGATTAATCGAACTTCTTCCGAACGAACTACCAGCCGGTTTTGTTATGACAGGGATGTATGCGACAACCAAACGGTTACAGGACGCCGGAGACGTGCACCACTTACGTGTTATTGCAGACGAAGAATATTGGGATATGAATTCATACATGAAACGATTCCATGGATTTCCGTATTACAGAATCGGTGTAGATATATTTCCTGTAGACTATTATCTGGATAACGATGACGAAATTGAACGTAGAGATATGCTATTGAAAATATGGAATATTCTTACTGTGTACAACAGACAATCAAATGTATACAGTAAAACCCTCCGGGAAATTGAAGCATTTTTCGATATAACATTACCTAGAGATGCTTCTCTGCGCAACATTTTATGGCGAATGTATGACTCATTGTGTATGATGTTTTCAAAAGATGAATGTCCAAAAGTTATACAGCACACCTACGCTTTAGACAACTCATCAAAAGCAATAAATAAGGATTGCTACGACCACGTCGAATATATGGAATTCGAACACATCAAAATGCCTGTTCCAAACGGCTACAAAGAAGTATTAACCGCCGAATATGACGACTATATGACTTTTTCAAAAGGCACAGCAATTCATACATACCCATTTTATAAAGAACAGGAACAAGGACTGAAAGAAATTATGCTCAAAAAAGGATTGAAACATTCAATCGAAGAAATGTGCCGTTTATATGACTAAAAAAGAATCCACGGAAAACCTCATAGATTATTCCGCGGATTCTTTTTTTAGCTCGCTCAAACGTTGTCTTGCCCGGACGTAATCGCCTGCTTTTTTATAGTATTCACAAGCCTCATCAATCATCCCGACACATTCATAGATAACTCCTATGTTGTAAAAAGCACGAAAGCTGTCAGTACCCTGTACCTTTACCTCCTTGCATTTCGTAGCCTTAAGGAATTCTCCTACAGCCTCTTCCAACATTCCGTTATACATATATATTAGACCCATAAGAAATATAAAATCTGCCGTAACAGCAAACGTATCATATACTCCAATAAGTCCCAGTGCTTTTTCATACTGTTTTGTTTCTACAAGACTATAACCATAAGCTTCCACACCATTTTGAACATATTCAAGCCGGGGATTAACATCTATTGCAAGCATCTTGTCATAATATACCAATGCATGTTCATAGTCATGCTCCATAAAATATGTCTGTCCCAACTGATACAAAATATATGGATCATCCGGACTTTTTTCATATTCAATTAATAGCAGATTACGATTGCGTTCTGCCTTCTTGCGTAGAACTTCTTCGTTTCCATTGTATCCGCTATGAAGCATTCTAAGTGGTATGTTATAAGTAGAAATATCCCCACCATCTATAGGTACAACCTGTTCATGTATGCTCCCCTCGTAATGAAATTTATTTTTAGAGAACAGACGACTTACACGCACATTTGAAGCATAATTATCACTAATTTCACTGTTACTGTCAACTTTTCTTGAAAAATCATCAACTATAAGTAATCTCCCCACTTTATCAGGGTACAGCTTTATCAACTGTTCCGTCTTAACCTTATCGAATTCTACGACAATTTCATCACAATCAATCGGTAAAATAAATTCACTATTTGCCTTGCTGATTGAAAAATTTCTGGCAGCGCTAAAGTCATCCTGCCATACAAAATCATATACTTTATCTGTATAATTGTGTGCAATCTCTTTTGTACGATCTGTCGACCCTGTGTCCACAAAGACTATTTCATACCCATATGGGACAAGAGCCAAAAGACACTGCTCCAATATCGCTTCTTCATTTTTTCCGATAATACAAAATGAAATCATTTGGATCCTCCATGTTATGCGTTTTCCACAATATAAAGCGTGTCCTTAATACGGTCTTCAAAGCTATGATACTTTGTCATTTTTTCCTTAGCGTTTGCCGCAATACACTTACGCTCATCCTCGTGCTCAAGATAGTATGAAATAAGTTCCTTCGCCTCGTCCAATGAAGTGTAATATACAAAATCCACTTCAGGCTCAAAGAAATCAAACATATCCTTCTGGTAATTTGTAAGTAAGAATCCGCCATTTCCCATAATGTCCATTGCTCTAAGAGGAATGCCACTTTGAATTGAAGGCAGCGTAATATTCAAATTGATTTTGCTAAGACGAAACACCTTATTCATGTCCGTCATATAATCAACTGTGCCCATATGCTTTGCCAAAGGAATTGATGACAAGTCCCCACCCGAATATACTTTCATATCAAAGCATTTTGACAATTCACTAATATACTCTGTTCGTTGCATATACGCCGTTTTTCTTGCAAGAAAATAATTCGCATATACATATTGTTGCGAGGCAAAGCTTTCATTTGGAATCTGATACGGAAGTGCTTTGTACATATCCGAAATTATCTCTGTTTTATACAAAGGTTCTTCTAAAATAAATCCACCAAACAGCGACTTTTGAACATCCATCAACCCTTCTAGATATCCTCTGGTGTATTTTGATAATTTGGGTGCCATTCTATCATAGAGATTATGTTTCTCGTTATATAAAGATGCAACGATACTGACATCACTTGAGAAAAGCCTCTTATCTTCCTTTGTAATCTCTATCTTGTCAAGCCTCTTTGGATTAACTGCCAAAGGCATGTAGAATACAGTGCATATTCCCATGTTCTGCAGACGCTTACATTCAGCACTGTCAAACATAAAAACATAGTTACAGGAATTAACAATGGATTTATCATACAGAGAAATCAAGGGATTATCATACACCCATGAAATATATTTAATTTTATATTTCTCACATATGTTTGAAACTACAGGGTAATAGTTGGATGTAAATGCAATGTCAGCACCTAAATCCTTAACACATGTATCAAGCTGCTTTTCTAATTTTTCTCTATCACCTTCATAAACCAAAGGAATATCTGTGCAAATGACCTCATGTCCTAATGCTGAAAATCCATCAATGATATCCTGTTTTCCATACATATTCCAATCAACATAAAGAATCCTCATATAGTCACCATAACCTTAATATAATCCTCAAGCTTATCTCTCATAATCAAAAAACCATCCATCAAATCTTCCAATTTGAATTGATGTGTAATTAGCTTTTCCGGTTCTATCTGTCCTTTTTCAAGGGATGACAAAACATAATGCCAGTCATCATTACCATCCCCAGTAAATGATGAATTCCATGTACCGGTTATCCTGATTTGATTGCGAAGGATTTTCCAGTATGTGTTTTTATCAAATGCCATATCAGAATAAGGATTTCCAACCAGAACCATACTTCCTCCGGGTGTAACCGTTTCCACGCCCTGAGAAATCGTCTCATTTTTTCCAACACACTCAAAAAACAAATCTACTCCACTGGCATTTGTCTTATCCATCAAAAATTCTTTTACGTCATCCTGTCTGCAGTCACAGTAATTACCCGAAGAAATTCCTAATGCCTGTAAATGTATTTTTTGTGATTCTTTATTTCCAATGGCTAAAATATTCTTAACCCCGGCCTGCCTCAAAAACATTACAAGCAGGAGTCCAATGGTGCCAAGACCACATACTGCTACGTTCGCATTTTCAATCTCTGACTTATTCATAAGCGAAAATCCCTTTCTCATGGCGTGAACCGCAACAGCCATAGGCTCTAGCATTGCCGCCTGTTCAAAAGAAACATTCTCCGGTAATTCAATAAGATTCCACTTTGGAACAGCAACATATTCAGCAAATCCACCATCACATCTTGAACCTAAATAACTATAATTTCTGCACATCTCATAAAGCTTCTTTCGACAAGGTACACATTTCTCACAAGGAATAAGAGGAAAAATGCCAACTCTTTTCCCAAGCCAATGACTATCTTCCTTAGAAGTCTCTACTACCTGCCCCGAAAACTCATGACCAATAATTAATGGTTTTACATGGGCTCCTGTCTCAAAAGCCCTTGGTATATCTGAACCACAAATTCCTGCTGCCTTAACCTTAACAATAACCTTTGAATCATCAAAATCAGGCTTTGGTACTTCACCATATTTAAAATCATTTATATCATGCAAAATCCATGCTTTCATATACTCACCCCATTTTACTATCCAATTTCTCTTTTGAAATTTTCAAAATCCTGAACCGTTGTAATCTTGAAATTCTTCTCATCACCATGAATCAACACTATGTCCATTCCGGCACGAATCGCCGGTTCCGTAGAACCATTAATATCATATATTTCATCCGGCATAAGTCTCATACAGGCATCATAATATTTATCAAAAGCAAAAATCTCCGGGGCCTGACCGGCAAACACCTGACTACGATTCAAAAGCCCTGTAATTGCCTTCCCGTTCTCACTAATATACACCGTATCTTTCATAGGAAGAACCGGCATAATCCCATCATGACCTTCCATCGCCTTAAAATACGTTGATATATGACTAGCATTAAGCAACGGTCTGGCTGCGTCATGAATCATCACTTTTACATCCGAACCATCACATTCAAAATAAGCCTTAATATCTTCTAACCCATTTACAATAGAAAGCTGCCTGGTTTTTCCCGGAGTTGAAAATCCCTTCACTTTAAAGATAGCTATATCGTTTTTTTCTAAATCTTCCAAAATTCTTTTCTGCCAAAAAACATCTGCCACAATCCATATAACATCTATATCATCCGAGCGTACAAAGATTTCCAAACAATATGTAATGAGCATCTTTCCTTTGACTTCTAAATACTGTTTAGGAGTATCCGACTGCATTCTACTGCCGGTTCCACCTGCTAAAATAAGCGCAACATTCATGTCACAAACCACCCCACAAGGTTAATCAATCTTTCATATTCATGATTTCATATAATCAGAATTCCATATTTCTTATCTCAGATAAAATATCCTGGTATGGTCTGTCCTTTCCAAATAGCACTGTTGTCCCAAGCACAAAGCCTTTGATACCCTTTGGTGCAAATTCTTTAATTTTGTTCATGCTACATGCACCATCCCAGTACAATTCAAATTCCATCTCATCCTTCAAGGAAAGCAACTTATCAATCTTATGTCCAACATACGGTCTGTACATCTGACCTGCATTACCAGGGTTTACAGACATAACAAGAACCTTATCCACAATTCGAAGCATCTCATACACTGTCTCCACACTGGTCCCCGGATTTATGGCAATACCCGGCACCATACCGGCATCAATAATCTTTTGAAGAGTTGTTGATGGATGGTACTCTGCCTCCGGATGTATGTACACAGTATCACCTTCTCTAAGGTTCCTTAAAAATAAATCAATTCGATTATTAGGATGCTCTATCATCAAATGAACATCCAAAGGTTTTGTTGTTGCACTCGCAATAAACTTCATATCATGAAGCCCCATTGCAAAATTAGGCACATATCGTCCATCCATAATATCAATATGGAAGGAATCTATTCCACCCTCTTCCAAATCTCTTACTTCTTTTGCCATGTGTCCGTAATTTGCGCACATCATGGATGCATTTAATTCAAATTTCATTAGTATCACTCCTTTTACACATTTGTATGAATAGACTGTTTTGTACTGCTTCAAAAAAAACTACATTTGAATTCCAAGCAATTCCAAAACTCTAAGTGAACTCTTATCATCCGAAAACTTATGGAGCTTTGCCTTTATTCGTTCTCTTTTTTTCAATGCAGAATCAATATCTTGTCCAATTTCTCTTATAAATCGGACTAAATCATCCTTGTCGAAAACTTCCATTCCCGGAAGCCATTCTCTAATATCATCAAATACAAATCCTCTACCGGCTTCATATTCCTCAATATCATCTAATGTAAATGCCATAGGTCGATTCAAAATCAAATAATCTATCGCTGCAGATGAATAATCGCTAATTAAGGCATCTGCCCAACCTAGCAATTGATTAATTTGCAAATCCATCGTAACAAGCTGTTCACTGTCAATCATAATAATATTCGACATTTTATCACATTGCATTTTCTCTCTTTTTTGAAATGGGTGCAATTTAATCACTAGTGTGATTTCCTGTGATTTAAGTAGATCATTTATTTCAGTCAGAGCGTTCATATCATATAAAATTGGCAAGCCGGTTTGTGACTCTATCTCAAACTCATTTAACTGTCCCAGCCTGTCAACTGCAGTTCTAAAAGTAGGTAACCAAAAAATATATTTACCGGACTTTGGAATTCCCAATTCCTGCAGTATCTCTATATCCACCGGGTGAAACAGCCAGTCTTCCTTTGGATATCCGGTAACAACAACCTGATCTTTACGCAAGCCATATATTTTTTCATGTATTTCAGCATATTTTTCACTTATTACTGTATTTATTTCATATCGCTTTTCACAAGGCACAAAATTTGTCCTTGTTTTAAACCCACATCCATGCCATAACTGCACACGAATCTGATCATTACGACAATTTCTGGCAAAACCATACGCATCAGTAAAGAATAAATATTTTGCATGAAATAACGCATCATAATACAGATCCTTTTCTTCCTCATTATCAGAATTAACCCAGTCAAATGAATAGAAGAATACATTTTCATACTTTGAATATCGTGCAAATTCCTCCGGATTTTTTACCAGCCATACAATCTCATATTTTTTGTTGTATCCGTTTGCTATCATATATTCAAAAACTGCCCTGGCATTATCCGAAAAATCCATACCCTTCACATATGCCGAAGCGTGAGGCCCACTTCGAAACACTACCAAATCCCTTAGTTCGTCATATTTATATTTCTGACGATAAAACAATTCCTGTTTCGTTTCCTTATTAGCATAATAAAATATTGTATTCATACAATTTTGGACGATTTCATTAGTGCATAATGCCTCATAAGCCTGTTGATAGTAATCGCTTGTTATTACAATAATCGTATTTTCCCAGCTTATGTCGCCAAGTCTATCTGTCGATACCACCGGAACCAAATTGTCACCTATCGAAATTGTTTCTTGATTTCTTTTATAATCGTCAACTATTATTTCTATATTGTTATACAATATCGGAAACTCTTCCCTTAATTCCATAAGATATGAATCTGATTTTTCATAACAGATTATTTTTTTTTCTGATATATCTCCAAAAGATATTTCATTTATTTCTTTTAATACCATTTTCACCTCTATTTGATTTTATCCCATATGGATTTTTGGTTAATGTACTCTGTTTCCCGCTGCTTTTTTTCTTCATCGTTGCATCCCGCATATGATTTGATTTCATCATTATTAATTTGAATCATCTTATCTATTGGTGCATCTTTTCTGTCAAGATTGCCTTTATAGATATGCTCTATCCCATTCATATCAAGAAAATCAATAAAATGGTTAAAATTGTTCGCATGTGTTCGCAAATGTGATGTCACATCTATTTTTTCAATATAACTTTCTAAACTAATATCCCAATCAAACTTCATCATTGGCATGCTGGGAATATTATGCCAATTGGCTAGTTCTCTCATTCGTGCATCCATGTTTATCATTAGCACCGGTACGCCGGCGAGAATTGCCGCAACATTTCCATGTAAACGACTGCCAACACTAAAGTCAACCTTTCGTAAATCATTGTACCATACTTCAGGATTTATATAAAATTTTACCTTGTTTTCCATGTAAAATTTATGTTTAATTCCCCATGGAAACAGATAATTTTCCTCGGAATTATCTGTTCCTATCACATAACTTCTTAACTCCCCGATTTCTTGCGCAACATATATATAATTCGGATATTGATTTGATATATTATAGAGGTATCTATTTATATCTAAAGCATAATTATGTTTCCCATAGTTAATTGCAATTGAGGAATCGCTTGACAGATTATTTAACGGCCTTTGTGTCAAATTCAATCCATAGGTATACATCGAAGGACATCCGATAACAGTAAAATGCCTCCCCTCAACAAACCCCAACTTTTCTAAATATGAGCCTGTAATCATTCCTCGAACACCTATGAGGGATGATTTGTTTAGAACTGAATTAACGAATAATTTTACCGCCTCATCAAAACTTCTTTTTTCATTAATATCCGGCTCATACGGCGCTCTTAGTCCAACTCCTATGACATAACACGGAATAGTAAGTTTGTCTATAAAACGAGCATACCTTACTAACTTCTCCCTAAAATCATCTCTGAATGCATCAGCCAACGGTAAAATATACGCAGAATACTTCCGGTTAATCTCATCAATATCAGTTTCACTGAAACGATTTCCTTCAACTGCGTAATGATCCATATCCACTTCAACGCCTTCGTTCCATAGCAAACGAAGCACGGAATATGCGTACAATAAATTACCTGAATTAGTTCCGATATAATCACGCACAGCAACCTCAATCTTACTATGCGATTCCAATATATTCATTGCTCCACGCATTAAATATCTTTTTGCACTCACTATACCACCTCTATTCCTTCAATCACCAATCCATATTCATACAAAACCCAATTTATACAGAATGAATAAACGATTCAAGCGACACGGATCGGTTTTCTCTTAATAAATATGAACAAAACAATCTGTTATTTAATTGCACTTCTTTTGACACATCCATTTTTAGAATGTCCACTTTGCTCATACTCTTTCCATCAAATAAATACAGATAGTTATCTAACGAATTATAATAGAATTTTCCGCTCTCATCCACGGCTCCAACACATAATGCATCCATGCGATAGGATATATTATAGATCGTATTCAATTCGCAAATTAATTCCCCTTCGCTGTCAACAACTATCAAATTACCACCATTAATCGGATCCAAAAGAATTTTATCCCCAAAAGAACATACTCTATATTTCAACTTGTACTTTGGTTGTATTTTTTGTAAAACTCGTTTATCTACATAACTATACTTATAAATTACACCTGATGCGTATTCATATAAAAAGACATTCGTCCCATCACTTGCTATTGTTGTATATACATTTTCTGCAAATCCTATTTCGACAATATCTGCTGTAAAAGACGCCGTATCAATAACAAATATTTTATTTGTGTTCGGGATTATTCCAATAATACTATTCCCGTGTGTTATTACAGATTCAAAACAACCGGCAATCGTATGACATTGTAACATCTCCGCAACGTCAACCAACTTATCTAATTTGCCGGTCTGCCCATCGAAAACAACCATAAATTTGTTGCTACATGACACACAATATATTTTATTATTAATAAGGATTGCATTGCAAAACATCTTCGTTCCTGTATATGACATACAATCCGGTAAATTAATTTTATTTATTTCCCCTGATTGAATTTTATATGATATTATACAATCTGCTAAATCCGGTATCATATAAATTATTCCATTAACAACCAGTAACTTATTATATGTACCGGCTCCTATTTCTTTTGAAATATCTATATCAATCTGTAATTTCTTATTTGTCACATCATAATGCATTAAATAATTATATTGCTCCTGATATATCCAAATAAATTCCCCATGCGCAACTATGGCTTTAGCCGGAAGAAATACTTCCTTCAAAATAATGCACCTCCAATAATCATACATTACAATATAAGTACCATTGTCTATACTTCTACATTGATTATAAGTACCGGTTTACCTATCAAAAAAAACTCTCTTGATGTACTAGGCGAATCACCATAATATGCATCACATAACAACTTCCCATATTTTGATTCCATCATATCATCGTATATTCCTATTTGATTCTGTTTGTACCAATTTACTAATCGCGCAATTTCATTTATCAGATTCTCTTTTCCCTCAAAAGCTTTCCACACTTCCTGACGCAATCTCCACAGTACAGTAACATCCGATTGATAATTAATAAACACATCAAAGCATCGTTTTATTTTATCAATTGCTTTCATGCCATATTTCGCAAATATCGAAATTCCTGTCTCAAAGAAAATAATTTTTTTGGTATCTCCATTTTCCTTATAAATCATTTCTTTCCATTCAGACGGAATCATCTGATTAATTTTCTGCTCTTCTTCTTTTTGCTTACGTTTTTTTGCTTCATAGATAGGGGAACCACTACCTTCTATTTTATTTTCCCAAATTGTTCTTGTGTCTTCACCCGCAAATTCAGTCAATCTCTCAATATACATCTCACGCATCTTCTCTGACTGTAAGATTACTTTATCCGCATGTACAAGGCCCGGAACCGTACAAAAATACTCCATTGTTACCCAGGCCTTACTATTCTTAGATTCAATCTCGTCCATAACAAAATATGGGATGTAGATAAGTTCCTCTGTATATCGCTTCAAAAACCTTGAAAAATATTCCGGTTCAACGCATGTAGTAAAATTACATTCATCATAAGGATTCTGTATATATATTACATCCGGATGTCGATTTACGATATCATAATCTTTGTAATTTGTGATTGAAACATATTCAGGAAACTCTTCACCCTCATAATGCATATAAGAAAGAGTTCCATCTACTTCTCTTTCATAATATGGAATCGGCATTACATACACATCGCAATTTTCCTCCTGCACTTTCGCCTGCCATATGCTTTCCAATCCATCCCAATAACATGCTCTAAACGGAATAAAAAGTATTTCCTTACGCTCCACTACGTCCAATTTAATACTATCAGAAAGCTTTTCATAGATTTCATTCAACGCTTCTTCTATTACCGGTGCAGCTACAGCAACTAATTCCCCGGATTCCGCCATCTGGTTTATCTGATACAAAAGTTCGCAATATTCCTCAAGCACTAAAACAGTTTTATGTCCTTCATAAAAATCTGCTTCAATCTGCTCTCCCATTCGTATAGCGTTTTCCTGACATTGACATAATATCTGTGCACACGCATTTCCCTGTCCCAAAGCAATCGCCTTACATATTACACCATGTGCTTCTTCAACCAATAAAAGATAGCTTTCTGAATTTTGTTTTGATTTTTTATTTGGTAATTTATTATTTTCCAAATGCTTTGGATCAAATTTATATATAAATGGATAGCTTGGTAATGCCTCTATAAGATGATACTCCTGTTTTTTATAAAAAGGATATTCATGCACCCCACCGCCCGTAAAAATTGTCATGAAATCTCTATACTCAACCGTTAGCACATCCTCATATAACATAGGTGCCGGCAGATATGTTTTCTCAAAAGGTAGCATAACTGTTTCATCAAAACATTCTATAGGATATTTATGATTATGTTTTCCCACCCAGTATGTCATAAGTGCCACATGTGCTGCTTCTTCTTTTGTATACATGGAAAACAACGCCTCAACCAGTTTATACAACTGCCTTTTAAGAGGTTTATCCCTTGTTATTTCCACCCTACAGAGTTCTTCAATTTCAGTAATATAAGGTTCCAACGTAACAAAATCATCTTTTTCTGCTTCCGTGGTTTCAGCAACTGCCATTACCTTCTTTGCAAGTTCTCTTCTGAGCTCTTCTTCCTCATCATCCGGGCATAGATAATCCAGTGGAAATATATCTATTCCCACAGAGTACGGACAATTGTGATACTTCTCAAGGTATTCCGGATAAAATGTTACAGCGTGACTGTTTGTAACTCGGGTAAGGTAATCCAGGAAATCCTCGTCTTCCTTATGCATATTTAACACAACATAGTCCTTTGGCAATTCATATGGAGCAACACGGTTAAATTTAATCAAATCATCCCTAAACATGCATATATCCATGTCATCATCCCATGGAACATATCCACCGTGCCTAACTGCCCCAAGTAAGGTTCCGCAATCGATAAACCAACGGATATCATGCTTTTTACATACCTTATCAATTTCTGCCAGAACCTCTAACTGTGCTGCCCAGGCTCTCTTTAAATTTCCGGATATATAGAAGCCTTCTCTGACCTCATCCTCAAAATATGTATAAGGGAAATCCATAATTTGCCCCCCTCTTTCCCGCTTTTTCACTATCCTGCCGTCCATCACCTCGCCTTTGACGTGGGATCCGCGACCATTTTAGCATATATATGCAAGATAATTATTAACAAAATAAGCTGGCCCTCGAAAGAACCAGCTATATTTTGTCAATAATCAAATTGCTCTAATTACTGAAGTAATGAAAGTACACCCTGTGTTGACTGATTTGCCTGTGCAAGCATAGACTGTGCAGCCTGCTGAAGAATGTTATTCTTGGTGTAATTTGTCATTTCAGAAGCCATGTTTGTATCACGAATCTGTGACTCAGCGGATGTCAAGTTCTCTGAGTAGTTCTCAAGGTTGTTGATTGTGTAGCCAAGTCTGTTCTGGATAGCACCAAGTTTTGAACGCTCTGCAGATACCTTCTTGATTGCAGATGTTACATTTGTCATCGTAGCCTTTGCTGAATCATGAGAAGAAACCTTGATGTCAGCTGCTGTAAGTCCAAGACCACTTGCTGTCATCTTAGCGATACTAATCTTTAACTCCTCGCCTGCATTAGCACCTGTCTGAAGATACTTGCCGGTGAATGAACCCTTCAAAAGCTTAGTTCCGTTGAAGTCAGCCTTTGAAGCGATAGAGTTAATCTCTGCCTGTAACTGTGTCATCTCATCCTTAATCGCATTACGATCATCTGTAGCATTTACATCGTTGGATGCCTTTGTAGCAAGCTCGCCCATACGCTGAAGGATGCTGTGAATCTCGTTCATGTTACCTTCTGCTGTCTGGATAAGAGATACGCCATCCTCTGAGTTCTTAACAGCCTGGTTAATACCTCTGATCTGGTTTCTCATCTTCTCACTGATGGAAAGACCTGCTGCGTCATCTGCTGCTCTGTTAACTGCATATCCGGAAGATAACTTCTCAGTTGCCTTCTTCACTGCCTTAACGTTCTGTCCTAACATTCTGTTAGTGTTTACTGCCTGCATGTTGTGCTGTACTACCATAATAATTCCTCCTTGAATATAATGTCGCTTCCTTGCGACATGTACTACCGGCTTTGCCGGCGTTAAAAGTAGTATGTAATACTCCGAAGAGTGATTACCGATTGTAATTTGTAAGGTGTTTTTGTTCCTTACACCTTATATATCGGATTAATTTTTTGATACTTAACCCCTTTTTACAACTTTTTTCAAAAATTTTTTATTTTTTTCGATCATACAGCATCGAATCATTTACCATGCCGTTTGCCATGTTTTGATAATACCTTGACGCTGCCTGCTTGGACTGCTTTGCCTGCTTGATTCCGCGAAAGCCTTTTGCAAAAGCCTGACTAAGTGTCTTTCGGTTTCGCTCCTCCAGCGCTTCGATCTGCATGCCGAGGTCCACACACAAACGAATCGATGCCTGCATCTCAAGCAACTCCTCCCGATAGACATCCTGATGGTCTAATACCTCTGTCCGAACACGGTCATAAACCGATGTAAAGCCTTTATCGATCTCATTGATATTATGAATCAGCACTTCCTTTTTGTCGATGATTTCACCGAATGCATCTTCATTAAACTTCTTTTCCTTTGCAAGCTGCTCCTGTTTCCTCGTAAGCTCTAATATTTCGGATAAGTAGCGTCCTTTACGTTCCAAGGATTCCTGCATAATTGTCACATACGTTTTTATCTGATTCATCTGTTGTCACCTTATCCTATTTCATATCGAGCACGAGCTGCGGGCTCTTCGCCTGTTTCATAACTTCTTTCCACACATCACGAATCCCACGAAGCTCATCGAGTGCACGCCCTAAAAGCTCTGCATCCTTCTTTAGATTTGCCTCTACCAATAGTGCAAATATATAATTGTACAACCGCGCAAAATCCTCTGCCACCGGATACTTATGATTTAATGTCGACAATAATTCAACAATAATATTACGACATTTTTGAATGTTGGTGTTAACCGTCTCGTAATCCTTCTTTTCAAGCGCCAAAACTGCGATGTTGCAAAACTTTACCGCTCCGTCATATAGCATCAACGTAAGATCTGCCTGTGATGCTGTATTGATCTTACTGCTTCCGTATGCCTGCGCTGCATTATATGCCATACAATTAAGCCTCCTTGTGTGATTTTAATCAAGCAAAATATTTTATGCTCCTCCCATCAGCGATGAAAGGTACGACTGCTGAGCCTGCATCTCTGCCATGGCAGCCTCCATGGCCGCAAACTGCTTGTAGTACTTGTCCTCAAGCTTCTGAAGCTTGTCATTCCATTTGTCGATATCATCATCCTTTTCGTCAATGCTTTTCTCCAATGTGATATCATTATAAAACGTAAGGGAACGACTTGTCTCACTACGTCCCATCGCCTTGTTTAAAGAATTGTATAACTTCGTTCCGATTCCTTCATTTGTCTTATCTCCGACAAATACCTGCGAGAAAATCTCCGGATTATGTTCTAATGCTTCCTTCAGCTTATTCTCCTCCGACGCATAAATCGGGTCATCCTTATCTCCTAAAATATGCAGCTTACCATTTTCCGTATAATCACCTGTTACGATGCCAAGCTTTGCAAGCGAATACCTCTGTGTATTGCCATCCTTATCGACAACCTCGATTCCGGTATTTAATATCTCACGCATTGAAGAAAGCAGACTGTTAATTGTCTCATCTCGACGAAGCAGTCCGGTCTTTGCCTTCTTTTCCCACTGCTCAATCTGGGTATCGGACAACTTGCTGCGTTCCTCATCCGTCAATGGATCATATCCCGATTTCTTTTCGTTGTAGAGTGTATTCATCTCATCGATTAACTCATTATATTTCTTTACAAAGCTCTTAATCGTATCGTATACCGCATCCGTATCTGACGCAACCTCCGCCTGTACTACTCCGCCGTTTGTCACACCCTTTGCGGTAATGGATAAGCCGTTTAGTTCAAACGTATTACTGCTGCCGGTATACTCCACGCCGTTATACTCGATAATTGCATCCTTCGCATCAACCTTCTTTGCTCCCTTCGACTGGCTGAGTCCCAATATATCAAGTGCCCCGTCATCCGATGTCGTAAGATTAAAATCATATTCTGCACCGGTTGCAGATGCATTGATATAAAACCGTCCCTGCTTCTCATCAAAGTTTGCATTGACACCAAGCTGTGACAACCCGGCGGTAAAGTCGGAAATCTTCGTCTCGGCATCGACTACAAAATCCTTTCCCTTGATGCTAAACGTTGTACCAACCGCAATCCCGATATCAGAAAGCTTGGTCGAGCGACTGATATCCGCACTCGAAAACTCCTTATAATATCGCAAATCCGTATCGGATGACAATGTATTTCCCTTACCATCCTCGTCTTTCTTGTAAGTAATCTCTCCTGAAAGCCCGAGCTCAGTGCTCTCGATTGTATAGATTTCTCCGACCTCCACACCATCTGCATTCTTCTTTGCAGAATTGTTTGTAAATGTCAGCTTGCCATCCGCAAACGAGGCCTTAAGCTTTTCATAGCCGGTGGTTGCTGCTAATTTTTTATTTAATGCATCGATGCTTTCAACACCATTGTCACCGGTACCACCGAGTTCGAATGTAAGCGGTGCGATTGTATCATTTCCGGCAGAAATTGTAATTGTCTTTCCCGTTAATTCGAGACTGTTTCCTGCACTATCCGTCATATCTGCAAATTTCGTCGTAAGCCCGGCCTTGGCATAGGTCGAAAAGCTGCCACCGACAGCCTTAATATTGGAACCTGTCAAATATGCCGACGACGCAAGCTGTTTTACCTCTACCGAATGACTGCCGTTGGCAGCATTTGCGCCTGCCTTGATAGACACCTTGCTCTCATCACTGCTTGTTGCCTTTTTGGAACTAAACGAGCTTGTCAGACGCATATTAGACACCTCTGTCTTGTAGAAATCATAAAGCTTTGTATTAAGGCCCTGCCATGCTTCCTTCTTCCACTCGAGGAGCTGCTTTTCCTGTTTTATTTTATCAACCTTACCGGAGCTTGCCTTGACTAACTCCTTTACCATGCTCTCTGTATCCATGCCGGATATGAGACCGGTTAAACGCATCCCTGAACTCATAGCAGTCCCTCCTATCTTCGCTCATCCACCATAAGACCTGCAAGCTCCCATGCCTTAGCCAGCATGTCAAGCGCCTTCTCCGGCGGAATCTCACGGATGACCTCATCCGTATCACTGTCTGTCACCGTAATGGAAATACGATTGGTATCATCGTGATATTTAAAGCTTAACTGTGTATGCTTCATCTGGCTTGCCTGACGCACCTGACGATTGAGATCATTAACTGCAGACTTTACCTTGTCCGGTGCAATCTCCTGTTCGGACTGTACCACACCACGCTCTGTATCCTGCTGACGATCGCCAAACTGATCGCTTCCTTTTTTGTCCTCAACCGGACGAATTGTCTCAACCTGAATATGACCGCTACCTGCTGCCACACTGTCTACACCGGCACGCTGCACCGGCTGCTTTACGTTACTGCTGACATTTAAGGCTCCTACGCCTCCGATTCCTTTCACTGCCATAACTAACACCTCCATGTAAATAAAACTTCGCTATCCTTAGCTTGTCTTTTGTTCCTCTACGGTATATATCGTCAGGACCGCATAAATAGTTTACACCTCGTCGTCTGCCATTTCAAGACATCCGGCAAAACTACTTATAATAACTTCTTCAGGCTCTCCATATCAAGGGTTGCTACCGTCTCGCGGTTTGCTTCCTTAATCTGTGCATAAATCTCCTGTCGATAGACAGGCACACTCTTTGGTGCAGCGATGCCAAGCTTTACCTGATCGCCCTTTACCTCAAGCACCGTAATCTCGATATTGTTACCGATTACGATGGATTCTCCCTGTTTTCTTGATAATGCTAACATCCTACTCACCCGCCTTCTTCAGACGCTCGATGGCATCATATACATTGTATTTTACCTTATAGTCTTCATTTTCCGCAATCACCTGCATCGCCTTGCGGTTTGCCGTATTGATTATGATCGGTCCCTTGAGATTGGCTGTCATCTGTGTCAGATCCGAAGGAATCGACATCGTTACCAAAATGAGTAAATCCATATCTGCCGGATCTCCGATCTGCTTCATAAGCTCATCCTCGATGATTGGATGATATCCATCATCGGTAATCTCATCCGGATTAATGACCGGAAGCACCATAAGCGGCTCCTCCATCGACTGAAGCCAGCTGATTTTACCGCGTTCCTCACGCTCCACATCGTAAATGAGTGCGAATTTCTTGAGATTCTCAAACCCGATAATTCCCATCGGAAACTCTATAATCTTATCATCATCAATATCAATTGTTCCGAAAAACTTTGTTTCTGCCTTCATGTAACACCCTCCTCATATCTAAGTAAATTGAACCCATTTATTCACTAATCTATATCATATCATTTTAAATATAATCCAACAAGGATTTCCGCATCACATTTCCGGTTGCGGCAAGTGCCGACTCATAGACGAGATTTGCCTCCTTAAATGCAATCAGTGCCTCATCGGTTTCCACATCCTCGTTTACAGATTTGAGTTCCTTAAAGGATGCATACTGTTCAGCCACACGCGTCTCCACCATCTCAAGCTTTGTCATACGGCTGCCGACATCGGACTGCATCGCGGACACCTCAGACATATAACCCTGAAAATTCTTGATATTGTTGGAAAATGTTTTCTGCAAATTCTCTTTTTTTACGGCAATCTCTACATTAATATCCGATAACATCCGGTTGATTTGTGCAACCGAATCTTCATTCGCGGAGTACTGCACATCTTTAAGCATCGCCGTAAGTCTCGTCTGTGCATCCTCAGCTGCCCTCAAATCCTCCAACGTATAAATCAAATCATTGATATCATTGCTCATCTCCTCGGATATGAGCTGATTGCCCTCGGTATTGACCTGCAGGCTCTGATTAAAGTTTACCTCATAATAAATCTTTTGACCGGCCTCCGGTTTTACATAATCAATATCCTTTACCGAACCGTCAGACTGCACAATATGTGCCGTACAATCAAAATAATGCTCCGGTCGCAAATCGCCGGCATCAAATGTATTTTTCGCATAGCTGACCGCTATATCGTCTGCTCTCTTTAATGTATTGTAGACATTCTCACCGAATATGATTTCTCCGGTCTCCCTGATGATGTGAATATCATCCTTGCCTACGCGGTAGTAATCCGCCGCATCGTCTGTATCAATTACCGTTTGCGTAAAGGCTGACAGATCAATCGTATTTCCATCCTTATCCTTTGCAACAAGTGACAATACATTCGTGCCTGCGTTATTTGTTTTGGAAATGCCTTCATATGCAAGATTCAAGCGGTATACCATCTCGGGATTTGGCTGTTTATATGTATCCGGATCCGCGATATACGCATCCACCTGTGTGTAATCCACTCCATCTAATACAACATTCTTGGTATCAAGGGCCGCTGCTGTAAAATGCTGTGTAATATCATAAGAATATTTTGAAGTATCCTCCGTTTCCGTAAATGCGAGGGAGCGATCTGTCTTAAACCCGGAGAAAATATATCTTCCCGCATAGGTTGAATTACCCTCACTGTAAAGCATACTCTGCAATTCCTTAAGCGAATCAATAATCGCACTTCGGTTTGTACTGTTGAAGGAATCCGTAGAACCCTGCACACAATATGACTGGATATCCGTCAAACGCTTTGTGATGTTGTCAAGGGATGTCGTGGTAATCTTCAGCCACGATTCTGCATCCGGAATATTTTTGTCCTTGTACTGCTCCAGCTGATTTACGGTTGTACGAAGCTTTAGCGCACGAATCGCAATGACCGGATCATCGGAAGCCTGCGCGATTTTCTTGCCGGATGTCATCTGTTCTGTTTTTTTGTTCACTGCAGACATACTTTTTTGCATGTTGCGCAGAGAATTTCCTGTAACCATCTGATTGGTAATTCTCATGAAACCGCCTCCTCATTTATCCTATACGCCGGTCTGATTAATCAGCTTGTCATATACTTCATTTAGTATTGAAATAACCTTCGATGAAAGGTTATATAAATTCTCAAATTTGACAAGATTCGATGCCTCTTCGTTCTGATCAACACCGGATACGGATTTTCTCTGGTTGTCAATCGTATAACGAATGTCATCATGATTGTCGGTAAACACCTGCATCTTCATAATATCGACCGCCATATTGGTCGTCATCGCCTGCATAAACTGCGCCAGAGTTCCCTGTGTAAACATCGACGGGTCCGTCATTCCGAAGATAATCTTATCAATAATCGGACGTGCCTCTACATCGCCCTGTTCAATATCTTCTGCATACGATACAACCACCTTGTCCGGCTGTGTCTTCCATGCGGAATTGAGCTCCCAGTTAAGCGCGGTCAGCTTGTAATAGCTTGCTTCTGTCGAAGACAAAATCCCGGCCCCTGTCATGGTATTTTTTAAAACATAATCGTTTCCGTAAATATCAAGTGCCGTAAACATATCCGTTCCCGGCTCACCCTTTGCATCTACGCCGTGATTTGTAAGCTCGTTCATATAACGGGAAAATGTACGCACCATCTCATTTAACTGCGCCTGATAATACGGGATTCCCTTTGTGCTGTTGTTGGCTCCGATACTTCCCGGATATCCAATTGCCCCATCCGGTATCTCCGCTGTAATCTCAACGCCTTTGGAATCCTTCATTGTCATATTGAGAAATGTAAAGTTATTCATATAACCATCCGCATCATAGGCCGCTTCCCATCCGTCATAATAATAATCACGTCCATTGATGGTTATCGTTCCCTGTGACGGAAGGTTTAATTTGTCAACATGCAGTGGCTTCGCCAACTCGATCTTGGCCGTCGGCGGTATATCGGTCTTCGCAACCAGTGTTCCGCTAAAGCCCTCCTTGTTGTTACCGTCACGAATATCAAACAATCCGGCAAGCTTACCGAGTTCCTGTGTCGGACGGAAACTCTCACCTGCACTCCCGTCTGCGTTTTTCCAATATATATCAACCAGACCCTCTACATCGTTCTGATTGAAAAGCTCACTACGCGGCACAACCATGAGCTCATTATACTCCATCTCATCTACGAGAATCACTCCGTTGATGCGGATAGACATTGCCTCTGCATGAGACTCTACCGCATCCTTTCCGGCACCAAACATAATTGTATGTTCCTCGACCTCAACCGTCGTATATTCGGAGAGCTTATCGATACACACTCCTCGCTTATCACGCAGGTCGTTGGCATTGGCTCCGCTTAACTCCACACCGATAATCTGCTGTGTCAGCTCGTAAATCTGCTTTGCCAGGCCATTGATTTCACTGACCGCAAGCTCGATTTCGTCATTAATATTTTTCTGTGTTCGCTGGAAATTTACCGCCATTTCGTTAATCATGTCGGTAAAGGAATCTGCTGTTAATGTATAGGAAATACGCGTTGTATAGTCCGATGGATTGTCTGCAACATCCTGCAATGCGTTTGAGAGCATTCCAATCCATTTTGTATAACCGGAATTTCCTCCAATTTCATTTATATAAGTCTGCAGCTGCTTTAGGTTATCCTGCTCCACATTGTATTTGTTGTATGTGGAATTCGCTTTCCAATATTTTACATCGTAAAATGCATTTCTCTGACGCTCTATCGAGGTCGCCGAAACACCCGTACCCATCATACCGTAGGATGCTACAATATTAAGAGGTGAAGCCGCAGAAGAAAGAACCTCCTGTCTGGAATATCCCTTTGTATTGACATTGGAAATGTTATGTGAAGTTGTATTCAATACATTTTGAAAGTAATTCAGTCCTGAAAGACCGGTATTTAATCCCAAAAACTGTGAAGGCATATTCGCCACCTCCTAACTATGCGCCCAGTGTATTTATCAGGTGTTCAATCATTTCCGATACGGTATTGATGTATCTTGAGGATGCATTGTATGCATGCTGGAATCGAATCATATTCGATAATTCCTCATCCGAAGATACGCCAAGTACCTGTTGTCTTGTATTTTCAATATCCTGTACGGTCTGCATCTGCGTTTCCGCCATCGCATTGTATGTATATCCGCGGTCAGCCAAATCTTCCATCATGCCTGCGTAATAATCCTTGTAATTACAAAACACAAGCGAGTTCGGACTTACGGTTGAGAACTTAACATCCCAGAGGGCAAGCATGGCATCTGCTACCTCCTGCGCTTCCTCTCCGGACACTCTCGAAAGCGGAAGCAGCGACGGATTTTTCTGAAGCTCCGGATTGATCTCAACATATCCGGAGGAATACAGGCTCATCACATCATTTGGATCCTCTTCATTGTAAACATACGCATTTGCAAGAACTGTTCCGTCTGCCAACGTGATAGTCTGTCTCGTGTAACGCTCCGTATCCTTTCTTGTAAAAAGCTCAGTACCCGGATAGTCATTTCCGATACCCATACCAAGACCGGCCTTTTCCTCATCCAATATATGAATCTTCTGCCCTCCTAAAAGGGTCACCTCTTTGTTCGGACAAAGTACATCATTGATTTGCGTCATCATGGCATGTGTCATAACGTCAAACTGTGCCATGAGGTTTGTAATTGTATATGGCTCAACATATTTGTTGAAATAATCCAGCTTATCGACATAATCTCTTAAATCTGCTGTATACTGTGTCATCGCATCCTGATATTCTGCGTCAGTTTCATATTTTTCTGCAACCGGCTTCTCCGGCTTAACCGGAACATCCGTAAAATTGCTGACAAAATACCCACGTGACATAATCAGACCCTTTAGAGATCCTATATCTGAATTCGCATTTGTGGATGGGATACGTTCAATATTGAACAACGGACGCTCATCGTCCGCCCATACCGGCATAAGATAGTCTGTCGAATCCTTTGTAAACGGATACTCCGCCGTAAATGCTTCATTCTCCGTAATTTTCATTGCCGCAAGCTTGTATGTTTTCCCTCTTGTTACCATGAGAGAGCCTTCTATGTAAATCTCTACGGTACCATCCGTATTATGAATTGTTTCCGTCTTTACCAACCCGCTCAATTCATCAATTGCCAGGTTGCGCGCATCTCTGTAATCGTTTGCATTTTCGATACCGGCCGCCTCTGCTTTTAAGATATCAACATTTAATTTGTTGATTGTCTCAGCAAGAGTGTTGATACGATTTACCTGGTCGGTAATGCTTTCATTGAGATTGCGCTGATAGTTAATCAGGCTGGAACGTATATTTTGAACACGCTCCAAAAAATTTTGCGCAGTTGCAATCAAAGAGCTGCGTGTTACAATACTGTTTGATTCCTTTTGAACCTCCTGCATTGCAAGCCAGAGATTGTTCATTGTTGTATTAAAATCCTGTCCCTCAAGCTCACCAAAATAGGTCTCAATCTCGGAGACTGTTTCATACTGCGCCTTGTAATAATCCATACGCCCGGACTCTGCGCGATACGCAAGATCCGCAAATGTGTCGCGCGACTGCTTAATCTCAGCTGTCACAACACCAAGTCCTGTCTGATTCGTTCCCTGTGCACGATAGCTGATGGTATGATACGTTCTGTCCGTAAGCAAAACCTGCTGTCTGCTGTATCCTTCGGTCTGCGTATTTGTTAAGTTGTGTGCTGTCGCATTTAATGCGTACTGATTGGTCTGCAATCCGGTAACACCGATTGACAGACGTCCCATCGTTCCTGCCATACGCTCACCTTCCTAGTTCCTCGTATCAAATCCACCATTTCCGCGTGTCGCACCCTTAAACATAGCCTTTGAATATTCGGCTGTTTCCGGGGCACGATTTAAATTCTGTAACAGATTAATGTTGTACGTTATCATTTCGAGTGATTCCTGAATGAGATTTTGATTGTGTGCATTGACTTCCTTTAGTTTACGCGCAATCTTTGCAAGCTTTTCGTTAACCTGTGCAAGCGGTTCGCAAAACTCCGGTTGTCCGGACAAAAATTCAACAATATCCGCCACCTTAAGCTCCTCATTCTTGCGATTTAATACCGATGCGATATTCTCCATCGTCTGTCTGCGTGTATTTTCCATCCCTGTAAGCGTATCCACAAACAGCTGCTCCCGATCTGTCGCCTCACGAAGACGGTCCAAATCATTTGCAACAATTGCAGATGTCTTTGCCATAGATACGGTTAAAAGCTCCTCATACACTGCATACTCTTCATTTAATCCTGCAATTAAGTTTTCAATTAAGCTTGCCATAGGATAAACGTACCTTTCTTATTTCTTGATTGCAAACTGCTCCATGAGCTTTTTTGCAAGATCTGCACTGCTTACTTCATAAGTTCCGTCATTGATTTTAGATTTCACATCGGAAATCTTTTCCTCACGTACATCCGGTATTTGCGCAAGCGCATTCTTTGCAACCTGCATATCCTTTCCTGCACTTGAGAAGGAAACCTCATCCTTGAAGCTTGCAAATCCGGTACTGTTTGCGGTTTTTGATTTCTTTGTGTTACTTGAGCCGTAGATCTGATTGATCATGTTATACGTACCAATTCGCATACCTATCCCTCCTTGAAAAATTATTTTCTCAATTAGTTTATCGGATGTTTTTTTCATAACATAATAGCAAAAATAAAAAAAGATGCGTTTTTAGAGTGAATCACTCTAAAAAACGCATCTTTGCAACATTATTCAGCTTTTCTTTGTATGCTTCATCCTTTTTGTATGCAGCTGTCATGGAATCTGCAAGACTTCCGGCACATTTATTGCAAAATCTGCCACTGTGAATCATCCGTCCGCATCGTTCACATTCAAGACCAACCAACGAATCATCACTAAATACAAGTCTTGATTCACGCACCCATTTTTTTAATTGCTTGACGGTTACATCACAATTATCAGAAACCTCTTTTATGTTTTTTCCCGGATTGTCCTCAATATATCGTCTTACCTCTTCGAATTTGTCCTCAAGCATCTGCTTGCAAACCGGACATAAATATTCCCCGGTTATATAGTTAAACAGCAGCTTACAGTTTCTGCAATTCATAAGTTCCATAATGCCATCTCCTCCTGTATCGTATCATGTCGTACTCTCACGCCATGCATATTCATCCTACCTGTTTCCCGATACATACACTTGTGTAATAGACTTCCTCACAGCCCATTTTGCGTAGCACACCTGCACACGCCTCAATCGTAGCACCGGTCGTATAAATATCATCCACCAACATAACTCTTTTATATTTTACATTGTTTTTTCCCGGTTGAAAAGCCTTATTTAAATTTGCCTGTCTGCCCGATGCTCCGAGTGTCTTTTGCGGCAGCGTGTTACTGCCACGCACAAGAAGCTCCGTATCAACCGGAATATTAAGACGTTTTCCCAACGCCTCGGCAAGCAACCCAGCCTGATTATATCCGCGCTTCCTGAAACGTTTTTTATGCACGGGAACCGGAATTAGAAGCTCCGGTGCAACAGCGAGAATCTGTTTTCCCTTTGCACGAACAATCTCATCCGCATAAAACTGTGCGTATGTCCGACAGTTATGATATTTAAACCTCGCTACGCTTTCCCTCATCGGTTCCACGTAATTAATCGCAGGAAATCCGCGAATATAATTGAAATCTCTCCCTGTGCAAACCTCACAAAGCTCGGCTTCCTCATCCATTATTTCCTTCCCGCACCGAAAGCAGGACGGTTCTTGCACATAGGATATCTTCATTCGACAAGTCTCACACACACGTCCCTGTCCCACAAGTAGCTCCTCACACAACGGGCACCTCGGCGGAAAAATCAAGTCCGCCACCTTATTTGCTTTGCGACTGACGCTATCGTTAAATCTTTGCATGTACCTCCCCCACATCTGTCATTTCCTGCATGCGTAGTGCCAGAGAGGTGTATCGTTTCTGTTCCTCTGTATTGTCAATCATCTGGTTGACCAGATTAAGATTTCCCACAATCACTACCATACGTTTTGCCCTTGTTACTGCCGTGTATAACAAATTTCGATTCAAAAGCTTACGTGTTCCGCCAAGAAGTGGTATGACAACCGCAGGATATTCACTTCCCTGGGATTTATGTATTGTAATTGCAAACGCATGCTCCAATTCATCCAAATCACTATAAGAGTAAACGGCGCATCTGCCGTCATCAAACAAAATGGTAGCTTCCTCATCAAAATCACTCAATTCGACAATGGTTCCCACATCTCCGTTAAACACGCCGACACCCTCATCCAAAACATATTGGTAGTTGGATGTTGTATTCTCACGGGTCGCATAAACCTTCCATTCCTGCTTATAATTATTCTTGACCTGCATTACCTTATCGCCCTCGCGAAACGTAACATCGCCTACTTTTCTCTCTGCCTTTTCCCGGCACGGCGGATTAAGCAATTCCTGTAACTTTAAATTCATATTTTCAACACCGACATCATATTTACGCATCGGAGTAAGTACCTGTATATCAAGCGGACTAATGTTAAGGTATTTCGGCAAATTGTTTGAAACAAGCTCCTGTACCTCTTGAATGGTTGCCGCAACCCCATTTCGCGGAATATAGAAAAAGTCATTACTTTTATTTGTGATTTCCAAATGTTCACCGCGGTTCATACGGTGGGCATTATACACGATATCACTGCCGTCTTCCTGACGATAAATCTTATTCAGCGTCGTTACCGGAAAACAATCCGATAAAATAATATCCTTTAATACGTTTCCTGCGCCAACCGAAGGAAGCTGATGCTCGTCGCCTACCAGAATAAGTCTCGTTCCATACGTAACTGCCTGCAACAGCGCATAGAAAATGAAACTGTCTACCATGGACATCTCATCAACAATAATCGCATCGCATTCTAATGGATTTGACGCATTTCGCGCAAACCGCAGTCCGCTTTTTCCATCAGAAACATCCTGTGACGGCAGTCCGTTAAATTCCAATAATCTGTGAATCGTCTCCGCAGGCCATCCCGTCGATTCCGTCATGCGCTTTGCAGCACGTCCTGTCGGTGCACAAAGCTTCATCTCCATCCCTTGCGCGGAGAAATACTTGATAATCGCATTGATGATCGTTGTTTTTCCTGTTCCGGGGCCTCCGGTCACAACTGCGACGCCTGCGGTAATCGCCGATTTAACCGCCCGCCTTTGTGTATCGTCTAACATAATCCCGGTCTCTTGTTCGATATGAAGGAGTTCCTCTTTAATGGCATCCTCCGGCATTTCATACCGAAGCTGCAAATCCATCAGCATGCGTGCCGTATGAAGCTCCACATAATAATTCGGACTACTATATACAACCGGCATATCACCAATTGTTTTGATGATGACCTGACTGTCAATTGCAAGTGCAAGGAGCTGCTCTTCCATTGTATTTACGGTATCCTCATATACAGAATTGGCACTGTCCGCACTCGAATACTCCGCATATCCAAACACACTTGCATCACCATACATATCATTTACGGTTTCCCTTGTAAGCAAAACGGCCCTATGAATCAGCTCCTGTTTCGGAAGATACATGTGCCCCTCCTGCGTAGCCAGGTTCAATGCATAGATTAGAGCTGAACGGAGTCGAAACTCTGAATTAGCCTCTATTCCCATCCTTCTCGCAATAGCATCCGCCATCTTAAATCCAACACCGGTAATATCCTCTGCAAGCTTGTATGGGTTTCCCCGGATAATCTCGTATACCCGGTCTCCGTATTCATTGTAAATCTTAATTGCCAGATTTACGGAAATTCCGTATTGTGACAGAAAAATCACAACCTCCCGAAACTCCTGCTTTTCCGCGTAAGACACACCAATTGCGCGCGCCTGACGTTCGGAAATGCCTTTGATTTCGGCCAGTCGTTCCGGTTCCTCTTCAATTATACGTAGCGTATCGGCCTTGAATTTTTTGACGATTTGCTTCGCGCGAACTTCGCCAATGCCCTTGATAATGCCTGATGATAAATATCGTTCGATTCCGACGACATCCTCCGGCATCTGAATTTCACAGGATGTGAATTTGAATTGAATGTCATACTGTGGGTGATGTACGTAGTCACCCTCGGCAACAATGTAAAGTCCTTCACCGACGCCATACAATGTGCCGACAAATATTTCTTCGCCGTCTTCTCCTTCGACGGAAAAAACGGCGTATCCATTGTCCTCATTGGTATAAATTACTCGTTCTATGTAGCCTTCTCTTGTCATGCTCACTCACTCTAAATACCATAATTTCGTTTCATTGCTTCGTACAACTCTTTTGCAAGTCCGATTCCGCCCTGCTCCGTCGCCTGCTTAGCAAGCTCCTGTGTACGAAGATCTCCAAAATACTGCTCGTAATCGTTTTCCTCTTCATCCGCACGTATAATGGTTTTTTCCATTCCTTTATATATCTGCTCCAGCATGTATGCTTCAAACTCCTTACATGCCTCCATCATCTCATCATCCGTTGTAAGTTTTTGATTAAGCGCACGCTCTAAATTACCCGCATGAGCAGATTGACTGATGATTGAAGCATAGTCTGTGCTTCCGGTTGCTCCGATCATATCCATACTATCCACCTCCGCCATATACGAATTTTATGGCTTTTACGTATCTGTTTCTTTATCGAAGATTGTTTGCCTGCTGCATCATTTCATCGGATGCCTGAATTGCCTTGGAATTCATCTCATAAGCACGCTGCGCAACGATTAAATTTACCATTTCATTTGCAACATCGACATTGGATGCTTCGATGTACTTTTGCTGAATCTTACTTGGCGTGATTGCATCCGTCGTTCCCTCCAAAATAGGGTCACCTGATGCAACGGTCGCCGAGAAGTTGTTTCCGCCTTCTTTTGCAAGTCCTGCAGGGTTATTAAACTGAACCAAGCCGATTTTTACTGCAACCCCATTATTGGTTACCGCCTCAAAATGACCTGCCGAATCCGGAAATCCAATCGTTCCATCCGGATTAATAACCACATCCGTTGCGTTTTTATTTTTAGGCAAATAAATATTATTACCCTGTGCATCCAAAACCGGATATCCATCCGTCGTACAAAGCAGCTGTCCGTTTTCCGTAGGGGAAACAATAAAGCTGCCGTCTCTTGTGTAACGAATATCGCCATCCGGCAAACGGACCTGGAAAAAACCCTTTCCGTCAATCGCCATCGAAAACGGATCAGTCGTCGGTGTCAATCTCCCCTGCTCAAAATCGCTTGTAATTGCTGCAATACGAGTACCGAGCCCGACCTCTGCCGCAACCGGCTTTAGCTCGCCTGCATTGTTGGTGGACTGCGACTGTAGGTTCTGATACAGCAGAGATTTGAAGCTCGCCTGCTGTGTTTTGTATCCGATTGTATTTACATTGGAAAGATTATTTGCAATTGTATCAACATTCGACTGCTGTGCTCTCATACCGGAAGCAGCCGTCCATAAAGAACGCATCATACCGTCATCCTCCTATCTGTCCGTGCAAAAACTAAACATTACCGATGTTATTGACCGTTTTGTCAAGCACCTTATCCACTGTCTGGATCATCTTCTGATTTGTCTCATATGCTCTGGTAACAGCAATCATATCGACCATCTCCGTTACCATATTGACATTCGACATCTCTAAGTATCCTTGAGTAACCGTGGCATCGGCTTCAATCATCCGTGCACCCTCGACCGGTTCATACATGTTTTCACCGTAGCTTGATAAATACTCATAGTTCTCAAAATCACGAATTCCAAGTGTTGCCACGTAGTTATTCCCGCTATAGATTTCTCCAAGCTCATTTACAGAAATTTCAATTGTTCCGGCATTTGGAATCTGAATACGATTCCCGTCACTTCCCAGCACAAAGTCTCCATCCTTGGTCACAAGAAAACCATCCTTAGTAACAGTGAAATCACCATCTCGCGTATATCTGATGTGTTCCGCACCGCTCTTATCTGTTGTGCTGATGGTAAAAAATCCCTTTCCTGACAAAGCGAAATTGTACAAGTCGCTCGTCTGTCTGAAATTACCCTGAGTCATATCAAAATATGTCTCCCCAATCTTTACGCCGGGATTAACACCGCCAAGACCGCGAATCACATCGGTGCCTTCTGTCAAATCATTAATCTTCACTGCGAGCTGACTGTCAAACGATTGTGATGTGACATCAATTTTTTTATATCCCGTTGTGTTTGCATTCGCCATATTGTTGGTAACTACATCCATGCGGCGTTCTTCGTTGCGAAGACCGGTCCAGGCTGTATACAATGCTTTTACCATCAAAACACTCCTTCATCCTACTGCTTGCTATTGAGACATTCTCTTTTCACTGAGAAACTCAATATATTTTCCGGTTCCTATTGCCACTGCAGTCAGCGGCTCCTCAGCGGTTATCGTCGTAATACCTGTATTTTCCTCAATCAAATCCTCAAGTCCGTGTAACAAAGCGCCGCCTCCGGTAAGCACGATGCCTCTGTCCGCAATATCAGCTGCAAGCTCCGGTGGAGTTTTCTCCAAAACTGCATGCACCGCATCAACAATCTGCGCCGTTACCTCACGAAGTGCCTCCTCAGTTTCATCCGAGGAAATCATAACCGTCTTTGGCAGACCGGTTACCAGATTACGTCCACGAACATCCATGGTTATATTTTCAGGTCTTTTATAGCATGTACCGATATTAATCTTGATTTCTTCTGCAGTACGTTCACCAATCAAAAGATTATGACGTCTCCGCATAAAACGGACAATCGCATCATCAAAATCATCACCGGCTGTCTTAATCGAAGTGGAAACGACAACTCCATCAAGCGAAATCACTGCGATATCTGCAGTACCTCCTCCGATGTCCACAATCATGTTGCCGCAAGGTCTGGAAATATCGATTCCGGCACCAATTGCAGCCGCAACCGGCTCTTCGATGATAAAAACATCTCTTGCGCCTGCCTGATAGGTTGCATCCTCAACCGCCTTCTTCTCAACCTCGGTAACGCCCGAAGGTACACAAACACTAATACGCGGTCGTCTTCCGAAAAAGCTTTTTCCGACTGCTTTTTGAATAAAATACTTAAGCATCTTCTCTGTTATCTTGTAATCAGAAATAACACCATGTCGAAGCGGACGAATCGCCACAATATTCCCCGGCGTTCTTCCGAGCATCAACCGCGCCTCCTCACCGATTGCCTTTATCTGATCGGTATCTCTGTCATACGCCACAACCGACGGTTCCTTAAGTACAACTCCCTTGCCCTTTACATAAACCAAAATACTGGCTGTTCCCAAATCAATTCCTATATCTGAACTTGCCATGGTATCTCCTTTCCGCTACTTAATATATCGTCAATTTCTTATAAATCATTAGCTTTTCTTAAAATAATCAGGGATGCCTGTTCTCCCTTCAGCCATTCCATCTGTATCTCGGTAATATCCATAATGGAATCAAATCGCTGAATATAGCTACGCCAGCTGACAACACGTTCCTTTGTGATAAACGGCTTGCGCATGCCGCCGATATTGTCAAATCGGTCTCTCAAATCAGTCAATATCTCTCTGCTGTCGCCACCGGTAAAATCCTGTCCCAGCATCTCATTCATTGCTGCATTCGAAAATAAAACTTCTCCGGATACCGCATCTCTGATAAATATACCCACATTAAAGTTATTGTATGTCTCTATCAAATGATTATTCACTCGTCGAAGGATATCATCACCTTCCGCAAACTCAATCATGCTTTGCACAAGCACGCTGATGGTTCTTGCAAATGCCAAATCCTTCTGTGCCCAAATCTTTGTATCATCCGCCACGTAATATAATTTGCCATACAGGGTATCATTAATCAATATGGGATACGTCTGCACAGCAGGAGACTGTTCCAGCATAAACATATCCTCTAAAATATGTGTACTTACAACATCGTGCTGTTCGGTATTTTCCTGTATCCCTCCGGACTGTAATCGCGTCTCATCCGCCACCCAATGCACCCTCAGATCATAATCTCTTGCACCGTAGTTTGGTTTGGCATATAAATATACCTGTGGCAGACCCAAATATTGCCCGACTTCCGCAAGCAGCTTTGTTAACACCTCGTCAATATTTCTCCCGTGTCCTTGATTCAACCTGTTCCAAGCCTTGTTGACAATACCCGTGCGAATAAGCTCATCCTCCAGTCTCTGACCGGCACTCCGCGCTTTTTCCATCTCTGCTTCAATTACACGGTTTTTATAGATAACATCTGATACTGCGTATGCAACATCCCAATGGTCATCCAAAACCAGCTTCAGCTGCTTCGTTTCCTCCTCCGTATAGGAAGCAAGTACCCAAAAACCTAAGAGCTTATCCTTAATCGCTATCGGTGCAACGGAAAAAGCTCCGACAGGTCCCTCATTTGGTACAAAAAGCTTCGGGCTGCAGCGCTCAAGAACAACCTCCTTGATCCGCATATAGTATTGCTTGTATATAGGTGTTTCAAACAAATCATAAAATGCCCCCAAATTGGTCGCCGGTCCAACCGGAGTCCCAATCAGCTTTCCGTTCGGATCAACAACGCAGGAATACAATTTCGATAGCTTCGCGAAACCCTTCATCGTTTTAACGGCATAGCTGTCTGTCTGAAACACGGCAGCATTATCGCCCTCATACTCTGTATATTTTATTTTCGGCCACTGTTTGTTTTGCATTTGTTCCATATTGCTTCCTCACATATTACTGTAAACAAATAGCCGCACCGGTAACCGGGAAGGTTCACTCGGTGCGACAATTATGCGAATTATTACTGATTAGCCAAATCAGGGAATGCCTGATCTGCTGTTTTCTTTGCTTCATCACACGCACGAACAACATTATCAACCGAAGACATAAGTTGTGACATAAAATCACTTACGCTCTCACACTCACGTTTAACCGCCATTCTTGTGTTATAGGTCTCAAGTCGGGTCTGATTGCGCATTTCCTCACACTCGGCAATCGCATTGGCACGCATCTCTTCACATTCAGCTGTAGTATTTGTAAGAAGCTCTTCGCAATCAGTTTCTGTCTGCGTACTTAAGGTTCTGCAATCATATTCTGTATTTTCTTTCAATGTGTCCGTTTCCTCTTTTGTGACACGCTTTAATTCTTCACACTCCGCATAGGTTGTCTCCTTCAGTGCATTACACTCAGCCTGTGTCTGTGCATTTAACTGCTCGCAATATGCCTCAGCAGCAATCTGCTTCTGACGGCATTCCGCCTCTGTCTGACGTGCCAAGGAATCTGCACTTTCTCTTGCCTCAAGCAAGGTTCTTGAGATAGACTCGTACCGACTTGCAGACTCTTCCTCTCTCTGCTGATATACCTCTAATTTTTCGCGAAGCTGAACAACCTCAAGCTTCAGCTCATCATTTGCCTTCTTTAAACCATCAATCGTGCTGGTGGATTCATTCATATTTACTTCGCGCATTGTATGAAGATTCTTCACTGTTTCACTGAGTTTGCCGATGTTTTCCTTCAACTCGGAAATCTCTTTGTCATGGTTCTCCTGCATCTCTTCAATATATGCCTCAACCGCTTTCTTATCGTAACCACCAAATGATGCTGTTTTCAACTGTAAATCCATAGTTTTACATTCCCCTTTCGTCGACTGCGTATCATAAAACAATAACTCCATGATATTATAGCACAACGAAGCATACAATGCACAGCTTTTTTTATCCATTTTACTTTGTGTAGCGTTACAATTGATGTGAGACCTTTCTATATACAAAAAGCGGTTGAGTACT